>JANLTP010000067.1:0-2723 GCA_031363055.1 Burkholderiales bacterium | reverse complement strand
GTATTGGTGTTGGCCGTGTCTTCCTCGTCGCTGGTGACCCTCTCAAAGATACCGTTGATGAATCGGCCGAAAGGAAACGCTTTGCCAGTGGCTTGATCGGCCGTGGTCGTAATCGAAACCATTAGGGGTGCCTGATATCGGTAGTACTTGCGCAGGGTTGCTATTCGATGCAGCGGCGTATAACGGGTGGCCTCAAACGCCGGGTTCAAGAGGACGACCATATCGCCGTAGCGCTGCGAAGGACCGGCGGGATCACCGCTGTCCTGGGCATGTGTAAGGCTTTCGATCAAGGCGCCAGAGACGGCGTTAAATAACACCAGCCCGCCAAAACTGTGGCCGATCATCAGCGTCTGAACTTTTGGGCGGGCGCCTGACGCGGTTTCGTTGCAGCCGGGCAGTCCGGCTTTGGCGTTCTGCGCGCACTTAAAGCCGCGCAGGCGAGAGAATAATTCGCGCGACGACCCTTGGGCGACGTGCAGCGCCGCGCTCTTACGGGCCCAGAACGACAGGTATTTCAGCGGGCCGAGGGTGCTGGAAAGTCCGCGCCAGGCAACGTACAAACCGACAACCCGGTAGCCCGACGAGTCAGCGCGCTCAATCAGGGCGGCATTGTGCAGCAGCCTTCGAAAGTTCTTAACATTGTCGTCATCGCTCGACGCGTTGTGATTCCAGCCGAGTACGAAGACCACAACACTCAAGCCTTTGTGATCGGCGGCAAGCAACTTTAGGCGGTCGATCGCGCTCTCGATTTGAAACGCGGCAGGCTTGCCGAACCGTTCTGATGGAAATTGCAGGCCCTGGTCGTCAAATTCGACGAACAACAGGTCGTACGACGGCGCGCGCTCGAGGACGCGTTCACTGCAATCGAGCGACACCTGGCCGTCGGAGTTTGCACCGCAGTCGATCGTCGCGTTGGCCTCGATTGTGCGATAGGGTACAAGGCTCGTGCACGCGCACAGGAGCGTGGCTAGGGCGATTGTGACGACTCTCAGGACAAGCGCCATGTTGTTTGGCCTCCAAACAGTCTGCGCAGGACTTCACAATTCAAGATTTCTTGATCGGCGACGAACCAAATGTCGCCGATCTCTGTCTATCGTAGCGCAGCGGTACAAGCGAAGCATCCCCAGAATTGGGTAGATAGACAATCACACCGATTTTTGCAATACTTTGTTGGCGGTTAGACCTCTGATTTTCAAGCTTCAAGGGGGCGATAAAATGCGGGTAGGTTGCTTACGTCGCTCACTTCGCGTTGGCAAGATGACGGTTTTGCCGCTGACCTTCCTTGTTTTGTTCTGTGCGGTTGTTCAAGATGCGGTTACGGCGCCGGTCGGCTGCGGCTTTGACCAAAACACTTTGAGTTTTTTGGGCACCCCGATCGAGCAGGCACTTTGTCTGTTGCGGCCGGTCCAGAAGGGCGCCGTGCTTGCGCCCAAGCTGTCGTCGTTGCCGATGCCGCTGCAAAGCCTGATCGGCAACAAGGTCAGCGCCACCGCCGCGCAGCTCGACCAGTACTTGACAACACTATCGATTCCAACAGACGCGCTGGGTGGATCGACAAATGCTCCGATTTCGCGCGCCGAAGGCGGCGAGCGGCCCTTCGCCAGGTATTTCGTTATCCACGACACCAGCAACAACGTTTGCGTCGATAACGGTGAATTCGCGCGGGCCGATCACCCGGATGCGACTTGGAACCGGTTAAGTACCTGGTCGAACAGCAAGGACGCGCACCTGTTCCTGACTCGCGACGGAAAGCTAATTGCGCCGCAAGGTCGTACCTTTGCGACACCGTGGCGCGCCACCAAACTTGAGAGCAAGTTTGGCACTGCAACCCGGGGACTCTTTCTGCATATTGAAAACGTCCAGTTGCGAGTTGCTGAGCGCAAGCCAGGAATGCCGGTTAAACGCCCCGACGGTACTTGCATCAACGATCTGATCGCCCAGACCCCCGGATTCTCTGAAATCCAAATGAATCGATTGGCCTTGGCCTATATTGCCGCCAGTGTCCGACGCGGTTCCTGGATGATTCCGTTGTTCCATGCCGTACTCGATAACGGTATATCCGACGGCCACGACGACCCGCAAAACTTCGAGCTTTCCTCGTTCGCTGCTCAGATCTGCCAGCACTTGAGGCTTATCGACGGATCTTGCGGAAATTAGTGCGAAGGTAGTCCGGTTTTTTCCGGAGTTCAACGCCGTATGGGCCTCGAAGTCTTCAGTGCCATAAAACGAATAGATACCATCGCCGCTGAAACCCGGTGCCTTGCCAGCGGCTGCTTCCACCCATCCCATGAATTTGCGCCGACATCGCAAAGCTCACCACGTCCGCTGCATTGCAGTCGTATGTGTGCGAAGTCGACGTCATCGTCAACGCCGCCAGAGCGCTTCAACCAAATCTCCGCGATTGCCGCCAAACCGGATTCATCGGCTGAGTTTTTCGAAACAAGGCAATTGCGGACGAAAGGCTCACACAGTCGAGCTTGTCCTGGATGATCCTTCGCCCAGGACTCGTGATTGACGCCTCGGCGTAGGGCGGTACCGCGTTATTGCGGATGTTGGGGTGCATGCCGTGGCTGTTGCCGAGAGCTTATGCCGATCGCTGACTGCAGACGGTCGCGTTGAAGAAGGGTCATCGTGCTCCCCGGTGCCGCTGGCTGCGGCCGTTGCGAGCGGACGATCATTCAGTGGACAGCGCGTGGTGGCCCGAGCCCGATGATCGGGTTTTG
>JANLTP010000046.1:0-14085 GCA_031363055.1 Burkholderiales bacterium | reverse complement strand
CGTTATGCGATCGTCTCGCGCGACGGCGCCGAGATTCACTTCTGGCCATGCTCGCAGCGCCTGATTGCCGAGAACACCTCTTGCTACTTGCGGGTCACCGACGTTGACGCACTGTACCGGGAATTTCTGGGCCGAGGTGTTCGGCTCGACGCACCCCAATATTGCGAATGGGATATGCGCGAGCTGTACGTCATCGACCCGCATGGAAATTTGTTGAAGTTCGGACAACCGGTCTCGACGGAATTAAGCTGAGCAGTCCGCAGCAACTGTCTCATGCCCGCGCTCGCCCTCTCGGTCAGGAGTTCGATCCTCCGGCAGCAAGCAGAAACAAAAAGACCACCCTGCGGGTGGCCTTCTTGTTTCTGGTGGAGATGAGGAGGATCGAACTCCTGACCTTCGCATTGCGAACGCGACGCTCTCCCATCTGAGCTACATCCCCGATAAGAGAAATGGTACCAAAATCGCGATGGTGCATACTATTAAAAATTCCATAAGAGCGCACTCATGACAAAAACACCGAATTTGACGCCGGCATTCTGTAACAAGGCCTACAACAATCGTCTGCTGGTTCCGGAAGCTGCCGACATCATCTCGGGTTGGGCAGCGGCTTCGAAATCGCTGCGGCGGCGGTTTGCGGCGCTTTATGATTTACCGTACGGCGACGGTAGCGCTGAGCGGCTCGATCTTTTCCCCGCACAAAAGGAAGGCGCGCCGCTTTTTGTATTTATTCACGGTGGCTACTGGCGCTCGCTCGACAAATCGGACTTCACATTTGTTGCACCTGCGCTGGTGTCGGCCGGAGTGTCGGTAGCGGTGGTCAATTATTCGCTGGCACCAAAAGTGAAAATCGAAGATATCGTGATGGAAAACGTGCGGGCGCTGGCTTGGTTGTTCCGTAATGCCGGCAAGTACGGCTACGATCGCTCACGCATTTACGTCGGTGGTCACTCAGCCGGCGGACATCTGACGGCGATGATGATGTGTACCCGTTGGGCGTTCTATGCTCCTGACCTGCCGGCCGACCTGGTCAAGGGTGGCGTCGCCATCAGCGGTGTTTATGACCTGGAGCCGATTCGTCGCGCCAAATTCCTGAATGACGATCTGCATCTCGATGCCGCCAGTGTCGCCCTGCTGAGTCCGGCCTACATGAAGCCGAAAGTCAATGCGCCACTACTGACCAGCGTCGGTGGTGATGAAAGCAGCGAATTTCTGAGGCAGAACGAATTGATCGGCAAGCAGTGGCGCAAGAACTTCGCCGGTGATATTGCCATGCCCGGCAAGAATCACTTTACGATATGCGATGAATTGGCTTCGGCCGACAGTCCGCTATTCAAGGCTGTCGCGGGATTGTGCCTGGCGGCTTGAGCGGCCGCAATGCAGGCACTGAGCACCTCGGCGCCGCCAACCTGATTGGCAAGCAGGAAAATTAGCCGCGAGTTCAGCTCGAAGCTCTGCCGCTCGTCAAGGCCTTCATGCGCCTCGACCAATTGCGTGTAGAAGCCATCGGCATCTTGCAGATTCGGTTCAGTGCGCAGGTTCGGCTCAGTGCGCAGGTTCGGCTCAGTGCGCGGTTTCGGCTCAGTGTGCATGCCGGGCGCTCGCCGTCTTTGCAGTGGCCTTCGGGTTAACCTTCAGCATATGCATCTGCCGAAGTTTTGACTCCAGTTGACCGGCACTGACGATACCGGCCAAGTGCAGATCGGGGCGCATGATCGCCAGTTTACCGGTGCTCAATTTGAGCGTTGCCGCCAGCTTGCCTTGGGTGTCTTCAATGCCGATCCAACCGCCGGGCGTGCCGCCGAGCAGTGCAAAACGCACCGGATATTCACTCGCCAATCGTTTCGCTTCGACCGAGGATGCCGTGTTGACATCGGGGGCGATGATCAACAGGTTGCCCTGCGCCTGAGCCATGACGCCGATCAGATCGTCGAACCGAGGCAAGGGCATGTTCTGGATCGATAGGCCGCCACCGTCACCGACGTTGATGGCCGAACGGGTGTAAGTGCTCGGCGTCGATAGCCGGCCGGTGTTGACGAGAGTACGGGCGAACGGGTAACGACGCGCGAGATCGATGACCGAGTTACGGATCATCTGCTCAACCGGTGTGCGCGGCGCCAGAAAACGGGCGGTGCGATTGGTGATCGCGACATTGACCTCGGCGCCTTCATGACGTTCGTCATGATAGCTGTCGACCAGTGCCGAGCCTGACTTGCCGGCCAGCACCAGCGCGAGCTTCCAGCCGAGGTTATCGGCGTCCTGGATACCGCTGTTGCCACCGCGCGCACCGAACGGATTCATGACATGAGCAGCATCACCGGCAAACAGTACCCGGCCGTGTCGGAGCGTTTCCATCAGATGGCTGCGATAACCATAGGGGCCGACCCAGATCAGCTCGAACTTGACGTCGTCGCCGAGATGTTGCCGCAAGCGATCGGCGACCACTTCAGGACTGCTGATGTATTCCGGATCAGAGTCGGGTGCCATCTGATAGTCGAGGCGCCAAACGTCATCGGCCATCAGATGCTGCCAGACGGCGCGTTGATCATTGAACTTTGCTTCGATCCAGGTCCAACGCTCGATCGGCTTCTGATCCTGGAACTTGACATCGGAAATGCACCAGCGATCGGTGCCATCAGCGCGATTCGTCTTCAGACCGAACGACTCGCGAATCGGGCTGTGCAGGCCGGTACAGTCAATGACCCATTGCGCGTTCATGACATAACGGCCAGCCGGCGTCTCCACCTCGAGGCGAACCAATTCGTCGGTTTGCGAAATGCTGACCAGGCGGTTCTGCCAGCGAATCAGCGCCGGATCGAGTTCGTTGATTCGATCGACCAGGAACCACTCGATGTAAAACTGCTGAATGTTGATGAACGGTGGCTGCAACGACAAATTGCTGGTCGACTGTTTGGCCATGTCGAATGAATAAACTTCATCGTCGCCGGCCAAGGTACGGCCAACCGACCAAGCCACGCCCTTGTCCTTGATCCGGTGGTAAATACCCAGCCGCTTGAATATCTCGAGACTTTTCTGGGCATAACAAATACCTCGGCTGGAGGCGCCTCGCACACCGACGGTATTGTCTTCATCAATCAGCACGACTTCGACACCGCGCTGCATCAGATCACAGGCCGCCGTCAAGCCGCTCAAGCCACCGCCCACCACGACTACCGGATAGACCTTGCCACCGGCGGCGGTAGTCGTCTGCACCGCTTGCATTTCCGGCGGCACCACAAACGCATAGGACGGCAATTCGTAGCCGCTCCCGGACGACGGTTTTTCGGCCGTCGGCTGCTGATATTTGACGTCATTCATCTTTGAAGTTTAATCCAGTAATTCCTCGTGAAGCGCTTTCCCTTAGCCCAGTAATCCTTCGTGGCGGGCTTTTGCGATCGCCAGCGCATAAATGTTGCGCATCGTCGCCACCGGAATGCCGCCCCATTCAGCCAGCTCGATGACGCAGCCCAGCAGTCCCTCCAATTCCGGGCGCCGACCGGCCTCGAAGTCCTGCAAGGTTGAAGGCCGGACGGCGCCGATTTTGCCGGCCATCTCGATTCGCCGGTCGACGGTGATATCCGGTTTGATGCCTGTGCTGTGCGCTACGCTCAGGCACTCCTCGAGCAGCGAGCGCACACAAAGCATAAGCTGCGGGTCGCGCACGATCTCACTGATGTTGCAGCCGGTGATCGCGGCAACCGTGTTGAACGCCAGATTACCGGTCAGTTTGACCCAGATATCGTTGCGGATATCGCTCGAGATCCGTGCCTCCATACCGGCGCCCTGCCACCAGTTCGCCAACCGCTCGATGCGCGCCGATTTTTCGCCCGATGGCTCACCAAAGATCAATGAATTCGCATGGGTGTGATTAACGCGGCCGGGCGCGACCAACTCCGACGCAATATAGACCACACAGCCGACGATATGCTGGCAATCGAGTTGCTCGAACATGTCGCCCTGCGGATCAACGCTGTGAAGTACCCGACCGTCGTTCGGGCCACCCATGCAGTAAAAATACCACCAAGGCAGCCCATTGATGGCGGGCACCACCATCGTCTGCGCATCGAGCAACGGCTTGAGCGTCGGTAACAGGCCCGGAATACTATGTCCCTTGGTGGCAATGATGACGGCATCCTGTGGCCCGAGTTCGGCCGGATCCGACACCGCTTTCAGACGCACGCAGTCCTCGGTCTCACGCCATTCACCTGAGGCCGACTTCAGACGACTCGTGACGCTGAGTCCATGCGCCTGAATCGCGCGCAGATTTTCACCGCGAACGACCAGCGAAACCTGATGCCCGGCCTTTGCCAGCCGTAGCGCAATGACGCCACCGATGGCGCCCGCGCCCACTACCGCTATTTTCCCGATATCGGTCAATTGTTACTCCGCTTCTTTGCTGCTCTGCGCCTGCCCGTCGCCTACGCCACTTTGCCAAATGCCGGGTCGGAATGGGCTCGAACAATATGCTGACCGGTAGGCTGAAGTTCACCGCTGGCACGCCGCGCTGCTTTGATAGCGCTCCATTCGTTCAGTTCGGCGCGGGACCGCTGCTGCGCCTCGGACATGTATTCAGGCGTCACGGTGGGCGTGGTCAGCTCGAGCCGGATGCCGTTCGGGTCAAAGAAATAAATCGATTGAATAATGTGGTGATCGGTCACGCCGACCACTTCCACGCCCGCCGCCTCGAGCCGGCGCTTGGCGGCCAGCAAGGTATCGACCGACGAGACCCGCAATGCCAGGTGATTGACCCACATCGGCGTATTCGGTGATGGGTCGCTGGCCAGGTCATCGCCCAGATCGAAAAACGCTACGAACGAGCCATCCTCGAGCTTGAAGAAGATGTGCACATAAGGGCAATAGGCACCCGTCGAAGGCACGATGTCGGAGCGAATGATATGGGCCAGCGGCAGGCCCAGCAGATCTTCATAAAAGACGCGAGTTTCTTCGGCGTCGCGACAGCGATAAGCCCAGTGATGCAGACCCAGCACAGGTATCGGTGCCGATACCGAGGCCTGTGCTTGAGCTCGTGCCACCGCCGACAGTGGTTCGGAGACTTTCATAAGGTGCCGCCTTTCTGAAGAAATTTCATGCTGCCCAGATCAACACCGGGCGCGAATAGTTCGATGAAGGCTAGCGCAAAGCCGCGCAGATAGGCGTCCTTGCGCAACGCCAGCCGCGTACAATTTGGCCCGAACAGCGCCCCGGCCGGTAGCGCGACCAGACCGCGATCGCGTTTAGCATCGTACGCCATGCTGGCCATGATACCGACGCCAACGCCGAGCGCAACGTAGGTCTTGATGACGTCCGAGTCGATCGCTGCAATGACCACGTCGGGCGTCAAGCCCTGCCGCGCGAACGCCTGGTCGATACGGCGTCGGCCGGTAAACTCCTCGACGTAAGTAATGATCGGGTAGCGTACCAGCGATCGCAGCGAAAGTTCTTCATTGAGCAGAGCATGTTTTGCCGGCACCAGCACGACATGCTCCCATTCGAAGGCCGGCACGGTCAGCACCTCGGGTAGATCATCGGCGACTTCGGTGGCAATCGCGAAATCGACTTCGCGATCCAGCAAAAACTGAACGATTTGTTTCGGGCTACCCTGCAGCAAGATAATCCGCACGGCCGGGTAGCGCTTGCGGAACTCCCGGACGACGGCGGGCAAGACATAACGCGCCTGCGTGTGGGTGGTGGCGATCCGCAATTCACCGATGTCGCGCGCCCGAAAATCGGCACTGACTCGTTCAATCGAAGTCATCTCTGCCAACACGCGCTCGGCACGCGTGAGGATCGCCTTGCCGGGTTCGGTCAGACCGAGAATACGTTTGCCGTGACGATTGAATATCTCGACACCGAGCTCGGACTCAAGTTCCAGTATCGCTCTCGAGAGCGCCGGTTGCGAGGTGCCGAGCGCCTGCGCCGCCTGAGTCAGATTGAAATTCTGACGAACCGCTTCGCGGACACAACGCAATTGCTGAACGTTCATCGATGACAGGCCCGATCGGGAAAGTAGCGATCGCAAAAGTAACACGCGCCGCGCGGCAGCCAATTCGGCACCGCGTAATAACGTTGCCGGATCTGGTCGAGTACCTCGTCGCGGTACGGCTCGTACTTGAAGCCGAAACCCTGCGTCAGATAAAAGCGGGCGCCACGAACATCGACTTGATGGGTCGCGACGCGCTCGAAAAACCGTCGGTCATCGACCTTGGCTTCCGCGTCCCTTCGAATGATTAATAAATTGTTGCCCTGCAAACTGCGCAGATCGGTCAGGATGTCATCGTGACGTGCGTGACTCGAGCCCGGGCCGAATACCAGCATGTATTCGCGCAAATTAAAGCCCATCGTGACGGCCGCCGAATAGCCATCCGACGCCAGCCGCAGCGGTTTGCCGTTGACGTTGCGGTACGGCTCCAGCGCGCGCTCAAGGCTGTCGGGCGCCAGTGTCATGACCAAACCCGGGTAACCGCGCCAGTTGCTGAACTGCTCGATGGGTACTAACAACGCGGCGCTGATTAACGCATAGTGCAGCAGCGCAAAAGCGGCCGAGAATCCCAGAGTCAGGCGCTGCTGAAACGAGTCAGAACGACAGGCGAACCAGAGCAGCGCGGGCAACACGAAGATCGCGACCCAATGCAGGCCGATGGTCTTGACGCTCGACAGCATGAGAAAGGCCGCGAACCCGAACAGACTGACCCAGACGAAGATCGATCGGGCGATGTCGTACTGTGTTGCCGGTCGCAGCACAATGGAGGTGGCTTCATGGTCAGGAGAACCCTGCTGCCGAAGCGCGCCCGGCCACTGTTTGCGCGGCCTCAATAACCAGTAGAACACTAGCGGCGACACGACATAGGCTACCGTGACCAGATAGAGCAAGGGCGTGCGCCAGGACCAGCCGGAGTTTTCGTGACGGTTGACGAGATTGAACATCAGATTGGGCCAGCAATTCAGCGAATTCCAATAGATCTGGATCAGCGCCGCCGGCAGGCTGAACAAGATGATCAGGAATAGACCAAGCCAGGGACGGCGGGCGCCGCGCAGCAGCATGTGTGCCGCCAATGCCAACGCCATCAGCGCCGCAAAATATTTAGAGAGCAGAGCCCCGCCTAGAGCCAGACCGCAAAGCGCGTAATACAGCGGTTGCTCAGTTTGCCGCGCAACAACATAGGCCCAAAGGGTCAGTGCGGCAAAAAAAATCAACGGTATGTCGGTGGTGATGGCGACATTCCAGGCGTTCAACGGCACCAGTAGAACCAGACAGGCTGCAAACCAAGCCCGGCCACTGCCGAGGCCGCGCATCACTCGGTAAGCAATTCCCGCCAGCACGATGGGCAACAGCAAGCTCGGCAGTCGAAGCACAAATGGGTGATGTGAAAACTTCGACAAACCGTACAGCCACCAGCCGACCATGGGCGGATGATCATAAAAACCCAGCGCCGGGTTGACACCCCAATAATAGAAATACGCCTCGTCACCGGTGATCGGCAAGGTCCAGGCGAACCAGCACCGGAACAGCAAGGTCGCCAGAGCGAGCCAGGCGAAGAGGCGAGGCGAGGCGCTCAGCACGCTGTGCGCCCGCACAAAAGAAAAGGCGCGTTCGCTGTGCGCCCGCACAAAAGAAAAGGCGCACATTGCTGTGCGCCCCAAACGGCAGCAAAGCTGCCTCTCCTCCTCCTCGATACAACTGGTCTAAAGCCGCATAACGACTCCAACGGCGTAAATGTAATCAAAAGTAACTGTCTAGTCCAATGATTTATCGCGAAAAACATAGGGCAAACGTCAATATTTGATGAAAAAGTTGCTTTTGGCCGCGACATAAACCAATTTTGAGACTTTTGACGACTTGAGAGGCCGTCGGTGTCAAGGATGGGTGCGCAGCGAAGATTACCGGTGTGGGCTGCAAGACGCAGTTTCATTATCGGGCGCGATCGACCCAACTCAACAAGCTCAGCGCCAGCACCAGCGCCAGCAGGCTGGGCACGCTGGCCGACACCCAGGCTGGCCAGGTGTTCAACAGACCCAGATGCGAGAACAGGCCATTCAGGAAATGAAACGCGATGCCCATCATGATGCCGGCAAATACCTTGTAGCCAATACTGCCGGCCCGTACTTGCAAATAGGCAAACGGCAAGGCCAGCGCCATCATGACAATCACGGCCACCGGGTAGACCAACTTGGTCCACAACGCAATTTCGTATTGATCGGCACGCTGCTGATTGTCTCTGAGGTGCTCGACATAGCGGGCCAGATCCCAGGCCGACATGCGCTGCGGGGTGACCATGAGGACTCCCAGAATGCTCGGGTTCAATTCGGACTGCCAGGTCAACTCTGGCGTGAAACGCTGCACCGCTTTCATCGTCTGGCCCGGCTCGGCCGCGTTCGAGACCGAAAAATCGGTGCGCTGAACATCAGTCAAACGCCAGGCGCCCGGCGGCTCGAATCGGCCGGTTGATGACACCAGAACCTCGCTCAAACGCAGACTCGGATCGAACTCGAATACCCGTACCAACTTCAGGCTCGTATCGGGCAACACCTCCTGCACGTTCACAAATCGGGTACGCCGCACTTGGCCGTCCGGGTCCTTGATCGTGTCCTTGATCCACAGACCCGAGCGAAACTGATTGACGACCGAGGCGCCCAGGGCCGATAGCCGAATTCGCTGCGCCAATTTTTCGGCCGGTGGTGTCAGCACCTCGCCGATCAGCAACGTGGCGATGGCCAGAATCAGGCCCACTTGTGCAATATAGCGAAGTGCCATGCTGCGTCCCAGACCGGCCGCACGCATGGCGGTGAATTCCGAGTGTGACGCGAATTGCGCCAACGCGTAGATGGTGCCGATCAACGCTGCGATCGGCATCAACTCATAGGCATGGCTCGGCACCGCCAGACCGACATACAGCAGCGCGTGCTGCAGTTTGTAGCCGCCGCGACCGACCTCTTCCAACTCCTTGATGAAGTCAAAGAACGCGAACAGCGCCAGAAAACCGAACAATACGAACAGCACCGCACCGAGGATTTCGCGCCGCAGGTAACGGCCAATCAGGGTCATGCCGCGCGCCTGGAACCGAGTCGCCAGAGCCAGGGGCGTGGCAAGGTCAGGCGACGCCAGAACAGGACCAGTATCACCAGTCCCAGCAACAGATGGACTATGACCAGACCAATCGGAAACTGCAGTTTGCCCTGGGCCACCCAGCCTTGTGCCAGCGAAACCAGATTGTTATAAATAACGTAAAGCAACAGCGCGAAAATCAGATTGATCGAGCGGCCGATGCGCGGATTGACCGCCGAAATCGGAATCGCGAGCAAAGCCAGCATGATCGCCGATACCGGCAAGCTGAGTCGCCACAGCAATTCAGCCAGATTGCGCGCGCTGGGGTCGGTCACGAGTTCGAGGGTATCCTTGATCTTCGAGGATTCGTCCTCGAGTTTCGCTTCCTTCTGATCAAGCCGCACTCCGTAGCGCTCGAACTCCATGAGCTTGTACTCCGGTTTGCCTTGCAGACCGTCATAGCGCCGGCCCTTCTCGAGAACCAGAAAGCGATCGCCGTTGGCCTCGGTTTCAATCTTGCCGACGGCGGAAACGACCACGATCAGACGATTGCCATCGGTCTGGCTGACAAATACGTTACGCACGGTGGTCTGATCTTCGCTTAACGATTCAACAAAGAATACCCGGTTGGCCGAGGCTGACTCCCGAAATTGACCGGGCGCAATTTGCGAGACGTCTTCGCGTTGCTCGAAGCGCTTTTGATATTGACTGGTCTGTCGCGCCGCCCACGGTGCCACGATCAGCGCAACAATCGCGGTCAACACCACGAACGGCAGGGCAAACGCAAGCACCGGCCGAACCCAAGACAGAATCGATTGCCCGCTGGCAAACCAGATCACCATCTCCGAATCCCGATAGGCGCGGCTCAGCGCGACCAGCACGGCCATATAGAGCGTCAACACCAGCAACACCGGCAAAAAGTTGACCGAACCGAACGCAATCAGCGGCACGACACTGCTGGTATCAACACTGCCGCCGGCGGCACGACCCAGCAAGCGAATCAGCGTGGTCGTCACCATGATGGTGAACAGCGTCGCAAAAATAACCCCGGCCAGATTCACCAGGTCGCGTCGAAGAGCCTTCTTGAACAGCATGGGGCGGAAACCCTCACTTATAATACAAAGTCATTTTGGGACGGAAGATCAATGGAATTTAGCATAAAGGTCTCGGGCCTCGAGCGACTCAAGACAAGCTGCCTGCTGGTTCCTGTCGCCTCGAACAAACAATTGAGCGCTCACGCCGTAGCGCTTGACGCGGCGCTGGATGGCGCCATTGCACGTGCACTGAAGTCTGGAGACCTGGCGTCGAAAGCCGGATCGACGTTGTTGGTTCGAAGTGGCAAGACGATTGCCCGGGTGGTGCTGGTGTCGTTGGGCGACGCTGGCGACATCAATGATCGCGCATTCGGCGACGCCGTTCGAGCAGCATACCGTCAGGTCTCACAACTAGTGGCCGCTGACGTGGTTTCGCTACTGCACGAAGCAACGGTGGGAAGTCGCACCCTGGCCTGGAAGATCCGCAGCCAGGTGCTGATGATGCGCGAGCTTGCCTACAAGTTTGACGAGTACAAGAGCAAGAAAGAACCGGTGCCACCCGGCGCTCAGCACATGAGCTTCTTATTGGCTACCCAGGATGAACGCCTTCGAGGCGAAATCGAGCGCGCCGTGGCGCTGGCCAATGGCACCGATCTGTCCAAAGACCTGGCCAATATGCCGCCGAACTTGTGCACGCCGAGCTATTTGGCCGAACGCGCGCGCAAGTTGGGACGTAGCCACAAGATGCGCGTCGAGGTGCTCGATCAAAAGCAGATCGAGGCTCTGAAAATGGGCGCCTTTCTGGCCGTCGCAAAAGGCTCGGAGCAACCGCCGAAATTCATCGTCATGCACTATCAGGGCGCGGCCGCCAAACGGGCGCCGGTGGTATTGGTCGGCAAGGGCATT
This sequence comes from Burkholderiales bacterium, assembly GCA_031363055.1. Classification (GTDB taxonomy): domain Bacteria; phylum Pseudomonadota; class Gammaproteobacteria; order Burkholderiales; family Burkholderiaceae_E; genus JANLTP01. The sequence continues at coordinate 3,105 of JANLTP010000046.1, read as the reverse complement.
ACCTTTGATACCGGCGGTATTTCGCTGAAACCGGCGCCGGACATGGACGAAATGAAGTTCGACATGTGCGGCGCGGCGTCGGTCATCGGCACCATGGCAGCACTGGCAGAAATGAAGTTGCGCATCAACGTCGTTGCGGTGGTCCCGACCTGTGAAAACATGCCGAGCGGTCGGGCTTGTCGACCCGGCGATATCGTGACTACCATGTCCGGCCAAACGGTCGAAATTCTCAACACCGACGCCGAGGGCCGATTGATTTTGTGTGACGCACTGACCTATGTCGAGCGTTTCAAACCTGCCTTGGTAGTGGATATTGCGACGCTGACGGGCGCCTGTGTAGTGGCCCTCGGCAACCATCACAGCGGCCTGTTCTGCAAGGTCGATACGCTGGCGGCGGAGTTGCTCGAGGCCGGGCGCGACATCAACGACACCTGCTGGCGCATGCCGCTCGATGATGAATATCAGGACGGTCTGAAGTCACCCTTTGCCGACATGGCCAATGTCGGCGGTCGGGCTGGTGGTGCCATCACGGCGGCCTGTTACCTGGCCCGCTTCACCAAGGCCTACGACTGGGCACACCTCGATATCGCCGGCACTGCATGGAAGTCAGGTGCCAACAAAGGTGCCACGGGTCGGCCGGTCGGTTTGTTGACGCAATTTTTGATCGCCCGCGCGGAATGACATTGGCATGACGCGTGTCGACTTTCATTTCAACGCCGACAATCGCTTGCAGCACTGTTGTCGGTTGATCCGAAAAATCTACCGCGCCGGCCAAAAAGTGGTGGTGTTTGATGATGATGCCGCGCAGTTGGCCCGACTCAATCAGACCCTCTGGACCTTTTCACCGCTGGACTTCATCCCGCATGTGATGGCGACTGCTGCGGATGCATCACGGACGCCGGTGTTGCTGGCCAGCGAGCCGGTCGAGTTTCCGCATCATGATGTTCTCGTGAATTTGAGTACCAGCCCGCCCGAGTTTTTCAGCCGCTTCGAGCGCCTGATCGAGGTGGTCGGCACCGATGATGGCGATCGTGAACAGGCGCGCGGACGTTGGCGGTTCTACAAGGAGCGCGGTTATCCGATTGCGACCCACGATCTGACGGCGGCCAAATGAGCGAATTCGGCCAAGGTACGAAATCAACTCGCGCCCTGCCCCAGACCACTGAGCTCGACAATATGCTCGACGATGAACTGGCGGCCGTCGTCGGTGAACTCGATATCGATCAACAAGTCCCGATGCTGACCGACGTTCTTCAGGTACCGCGCTACCAGAGCAACGAATTGCCGCAAAAGCTTGATGACGTCAACTGGTCGGCACTCTCCGATCGGGTGCGCGATAACGTCATGGAACGTTTGATGCGCAAATCGACGCAGATGCTGGAAGAACGCATGGCCGACACCTTGCAATTGGTGATTGATCGCAACACTGCCAATCTGAATCTGGAGCTGCACGACGTCCTGTCAGCGATGATCAAGGAGATCGTGACCAAGGCGGTGGCCGAGGAACTGAACCGGGTTCACACGGAGATCAGCAGCCGCACACCGTAAGCTGAGCGGGGCAGGACACTGGCCTCGTACTGGCTGTTGCGCCCCCGGGGTTTGACACTCGCTATAATTCGAGGTCCGTTTCAGTAGCGCCCCACCTGTATTGATCCCATGAATAGTCCGACTCCGAACATCAGTGCCCTGTCCGCGCTCGCCAAAAGCTTTGAGCCCAAGGATATCGAAGCGCACTGGTATCCGCTGTGGGAGTCGCGCGGCTATTTCAAGAACCCGCCGGCTGCACCGCTCGCGCCAGCGCCGTCCTTTTGCGTTCAATTGCCGCCACCTAATGTGACCGGCACGCTGCACATGGGGCACGCGTTTCAGCAAACCCTGATGGACACGCTGGTGCGCTATCAACGCATGAAGGGAGTCGACACCAACTGGGTGGTCGGCACCGATCACGCCGGCATTGCCACCCAGATTGTGGTTGAGCGCCAGTTGGCGGCTGAAAACAAGACTCGGCACGATCTCGGACGTGAAGCGTTCATTGAACGCGTACGCGAATGGAAAGCGATCTCGGGTTCGACCATCACCCGGCAAATGCGGCGCCTGGGCGACTCGGCGAATTGGGACTATGCCGATAGCGAGGGGCTGAAGGGCGGCTACTTCACCATGGACGAAAAAATGAGCGCTGCGGTGCTCGAGGTTTTCGTCCGCTTGTACGATCAGGGCCTTATTTATCGCGGCAAGCGCCTGGTCAACTGGGACCCCACCCTGTTGACGGCGGTCTCGGACCTGGAAGTCGAGTCCGAAGAATATGCGGGCACGATGTGGCATATTGTTTATCCGTTTGCCGACGGACCGCAAGCCAGCGGCAATGACACCTTGCGCGGCATGACGATTGCCACCACGCGCCCCGAGACCATGCTCGCTGACGGCGCGGTTGCGGTCCATCCTGATGATGAACGTTATCGGCATCTGATCGGCAAAAGAGTCATCCTGCCGCTGTGCGATCGTACGATTCCCATCGTGGCCGACACCATGGTCGATCAGGCCTTCGGAACCGGCTGCGTGAAAATCACCGGTGCCCACGACTTCAACGACTATGGCGCTGCACTTCGCCATAACCTGCCGCTGATCGTCATCTTTACGCTCGACGCCAAAATCAACGATAACGGCCCCGCGGCGTTCCGGGGCATGGACCGTTACGTCGCACGCAAGGCCGTGGTCGCGCAGCTCGAGCGGGATCAATTTCTGGTCAAGGCCGAGCCGCATAAAATGATGCTGCCCAAGTCCGGCCGAACCGGCGTAGTGGTCGAGCCGATGTTGACGGATCAATGGTTCTTCGCACCCTCCAAGCCCGCACCTGCGAGTGGATCGTTTGCCGGCCAATCAATTGCCAAGGTCGCACTGCAAGCCGTTGCAGCCGGTGACATCAAATTTTTCCCCGAGCATTGGACGGCCACCTATAACCATTGGCTGGAGAATATTCAGGACTGGTGTATCTCGCGACAATTATGGTGGGGCCATCAGATACCGGCCTGGTACGGAAGCACCGGCGAGTTGTTTGTCGCCCGAAGTGAAGACGAGGCGCGCGCAACCGCCGCTGCCGCCGGCTAC
>JANLTP010000007.1:0-2882 GCA_031363055.1 Burkholderiales bacterium | reverse complement strand
AATTTTTTGAGCGGTTTCATCTGGCCGAGCTCATCGTGCAGCTTGGCCTCGGCCTGCCAGAGGTCAAACTTGGTCTGCATGTCCAGCCAGAGTTGCGCACCGTTCCCCAACAGTGTTCCGAGACGCAGTGCCATTTCAGCGCAAACTGCGCTGCGCTCGTATGCGTCCGGCGAACCCACATTGAATGTCGCTGCGCAGCGGAGCATTCTGTGAACCTTGTAAACGAATGCGGGGAACTGTCGTGGAAGAAATTCGAAACCCAGGCCTGCTTGAAGGCCGAGAGGCGGTGGCGGCGCTGGCGACGAGTGGCCAATCGATCAAGGCGTACTGCGAGTCGAGCGGTCAGTCGGAGTGGTAGATGCGGCGCTGGCGTGCCGATGAAGCGCCGGGCGGGCGCATCAAATGCTCAGGCCAAGCTGCAGACGAAGCGCGCAGCGCCGACGGCATCGACGCTGGTGCCGATTCTGTTGGCTCAGAAGAGCGCAGGGCCACCGATCAGAGTGTGGAGATTCGCTTGCGCGCCGAGCGCACGGTGATCGTTTCAGCATCGCTGGATTGCGGATTGCTCTCGCGCCTGATCGGCGCGGTGGAACGGGCCGCATGAACGCGGGCGCAGGTGTTCGGATCTGGCTGGCGTTCGAGCCGGTCGACATGCGCCTGGCCTTTGACGGTTTGGCGGCGAAGGTCGCTCATGTGCTCAAGCACAATCCGTACGACGGCCACTGGTTTGTGTTTCGCAGCAGGAACGGTTCAAGAATCAAGATCCTGACGTTTGACGGGGTGGGCTGGTGGCTGCACTACCGACGCCTGGAGGCGGGTACCTTTGTTTGGCCGGCCATTAACGGGCGCGGCGCCCTTGAGCTCTCGGGCGCGCAGTTCGCGGTGCTCGCGCAGGGGCTCGATTGGCGACGGGTGAAGGTGCCCGAATTGCTGGCTCCGACGATGGCTTGAGCAGCGTCAATACGGAGTGCAAAAAAGCTGATTCTCAGAGGAGAAATCGCTTCGTTTCGAGAGCGTGAAACGGTATAATTCAGGCATGCTTGCAACGCCGATACCGACCCATCCAAACCAGCTCAAAGCGTTCGCAATGTCGCTGCTCGGTCAGCTCCAAGAGCGTGACCAAACGATCGACGCGCAGCACCAATCCCTGCTCGATCAGCAGCGCATCCTCGCCGAGCGCAACCGCGAATTGGCGCAGCGCACCGAGGAGCTGACCTACACGGCGACGCTCGTCGAGAAGCTGCAGTTCGAGCTGGCCCGCTACCAGCGCTGGCGCTTTGACAAGAAGAGCGAGGCGCTGGGCACAGAGCAGATCGCGCTGTGGGAGGCCGAGCTGGACGCCGACATCGAGGCGCTGCAAAAGCGGCTCGATGATCTTCAGGTCGGTTTGCAGAATAACGATCAGGATAAAGACAAAAAGGGCACCGCGAAGCGCAAGCCCAAACGCGAGAGGCTGCCCGACTCGCTGCCCCGATTCGAAGTGCGCCTCGAACCGATCAGCACCACCTGCGCGTGCGGCACACCGATGAAGCGAATCGGCGAGGACACGGCCGAGAGCCGGCAGATGATCCCGAGCTGGTTCTGGGTGAAACGCACCGTGCGTGGCAAATGGGCCTGCCGGTGCTGCGAATCGATTTCCATGGCACCGGCACCTTCGGCGCCCATCGACAAGGCCATCGCGGGCACGAGCGTGATCGCAGGTGATCGTCAGCAAATAGGTCGATCACCAGCCGCTGCACCGCCTGGAAGGCATTTATGCCCGAATGGGGGTGGCGATTGCCCGCTCAACGATGGCCGGGTGGGTCGGCAAGATCGGCGTCTTGTTCGAGCCGCTGACCGATCTGCTCGCCCAGCGCGTGCTCGGATTCAATGCGCTGCAGGCCGATGAGACGCCGGTACCCGTGCTTGAACCGGGAACGGGCAAGACGGCCACCGGCTACCTGTGGGTGTACCGCACGCTGCCCAGCGATCCGGTGCAGGCGGTGACGTTTGACTTTGCGATGAGCCGCGCGCAGGCACACCCGAATCGGATGCTGGCGAACTTCAACGGCACCCTGCAGGTGGACGGCTATGCGGGGTATAACGAGATTCTGGCCCACCCGGGCGTGATTGAAGCCGTCTGCCTGGCGCACGCCCGACGCAAGTTCGTCGACGTGTACGAGGCCACGGACTCGCCGGTGGCCAAGCAGGCGATCGTGCGGATCGCGGCGCTCTACCAGATCGAGCGCGAGTTTGACGAATCGGCCCACGCAGGCTCCACCCTGGAGCGCGAGCGATACCGACGGGCGCGAGCCGCTCCATTACTGGAAGCGTTTCAGGCCTGGCTGATGGCCAGCTACTCGAAGTTACCGCCCAAGAGTGCGCTGGCCAAGGCGATGAAGTACACGCTGAATCGCTGGAAAGCGTTGACCCGGTATGTCGAGGACGGCCGATTGCCGCTCGATACGAATGCAGTTGAGAATGCCATCAGACCCGTAGCACTGGGACGGCGCAATTGGTTGTTCGCAGGCTCAGAGTCGGGCGGGCGGCGGGCCGCGCAGATGTACTCGCTGATCAGCAGCTCGAAACTGAACGGTATCTAACCACTGGCCTACCTCACCGACATTCTGGACCGGCTACCGACGGCGCGCATGAAAGATCTGGAAGCGATGCTGCCGTGGAACTGGTCGCCACAGTCGGCGGTCATCGATATCGCCGCCGAGCTCGGCAAACCACCCGCGCCGCTGGTGCTCACGCCGAGCTGTGAATCTGGTCGAGCAGGGCGTCGATGTGGCGATTCGTATGGGCCGCCTGGCCGATTCAACCCTGGGTTCGCGATATCTGGGATTGAATCCGTGGATCATTGTGGCGACGCCCGGCTATCTGAAAGAACACGGCACCCC
>JANLTP010000004.1:0-11843 GCA_031363055.1 Burkholderiales bacterium | reverse complement strand
GTCGGGTTGGAACATCGGCTCGACTGACAAGCCGCTCGCCTTTGACGGCTCGGTTTCGACCGACAGCCAAAGCAAACCGTGGCCGGCCTATGATCCCAATTATCTGATTACGATTTATCAACCGCGCAGCAGTGCCTGGCAGCCGTTCTTTGTGCCGACGCTGATTCAATCGCTCAGCCGCAGCAGACGCACGCCGATGCCTTGCTTTTGCCATTCGACGAAATCTTCATTGAGGTCGTCGAGTTCGTTTTGCTGCGTGCCGTCTTTGACGACATACAGGATGTTTTGAATGCCGCGCTGCTTCAGTTGATCGGCGGGCAGCGCCTTGGCCAGAAAGCGATTGTCGAATTGCGTGTCTTCGTCTTGATACGGCGTCAGCCGGTTGCTGTCGAGCAGCAACAGTGCGGGCGCGTTTTCTTTCAGCTTGGATTTCTTCTCGCTGATTTCGTTGGCGTAATAAACCAGCGCGCCCAGGGTCTCGTGCGCTTTGACGACGCCGAGCGGGTGCGGCCAGTTGTCGAAGCCGGGCACGAGTTCCGCCGTGTCGGCCATGGCCGCGCCCAGGGCTACGGATTGTGTGCCGGGCAGGTCGGCGATGATCAGCGTTTGATTGGCGTTTTGCGCCTGGCTGATGAGTTCGCGCAAGCCTTGGGCGCGGCCATAGGCGTCATTCATTTGCGGCGTGTTGATCGGACGCATCTGCGCTTGCAACGAGGTCTGACCGAGCGATTGAATCAGCGTCGCAATGCCGCAGCAAAGCAAGTCGGCGGAGATCAACATCGCTACTTGTTCAGGAGACAGTTTGAGCGCGCGCCCGATGATCAGTGGCACGGCCACGGCACCGGCATACATGACCAGAACATGTTGCAGGCCGAGCGCGGTCAGTCGAGCGGGCGGCAGCTTTTCGTCCACCGCATGTACGGAAGCAGTACTCATTTCAGACCTCTCTCATTTTGAGTGATGAATTTCGGGTGGACCGATCATTCGGTCGGCGCACCGGCCTCGAACCAACGCTTGAACTGAACACGTTCCGCGTCGGTAATCTGGGTTGCGTTGTTAAACGGCATGAGCTTGAGCACCGACACTTGTTGGTAGATGCTCTGGGCATGCTGCTTGATCAATTGCGGCGTATGCAGCGCGACATTTTTTTGAGCCATTGCGGCGTTATGGCACATCAGACAACGCTGCTCGATCAGTGCCTTGATTTCCACTGAGCTCACCGCCGCAGGCGGAATGCCACCCGCCATAGTCACCGTGGCGGTTGACGGCGGCGGCGCCAGCCAGATGGCCAGGCCGACTAACAGCACCGTGCCCACGATGGCATGCTCCCAGGGCACGCGCCTGCCCTGCACCAGTGCACGATGGCGCGCGACAAAGCTGTGGCGAATCAGTGCACCCGCGAGCATCAGCAGCACCAATACGAGCCAGTTGTATTTGCCCTGATAGAGCCAGCCGTAATGGTTCGACATCATCGCGACCAGCACCGGCAAAGTGAAGTAGGTGTTGTGAACGCTGCGCTGCTTGCCCCGAAAGCCGTGGATCGGATCTACCGGCTGACCCGCTCTCATCTGCGCGATGACGCTGCGTTGGCCCGGAATGATCCAGACGAACACATTGGCACTCATGGTCGTGGCGATCATCGCACCGACCAGCAAAAAGGCAGCGCGACCGGCAAACAAATGGCAGGCGAGCCAGGACGCGAGAATGATAAACACGGTCACCGCCAGAGCCACCATCAACTCGCCGTTTTTCTTCTGACCGAAGACCCGGCAAATGACGTCGTAAACAAACCAGAAAGCCACCAGAAACACCAGTGAGGTCACGATCGCTACCGCCGGCGACCAGTCATAGACACTCTTGTCGATCAGAAAGGTGCCCGCGTTGAACAAGTACAACACCGTAAACAAGGCAAAACCGGTCAGCCAGGTTGAATAGGCTTCCCAGTAAAACCAGTGCAAATGTTCCGGCAATTGTTTGGGCGCAAGCACGTATTTTTGCGGGTTGTAAAAGCCACCGCCGTGGACCGCCCACAGTTCGCCGTCGACGCCCCGGTTCAACAACTCCGAGCTCTGCGGTTTGGTCAGGCTGTTGTCGAGGAACACAAAATAGAATGACGAGCCAATCCAGGCAATCGCAACAATGACATGGGTCCAGCGCAGCATCAGGTTGGCCCAGTCAAGCAGATAAGTGTCCATACGGTTAGCTCGGTTTGCTCGGGTTCGCTCAGGAACCGCGATAAGTTGAATACGCCCAGGGCGTCACCAGAAGCGGAACATGATAATGACCGTTGACATCGGCAATGCCAAAGTCCAACACGACCACATCGAGAAAAGCGGGATCCGGCAAATCAACTCCTCGTGAACGAAAATACAACGCGACCTCGAATAACAAACGATAACGACCAACGGCCATTGATTTTGAGTCCAGCAGCGGACCGCCATCATTGCGACCATCCTGATTCAAGGTCAGCGTTCGGAGGTTTTCGAACTGGTCGGCGTTGGCTCGTTGGAGTGCAACTTTCATGCCAACGGCCGGGCCGCCGTGCATCGTGTCGAGCACATGCGTACTCAGATGTCCCATCGCTGATTTCTCCAAACGTTGCTATTTCCGTTCAGATTGTATACACTTTATATCAATAATTGAACACACAATTGTGGATTGCGCCGTTTTGAGGTTCGCCGTTTCAGGATTCACCTTTAGGAGCCCGCCATCAGCCGCGGACGTGCCAGTTTGCAAGACTTTGACGCCCACGCTGCACTGCCCAACGGCAGTACCGCCCGGATTGTCGAGTCCATCACCGAGGCCATCGTCGAGCGGCGCTTGATGCCGGGCACCAAGCTGGCCGAGCAGAAAATCGCCGATGTGTTCAAGGTGTCGCGGACCGTCGTTCGCCAGGCGCTGAACCAGCTCAGTCGCGATCGGCTGGTCTTGCTTGAACCGGCGCGGGGCGCGTTTGTCGCCAAGCCCAGCGTCGCCGAAGCGCAACAGGTGTTTGCCGTTCGCGGCATTCTAGAGACAGCGTTGGTGCGGCAACTCGCCGCGCACATCAGCGTCGCCCAGATCAGCGAGCTGCGCGCCCACTTGCGCGCCGAACGCGAGGCGGTCAAACGTACCGATGTGTCGGGTCGTACCCGTTTGCTGGCTGATTTTCATATCGTGCTGGCGCGCATGATGGGCAACCAGGTACTGGCTGACCTGTTATCCGATCTATTGAGCCGATCATCATTAATCTCACTGATGTATCAATCGACGCACTCGGCCCAGCATTCGCAAGATGAACATGAACGCATCGTGGACGCGCTCGAGCGCGGCGATGCCAAGGCGGCTGCCCGACTGATGAGTCATCACCTTAATAATGTCGAACAAAACCTGACGCTGAATCCGCAAGATACTGATCTTGCCGCTGTGCTACGCGGCGCACCATAATGCCTCTGTGTACGATTTCCCAAGTTTCCTTGACCCCCTCGGGGGGCCTGACGCGAAGCGGCAGGTCTGGGGGCGCACTTCTTTCGGAATCAAAATCTTGACGCTTTCGCTTGACCAATTGAACGCCGCCAGTGCTGATGAGTTCTCGGCCCTGCTGGAGGGAACCTACGAACACTCACCGTGGATCGCCACGCAGGCGGCTTCGAAGCGACCATTCTTAAGTCACGCCCAACTCAAACTGGCGATGGCACAGGTGGTGCGAAATGCCGGCAAGGAGGTGCAACTGCAATTGATTCGCGCACACCCGGAATTGGCGGGCAAGGCCATGGTAGCCAAGAGTCTGACGGCCGAGTCGAGCAACGAACAGAACAAAGCCGGGCTGACCGATTGCAGCCCGCACGAGTTTGCCAAGTTGCAGCAATTAAATGCTGACTACAACCGCAAGTTCGGCTTTCCCTTCATTCTCGCCGTTCGCGGCCCGCGCGGGCTGGGTTTATCGCGCGCAGAGATCATCGCTACCTTTGAGCGACGCCTCGAGAATCATCCGGATTTTGAGCTGGCCGAATGCCTGCGCAATATTCATCGGGTGGCCGAACTGCGTCTGAACGACAAATTCGGATTGACGCCCGATCTCGGTAATCAGATCTGGGATTGGGCCGAGGACCTGTCGAAGTATTCGGACTCTGCCTATGCCGAACGCGGTCAGCTCACCGTCACCTATCTGACCGAAGCCCATCGCGCTTGCGCGAAACTGTTGAGTCAATGGATGCACGACTGTGGCTTCGACGAAGTCAGAATCGACGCGGTCGGTAACGTGGTCGGCGTCTTTTATGGTGTGGCTGGTCGTGGTGCCGTTGCTGACGCTTCGACGCGCCGCTTGCTGACCGGTAGCCACTACGACACGGTTAGAAATGCCGGCAAGTACGACGGGCGACTCGGCATCCTGGTGCCCATGCTCTGCGTTCGTGAGCTTCACCGCTTGGGGCGGCGACTGCCGTATGGGCTGGAGGTGATCGGTTTCTCAGAAGAGGAAGGCCAGCGATACAAGGCGTCCTTTCTGGCCGCCAGCGCCCTGACCGGGCAATTCAATCCGGCCTGGCTGGATCAAAAAGACGCGAGCGGCGTGAGCCTGCGCGCGGCGATGCAGGTTGCAGGTTTGCAAGTCGATGAAATCGCCGGTATCGCACGGCAGGCTGACAACTATCTGGGCTTCGTCGAGTTGCATATTGAACAGGGCCCGGTGCTCAACGAACTGGATTTGCCGCTCGGGGTGGTGACCTCGATCAATGGCAGCGTGCGCTATCACGGCGAAATCATCGGCACGGCTAGCCACGCCGGTACGACGCCTATGGGCAGCCGTCGCGATGCCGCGGCCGCAGCCGCTGAACTCGTACTTTACCTGGAGAAACGCGCCTCAGAGTCACCCAACACGGTCGGCACGCTGGGCATGCTCGAAGTACCCAATGGTTCGATCAACGTGGTGCCGGGCCGATGCAAGTTCAGCCTCGATATTCGCGCAACGACCGACGCAGTGCGCGACGCCTGCATCCAGGATGTGATCAACGCGCTGAGTCAAATCTGCGAGCGCCGTGGCGTACGCTACGAGCTCGAAGAAACCATGCGAATTGCAGCGGCACCGAGCGCGGCACCGTGGCAGGCACGCTGGGAACGCGCGGTTGCCGCACTCGGACTGCCGATTCATCGCATGGCCAGCGGCGCCGGCCATGACGCCATGAAGATGCATGAGATCATGCCGCAAGCGATGTTGCTGATGCGCGGGTTGAATTCGGGAATCAGCCACAATCCGCTCGAAGCGATCAGCAATGACGATACCCAACTGGCTGTCGAGGCTTTTCAGAAATTGCTTGAACAGTTGGCCAGCGACGCGCCATGACCCCGTACCAGCAACTCGATGCCTGGATTGACACACACTTTAATGAAGAGGTGCGTTTTCTGCAGGAACTGGTGCGCGTACCTACCGACACGCCGCCTGGCAATAACGCGCCCCATGCCGAGCGTACAGCCGAGTTGTTGCGCGAGTTCGGCTTGCTGGCCGAGCAACATGTCGTACCCGAGGCCGAAGTCAAAAGTTACGGCCTGGAGTCGATCACCAATCTGATTGTGCGGCGGCATTTTGGCAGCACCGAACAGAGTGGCGCAGGCGGCATCACCGTTGCGCTGAACGCCCACGGCGACGTGGTCCCGCCGGGCGATGGTTGGACGCACGACCCGTACGGCGGCGAAGTGCAGGACGGCAAGCTTTACGGCCGTGCTGCGGCTGTCAGCAAGAGCGACTTTGCGAGTTACACCTTTGCGGTGCGGGCGCTCGAATCGCTGGTGTCAGCGGGTTCGTCAGGTGCCGCAACCTACTTGGCTGGCACAGTCGAATTGCATTTCACCTATGACGAAGAGTTCGGCGGCGAACTCGGGCCAGGCTGGTTGCTCAAACACAAGCTGACTCGGCCTGATTATCTAATCGCGGCGGGCTTCAGTTACCAGGTCATCACGGCGCACAACGGTTGCCTGCAAATGGAAGTCACCGTGCAGGGCAAGATGGCCCATGCCGCAATTCCGGATACCGGTGTCGACGCGCTGCAAGGTGCGACCGCTATTCTGAACGCCCTGTACGAGCAGAATCGGCTCTACAGGTCGATCACTTCGAAGGTCAGCGGCATTACCCATCCGTACCTGAACGTCGGGCGCATCGAAGGCGGCACCAACACCAATGTGGTCCCCGGCAAGGTCGTGTTCAAGCTTGATCGGCGCATGATTCCGGAGGAGAACCCTCCCGAAGTTGAGGCGAATGTTCGGCAGGTTATCGAGCAGGCGGCCGCCAGCGTCAAGGGCATCCAGGTGCAGGTTCGGCGATTGCTGATGGCCGAGTCACTGAAGCCGCTGCCGGGCAACGAGCCGCTGGTCAAGGCGTTGCAGGCCCACGCCGAGGCCGTCATCGGCGAGCCTGTGCCGACCTCGGGCACACCGCTCTATACGGACGTTCGGCTGTACGGCGCCTACGGTGTGCCGGCGGCCATCTACGGTGCCGGGCCTAGAACTGTGCTGGAGTCAAATGCCAAGCGCGCGGATGAGCACCTGGTATTGCAGGATTTGCGCTATGCGACCAAGGTGGTGGCCAGGACTTTGTTTGACTTGTTGAACACGCGTGCACTTTGATCAATCGTGCGCTGTCAGCAAGATTAGACTTGAGCAATCACGAATGTCGAGGAAAGTTGAACCTTGAATAAGCTCAAACGTATCGTACGCTTCGATGTCTGGCAGGATCCGTCGATGCTCGAACGGTTCGCGCGCGAGTCGGACATTGAACTGGTAACACTAGCCCGCGAAGGCCATGACGCACTCACCTGGGCCGCACTGGCTCAGGCACACGCCTATGTAATCTCGGTAGCCAAGGACGAATTGCCGCATCAGTGGTGGGCCAATGCAGAACTCGCCGCACGCTGCCCAAACTTGTTGGTGGTGTCAGCGACCGGTGCTGGCTTTGACACGGTTGACGTGCCCGCCTGCACGGCGGCCGGTATTCTGGTCGTGAATCAGGCCGGCGCCAACGCGCAATCGGTGGCCGAAATGACCTTCGGGCTAATGTTGAATCTGGTGCATCGCATTGGTCAATCCGATCGTCGACTGAAGGGCAAATCGCGTAACTTTTCGCGCGAGGACTTGATGGGCAGCGAACTCAACGGCAAAACGCTGGGTATCGTTGGCCTCGGTCATGTCGGCACTCGGGTTGCCACTCTGGCGCATGCGTTCGGCATGCGGGTACTCGCCACTGATCCGCATCTTTCAGCGGATGAGATCAGACTACGCGGTGGCTCGCCGACATCTTTCGACGCCCTTCTGGCGCAGAGCGATTTTGTTTCGCTGCATTGTCCGCGCGATGCATCGACCTTGCGAATGATCAACGCGCAGGCCTTCTCGCGCATGAAGCCCGGCGCATTTTTCATAACGACCGCGCGCGGCGGTATTCACGACGAAGAGGCGCTGCTCGCAACACTTCGCTCAGGGCATCTGGCCGGCGCCGGTATTGATGTCTGGGACCAGGAGCCTCCACCTGTTGACCATCCGTTACTGGCGCTCGAGAACGTGTTAGCCACTTTTCATACCGCCGGCGTGACCCGTGAAGCCAGACGTAATATGGGCGTGTGGTCCGCCGAGCAGTTGATCAATCTGTTTCATGGCCAGGCGCCGCCGCGTATCTTGAACCCTGAGGTATGGCCTGTTTTTGCGCGGCGGTTTGAAGCGGCCATAGGCAGTCCGATAGCGGCAATGACGCCCTGATCGTCGAATCGCGCTAGTTGGCTCGAACTATCGAAGTTGGTCCGTCATACCTGACAACTCTGCAGACCGTAGTTGTCCGTTCTGAGCAAAGCATGCAACAACAGGTGCGATATCGACGAAAAATGTAATTGTCATTCGATACATTTATTTGATACATTTCCCCGTACTCCAACATTTGGCGCCCATGCGAAATCGGGAAAACATATTTATGTGGACCGCGCGGACGGACGCGATACGCACGAGTTGGCGCTGCTGGCGATAGAAGCAAGAATCAATGCCAACAACCCCATCACTACCGTCAAGCAAGGACTGCATCACTTTGAGTTTCGAGCCTATCCGACGGTCGCGTTGCGCGAGTCTTTACTTGATGCCTTATGTCATTTGGACCTGCGGTTGGCCGGGCCGGTTCTGGTGAAGCAATTCCCGCGCAAGCTGGAGATCAGCAACCCTGGCTGACTGCCGAAACTTGAGCGGCTGTTTCCGAAGCGCAATCGGCAACAGATGACGAAGCTTCAAATAGACTGAACTTTCGGTGAGCAGAGGATCACTTATGTTTGAAGACCAGTGCATCAATATCAAGGGTATCCGGACACGCTACTGGCAGGCCGGCGTTAACGGGTCTCCGGTCATCTTGCTGCACGGTATCGGCTGTTCGGTGTTGGAGTGGCAACACAACATGGCCGCGATGGCAGTGACGCATCGGGTGTTCGCGCTCGATCTACTGGGCTTCGGCTTGACCGACAAGCCAGCCGATGAGTCCTATAGCCTGCGTCGATTGGCTCAGTTTGTCCTTGATTTCATGAGCGAGAAACAACTCGCCGGCGCTCATATTGCCGGCAACTCCTTGGGCGGTCGCCTCGTCCTCGAGTGCGCGATGATTGATGCGAGTCGCGTCAGCTCAATGCTGCTGGTCGATCCTGCCGGTATCGCCAGACATGGTGCCCTGTTTGAATTTCGTTTAGCCGCCATTCCGCTCCTGGGCGAACTTTTCACGCGGCCGAATCGCATCGGAACGAAGTTGCTTTGGAGCAAGGCGTTCTTCGATCCGTCACCTTTTGTGAACAACCAATTGGTCACCACCAAAGTCGCGTTAGCCAGCTTGCCCGGTGCCCAGGCAGCGTTTCTGAAAACACTTCGCGGCTTCCTGGCGTTTGGTGGCTTTCGTGCTGAGCTGGTCGATCAACTACAAGCCGCACTTCCCGGCATTTCAATTCCGACCCTGGTAATCTGGGGCGAGAACGACCGATTGGTTCCGGCGACCCATGCTGAAGTTCTACGCAAAAACTTGCCGAATGTCGAGGTTCAGAGCTGGACGCAGTGCGGACATGCACCGCAGATCGAGCGTGCGGCGCAGTTCAACCAGACCGCACTTCGTTTTTGGGCCAGGACTTAATTGAGTGTCCGGACGGAGAACGGCTCGCTGCTCAGGAATCCCGTTACCGCTCAGCAATAGTGGGTCGCCGCTTGCGGCTACGTCCGCTTGTGAAAGACATGCAGGATCGTCTCCCCGAACGGCCTGCTGTGTGCCATCACCGGATCGCCAATCGCCAGGCCCGGCGCACCATGCGCCATGACTCGCGCACCTTCATCGAGATCGACCAGCACCAGGGTGTAGGGCACCAAGGCTCGAAATGCCTCGCTCGGCGCGCGAGTCACGACGGTGACTGCATAGACCGTGCCGCAGCCAGCGGCCTCACGCCAGACGAGGTGTTCGCCGCCACAACGATGACAGGCAAAACGCGACAGACTTTGTACTGCTGTGCAATCTGAGCAGCCCTGGTAACGCAGGCTGCCTGGAGTATTGGCCTTGACCACGGCGCCGGCCTTATCAAACTTATCGACCTCATTAGCCTTATCGTCCTTATTGTCCATGCTCAGCCGACTCTCGAGAGGATCAGACTAACATGTGAGGACATGACCCCGCCATCGCCGTGGACGAACGCGTGCGTCGCGCTTGGGACCTGGCGATCTTGCGCCTGACCAGCGAGTTGACGCACGGCTTCGACGGCATGCGCCATGCCGCCCGCAACACCGCAATGACCAAACGACAGCAGGCCGCCATGCAGGTTGAGCGCAAGCGTGCCTTCGCGCAGAAAGTCACCGCTGCGCGCGCGCCCGGCGGCACCGCCACGCGGCGCAAAACCAATTTCCTCGAGCAACATCGCCAGCGTAATAGTGAACGAATCGTAGATCGCCAGATGATCGATGTCGCACCGTCGCAGTCCGGCTTCATCAAACGCGCGCTGCGCCGCTTCGGCTGCTCCGGTCTCGAGCACCGAACCCATGGCTGTCAGGTGCTGATGCCGATGCGCCTGGCCGGCGCCTAGTACACAAATTCGAGGGCCATGGTGAGACTCGCCTGAAACCACCAGCGCCATCGCACCATCTGAAATCGGGCAGCAGTCGAGCAGCTTCAGCGGCGCGGCAATCGGCTTCGACGCGAGCACTTCTTCAAGGCTGATGGGGGTACGCAAATGCGCATCCGGGTGACGGTGGGCGTGACTGCGCATGAGCACGGCGAGCTCGGCCAGATCCGCTTCCCGAGTGCCGGTTTCGTGGCAGTAACGCGACGCCATCAAGGCATAGTAGGCCGGCACCGAGGCCCCATTGGGCACCTCAAATTGAGCATCACCCACTTGTGCCAGGGTTTGAATGGAACTGTCGCGCGACTGACCGCTCAAGCGATTCTCACCGGCGACCACGAGAATGTTGCGAGCGCGCCCCACGCGCACCAGATCGGCAGCCAGCATCAGCATGGCGCAGCCGGTGGCGCCGCCCAGTTGCAGGCTATGGGCGTACGCCGGTCGCAACCCGAATCGCTCGCAAAACAGCGTCGACAGCATCAGATGCGGTAGCGTCGTCGAATAACCGCAGAGCACGCCATCAATATCGGCGCGCTCGAGTTGTGCGTCGACCAAGGCGCGGCTGGCTGCCCGCGCCATCAATGCCAGGCTGTCCTGGCCTTCATGTCGCCCGAAAGCGGTATTGCCGACGCCGACGATGTAGGCTGCGGTTGACGTCAAAATCTTTAAGCCTGGCGTGCCGAGGCGCCAGACCTCGAGAATTCGAAGCCCTCATAGCCGCGCGCGACGACTTCATTGCACTTCTGCACATAGGGCGGAAAGCCGACCAGGGGCATGAACACCCGACTTTTACCCGCCACGTTGGCACCCAGGTACCAGGAATTGCAGGACGGGTAGAGCGTCTGGTTCGCAACCTGATTGACATGGTTGATCCAGGCGTCCTCGGCGGCGGCATTCGCCTCTATCAAATCATGACCTTGTGCCCGCATATGTTTGATGCAGCCGTCGATGAAGTTCACATGCTGTTCAATGGAGACGAGCATGTTGGTCAACACCGACGGACTGCCCGGTCCGGAGATCGTGAACAGATTCGGAAAGCCTTGCGAATTCAGCCCCAGATAACTGCGTGGACCGGCTTGCCACTTATCCGAGAGCTTGCGCCCATTGCGACCCTCAATGTCGATCTTCGCGATCGACCCAGTCATCGCATCAAAGCCGGTCGCAAAGACCAGGCAATCGAGCGCGTACTCCTGACCCGCTGCCCGTACTCCGTGCTTCGTCAACCGTTCGATCGGGGTAGCGCTGATATCAACCAACTCGACATTCGCACGATTGAAGGTTTCGAAATAGCCGGTATCGATGACCAGTCGCTTGCAGCCAATGACATGCTTGGGCGTCAGTTTTTCGGCCACCTCCGGGTCGTGAACCGTCGCGCGAATTTTTTCGCGAACAAATTCGGCCGCGTATTGGTTCGCGTCGGCATTGAGCATCAGATCGCCGTAGGCGCCAAGAAAACTGAGTCCACCGCGTTGCCAGCGAAATTCGAAGGCGGCCTTGCGTTCCTCGTCGCTGCTGGCCAGCGCCGAGGCTTCATTGCGCGGATAGACGGCGCCGAAGGCGCCCGGCATAACGCTGTTGCGCGCTCGAAAGCCAGCGTAGTCGGCCTTGACCTCGGCTTCGTGCGCGACATCGATCGGACCGTTGTGGGCTGGAACCGCATAACTCGGAGTTCGTTGGAAGACCAGCAAGCGCTTGGCCTCTTTCGCAATGACCGGAATCGACTGAATCGCCGACGAACCCGTGCCAATCACGCCGACAGTC
>JANLTP010000002.1:0-32689 GCA_031363055.1 Burkholderiales bacterium | reverse complement strand
CAAACCAAGGGCTTCGAAGATTACCTCTCCAGCATCTGGATCGGGGTGCAAGTGAACGCAAAAACGCCCGAAGCGCAACTGTCAGCGATTCATAAAGCCGCGTATGCAAGTTTGGCCAACGCGGAGATCCGCAAGGCAATCGAAAATTCCGGTACGGTGATCGCCGAGCCGATGAGCTTGACGCAATTGGACAACTTTTATAAGAAGGAAGCCGCCACTGGCGCAAGCATGGCGAAGTCGATTAACCTGCAAGCGCAATAGGCAAAACGGTAAGTTAAGGGCCAAACCGTAACGATGAATGCATTCGACGCTCGCAGTTCGTTGAATTTATACTCTGAGATCGACCATAAATTCAAGCCTTCAGGCTGGCGACTGCATCGTGCAGATACTGCGCGCGTTGCACAATGACTGGGTTGACTCGACTGGCCAAGAAATCCAGCTCATCATCGGATAGCCGAGCGCGAAGAAGCTCGCCCAATGGATTTGTGGCCTCCTTGATTCGCTGCACGATGCCGCGGATTTCTTCGGCAAGATAGTTGTCGGTTACGCCCGCCAGTCGCGCCAAGCTCACCCAATGCTTGCGCTCGAACCAACCGGGTCGGTATTCGTTGAGCAGCCCCATCGACAGGCTCTGATCGGGCAAATAGGGCATGACGCTGAGCAGGTCATACAACGGCGCCGTTCGCCAGCCATCAAGATACAAAAACGAATAGTTCTTCGCGTGCGCATCTTGATTGCCAATCAAAAAGTTGAATAGCCATGAACGCAAATGCGTTCGACGGGCTAACGCCGGCACGCTCAGGAGCGCGCAACTTTCGAAAAACTGTTCGGTGTCGACACCGGCGTTTTGGCTTCCATATTTGCGCGCGCGCGGCAAATTTAACAACTGACATAAATCTATTTGGTGGATCCGTCGTACTTGCCCGCCGCGTCGCCGCCGGTCAAAGCGCTCGGTTACCAAGGTACGCACGCCGCCCAGGGTCAACAAGCTTGATTTCGCTACCGAAAGACCGACCAGGCGCGCGAGCTGCGCGCAGGCGTACTCATTGGCCGGCAGCATGGGGTATCGAGCATCCGAGCTTTCGGGTTTGAAGATATGGGTTGACGCGGCTCGACCCTGTGGAATTTTGAAACGCCGTTCTGGATCGATACCGCCCGGGTCAAACCAAAGCGCGAACTTATCTTGCGCGCCCGCCAGCGAGAGACGCGGCTGATTACTGACCTGATTGAGCGTAAATGCGATTGCATCGGCACGCGAGCGCGAGCTTCTCATACCCTCGAAAAGGATGTGCTCAGGCAAATCGAAGTACTGTTCACTCGCCAGATCAACATCCACCGGAGTAAGCGCATAAGCGCCCGTCAGTTCCTGACCCAGCGCGATGAACCAATCTTCGAAGCTGCGTGGTCTTGGACTGATTCGAGCGGCGACCCGTTCGGCAAATGGCTCCTCTGGCAAATAGTTCACGAAGAAATCTTCAACGGCCTGCGACTCGAAGATCGCGCCCTTTCGCCATTCAAAATGAGGCGACATTGGCACCGCCGGACTGCGAGCGAACTCCAGGCGCCACGCACTTCCTGAAAGCCGCAAGTCGCCAATACGAACTTCGTCGCAATAGAGATTCACTGGCGCTCGGACTTCAACGTAAGGCGCAGGCCCAACTGGGCAGCCACATGCAAAGCCTTCTCAAGCTGAATCGTCGGCTTTCCGGCTTCGAGGTGACTAAAAAAGGGCGCACTTACCGAACACAAGGCGGCTGCCTCCGCCTGGGTAAGCTTGGCGTTCTTGCGTGCCTGTCGAACGAGTTTTCCGAACTGATGACTATTCAAAATAGTAACGAGCGAATATAAGTTGCTCGATACTACTTGAAATATGAAGAATATAAAAGATCGATTATATTGTGGCCGAATTGCCCAAAGATGACCGAATAATATTCGATCGAATATACTTTGGTCCGCTCCTTTGGCCGAAGCAGGCTGCGAATCGGCGTATTGATCGAAGAGCGGCCCGAAATTCAGGCAATACAAATTAGACTATTGCGATGGATTCGAGATAACCGATCCAGTCATCAGAGCCGATTCACACGCACAAACGGATTTCCGAGGAGAGTCGTCATGAACCTGTCAAACACCACCGCCTTCATTTCGCGCGCGAAGTCCGCAACTCGCAGCATCGCGGGCGCCGTTATCATCAGTGGCGGCGTGCTGTTTCCTGTTGCGTCGTTCGCCGCCGATATCAGGCCCTCTGGCCCCGCGCAGTCGGTATCGCCGCCGCTGGAAAAGGCGCGTGCCGCCATCGAGCGCAAGGATTGGGCCTTTGCGGTACGCGAACTCAATGCGCTGGTGGGCAAGGAACCGAAGAATGCCGACGCTCAAAGTCTTCTCGGGTACTCGCTGCGCAAGAGCGGCGACCTGGCCCGATCCAAGGTCCACTACGACGAGGCGCTCAAGCTCGACCCGGATCACCGGGGCGCGCACGAGTACATCGGCGAGTTGTATCTGATGCTGAAGCAGCCGGAGAACGCGCGCAAACATCTCACTGAGTTGGAGCGGGTTTGCGGGAACAAGGAGTGCGAAGAGTATCAGGACTTGGCGAAGGCGTTGACGGCGTACAAGCCTTAGCGAAACCCTTGCGTTTGGGCCAGTATCAACCGGAGCCTCGAAGTTGGTCAATGCGGCGCCCCTGACGAAAACGAACTCGCCAAATCAGCTCAAGCGAATCGCTCCCGATTTTTGCAGTGCTTCGATCGCCGCGTCATCGAGGCCAAATTCACGCAGCACTTCGAGCGTATGTTGGCCAAGCAGCGGTGGTGGGCGCCGGTAACTGACGGGAGACTTTGAAAAGCGCATCGGGTTGGCAATACCGGGCGCGTCAACCCCGAGCGCATGCGGTATGCCGATTCGCGTTTTCTGATGTTTCGCCACTGGATGCACAATGGCCTGCGAATAGTCATTGATCGGCCCGGCCGGCACACCAGCGGCGGTGAACACTTCTTCCCATTCGCTGCGGGTGCGGTGTTGCATGACCGCCGAGAACAGGCCGTGCAGTTCGTCCTGATGTGCCATGCGCGCTTCGTTATTCAGGAATCGTGCGTCCCCGATCCACTCCGGATGGCCGAGCGCCTTGCACAGTGAAACAAACTGCGACTGGTTGGCGCTGGCGATGATGAGCGGGCCGTCCGAGCACGGATAAACGCCGTAGGGCGTGATGTTCGGTGCAACGTTGCCGATTCGGCCGGGCACCTTGCCGCCGATCATGTAGTTCGACATCTGTCCGGAACTCATCGCCAGGACGGCGCCAAACAGCGAGATGTCCAGATGCTGGCCTTCGCCGGTGGTGTTGCGATGATTGATGGCCGCCAGAATGGCAATGCTCGCGTACATGCCGGTGAACAAGTCGACGATCGGTGCGCCGAACCGTTGTGGCCCACCGCCCGGTCGATCGTCGCGCTCGCCGGTGACGCTCATGAGCCCACCCATGCCCTGAAACAAATAGTCGTAGCCGGGTCGTGTCGCCCAGGGTCCGTCCTGTCCAAAGCCGGTGACCGAACAATAGATCAGGCGCGGATTGATCTTCGATAGCGCGGCGTAGTCGAGACCATAGCGGGCCAGATCGCCGACCTTGAAGTTCTCGATACAAATGTCGGCTTCCTTGGCCATCTGGCAAATCAGCGCTTGTCCTTCGGGCTTGGACAGATCAACGGCGACCGAGCGCTTGTTGCGGTTGGTCGACATGAAGTAGGCTGACTCGCGCGTTGGTTTGCCGTCCGCGCCTTTGAACCAAGGCGGACCCCACTGGCGCGATTCGTCGCCGCTACCAGGCCGCTCGATCTTGATGATGTCGGCGCCGAGGTCGCCCAGATTCTGGACACACCAGGGAGCCGCCAGCACGCGCGACAGATCGAGCACCCGAATCCCGTGCAGGGGGCCTGGTGCGGGGCTTTGAGTGGCGGGGCTTGAGTCGGCATTATTCGCAGACATGGTGTGATCCTTTATCGCGTGTTAGTTGCAGGCCGTCATTCACTGCAGGGCGTTATTCATTGCAGGCCGTCATTCGGGTTCGATGCCGGCGGCCTTGAGCACCGCGCGGTACACGTCATATTGGTCCTTGACCCAGATCGCCAATTTTTCGGGCGTTGAGCCATTCATCTCGAACGCCTGTTTTTCCATGGCCGACTGGACCTCCGGTTTGGTCATGGCAGCGATGAATTCTTTGTTCAGACGCGCCACGACTTCGCGCGGCAATTTCGCGGGGCCGAACAGCGCCGCCCAGGACGTCAATGAGAATTGCGGCACACCGGCTTCGGCAATGGTCGGCACATTGGGCAGAATCGGGCTGCGCTTGGGCAGGGTGACGGCCAGCGCTTTCAGGCGTCCTTCGCGCAGATGCGGCACCGAGGTGCCGGCAGAAACGATCATCAACTGCACTCGGCCGGCGATCACATCAGTCAGTGCCTGAGGCTCACCCTTGTAGGGCACATGGACCATTTTGGTCGCAGTCAACGCGGCGAATTGAGCGAACGATACGATACCGGTGGTGTTACCGGTGGCGTAATTCAGTTTGTCCGGATTGGCTTTGGCATACTGGATCAGCTCGGCTACGGTGTTGGCTGGCACGCTCGGATGGGCCACGATAAAAAACGTGTACCGGCCGATATCGGTAATCGGGGTGAAGTCGTTGACCGGGTCGTAGGGCGGCACCTTTTTCATGGCCGGCGCCACCGCCATCGGGCTGTTGGTGGCCATCAGCAGGGTGTAGCCATCCGGTGCGGCGCGCGCAACGTCAGCACCAGCAATGGCGCCGTCGGCCCCGGCCTTGTTTTCAACAACGATGGTTTGCCCGATCGAACCCGAGACGGCGGCACCCAGGACACGGGCAATGGTGTCGGTCGCCGATCCGGCCGGAAACGGCACCACCAATCGGATCGGCTTGGTTGGATAGTTTTGAGCAATGGCGCTCAGGCTGGTCATCGTCAGCACTATCGCGGCTAAAAGTTTTCGCATCTTCATTGTCTCCCGCACTGCTCGCATGCCGGTGCAATCATTTGAACCGGCTGAGTGAAACCGCTTTTCAAATCGACTAGCGCTATTTCCCTGACGTACGACATTTTCGCTGATTCGACCATAAATTGTGGATGACGCGAGATTCATGAGCGCTTGAGTTTTCAACGGGCTCAAAACGGGTTCAACATCGCTGCCCGGTGAGTCGCCTAGAATCAGGTGCATGACGCCGCCATCTCAATCGCCTGGCGATCTGGCTCGAGGGCAACATTCCTCGCAACTTCAGGCCAACCGGGTGTTGGGGTGGATGTGCGTGATCATTGCGGTCACGCAGTTGGGTTTTGGTGCGCTGGTTCCGGTGCTGCCGCTTTATGCAAAGTCGTTTGGCGTGTCGGTGTCGGCCATTGGCCTGACGATTGCCATCTACGGCCTGGCGCGTTTCGCAATGGCGATTCCCTGCGGCCGGTTAGCCGATGGTATCGGTCGACGCCCGACGCTTGCCCTGGGTGGCGCGGTCTCGGCGATCGGTAATCTCTGGTGTGCGCTGGCGCATCACTACGCCGAATTCCTGGTGGCGCGATTTGTGTCCGGGGCGGGCGCTGCGATGGTGCTGACCATGGGCGCGGTCATCCTGGCCGATATCAGCCCACCCGAGCGACGCGGTCGCGTGATGGCGACCTATCAGGGCGTGTTCCTGTTTGCATTCGGGATTGGACCCTTGCCCGGTGGCTTGCTGGCGGAATACATTGGCCTGGCAGCGCCGTTCTATGTCTACGCCGTGGCCAGTGTGATCGGTGGTCTGTTGGCTTGGCATGCCATTCCGGAAACCCGCGACTTCGCCAGCGAACATCGTGGTGAAGCGAGAGCGCAACGACTGCCGTTTCGCGAACAGGTTCGCGCCCTGATGCGTCATGTTGGTTTCTTGCTGGTGAGCCTCATCAGTCTGGTCAGCGCAATTGGCCGCACCGGTGCGCTGTTTGCGATCGTTCCGTTATTGGCCTCCGTCAAGCTGGGACTCAGTGCCGGTCAGGTCGGCGCCGGGTTCGCCATGGCCAGTATTCTGGGCCTTCTCGCCAGTTACCCGGCCGGCGCCCTGGCCGACCGATTCGGCCGCAAATGGGTGATCGTTCCGGCGACGCTCGTGAATGGTGGATCGATGGCCGTATTTGCGCTGGTACCGTCGCTGACCGGCTTTCTGGCCGCCTGTGCACTTTGGGGTGTGGCCTCGGCAGTCAGTGGCGCCGCACCGGCTGCCTATGCGGCCGATACCGCGCCACCGGGCATGAATGCGATTGCGATGAGCAGCTTTCGGATGCTCGCCGATCTGGGCTATGTCATAGGACCGATTGCGCTTGGTCTGCTGGCGGATTTACATAGCCCGGAGTTTGCGCTGAGCTTTGCCGGCGTGCTGACGGTTAGCGCGGCGCTGCTCTTTGCGAAGTACGCGCCAGAAACCGTTGTACGGCGCCGAGATTGATCGATGGTCGCTTGACGTTCTGCCGTCGCACAGTGTTCTTTTGCTCATCGTTCGGCTCGCTATCGGCTGGTCATTTAATCGCCTTGCGCGAGTTTGCTTACAGCGCTACTTACACGGCCACTCCGGTTTATGGGATGACTCGAATGAATCACTGCGCCGCCCGGTGTGGTAGAACAGCTTGGTAATGAATCAGACCGAAGATGTTCGTTCGAACATACACACCCGTCTCGACCGACTGCGTTGGGGCCGGTTCCACTGGCTCGTGGTCGGCGCGCTTGGCGCGAGTTGGGCGATCGACGGCCTCGAGGTCACGCTGACGGGTGCGGTCGGCGCCGTTCTGCAGAACCCGGCGTCGCTGGGTCTCTCGCCCGACCTGATCGGTGCGACCGCGTCGGCTTATTTGCTCGGTGCGGTGTTGGGCG
Source organism: Burkholderiales bacterium (assembly GCA_031363055.1). Taxonomy (GTDB): domain Bacteria; phylum Pseudomonadota; class Gammaproteobacteria; order Burkholderiales; family Burkholderiaceae_E; genus JANLTP01. Next base: position 25,792 of record JANLTP010000002.1, on the reverse strand, counting down.
CATTGGTCTGCGGCTATCTCACCGATCGTCACGGACGCAAAGTCATGTTCTTCGCAACCTTGGCGATTTATCTGCTCGGCACCTTGCTCAGCGCATTCGCCTGGGACTTTTGGAGTCTGGCGGCGTTTCGCCTGATCACCGGCATCGGCATCGGCGGCGAATACGCGGCCATCAACTCCGCGATCGACGAACTCATTCCGGCGCGGGTGCGTGGCCAGGTGAATCTGTTCATCAACGGCAGTTATTGGTTGGGCGCGGCCGTCGGCGCTCTGGCCACCGTGGTGCTACTGGATACCGCGTTGTTTTCCGTCGATGTCGGTTGGCGGCTTTGTTTTGCGATCGGCGCGCTGCTCGGGCTTGCGGTTTTATTTGCGCGGCGCTACATACCCGAAAGCCCGCGTTGGTTGATCGTGCACGGGCGGCCAGACCAAGCTGAGCAAGTGATGACGCAGATCGAAGCGCGTGCCGGGGCTGCAGCGGTCACGACGAACGCCGACGATGACTACCTGATGATCCGCCGTCGACAGAGTACCAGCATCACCGAAGTCGTCGATACCCTGCTTCGGCGTTACCCGCGTCGCACCGTTCTGGGACTGACTCTGATCGGTTCGCAAGCCTTCCTCTACAACGCGATCTTCTTTACCTACGCATTGGTGCTGGTACGCTTTTACGGCGTACCCGAGGCGAAGACCGGCCTGTACCTGTTGCCGTTCGCAATCGGTAATTTCCTCGGGCCGCTGTTGCTCGGGCGTTTGTTCGACACGGTGGGACGACGTATATGCATATCGGCCACCTATGCAATCAGCGGTATATTACTGTTGGCGAGTGGCTTACTGTTCGTTCGCGAAGCCTTGAGCGCGCAGGAACAGATGCTGCTGTGGGCGGTGATTTTCTTCTTCGCGTCGGCCGCCGCCAGCGCTGCGTATCTGACCGTGAGTGAATTGTTTCCCCTGGAAATACGTGCGCTAGCGATTGCCGTGTTCTTTGCCTTGGGCACGGCGGCCGGTGGTGTGGCCGCGCCTTGGCTATTTGGCAGCCTGATCGGCACCGGTTCTCGCGAGGCAGTGTTCTATGGGTATCTGCTGGGCGCAGTGCTTATGTTGGTTGCGGCCGTGGTCGAGGTTTGGCTCGGCGTCGATTCTGAGGGTGTTTCGCTCGAACGTATCGCGCCTCCGTTGTCGATGCGAAATTGATCCGGTCAGACTCGACAAAACCTGACTCACCCCAGGTTCCGCAGCTCTCGCAACGCCACCGAGATCATCGCCGCATCGACCGGTGCGGCGCTGCGCAATTCGCCGAGCAAGGCCGTTGCGCGTTCAATGCCGCGTGCACTGCGCTGTTGCCAGGCGGCGATCAGGGCGGCGGGCTCGGCGATGTCGCTGCCAGACATCAGTACGTCGGTCGTGATCGATTTCTGCAGCGCTGACAGGTCGTCCTGCATGGCGCCTCGGGCAAGCACCTGCCAATGCTGATTGCCCGGGAGTGCGTCGATGCGCTCGCTCAGCCATTGCAGCCCGAGCCGATTCGACAACTCGAAATAGATCTCGGCTATGGTTTCGAGCGGCCGGTTCGCGCTGCCCGCGACCTCGATGATATCGAGCGCTGAATACAGCGTGTCGAAGGTCGCGATGCGATGACTGAGATCGGCCGGCACGCCCTTGTTGACCCATTTCGTCACGTTGGCGTCGATGCGCGCCAGATCGTCGGCATTGAGCAGGGCGGTGATCTGTTGCACCAGCGAGGCGACTCGAGGCGTGAAGTGTTCGATGGTCTGCGCCATGCTGTCGGTCAATCGCCGCGAGCGAAGAAACCAGAGCGTGCCGCGATCGATCAGCCGCGCAGTATCGATGAGCATCGCTGATTGCACTGCGTCGTCGACATGGTTGTCGAGCGCTTCGATGGCCTGCCACAAGGTGACAAAGCCGAAGATTTCACGGTTCAGCAGATAAGCACGGACGACCTCGTGCGGCTTCGCGCCGCTCGCCTCGGTGAGTCGATGCACGAGGGTGCTGCCGACTCGGTTGATCATGCTGTTCGTGACGTGGGTCGCGATGATCTCACGCTTGAGGGGATGGTGCGTCATGTAGGCCGCATAGTTCGCGCGCAAGGTGCTCGGGAAATATCGTTCGAGCGCAGTGACGACCCATGAGTCGTCGGGCAGCGATGAGGTCACCAGTTGGTCGTACAGCCAGATCTTGCTGTAGGCCAGCATCACCGCACGCTCGGGCGCGGTCAGGCCGAGACCCTTGGCGCGGCGCTCGGCGATTTCAACGTCGGAGGGCAGAAACTCAATCGCGCGATTCAGTCGCCCGGCTTTTTCGAGGAACTGGATGAAGCGTTGTTGGGCGTCGAGCAATTGCGGTGCGATGCGCCCGGTGACCGAAATCGCCTGAGTCTGGAAATAGTTATCGCGCAACACCAATGCAGAAACATCGTTGGTCGCCTCGGCCAGCCGTACGTTGCGCTGCTTCTCGGTCAACTCGCCCTCGGCCATGGCAAGGCCGAGTAGAATCTTGATGTTGACCTCGTGGTCAGAGGTGTCCACACCCGCCGAATTGTCAATCGCATCGGTGTTGATGCGGCCGCCAGCTTGCGCGAATTCAATGCGGCCCAGGTGGGTGCAACCCAGATTTCCCCCTTCGGCGAACACCTTGCAGCGCAGATCGCGACCGTTCACGCGCAAAGCGTCGTTGGCTCGATCGCCGACTTGCGCATGGCTCTCACCGGTTGATTTCACATAGGTGCCGATGCCGCCGTTATAGACGAGGTCGACCGACGCTCTGAGGATCGCCGTGACCAGATCAGTCGGTGTCAAGCTTTCGGCCGTGATCGCCAGAACCTGCCGAACCTGCGGGCTCAACGCGATCGATTTGGCGCTGCGCGCGTGAATGCCGCCACCCACCGAGAGCAGGTTCGCGTTATAGTCGGCCCAAGACGAACGCGGCAACTTGAACAGCCGTTCACGTTCAGCAAAACTGGCCTGAGTATCCGGCTCGGGATCGAGAAAGATGTGCCGGTGATCAAACGCTGCAACCAGCTTGATGTGGGGCGACAACAGCATACCGTTGCCGAACACGTCACCCGACATGTCGCCGATGCCGGCCACGGTGAAGTCGCTCGCCTGAGTGTCTACTCCGAGTTCGCGAAAGTGCCGTTTCACCGACTCCCAGGCGCCCCGAGCGGTGATGCCCATCACCTTATGGTCGTAGCCGACCGACCCACCCGAAGCGAACGCATCGCCGAGCCAAAAGCCGTATTCCTTGCTGATTGCGTTGGCGTAGTCGGAGAAGGTCGCGGTGCCCTTGTCGGCGGCGACCACGAGATACGGGTCGTCGGAGTCGTGGCGCCGAACCTGCGGTGGCGGTATGACCTTGCCTGCCACCAGATTGTCGGTGATATCGAGCAGGCCGCGCAGATAGTCCTGGTAACACGCGATGCCTTCGGCGAGGAACGCATCGCGGTTACTCGCAGCCGGCGCACGTTTGAGCACGAAGCCGCCCTTGGAGCCGACTGGAACAATGACCACGTTCTTGACCATCTGAGCTTTCACGAGCCCGAGCACTTCGGTGCGAAAGTCTTCGGGTCGATCCGACCAGCGCAGCCCGCCGCGTGCCACCCGGCCGCCGCGCAGGTGCACGCCTTCGAAGCGCGGCGAATAGACGAAGATCTCGAACATCGGTTTCGGTTCGGGCAGGCCGGGCACTCGTGATGGATCGAATTTGAACGACACAAAACTGCGCGCACGTTGCTGCGCGTCCCGACGCCAGAAATTGGTTCGTGTCGTGGCGAGGATCAGCGCCAGATATTGACGAAGTACGCGGTCCTCGGACAGATTGTCGACGTGTTCGAGCGCAGTCTCGACGGCGCCGACCTGTGAGGACGCGCGCGTGTCGGCTGTCGCATCACCGGCCGGGTCGAAGCGGGTCAGAAACAAATCGACGAGCTGCTTTGCGATGTCTGCATGTGCGGCCAGAGTCGCTTCAATGAACGACTGCGACAACGCAAAACCGATTTGGCGCATGTACTTCGCATAGGCTCGCAGAATCACGATTTGCTCGGCCGGCAGCCGTGCCGTCAGCACCAGTCGATTGAAGTCGTCGCTCTCGACTTCACCGCGAAACACCCGACCGAACGCCTGTTCGAATACGTGATGCAGCACATCGATCTCGAGCTCGGTGTCGGCCGTCGGCGCCAGCATGCCGAGGTCGTGAATCCAGACCGGATCGGCGCCTGCCGAGCTCACGTGGTAAGGCCGTTCATCGAGTACTTTGAGGCCCATGCGTTCGAGCATCGGCAAACTGTCCGACAGGGTGATCGGACTGCCGAGGTGGAACAGCTTGAAGCGCAGCGCACCCGGCGCCGCCTCCAAGGGGCGATACAGGGTCATGCCAAGGGGTTCGGTTGCGCTGAGCCGGGTAATGGTTTCGATGTCTGGCACGGCGGCGCGCGCGGCGAAGTCTTCGCGATAGGCAGTCGGAAACGCGCCACCAAACCGGCGAAACAGATCGTTGCCACGGGCCTCGCCGAGGGCATCGATGAGCGCCTGCTTCAGGTCGTCGTCCCAACGGCGAGCGGCCGCGATCAGCCGTGTTTCGATGGCGCGCACGTCGAATTCGGGAATCGTTCCCGGGGTCGTGCGAATCGTGAACAGCACGCGCACTAGCACCGACTCGGACAGATGGGCGCTGAACTCCGAACTCACGCCGTTGAACGATTCGGTGAGGATCGCCTGCCATTTCTGGCGCAGGTCGGTCGAGTAGTGTTCGCGCGGCGCATATACGAGGCACGACAGGAAGCGCTCGAATGCATCGCGCCGAACGAACAGCCGAAACCGCTGCCGCTCGCCCAGGTGCAGTATGCCCATGGCGATACGCAGCAGATCGTCTTCGCTGATCTGGAACAACTCATCACGCGGAAAACTGTCGATGATGTGCGTCAACGCCTTGCCCGAATGGCTGTTGCTCACGACACCGGCGCGCGCAATCACATTCGCGGTCTTGCGACGCAGTAATGGAATGGCGCTCGGAATCGAGCTGTAGGCGCTCGATGTGAAGAGGCCCAGGAAGCGCAACTCGCCGGACACTTCGCCGCGCGCATTGAAGCGCTTGATTGCGACATAGTCGAGGTAGCCGGGCCGGTGAACCGTTGAGCGCGAGGTCGATTTGGTGACCACCAACAACTCAGGGCGGCGTGCGTAGGCCCGCACTTCGGGGGGCAGCGATGCGAAGCTGGCGGCGACATCGCTTTGTTCACTATCGCGCAGAATACCGAGGCTGGAGCCCGGGATGATCTTGAGCGCGTCGGCGCCATCGATCACGATAAGATCCTGCTGTCGCGCACCGAGAAACGTGAAATGGTTGTCGGCCAGCCAACGCAGAAACGCCTTGCCCTCGGCAAGTTCATCGGCCGGAATCGGTGCGCCGTCGCGGTCCAACTCGGCAAGGGCCGATTCAAGGCGTGCGTGCATCGCCTTCCAGTCAGTCACGGCCAAACGTAGGTCACCCAACACGCGTGCGATGTCGCTGGTCAGATGTTCGAGCTGGACCGTTTCGGTGACCCGGTCCACTTCGACATGAATGAACGATTCGCCGCGCGCCTTCGAGTCCGAAGCGTCACCGAGCCCGACCAACTCGCCGCTGACATCTCGGCTCACCGCCACGATCGGGTGGATGATCAGGTGCAAGGTCAGCCCGTGCCGATTCACCTCCATCGTCACCGAGTCGACCAGAAACGGCATATCGTCGTTGACGATCTCGACGATCGTATGCGTCGACTGCCAGCCGTGTTCCTCGACACTCGGGTTGAAGACTCTAACGCGCGCCGTGTCGGGTGCGCGTTTGCGGGCGAAGTTGCAGTGGGAGAGGGCGGCACCGTACAGATCCGCAGGTTCGCGATCGGCAAGGTCTTCGGGATCGACCTGCCCAAAATAACGCGGCACGAAGGCTTCGACAAGGCCGCGCTGTTTGGGCGCCACCTTGGCTCGGACCAGTTGCAGCACTTGTTCCAGGCGGCCAGCGCGACCGTCTTCCGGCGCATTGCTTGTGCTGCGAGTCGCTTTGCGGGCGGACGAGACACTGTTGGTCGGTGCATCCATGAGGTATCGAGGCCTCCTCTTTGTCGTTGTTCGACAAAGATACTCCTTCGTCCGCGCTAGTGCGAATTCCGGGGGGTCACAGCGAAGAGTTCCTGCGCCGCTATCGGCTCTGCGATTGCAATCGCCAGATCGGATCGCAGAGCACCGCGCCGCCGGTGGCACAAAGCACACCGAGGATGGGCACGAGCACAGCCCAGCGCGCGCCCAGAAGGCTGACCGCATAGCCCAGCAGCAGCGAGCCGAGCGGCCCGCCGCCGGCGGTGGCCAGTGAGAATGCTGCCATGACGCGGGACTGATGACTGGCCGGTGCCCGTTCCTGCATGATGGTGCGCGACATCGTCATCGCCACGCCGCCACACATTCCCCACAGAAAGATGCACAGATAAAACGCCAACTTGGGCGGTGCGAAGGCCAGCGGCGCGAGCATCAGGCAGCCGGCGAATTGCGACAGGATCAGCGCTCGGCCCGGCAGCCGGATACCACCCATGCGGGTCAGCGTCACAATGGTGATCAGGGTACCAGCCCCGAATGCCAGGTAGCCAAGAGCGATATCGCGAGCGCTGCCGGCATACAGATCGCGCAGTATCAAGGGCATCAATACGACGAAAACGCCACCAAAGAAGACGCCCATGCCGCAAGTCAGAATGTAGGTAGCCCGCATCGATCGATCGGTGTAGATGAGCGCCAGACCGGCGCCAAATTCGCGCCAGAGGGACCGGTTCGGCGCTGTTGGCAGTGACCCGGAGGGCAGTGCCGAAGCGATAGCTGCCTTGGGCAGTCGGCTGGCCGTGAACACACCGATCGCCAACACCAGACATTGCAACAACAAAATAGCGGTCGAATCCAACGATTGGGCCGCGCCGCCCAATGCCTGTCCGAGCATTTGCGAGCCGAACTGGACGCCGATCGCCAACGTGACCATGCGCTGGACCCGTTCGCCAGCGACCCGCTTGAGCAGCCCATCGCGCGCCGGCATCGCGAACGCGCTGACCAGTCCCCAGGAGACCGCGTAGAGCAGCAGCAACATTTCGCTGGCCTGCCCTCGCCATAGAGCGGCGGCAAGGACGAGTGGCATGACGATGCCAATGGCATGTAAACCGATCAGCAAGCGTCGCGGGTCGACCCGGTCGGCCAGCCAACCACCCCACAGCAGAAATATCAGAATCGGCAACTGACCGAACATCAGCGTGAGCCCGAAGCGATCCGCTGGTTGGCGCAACTCAATCGCCAGCAGATAGGGCAGCAGCACCATCTGTATGCCTGCCGGAATCATGAACGTCACGACGCTGGCGAAGTACCAGGTGGCGGGCGAGAGTGGGTTGCGCGTTGTCATTCTTGGCGGACGGATAGTTCCGGGTGCGAGTATCGCATTGCGTTTCAGCGCTTTGGTAAGGGCGCCGGCGACTCGGTCGACTCACGGTGCCAAGGACTTGCAATCAAAATTTCTGCGGGGCTGCAACTTTCCGCCAGTTTGAGCCTCTTAAGCCTATCGAAGTGAAACTCTGTTCTCCGAAAGCGCGTATGTACAACGATTATGCTTGGCCTGTAGCCGTCATCGGTGCCGGAATTGCCGGTTTGTCTTGCGCCCGCAGTTTCCAGGACGCTGGTGTCCCGGTCGAAGTACTTGAAGCCGAGGGTAGCGTCGGTGGGCGCTGCGCCTGCATCGGGTCGCCGCATGGCCTGATCGATCTGGGTGCGGCATTCGTGTCGACACAGCACTCGGCGTTTGTGCGCACGGTAGACGGTTTGATCAGGCAAGGTCACATGGCGCCGTGGCATGTGAATTCGTATTCCGACCAACCGGAAGAGGATTCCCCCGAGGAACTCGACGATATTCGCCCGCCAAGGCGAATCGGCGTGGTGGGTGTACCCACCCTGGCGAGCCTGGCGCAGCAGTTGGCGATCGGATTGACTATTCACACGCGTTTTGCGGTGCGAGCGGTGACCCGTGAGCAGGATGGATGGTTTGTCGAAGCACGCGACGGGCGGGTTCTGGGACCGTACAGCAAGCTGGTTTTTGCAATTCCCGCGCCGATCCTGCAGACTATCAAGGGCGACGCACTGGAAGGCGTCAAGCAGCGCCTGCGCACGGCTCGGTTCGACCCCTGCTGGGTATTGCTGATGGCGCCGCGCATGCCGATCTTGTCCCCGGTCGTGCAGCGAGCGAACAGCTCCGGCCCCATTCAGTGGGTCGGTGCTGTCCATCGGCGACCGGGCAGTTCGCGCTCGCAAGTCTGGATTCTGCACGCCAGCGCACGCTGGAGCTCGATGCGTGTTCAAGATGATGCCGATCAGGTGGCCAGCGAGATGGTCGATTTGCTACATGCCAATCTCGGCAGCAAAGTACCGCCAACCTGGTTGCATGCGCACCTTTGGACCCATGCCATGCACGGTGGCCTTGCCGCCGACCCGAGCCGTCCGTTTTACTGGGATGAGGAATCGCAGCTTGGCGTGTGCGGGGACTCGGTCACCGCGTCCAGCGTCGAGGCAGCGTTCATGAGCGGTCAAAAACTGGCCACCGAGATCTTCCAGCATACGGGCGGGTTGATCGCTGCATGAGCGATTTCGGTTACAGTGCTCGGCAGCGGACCATCGGTGGTCCGAACAATGTCATGTCTGAGAAAACGCCCGAGTTATCCACTGCGACCGAACGTGAAAAAGGCTTCGACGTCGATGCCGAACTCGTTCGTCTGGCGCAATCGGGTCGACACAAGGCCTTCGAGCTGTTGGTTGTCAAATATCAACGGCGTATCGCAGCAGTGATCAAGGCGTTAGTTCGCGATGACGCCATTACCGAAGAGCTTTGTCAGGAAGCGTTCCTGCGCGCCTTCCGAGCCTTACCCGAACTGCGCGCTGAAGTGGCCTTCTTTGCCTGGCTGCAGGCGATTGCACGAAATCTCGCCAGCGGGTATTTGCGCAGTGCGTCGCGCAATCTGACTCGGGCCGGAGATCGTCCGACTGCTGCCAGCGATGACGGCGAGTTTGAGAATGCTGAACTCGGGCAGTCAAATGTTTTGAGCGCATCGCCCGAAGACGAGTTTGCGGCCAAACAACTTTTCGAGGGGTTGGAGCAAGCGATATCGCAACTGCCGAAAGCTCAGCGTGACGCTCTGCTGATGCGCGAGATCGATGGCCTGGATTACCAGTCCATTGCCGCGACCATGGCTTTGCCTCTAAATTCAGTGAAGTCTTTAATATACCGAGCAAGAGAGTCGTTAGCCCTTCGGCTTTCACCTTATCTTGAATCCAATCGAAATCGCCGCTGGTGATCCACCGCAACATGAAGAAAGTTTTTGTATGAATCTTGAACGCCACCAAGCGCTGATTTCAGGTCTCCTGGATAACCATATTTCCCGAGACGAATTGGGTGAACTGCTCGATGCGCTCGAGCACAGCAGTGTGCTGCGCGACCGGGTCAGCGTCTACCAGTTGGTCAACGACTCAACGGCCGGCCGGCGCGCGCTTGATGATGGTTATTCAAACCGCATCATTGCGCGTTTGCAATCTGAACCGGGCTGGCAAGCAAGCTGACTTCCTGACCTTCGAGATCGCGTGCCGGAGCACGCACTTCCGACGCAGGTGTATCAGGTAACCGCGACAACCACGAGCACAATAAAGTGGCCATATAAGGAATGGCCTGCAGAGCCAGCACCGTCATCCAGAGCGCCGACTCGACGTGGTTGCCCTTGCGCGAAATCGCAATGCCGAGAATGCAACTGAGCAATCCGAGTAGCAAGAACGCTTCTTCGCGTACTGCCTGATACTGATTCAGTTTATTCAACCAACCGGAAGCACTGGCCGTGACTTTACCTTTGCCGGTGATCTCGAACACACCTTTTTTCTGAGTCAGTCCCGACAACACACCGAGCGCAATGCCGTGCGACAGCGCCATGCCGGCAATCGCCGCACCAATCGCATCGCCCAGCGTTCCCGGTACCCGGCGCAAGTAGAGCAGCGGCCCGAACATTGCCTTGCAAAAGAAGAACACCACCAGGGGCGCCATGAATAACATGATCGGCAAACTGAACAAGTGCGGTGCAGCGATGATGCCGATCGTGTAGACCATGGCGCCGAGTGCGAAGATCAGATGTAGTGCGTCGCCGAACCAGGACAGCCAGCCCGACACAAAATGATAACGTTGGGCGCGGGTCAATTCGCTCGCAAAGAACAGCGAACGCCAGTGGCCTTTCATGATTTGCATGGCGCCCAGCGCCCAGCGGCGGCGCTGCTTTTTGAAGGCCTCGAAGCTGTTCGGTGTCAGGCCTTCACCCATGACTTCACCGCAGTAAACCGTGCTGTAGCCGGCGTGCATCATGCGCAAGCCCAATTCGCTGTCTTCGCAGATGCACCACTCCGACCACTGGCCGTGCTCGCGCAGGGCGCCGGCGCGAATCATGGTCATGGTGCCATGCTGAATGATGGCATCGCGTTCGTTGCGGTGATGCATGCCGATCCGAAAGAAGCCTTCAAATTCCCAGTTCATCATGCGATGGAATATTTGCCGGCTCCAACCGCGATGTGCCTGCGGGCTTTGAACTACCGCGACATTCGGATCGTTGAAGTAGCCAACCAGCGAGGCCAGCCAACGGCTGTTGACGACGTAGTCGGCGTCGACGACGGCGATCACTTCGGCGCGAGCATCGACCTCGGTCAAGGCGTAGTTCAAGGCGCCGGCCTTGAAGCCTGGCCAACTGGGTAGATGGAAGAACCGGAATCGCTGATCGAGCCGTGCCATGTAGTCACGAACCGGTTGCCAACGTGCCTCGTCCTTGGTGTTGTTGTCGATGACCAGCAGCTCGAAATTTGCATAGTTCAGTCGCTCGATACTGGCGATGGTGGCAATCACCATTTCGGGCGGCTCGTTGCAGCAAGCCAGATGGATCGACACAAACGGTTGCGTGCCGATCGGCTCCGGAGCGCGCGGCGCATAGACACGCTGCAGATTGCCGCGCCAGAACATCTCGGCAAATTCGAAGGCCTGCGATAACAGGATCGCCGACATGATCGACAAGGTCGGCGCCAGCACGCAGAGCGCCAACCAGTCAGACCAGCGCAGGTACAAATCGAACGGCAAGGCAACCATCCAGACGGCCAGCGAAGACACGGCCTGAATCGTGACCAGCATCATGAGCTTGCTGGGCCAGCGCAAATGGCGAAAGCGCCGCATGAACATGATCATCAACGGTAACGCCAGCAGGGTGGCCAACATCGACTTCTGGAACCATTGCGGATCGCTCTCGACCGGGCCGAGCAATTCGAACTTCGGCGTACGGTCGGAATGGAAAATGCCCCAATAGGCGCCGACCCGGCCTTCATTGGCCGTCTTCCAGGGCTGGTCGATGGCTTCCATCAAGAAGTAGTCAATATGTTGACCCTTATTGTGAGCCAGGAACTCGCGAATGAACTGCGCCTGGATTTCAGGCGAGGTGTAGGCGCCGTCGTATCGGTCGCCTTGGCTGGGCCAGCCAATCTCGCCGATCAGAATGTGTTTGTTCGGAAACGCCTTTTTGACTTCCTCGTAGCGTTGCATGGCGTACTTCATCGCTACCGCGCCCGGCACACCCTCCCAGTACGGCAACAAGTGCACCGTAATAAAGTCGACATGTTTGGCCAGCTCCGGATAGCGCAGCCAGACGTGCCAAGGTTCCGCCGTCGACACGGGCACTCGTACTTGAGCGCGCAGGGCGTCCAACTGCTGGGTCAGCTCCTTGACGGTGAAGACGTTGTGCAACAAGGTCTCGTTGCCGGCAATGACGCGCTCAATACTGCGCGTGTCGCGCAAGGCCTTGCGCAAGGCCGATATTTCGAGGGTGACGTTTTCGGTGCGACGGTCGAGCCAGACGCCGGCCGTCAATTTCAGACCCTGGCGCTCGGCCAGGGCTGGCAACTCGGGAAACTCGGCCGAGCTGTAGGTCCGGATTCGCCGCGTATTACCCGCCAGCAAGGACAGGTCGCCTTCAATCTGGGCGGCCGTTGGGTAAGTTTTGGTGATCGGACTGTCGTATCTTCCGAAGGCGTTGTAAGCCAGTCCGCTGATGGTGCCCTCGAAGTCGGCGGCCGGCAGTTGCGGATGCCCGGCTCGCCAAACCGAGATATTGACGCAGACGATCAGCGCGACCAGCAGCCAGGACAGCGTCGGCCGGATCATTCGGCGCGGGTTGGCGCGTCCGGCAACGGCTGGCGCCAGTGGCTCTGGCGCCGGTATCGCTGACACCGGTATTCCGGGCGCCGGTATCCCTGACAAAGTCTCATTCGGTGTTGCTGCTATTTCTTGCTTCATCTTTGATCCCGTTTCCCCGTCCGTCCGGCTATTGCCCGGTGACTTGCGACCCGCAATTCGCGCTTCGCCGATCGCGCCTGATTGCGCGAAAATATAGGCTACAGCCCGACAATATCGAGACGCGCAGCCAGGACAACGCGCTTGTCGTCGAGTTCGACGACACACGCAATGCTCGATCCGGAACGTAAGTCCGGTTTAATGTCTCTTTATGGGTGTCAAACCGCCGAAAGAAGCTCGGAGACCGATTGCCTTGTACTTATAGACTTCTGAACATCGACTGTTGCTACTGCTCACGTAGTGTTGGCCGCAGACTGACTTCAGGAAACCTTGAACTTAAAAGGTGATTGAATGTCAAGATCGGACGTATCTTTCGTGCGACAAATTCTAAGTGAATTTTCTGAAAATAGCTCGCAATAGTTGTGCCCGGTAACCGGCCTGACCCGAGACCAGGCTCTAAACTGCTCGGCAGCGAAGTTCAGCAGTTACGCTCAGAGGACAAAATCATCGATCACTTCAGTATTCGCAACCGTACTCAGCCGCGGTCGAGCGGACAGACTGGGGCCGCTCAACGACGGGCTGAAGCGACCCAAAGACAGTCCGGCGCGGTCCAATTGACATTGATCCTGCCGCTGCTATTGCTCGCCATCTCCTCCCTCTATCACTGGTATTCGTTGGGCAGGCCGGTCAATGTTGCCGAACTTGCGCCAACGCAAAATTCTGCGGGTGTCGCAGCGATCCGACTCGAGTGCGTCTCCTATGCGCCGTTCCGGCTGCCAGGCGAATCACCGTTCAACCTGGGCACGCGAGTGTCGCCCGCTCGGCTCGAAGCCGACTTGAAGTTGTTGGCGGCGAGCACCGAATGTGTGCGCATCTATTCGGTGCAGCAGGGTCTGGACGCCGTACCCGAGATTGCGCGTCGGCTTGGCCTCAAGGTTTTCCTCGGCGTCTGGATCGGCCGCGATCGCGCCGAAAACGAGGCCGAGTTGAATATTGCGTTCGATCTGTCACGCCGTTACCCGGATGTCGTGCGAGCGCTGATTGTCGGAAATGAAGTGCTGTTGCGCCGCGAATTAGCCGCCGAAGTGATCGCTCATTATCTTGAACGAGCCCGTGCTGCCGTCAAAGTTCCGGTAACCTATGCCGATGTGTGGGAATTCTGGATTCGAAATCCGGCCTTGGCCAGCCAAGTGAATTTCGCCACGATTCATATCCTGCCGTACTGGGAAGACGATCCGGTGCCGATTCAGGAGGCGGTCCCCCATGTGCTGAATATTGTCCGGCATGTGCGTGAAAAAATGCCCGGAGTCGAGTTGATGATCGGCGAAACCGGTTGGCCGAGCCAGGGCCGGGCGCGCCACGGCGCGGTGCCCAGCCTCGTGAACCAAGCGCGGTTCGCACGCGAATTTGCCATTGCGGCACCGCAGCTCGGTGTGCCCTACAACTTTATTGAGGGGTTCGACCAACCCTGGAAGCGGCGGCTGGAAGGCGCCATGGGCGGCTACTGGGGCTTGTTTGACAGCGCCGGCAAGCAGAAGTTTCCGATTCGCGGCGACGTGATTGAGGATGTTCAATGGCAGCGCGGCTGGGTGGCGGCGGTGCTGGGGGCGATCGCGGCGCTGTTGCTGGTTTTCGGAGGGCGGCGTTACGGCGAACGGGTCGGCGCATCGCCAAACGCGTTAGCTGCGAGCCGTTCGGCCGAAGCCAAGGCGCAGTCTGTAGCCATGCCGTGGGCGCAGGCGGCGTTGTTGGCGGTTGCAGCCGGCATCAGCGCCGGTGCTGTCGTGATGGCGCAGTGGAGTTACATGACCCACTGGAATCGCACCTGGCTTGAATGGTCGGTCACTGCGGGCTACACACTGGCGGCGTTGTCAATCTGGGTAATGGCAGTTGTTCTCGCGAGCAGGTCGTCGACCAGCCTGTCGTCGACGCTATTGTCTGCGGCCGACAGCCTGTCACCGGCGGCGGATTCGCTCCACACCGGCTTCGCCTATCTGCGACTCTTCCTGTTGTTCGGCGCCGCCGTCATGATGGTGCTGCTTGCCTTCGATGCGCGCTACCGTGGTTTCCCCTGGCCGCTGTACTGTCTGCCAACGGTTTCGTTTCTGATCCTGGTGCGGCAACGCTTGCCGTTCTGGCGGGCTGGCCTTGAAGAACGGATGCTGGCCAGTGTGATCGTTCTTGGCAGCGTCGCGGTCGCTTGCCTGGAAGGATGGGCGAATATTCATGCGCTGACCTTTGTGGCGTTGATGATCGCCATGGCCAGTCTGGCGGTACGTGCCGACTACCGCTGGCTCAGTGTTCGCACTAAAACCAGCGCGCCCGTCAATGCGCCGACGGCAGCGAACTCGTAGCAATAAAGGATGAGGCCGGCCACGCCGAGCAACCAGGCAGCGTAGGCAGCCAGAACTGCGAGTAGTGAGCCACTGACGGAAGCCAGCGGGGCGGCCGGAACAGCGGCTGCCAGAGCACCGGTGGCCAGGACGGCGGCGGCGAGGGAAGCCCAGCCGAGGCCCCCCTGCGCGAAGGTTTGAATCAGCAAGCTGCGCGCCGCACACCAACCTTGTGACGGATTCGCCTCGCAGGCGAAGGCGATGGCCTCTGGCTCGATGAAGTAGCGGCGTGCGTACGCCGCCAGCGCGGCGACCGTGACAGCCAGAATTACGGGCGTCAGCAGGCGGCGCAGCGAAAGCCTAGTGACGGACGGGAGGTTTCCTGCTGCTGTCATCGCCGGCGACAAAATGTTGATAGGCATCAAAAACCGTATCGAACATTTCATCCATCAATTGATCACGTTCTTCGCTGGTCAATTTCAGGCGCTTGCTGCCGTTCTCGAAATCGATCTCTTCGGCCAGTGTTTCTATGGGTTCGAGCCATTCGGACAGGGTTTCCTCTTCGATCTCTTCCCAAGGATCCGGTCGCACGTCGATACCGCGCAGGAACCCCAACGCCCACAAGTTGCCGGGATTGATACCGACCTCATCTTCGGTCAAGAGTGGCGCCAGCAACTCGCCCTGGGCCAGCGACTGTTGCACCGATAACCAATGTCGATCGAGCAGTCGTTCAAGTTCGGCGGCCATCGCTGGCGTCGGATAACGAATCGGCGTGGCGTCATCAATGCCCAGCACGTCGCGAAGATGTTGCGCGGGTTGTGACGTATCGCCGGCACAAATCAGGGCCGTGAAAAAACCGTCAAGCTCTTCAATGACCATGGCTTCGCCAGGATTGATGGCCTCAAAAAGCTCATCGAGCCGGGCCAGATCGGACTCGGTCAGAGCGTCAGCAGATATCTTGGGATCAGTCATCACGCGAGTATAGTTCACAGATGATTACCTACTTCCACCCCGACCAGTTGTTGCATGCGCCGCAAGGCTATTTTTCGCGCGGCAAGTTGCGTCCCGTGCAGGAAGTACCGGAGCGCGCCAGCCGCCTGTTGCAGGCCGTCAAGACCTTGGGGTTTGACATGCGTGAACCGGCCGATTGTGGGCTTGCGCCGCTCGCGGCCGTCCATTCGCCGCAGTATTTGCAGTTTCTGCAAACCGCCCACAGTCAATGGACAGCGATGGGCGAAGATTGGGGCGACGAGGTCATGTCGAACATTCATGTCCGCACGCCGAACGCGCTGCGCGGCATTCTCGCGCAGGCCGGCTTCTACCTGGCCGATGGTAGTTGCCCGGTCGGCCTGCACACCTGGGCGGCGGTTAACGCATCGGCGCAATCGGCAGTGGCAGCGGCCAGGCATATTGCCGCCGGTGCACAGCGCGCCTACGCGCTGTGCCGACCGCCGGGGCATCACGCGCGACGCGATGCGGCCGGAGGATTTTGTTATCTGAACAATGCCGCGATTGCCGCCGAGGTTTTGCGCCAGCGCTTCGAGCGGGTGTTGGTGCTCGATCTCGATATGCATCACGGTCAGGGCGTACAGGAGATTTTCTATTGCCGCGCCGATGTCACCTATGTGTCGATTCATGGCGATCCGACCAATTTTTACCCGGCCACAGCGGGCTATGAAGACGAGCGTGGCGAGGGCGCAGGGCAGAGCTTCAACTTCAATTTACCGATGCCGCACGGCTCGGTCGAATCGCTGTTTTTCGAGCGTCTCGATGAGGCGTTGAGCGTGGTGCGCGCGCAAGCCCCACCGGTGATCGTTCTGTGTCTGGGCTTTGATATCTACCAGGACGATCCGCAGTCGAAGGTGTCGGTCACCACCGACGGGTTCGGGCGAATCGGCGAACAGTTAAAGCGATTGAACGTTCCGATCCTGGTGGTGCAGGAGGGCGGTTATCACTTGGAGAGCCTTGAGCGCAATGCCTGCAGTTTCTTCGGCGGCTTGGGTTGAGCGATCGCTTTACCGTACCATCGATGAGTATCCAGCCGCACCAGCCGCCGCAGTCTCAATTCACAATCCACTCAAGACCGAAAGACCGGTGTGTCCGCCACCGGTGTTATACCAAGTCCCCGCCAGATCCAGGCGGCCGTCCCGATTGAAATCGCCCAGTCGGACCAGTTGCGGATTACCGACCACCGGGTAACTCACGGCTGGCGAAAATGCGCCGGCTCCGTCACCGATCAAGATCGAGACAGTGCTGCCGGCGTAATCGGAGGTTGCGACATCGAGTTTGCCGTCGCTGTTGAAGTCGCCGAACTCGAGCCCGCATGGGAAGTCACGAGGTCCAACTTGCCATCGCCGGTGACATCCGCGATCGCAACGTCGGATACGTGTGGCGCGGCGAGCGTGACCGGCGTAAGGAAAGCGCCGGCACCGTCACCGAGCCGTAGCGTGACTCTGCTCGAATTCGAAGGCGGGTGATCGGCATCACTAAGGGCTACGATATCGATGGCGCCGTCGCCGTTCAGATCGCCGAGCACCATTTCTTCGATCCAGGCGTTCGTGAGTATCGGACTGCCGAAGGTTCCGGAACTATCTGGGATTGAGCCCTTGACTCTAAAGCGACCCACAAACGGCGTCGCTGCGACGCTGGCCGAGGTGCGGTTGGCCGAGGTGGCGATAGAGTCGACCTGCTCACCGGCCAGGAACGGCGATCCGATGTTCCAGATCAGTTGATTCGGGGTTCTGGAGGCGCCACCGCCGGTGACACTGCCCGCCGCATACGGTGCGCCCACTTTGCGCATGCCCGATTGTGAGCCGTAGGCATACAAACTCGACTCGGTCGGCGCCTGCATGTCCTCACAGTGGCCCAACGACACCTTGCTGGTCGGATCGACGAACTCCAGGTTCATCGGCGCGGCGACCACCCGGCCCGGGGTCGTCCCATAGGCGCTCAGAAACGCGAGCGGCACAGCGGCGGTGCCGGAGACTCTGACTTTGCAGATCGATAAATAATTGTCAAGCGCTGAGAAGGAGTCTCTTCGCTGCGCACGAAGCGGCTTCAATGCGACCGATTCTTATCCTGGTGCGACAGCTTTCTGAACGTCAGCGACGAGGCGTTCGGCCAGCGCAATCAGATCCGTCAGGTCTTGCTCGGCGACCTCAAAGTAGCCTTCGTACTCGGCCTTGTTGCGAGCATTGTGAGCAAAGGTCAGCAAAACGCCATTGGGTCGCTGGCCAGCCAAGCGTGTGTTCCAGGCACTGAAACACCAGAAAACGATTCTCACTTCGATATCCATGCCAACGAAGCGCAGAAAGTGCACCCGCGTACGCTGCCGTATATGCACTGGAAAACCGGCCCTCTAGGGATACTGACGATTGCCTTGCATCGGCGAGGCGAGTCTTGGCCATTTGGAGCAACCTGAGAACTTCTGCCGAATCGCGTGGCTCGCACTTCAGTTGCCGAATCTTGACCAGGTTATCGAGCGGCGGCAGGGTCTTCAATATTCCCGAGCAAGAGCACCGTCGGCTGATCCAGGATCTTGCTGACGAAGGAGGTGTTCTCGGCGCGCTTGCGGGCGAATTCTTCGGTTCGGTACACCGTCGGACTGACCTTGCGTCCCAGTTGGTCCTCGATCGCCAAAAGCTCAGGGAGCAGTTCTGCGGTGCTGACGCTGTCGCTGACGACTAACAGGTCAATGTCACTGCCTGCGTGATCCAAGCCCTTGGCGACGGAGCCGTAAACCAGCGCTAACGCGATCCGGCTCTCAAACGGGCGCATTGCTGCGCGAAGCACTGGAACAACACCCGGCGTTTTTCGAATCAACGCTAATAGTTCCGGAAAGATTGGACTGTCTGAGATCAACGCGAGGTCAATAAAGCAATCTTCGTCAGAGGCCTCGCCACATTGAGAGTCCGCCAACGCTGGAAATTGGATGCGCTTACAAACGGCGTTGCGCTAAACACCGGCGCCGCAGCCATGACCTTGGATCACCTTCTGTTCGCGGCCGATAAGTGCGCTCAATCAGTAATAACCACTGATCAAATAAAGTAGTGAGGTAACCAGCGGAATACCGCTGGCGGTGGTGATGGTGTATGCGGTGCTTTGATCGGTCCGCACGACCTTGAGCTTTTGACTGCCCTGGGTAATCTCGAAGGTCGGCGGCGAGGCTGCCGTTTGGACCATGGTGGCGTTGGCGGGCAAACCGCTCAACGTGCCTTTCAGCGTACTGTTACCGCCCGTACAGGTTCCCTTACTTTGCCCGCTCGGATAAGTGCAAGCCAGACTGGAGTCAACCATAAAATCGTAGGCGCCTGTGGTGTCGGTGCCCTTGGCGGCAATTTTCCAGCCGGTCTGGGAATCTTGCTGAGTACCGTCAGCATTGTGCTTGACCTGAAAACTGGCTGTGCTCTCGAAAGTGCCTTGCCCTTTGAAGCGGTAATTATTGGTGGTGACCGGGATGTCCCAGGCAATTGAGCCGGTGTTGGCAAACGATTCGCCCGCCGTCCAGGCTGCGAACTGAGGCGCCTTGGGATCGGATATCGAACTCAGGATAATCAACAGCTCGCGGCTGAGGACCCACGAACCGTCCGGAATGGTACGCGAGCAATCGCGATCGTTTATCTCGGTTTTGTCGCCGACGCTGGGCAGAGCGTCGGCATTGGTAAATATTGAACTCGTACAACCGCTGAGACTGGTGGACGACCGGCCGTTGTAATAATCGGCGGCCCATTTGACCGTACTGTAACTATTGGCAAGATAGGTCGCTTCGATCAAGGCGGACGCCAGTCGAATCGCGTTCTTGGCATCCGTCAGGTCGGCGGGTGAAGGGGCTGGTGAGGGGGCTGGCGCAGGAGCAGGGGCGGGAGCGATTGCCGGCGCCGGAGTCGAAACCGCCGGAGCGGCGGCGGGTGCCGGTGCCGTTGCGCCGGCATCGCTGACCGCGGTCGGGCTGTCACCGCCGCCTCCGCCACAACCCAAAAGGATAGCGGCTATCAGACCGAGGGCCGGTAGCGCCGCCGTACGAATTCCTGGATTCATTGCATTTCTCCCGATGGTTGCCACGATCAGCGACAAAGACGCTATCAGCCATACAGACGCTGTCTGCGACACAGACAACTGATTCTTGCGATTCGGGATTCCCGCCACATCGGTATGAGTACCTATTTTTTGCTGACGGGATACCTATTTTTGGCCAGGCGCCACGTCCCCTCGCGTTCACCGATAATGAAAACTCAACCTTGTGGATGCAATTTCACTTGTGGATGCGATCTCGCGAGCATCGGATCAAAAGGGGAGACTGAAGATGGCATTTCGTATCGGATGGATTGGTTTGGGGCGCATGGGCGAAGCTATGGTCAAGCGGCTTGCCAAGGCCGGGCATACGGCGCGGGTGTGGAATCGTACCCGCAGCAAGGCCGAAGCACTCGTCGAATATGGCGCGCAGATAGTCGATGCCCGATTGGATCTGGCCGATAGCGACGTGGTCTTCACCATGGTCTCCACCACCGATGATCTCAAGCAGGTGTTATTCGCCGAAGGCGGTCTGACCACCGGGTCGAAAAAGCCGCGCATCGTGGTTGACAGTTCGTCCATTTCCCAGGAAGGATCGTCCGAGATTCGAACCCGCCTCGAAGCGATGGGCGTCGCCTATCTGTGCGCGCCGGTATCGGGTAATGCCAAAGTCGCCAAGGCCGGCAAGCTGCTGATTGTGGCCAGCGGCCCGAAAGCCCTGTACGCCGAAATCGAGCCGTACTTGCAGGCCATGGGCCGCAAGGTCATGTGGGTCGGCGAGGGCGAGCTCGCCCGAGTCTGGAAAATAGCGCACAACACGATGTTCGGCGTGATCATTCAGAATCTGTGCGAGATTACCGTGATGGCCGAAAAAGCCGGCATTCCCAGGCATGTTTTTCTGGCCAGCATCAATGATTCGGTGCTGGGTTCAATGTACACGCGCTACAAGACACCTGTTCTGACCAATTTGACGTTTGATCAAGTGACGTTCACGCCCAAGTTGCTGCTCAAGGATATGGACCTGGGCCTGGCTGCGGCAAAGTCCTATGGCGTACCCATGCCCGCCGCCGCCGCCACTCGCGAGTCGATTGCACGCATGGTCGGGCACGGCCATGATCATGTCGACTTCGCGGTGTTGCTGGTCGAGACTGCGAACGATGCCGGCCTCAAGCTGGTGTCTGAAAACATGGCGATCAGCGACGGACTGGGAGGGTAGCGCATCGTGGCCCGTATCCTTATCCGAGGCGCCAGCCTGATCACGATGGAGGCCGGGCGTTCCTCGCTGCCTGATGTCATGACCCACAGCGATCTGTTGGTGCAAGATGACCGCATCGAGGCCATCGGTGTCGATCTGCGGGCTGACGCTGCCGAGGTCGTGAATGGTCAAGATTTCATTGTGATTCCGGGTCTCATCAACGCCCACATGCACACCTGGCAAACCGCACTGCGCGGCTTGGCCTCGAATTGGACCTTGCTCGAATACTTCAAGAAAATGCATGCCGGTTTGGCGACCGTTTTCTTGCCGGACGACTTGTACATCGCCACCCTGGTCGGCGCACTCAACCAGATCAACTGTGGCACCACAACGTTGGCCGATTGGTGTCATAACAACCGTACTCCGGAACATAACGATGCGGCCATCGCGGGCCTGATTGAAAGTGGCATTCGGGCCGCGTTTTTCCACGGCACACCGAAGCCCGATCCAATGCCTGGCGAGTTGCCGTTCTGGCAGCGACCCCATCCGCGCGGCGAACTGCAGCGATTGTTAAAGGCGCATCAAGGCCGGTCGTTGCTCAGTATTCATGCGGCGATTCTGGGGCCTCATTACTCGACCATGGAAGTCGCGCTGCACGACTTCCAGATGGCCAGTGATTTGAATGTCATTGCCTCGTTACATCAAGGCGGAGGTGCCGCTCGCAGTCCCGAAGGTTGGCCGATTCTGGAGCGTATGAACCTCTTGGGTGATCATGTCAATATCGTCCATGGTCATGCACTCGACGATGCCCAGCTCAGTCGGTTTTGTGAGCTTGGCATGAGCTTCAGCGCGGCGGCCGAGAGCGAAATGTCGCAAGGCCATGGCCACCCTCTGACCGGGCGCTTGCGCCAGTTCGGGCGGGCGCCTTCGCTGGGGGTTGACCTCGAGTCGGTCATGAGTGGCGACATGTTCAGTCAAGCGAGGATTGCCCTGGGGATACAGCGCAGCCTCGATAATGTAAGTTATCGCGAGCAACACGGCAGCATTCCTTCGACCTCGACCATTCCAACCCGTGATGCCCTGGCCTGGGTCACCATTGAGGGTGCGCGTATGTTGAAGTCCCTGGATCGCCTGGGCAGCCTGGCACCGGGCAAGCAGGCTGATCTCGTATTGATTCGCACCGACAGCCTTAACATGCAACCGATTCATGAGCCGATCAACACAGTGGTCATGCAGACCAGCCTCGCCAATATCGATAGTGTGATGATCGCTGGACGGTGGAAGAAGCGGGACGGTCAATTGCTCGGTGTTGATCTGCGCCCGAAGCTGGAACGATTGCGAGCGTCCGGTGAGAAAATCCGGGCGGCGTTACAGTGAGCGACGTTCGAGTGGGTAGCGATTCAATACGCAGTGCTGGGTTGGCAGCGGTATCTATTGGCGCCTGCGCAAAAGGCGCTTGGTTGACCCGTTGCAATGATTCATTCTGAATGGGAATGTCATGAAGTTGTTTGTCTCGTCAATGCTGAGTCTGCTGTGCGGTCTCTGCTGCATTAGTGCGGGCGTTCAGGCGCAGGGCGCTGCCCACTGGCCGACGAAGCCGGTTCACATGATCGTGCCATTCACGCCAGGCAGTGGCACCGATATCATCGCTCGCACGCTGGGCGAGGCCCTGAGCAAGAGTCTGGGTCAGCCGGTCGTCATCGAGAACAAGCCCGGCGCAGGCGGCACCATCGGTGCTGCGCAAGTGGCCCGGAGTGAGGCTGATGGCTACACCGTGTTGATCCATTCGTCCGGGCATGCACTGAACCCGGCGATCTATCCCAACTTGAGTTACGACACCTTGAAGGATCTCGCCGGAATCACGCCCTTGGCCGCGTTGCCCAATGTACTGGTCGTGCCGCCGCAGCGTGGCTGGAGGACGGTTGCCGATGTGGTGGCGGCTGCCAAAGCGAAGCCAGGCGCCTTGAATTACGCCTCCGCAGGCCTGGGTAGTGCCACACATTTGAATGCGGAAAAATTCAAGTTGCAAGCCGGTCTTGATGCGGTCCATATTGCGTTCAAGGGCACGCCTGAAGCGATCACCGAGGTGATCGGTGGCCGTATCGATTGGTTCTTCGCACCACTGTCGTCGGCGCTCGGCCTGATCAAGGACGGTAAATTGCAGGCACTGGCGGTGAGTACGCCGAATCGAGCGCCGGCGTTGCCGCAGATACCGACCACGCTCGAGGCCGGCGTGCCCGGCTCCGAATATATTTTCTGGGTGGGCATGCTGGTGCCCGCCGCGACGCCGCAGGCGATTCAAAACCGCTTGCATGAAGAGGTCACCAAAGCGCTGGCGAGCGCGGATGTCCGCGAGCGAATGGCAAAGCTCGGCGCCGAGCCCTTTCTTCTGTCCAGCGAAAGCTTCAATGCCTACATTCGCGCCGAAGTAGAGTCAGCCGCCCGCATTGCAAAAGCTGCCGGCCTCAAAGCGCAATGACGCGTCACCGGATTCATGTGCTGGGTCTCGGCAAGATGGGGCTGCCAATGGCTACCCTGTTGGTCAAGGCCGGGCATGATTGCACAGTCTCGGACCCCAGTGCCGAGCGTGTCCGCTTGGCTCACTTGCGTGAACTCAGGGTGGTCGGCGCGGCGCCCACTCAGGTGCTCGTCTCTACACTGTCATCGGCCTCGTCGTCAGCCCAGACATCGGCTTCGTCACCGGACTTGTCGTCGACCCCGCCCCCGGACCTGACCTTGGCGCTATCGTCGGCCGACATCGTGGTGTCTTCGCTGCCCGATGATGCAGCCTTGCTTGCGGTTGCGAGACAACTCTGTTCAGTGACGTCGCGAGGTGCAATATGGATCGATACCAGCACTGTTTCAGCCGAGGCCTCGGCGCGGGCGGCCGCGCAGTGCGAAGGTGTCGGTTTGCGCTACCTGCGGGCAACGGTCTCCGGTAACAATTACATGATGGAGGCGGCCCAAGTCACCGTCATGGCTTCCGGCCCGCGTGCGCTCTTTGACGACATGTCGCCCATCTTGCGGTGTTTCGGGCCCACGCTCTTCTACCTGGGCGAGGCCGAACAGGCGCGACTCATGAAGCTGGTGATCAACCTGATGATCGTGCAAACCAGCAGCATGCTGGCCGAGGCGCTGACCCTGGGTGAAAAAGGTGGCCTCGATTGGCAAAACATGTGGGCAGTGATCGCAGCCAGTGCGGTCGGTTCACCCATTGTCAAAGCGAAATCGGTGCAGCTCAGCCAGCGAGATTTCAGCCCGACGTTTACCGTGCCGCAAATGATCAAGGATGTGGAGCTGATGTTGGGTGAGGCCGAGCGGCTGCAAGTGCCGCTACCGCAAACGTCGCTAACGCACCAGGCCTTGCTGGCCTGTCTGGCGCTGGGTTTCGGTGAGGATGATTATGCGTCGATCATTCGCATCTCCGAAGCAGCGGCCGGTATAGATTCTTAACTGGTAGTATTCCTGAGGCTCGCGGGAAGCAACAAGCGGCGTAGATTCGATCCGCAGCCAGTTATGAACAGAACAGGACAATAGGGCTTGCCCCTAGAGGAGACACCATGAAGTTCAAGTTGACCGCCTGCGCGATTGCGCTGGCCACCCTGATTACCGCAACCGCAAGCGCCCAGACGCAGGGCGTATCAAAGACTGAAGTCATCATTGGCTCGATCCAGGACCTGTCAGGTCCAATCGCCGCGCTCGGCAAGTCGACGCGCAACGGCGCGCAGCTCTATGCTGAAGAGCTCAACGAGCAAGGCGGCGTCAATGGCCGCAAGGTCAAGTTGATCGTCGAGGATAACGCCTACGATCCGAAAAAGGCTGTGCTCGCGACCCAGAAACTGGTCCAGCAGGACAAGATATTTACGATGATCGGCGTCATGGGCACCGCACCCGCGATGGCGTCCATGCCAATCCTGTTCGAAAAGAACGTTCCGCACTTGTTCCCGATCACAGCGGCGCGCCAGATGTACGAGCCCCTGCACAAGCTCAAGTACTCGTTCGCGGCCACCTACTACGACCAGATGCATTCGGTAGTCGCCTATCTCGAGAAGAGCAAAGCCGACCGCAAGTACTGCATCATTTCCCATGATGATGACTTCGGCACCGAGTTCGTGGCCGGTGCTGTCGATGGCTTGAAGGCGATTGGCAAAACGCTGGTCGAGAAGACGACCTACAAGCGCGGCGCCACCGAATTCTCATCGCAAGTCCAGAAGATGAAGGGCAGTGGCTGCGACACCTTGCTGCTCGGCACGATCATTCGTGAAACCGTTGGCACCATGGCCGAGGCCAAGAAAATCGGTTGGGCGCCGCAAATGGCGGGCAGTTCGGCCGCCTACAATCATTTGATTCCGAGGCTCGGCGGACCACTGGCCGAGGGTCTGATCTCCTCGCACACGGTGGCCCATCCCTACCTCGACGACGCTTCGGACAAGATCCGCTTCTGGGCCCAGAAGTACAAGACCAAGTTTGGCGAAGACCCGGACGTGTTCTCGGTCTACGGTTACTTGATCATGGATTACACGGTCAAGGCCATCGCCAAGGCTGGCGCCAATCTGACCGTCGAAACCTTCATCAAGGCGCTCGACTCATCGACCTACCCGCCTGACATGTTCGGTGGTGATACCGCGACGTTCTCGGCGACCAAACATCTGGGCAGCGACAAGTCGCGCATGTCACAGATCAAGAACGGTCGCTGGACGGTGATCAGCGAGTATGTGTCGCCGCGCGAGGTTGCCAAGAAGTAAGCACCTTCCTACCGATACGCGGATTTAATCGATGCGCGTATCGGCGTATTTTGTGGTGCCTGTTTCGGCCAGGAGCGGGGGGGGGGGGGTGGCGACGCCGACGGGAAAACCCCACAACGAAATATGGGGCCGACGCCC
>JANLTP010000263.1:0-1513 GCA_031363055.1 Burkholderiales bacterium | reverse complement strand
CCAGCGCCGAAGGTGTAGTACCCCAAAAACTCTCAGGCAAAAGGACTACTGACATTCTGGCACTCTGGAGAGAAGGTGCGTTGTGCTTTGCCGCGCGATAGCCGCCTCGCCGAAGGATCAAGGCACGGGCCCTGAGCGTTACCCGGGAGTCGCTGACTCGCAGGGAAACTCAGGCCCAAGCTGAATCTCTCAGGCATCAAGGACAGAGGGGGCTTTCCGCTAGGCAATGGTGCCGGCGGAGTTATTGGAGCCCGCTCGTGACCTCGTCGATCAATCCCGATTCACTCAAATACACCCCCTCGCATGAGTGGGTGCGCGCAGATGCCGACGGCACCGTCACCGTCGGCATTACCGACCATGCACAAGACTCGCTCGGTGAACTCGTCTATGTCGAATTGCCCGCTGTCGGCCGCAAACTCAAACAAGGCGAAGCCTGCATGGTGGTCGAGTCGACCAAGGCCGCGTCAGATGTGTACGCGCCGATCGACGGCGAAGTCCTGGCCATCAATGAAGTGCTCGCTGAAGCGCCACAGACCGTCAACGAGAGCGCCTTCGAGGCCGGTTGGCTCATCAAACTGAAGCCCTCCAGCCCAGCGCAAATCGGCGCGTTGATGTCTGCCGCCGCCTACACCACACACGCGGCGAGCTGAATCCATGAACTTGTCCGATGTCAAAACGCAAGGCCTCGCCAGTCTCTTTGGCGATGATGAATTTCATGCCCGACACCTAGGTCCGAGCCACAGCCAGGAAGCCAGCATGCTGGCCGCGCTGGGTTGCCAGAGCCGCGATCAGCTCATTGCCGAGACGGTACCCGCCTCGATCCTGCAGCACTCGGCACTGAAGTTACCCGACCCGATCACCGAGGCCGGCGCGCTAGCCGAACTGCGCGGCTTGGCCAATCAGAACAAGGTGTTTCGAAGCTACATTGGCACCGGTTATTACGGCACGATCACGCCCGAGCCGATTCGCCGCAATATCCTTGAGAACCCAGGTTGGTACACGGCTTACACACCGTATCAGGCCGAGATCGCGCAAGGTCGTCTCGAATCGTTGTTGAATTTTCAGCAGATGGTCATCGATCTGACCGCACTGCCGATTGCCAATGCCTCCTTGCTTGACGAAGCCACGGCCGCCGCCGAGGCGATGGGTGTTTGTCGCCGCGCATCGAAGTCGGCATCGAAGCGTTTCCTGGTCGACTCAGCCGTGCACCCGCAGTGTCTGGCCGTCATTCGAACACGCGCGCAGTGGATGGGCCTCGAAGTCGTCGTGGCCTCGGTCGACTCGCAACTGAGCGACGGCGCGCTGCACCTGGCCGACGCCTATTTTGGCGCCTATCTGCAAAGCCCCGATACCTATGGCTGCGTACGCGACTTCTCCGCTGCGATCAGTGCCCTGCACGCCATTGGCGCGCGTGTCGCGGTCGGCAGCGATCTGATGGCGCTGATGCTCATCAAGCCACCCGGCGAAATGGGCGCCGATATCGCCGTCGGTTCCGCCCAGCGTTTCGGTGTGC
>JANLTP010000216.1:0-15235 GCA_031363055.1 Burkholderiales bacterium | reverse complement strand
CAAGCAGGTTCGCGGCCTCGGCCAGTCCGGCGACGTGCTGGCCGCCATCTCAACCAGCGGAAATTCGGCGAATGTGGTGGCGGCGGTTGAAGCGGCGCATCAAAGGGGAATGCGAGTACTTGCACTCACTGGCAATGGCGGCGGCCGAATCGCGGCTATTTTGCGGCCCGATGACGTTCATCTGTGTGTACCGCATAGCCGAACCATGCGGATTCAGGAGGTCCATATTCTGATGATTCATTGTTTATGTGATGGCGTCGATGCTGCCTTGCTCGGTGACGAATCGAAGGAATTCTGAGACCTGATTATTAACATTTGCAGTTCGATATATTTATCTTCATATCCATTCATATCGATCAGCGCAGATAAGTGTGTAAGTGATTACTACTACGGAGCGTATTATGAATACTACCTTCTCAAAATCAGCGAAGTTCATTGTCATCCTCGGCCTGACGGCGAGCGCAGCGCTTGGCCTCAGCGCCTGCGTGCCGCTGCTGGTGGCCGGTGCTGCGACCAGCGGTGCCATGATCGCATTTGATCGGCGCAGCTTCGGCGCCCAAACCGAAGATCAGGCGATCGAGATGAAGGGGCAAAGCCGTCTGCCCGAGGCGGTCGCCAGAGCCGGTGGGGTCAGCGTGACGAGCTTTAATCGCAAAGTGCTCCTGACCGGTCAGGTGGCCGACGAGAAAGCCAAACTTGAAAGCGAAGCGGCCATGGCGAAGATGGAGAGTGTCGCCAGTGTCCACAACGAACTTAGCATCGGATCGAAGGTCGCTCTGGGTACTTCAACCAGTGACACGACCATCACCGGTCGCGTGCGCGCCTCGTTGCTGGAGGCTCGTGACTTGCAGTCGAACGCGTTCAAGGTCGTGACCGAGACCGGCGTCGTCTACTTGATGGGTCTGGTAACGCAGCGCGAAGGCGATCGCGCCGCGCAGATTGCGGCCCGAGTACCCGGCGCCACCCGGGTCGTGACGGTTTACCAATATTTGAGCGAGGATGACCTCGGGCGGGTCGAGCGCCGCGCCAGCCGATAAAGGCGCTGCAATTCTGCGGCGTGTGGCGCGCTCAGATCGGCGTCGATGCCGGTGTGCTGATAAATGCGTGTGCACAAGTCGGCATCTTCAATGATCGCCAGGCCGTGATCCCGAGCCATCTGAATGATCGCGAGGCCGGTTGCGTGACGCCCCTTGTGCAACATCCAGGGCGCGGCCTGCGCGTCGACATCCCAGTAAATAGCCGTCGCCATGGCCTGCGACGAATCGCAGAGGACTAACGTGGCGTACGCACAGCGCTCGAGCGGCGACTCCTGGGCAAGTGCGCGCAACAATTGCCGGCGTTTTGCCTTGAGCGCCGGATCGCCCTCGTCTTCGCGTCGCTCGCGTTGCCGTTCCTCGCGCGTCATTCGCAACTCGCGTGAATAGTTGATGCGCTGATACCAGCCATCGAACGCCGCGATGACGCACATGCCAAGCAACATGAGCGCGAGAAACCCCGATAAGACATAGTGCGTCAGCGAAGGCAAGGCGATATGAGGCAAGAGCGGCAGGCGGATCAGCCAGGGCAATATCGATTCGACGATCAGCCATAAAACGACCGCCAGCAATAGAACCTTGATCGATGATTTCAGCAACTCCACGGTGTTTCTGGTCGAGAACATTCGTTGCAGATTCGCAGCCGGACTGAGTCGATCGAACTGCGGTAGCGCGCCGGCGGGCGCAAACAACCAGCCGTTATAAGCGCCGTTAACCAGGATCGCCGCGAGCGCACAGGCCAGCAGTACCGACAGGCTCAGTGATGCCACGGCGCCGAGCCAGAACACAAACATCGATGAAATATCCAGGGGCTCGGTGCGCGCGGACGTCGCCGCTCGGGTCAGACCGAACCGCACGAGTGCCTGAAGTTGCGCAACCCAGAACTCGCTGCCCGCCCAAAATACCAGCAGGGCTGCCGCCAGCGTGGCGCAGACACCCAGATCTCGGCTGCGGGCCACCTGACCCTTGCGCCGTGCTTCGCGAATCTGTCGCAGGCTGGCTGCCTCCGTGCGCCGTTCCTGATCAGCGGCCACCCAGCGACTCCTTGAGCACGCGCAGTACACCGCTATCAAACAACAGCAGACCCTTGACCGAATCGTACAAGAAGCTCAGGGTCAGCATCAAGACGAAGAACGCCACCATGCTCTTGAGCGGCATGGCCAGGGTATAGACGTCGAGTTGATCGGCGAAGCGGTTGACGAGACCGAGGCCGAACTCCACCAGCAATAACAAGATGATCATCGGCGCTGCAAAACGCAAGGTGGTGGCGAACAGATTATCAGCGCGTGCGCTGACACTGAGCTTGAACGCTTCGTTCCAGCGAGGGGCTGCGTCATAGATCGGCCACACCCGATAACTCTCGAACACGATTTCAAGTATGGCCAGCAGTCCGCCACCGGCCAAGACCAACGCCACGACCCATTGCAACATGAAGCCGGCCATCGGACCTTCCTCATGCTCATGAACCGGATTGAATACTGTCGCATTTTGAGTGCCGGTTTGCAGATCAATCAGATAGCCGACATTCTCCGCCACCCAAAACACCGTACCCATGAAGAAGCCGAGCGTCACGCCGATCAACGCCTCCTTGATGGCAATCAGCAGGTAGGAAAGCGGCACCAGCAGGTGCTGATGTGCGGTGCTGGCGGCCAGCGGATAGATGAACACCGCCAGCACCAGAATGAACTCATTGCGAATGATGCCGCGTACCGTGCGTCGACCAAACAGGGGGATCACCACAAATAGGCCGATGAGGCGGGGCAGGCTCGCCAGAAACGGGTAGACCGCGATGACAAACTCGTCGGTCAGGTTGTTCATCGACCCTGCCGCGCGATCGATTCAAACGCCGAATGACCGAACTGCAGCAGTTCGCTGCCGGCCCAGGGTCCGAGCGCTGCCATGACGGCGACACAGGCGATGAGTTTGGCACCGAACGGCAGGCTTGGATCTTGAATCTGCGTGACCGCCTGCAGCAAGCCGACCACCAGCCCCACCAACACGGCGGCAGCGACCACCGGCAGGGACACCAGCAATACCAGCATCAGCAAGCGCTGGGTCAGTTCGATGAGTAAATGCGGATCCATTATTAATACGGATCCATTATTGATAGCTGAGCACCAGTCCGTGGATCAATGCGGACCAGCCATCGAGGGCGGTGAACAGCAGCAACTTGAAGGGCACGGCAATCACGGTGGGCGACACCATCGACATCCCCATGGCGAGCAGGATGTTGGCAATGATCAGATCGACACCGACAAAACACAGATAGATCACAAATCCGATCTGAAAAGCGGCGGTCAATTCGCTCAAGGTGAAGGCCGGCACAATGATCAGAAAATCCCGCTCGGTGACGTTGCGCGCGCGCTCCTCGGGCCAGAGTTTACCGGCGGATTTGACGAAGAACTTTCGCTCGCGCTCCTTACCATGCTTCAGAAGAAATTCACGCAGCGGTTCGCGGGCGCTCGCCAACGCATTGATCAGATCGGCAGTTTTCATGCGGCCGGCCTCAAACACGTGCTGGCGCTCGAGCCGCTCGGAAATCTCGAGTGCCACCGGCGCCATGATGTACATGCTGAAGATCAGCGCCAGACTGTTCAGCACAATGTTGGGCGGCACTTGCTGCACGCCCAGACTGTTGCGCACCAACGCGAAGACGACCACGAGCTTGGCATAACACGTCACCATGATGGCCGCAAACGGCGCCAGACCGAGCACCAGCAGCGGCAACAGCAATGCGAAAGGATCGAAGGATTCGCTCACGGCGCGCTGTGCTGAGGACTGTCAGGAGGTGGCAGCGATGCGTTGCATTCCAAACCAATGGGTGATCTGGACGCCGAGCACATCGCCAATACAGATCAGGCGACCGCGGCCCACCGTTTGGCCATCGACCAGCACACCAACGCTGGCGCCCTCGAGCGCGCATGGCGCAATGAAGGTGTATCCGGGTCCGATGCGACACAGCGTCTCGACACGCACGGGCAGCGCGGTCATTTGAATGCTGACTTCCAGCTCGAGTTGTCCGAGCGATTCCAATGCAAGTTCCGAGGCCATGAAGTTCTCCTTCTGAGCGGGTAACGTCGGGTACAACACGGTCAGTTGCTGTCCGTTGATGGTGATGGCAAACAGTGAATGGCACCCCAGCGTTAGCGCAAACGTCTGCAGACGCAGGTAGTCACCGGCCACTACGGAATCCAGTTCCTGTAACGTCAGAGGCGCAGCCGTTGCCCTGCAACGCAGCACCAACAACGTGGCGCCTGAAGGGTCAGCCGGTCGATGGCTGCCAAGCGTGCGGTTTGTATCTGGCGTGTCGCGCAGGCAACGAGCCCATGCCGTCTGAGGCGCGGCCCGCACTGCCAACGAGTAGCCCGGCGCGTACGCTTCGCTGACCGAGCATCGGGTGAACAGGAGATCGCCTTCGAATTGCTGGGCTGCGAGCCGCACTTGGGCAAGCCTAAGTTCACAACCGCACAGATTTTCGAGCCAGCGCCGAATTGGCGCACTGGCCAAGCCAATGGCTGCTGCACGCAGCGCCTCGTCCAAAACATGCCAGCAGATTTCTTGCAGCGCCGGCAAGCGAGCGGGCGTATCAATGAGTACCTGCCAGCGATACTCACGGTCGACGAACTCGAGACTGGCTTGACCGGAGAATCGATCGATAGTGGACAGACTCTCAAACCTGAACTCTGCGCTTGAACCGAATAGCGACTGCGGCGTGGCCTGCAGTACCTGCTGATTGCAAAGCTGGATCAAATCCGGATGGAAGTGGTGCATGTCGGTTCACTATCTTCGGCAGCGTGTCATTTCAGTCTAGCGAGCGAGTCGTTTTGGGGCATCGGCCATCGGTCTCGACCCTTTGGCCTACCACGTCATCGGCCGACTGGACGAGCGACAAACAGGCGCATGACTTCGATAATGTTGGCGTTCTGTGTCCTCCCGAAGCCATGTCGAATCTTGAATTACCTGATTGGCAACGCAGCATCGATCAGGCCTTGCGCCGACTCGATCCGCTGTCCCATACCGGCCATGTCTACAGTGCCTGCGGCGAGCTCATCCGGGTGCGCGGCCTGAGCGCTGCGATTGGCGAATTGTGTGAATTGCGACTGACGGTCGACGGCGTGACGAGCTCGTTAGGCCTGACCGAAGTCATCGCGCTGCAAGGACCCGATTTGCTGATGAGCGGCTTGACACCGATCAGCAATTTGTCGAGCCGCGTGCAGGTGATCGCTTTGCAACGGCGGCTGACCGTGCCGGTCGGTGAACATCTGCTCGGACGAGTGCTGGACGGATTGGGTGCGCCAATCGATGACGGTGACCCGCTTATCGATGAAGGTGACGCGCTTATCGATGAAGGTCCGGCGTCATTAAAGCGTCGGTCGACCGGGCGCGACCCGCGAGCCTACCGACCGACCCAGTCTGCGCCACCCTCGGCCATGAGGCGCCAGCCGATCACGCGGCCCTTGATCACCGGCATCCGCGCAATCGATGGCCTGCTAAGCTGCGGTCAAGGACAACGGATTGCCATTTTTTCGCCATCCGGCACGGGCAAGAGTTCGTTGATCGCAGCCTTGGCTCGGCAATGCCGCGCCGACGTCATTGTCCTCGCGCTGGTTGGTGAGCGAGGTCGTGAAGTCGGCGACTTTGTGCGCGAACAACTGGGCGCATCGTGCATGCAGCGCTGTGTTGTGTTTGCGTCGACGTCGGATCGTCCGGCATTGGAGCGTATCAAGTGTGCGCAGACCGCGACGACGGTGGCTGAGCAGTTTCGCTCGCAAGGCAAACATGTCCTCTTGCTGGTGGATTCCATTACCCGTCTGGCGCGAGCACAAAGGGAACTCGCACTTTTTCAGGGCGAATCGGCCGCCAACGACGGCTTTCCACCATCGGTATATGCGACGCTGCCCGCCCTGCTCGAGCGTTCCGGTCAATCCGAGGCGGGTGCCATTTCAGCGTTCTACACTGTACTGACCGAAGACGACGATGGCCGCGATCGATTGGCCGAAGAAGTTCGCTCGATCGTCGATGGACATATCGTGTTGACACGCACGTTGGCCGACGACGGGCACTTTCCGGCGATCGATGTTTTACGCTCTGTCAGCCGGCTGATGCCGAAACTGGTGAGCCAGCGACATGCCGAATTGGCGCAACAGTTACGCGCAATGATCGCCAAACTGGCCAGCATCGAGTTACTGGTCCAGGTCGGCGAGTACCGCAGCGGCAGCGATGCGCTGGCCGACCGCGCTTTGTCGATGCGATCAGCGATCGAGAATTTTCTACGTCAACCGTCTTTGATCGAGACGGCGGCGCTGAATACGCGAACGTCAGATTCGGGAAAGTTGGCCGGGCCTGCAGAGCGTGCGGAGTCCGAAGAGATCAATCTACGCTCGATCCTGTCTATGCTGGAACGATTGCTTTCTCGTTGAACGCCGGCCGCTGATGCAATCCCGAAGATTGGAGCAAATCCGCCGTCTTGACGCCCTTTGGAATCTGCGCGAACTGCGAATTCGATCGAACGTTGCGCGCCTGCAGACCGAGTTCGCGGCCGCACAGGAGGTGTTGCGTACCTCGCGCGCCCAGTTGGCGCAAGACTCGCTTGAACTCGTTGATCGCAACGCACTGGTGCAGGGCCGCCTGAACCGAGGTGAGCCCGTGCGTTCGCTCACGCTTGAGCAGCAATATCGAGATGAGCGGATGGCACGCCTGCACGTCAGCACAGCGTTCCTGAAGGAGCAAGTACAGACGAGCAATCAGAAACGTCTGCAACTCGAGCAGTCTGGCAATGCCCATTGGCGGATAGTGATCAAGCGGCGATCGGTGCAGGACCGTTAGGGCCCCACCTCCTAGTCCACCCGGACTAGACCCGAAGCTCAATTGAGTTAAGCGTTCAAGCTGAGTACGGTAGCGGTAAGGGTTGGAAATATTTCACCAATAATTTACGCGGGCAGGAACTGACCGAATCCCATGGCTGAGCTGACGTTGATTGTGACTCGATTGTGTATCGGCCTGGTGCTGCTGTTTGCCGCAAGCGTCACGCCAGCGGCCGACTTGCAGTGGCGCCGCGAACGAGTCAACCTCGTGTATCAGGAAAAGGCGCTTCCCGATCTGCTGCGCGAACTGTTCGCCAGCGCCGGACGACCTGCGGTCATCAGTGAAAAAATCAAGGCAACGATCACGGGTCGATTCAACAGCCCGGCCGAAGAGTTCTTTAATTCCGTCTGCTCGGTGTTTGGCCTCTTGAGTTATTACGACGGCGCCGTGCTCTACATTTATTCAGGTTCGGAGGCGGTGAGTCGTATTCTCCCGCTGAAGCACGTCAGCCCACAGCGTTTGCAACAGAGCTTGCGTGAGCTTGACGCCCTGGACCGGCGCTACCTCTTGAAGATCAATGAGGCCGATCGTATCGTTCAGGTGGCCGGTCCACCGCGTTATGTTGAAGTGGTGTCCGACGTTATCAGTCTGCTCGATGAGCGCGCTGGCAACAGCCGGTCGGAGGCTGCGATCAACGACACCGCCAGGCCAATTGGCTCGGTCTTCAGGGTCTTCGGTCTGCGCTACGCCTGGGCGCAAGATACGGCGATGACCGTGGGCGGGCGCGAGATTGTGATCGCCGGCGTCGCCAGCTTGTTGCGTCGCCTGTCCGGAAACTATCCGAATACCTCTACCGCTGCTGCACTGGCACCGGCCATGACGGGCGGCTCGATGAATTCCCTGCCGAAACTGCGAGGCAGCGGTTTGGCCGCACAAGACGGCGGCCTGCGCCGCGCGCCGCAGGCCGCCGAGCCGGGCGGTCTGTACCGCGATGCCCAGCAGGCTTTCAGCCCGCCAAGCCTTGTGAACATTAGTTTGCCGCGAATCGAATCCGACGCCAGAACGAACTCGGTGGTGATTCACGATCTACCGGAACGCATTGACCGCTATGAGGCCTTGATCAACTCGTTGGATATCAAGACCGTACTGGTCCAGATCGAGGCTTCAATTGTCGATGTCGCCTCGGATTCCATTGACCGTCTGGGCATCGACTGGAGCCAATCCAGGCATCAGATCGTGCTGGGTCAAGGTAACGGCACCGATGCCGGCGGCTTTCGGCAGCAGGCAGGCAACCTCGCCGCTCAAGCGGCCGGCGCATCCCTCAATGGCGCGTCTCTGAGCGGAGTCGCTGGCGTCGCTGGCGCCACCACCATCGTCAGCAATCTCGGTCGATATTTTCTGGCCAACGTCAACTTGCTCGCGCAAGAAGGCAAGGCCCATGTACACGCGCGGCCGAGCGTCCTGACGGTCAGCAATACCGAGGCCATCCTCGAGAACACCCAAACCTTCTATGTGCGTCTGGCTGGCGAACGGGAGGTCGATCTGTTCAATATCACTGCGGGTACTTCGTTGCGGGTGACACCGGCGCTCGTCGAAGAAGGCGGCGAGCGCAAGATCAAGCTGTCCATTCGCATTGAAGACGGATCGCTGACCGGTCAAACTGTCGACCAGATTCCAGTAGTCCAGCGCAGCACCGTCGGTACCCAGGCGATGGTTGGCGAAGGGCAGAGTCTATTGATCGGCGGCGCCGCCTACAGCGTTGATCGCGAGACGCAATCCAAGGTGCCCTTGCTTGGCGACGTGCCGGCGCTCGGTGCGTTGTTCAAGTTTCACAGCAAACAAGTTTCTCGAGTTGAGCGGCTGTTCATGATCACCCCGCGAATCATCAACCTGTAGTCAAGAGTCCGTGATGAAACTATCGGTTCATTCCGGCCCGCAAGCCGGCGCTGTCGAGATCCTGGCGGTAGGCCGATGGCTGGTCGGAAGTGGCGATCATTGCGACCTGGTTCTCCGTGATGCGGGTATTCAGAAAGAACATTTTATGCTCGTAGTTACCGAGCGGGAGGTGCGAACGCATTTCCTCGCGCAGTCGCAGTCGCAGTCGCAATTGCAATTGCAATTGCAATCGCAAACTGAAGCGCGAATGCAAACGCAGGGTCAAGCGCCGGTCGACGGTGCCGCGCCGCTTCAGGCTTCGAATCCGGGTGTGCGCTGGGATGCCGGTCAATGGCTGCGATTGGGCGGTACCGCGCTGCTTTGGAGACCGGAGGCGACCTCCGAGATGTGCGCCCATGAGCGGCCCGAAAGTGTGCGGCCCAGTGGCCGCTTCGAACCCGTTGACCGCTTCGAGCGTTCGATGAACTGGATTCTGGCCGGGCTGGCGGGTTGTATGGTCGCAGGCATCCTGGCGGTCCAGGCCAATCGGGCCAACGCGGGTGCAATTGGCCTAGTCGACCCCAGCGAGGCGGGCAGCCTTGGCGAAACTCGAACTGGGAGTACTCAATCCGGCGGTACCCATTCCGGGCATCAACCCTTATTGGCCAAACTTGCTGACCTGAAATTGCCAGAACTCAATGTACGACATCAGCCGGATGGTTCAACAACCGTCGTCGGTTGGGTTCGTGACGCAGCCGAACTCGGCACCGTGCGGCAATTGATGGTCGGCTCACCGATAAGGACCGCGATTGTCGAGGCCGCTGAGCAGATTCGCTTCGCCAGTGAGTATTTGCAGGCTCGAGGCCAGGTTGCAGCGATCAGCTATGAAGGTGAGGGGGTGTTGCGGCTGCACGTTCGCGGCCACAACGAAGCCGGCTTTCGAGCGATCGTTCAGGATCTCGAAAAAGCAGCGCCACAAGTGCGACGCTTCGAGATTGACTATGAGGCGCATGCAGCAATCCCGCTGCCCGGCTCCAAGGCGCCGGCGGTGGCGCCGTTACCGCCGTCACCGCGCCCGGTTCTCGCCGGTATCGATGGCGTCAGTCTGTCGAGTCGCCAGCGATTTCTGACCTCCGGGCAGCATTATGTTTTTGAGGGTGGCCGATTAAAAGATGGGTCGACCATTCTGAGCATTGAACATGACTCGATTGGCTTGAAAGCCGATGTCAGATCTCCACAGAACAGAAACCCATAAAGGCATGAACCCTGATGACTATCGCGGATGAAACCGATCTTCGCAGCAGCTTGCAAGCCGACGTGCATGCGTCAATGGCCCATGAGCTTGTTGCTAATCTGAGTCGACGCTCGGCGCGTGATCAAAGTGACGCAAGGCAAAGCATGAACGAATCTGACCGGGAAAAATTTCTGGAGGTGGCGCGAATTTATGTTCTGGCCACTCATGTGATCGATACCCAGGCGCCGCGATTGCGCGCTCGATCTTGAGCGGCGGTGGGCAGAGAAATGACCGGATATCGAAACGCGATGTCCGACATCGAAGAGTCGCGTCACGCTGCGTCGGCTCGGCGGCAAATCTGGCGAAGTTGCGCCACTCAGCGAGTTCAAATAAGTCAACACTTCAAGGAGTAAATCATGTCAACAGTCGATACGACCGGTCTGCAGCAAATCATCAGTGACTCGATAGCGCAAATGAGCGAAGTCATGAAGCAAAGCATCGTCTACCAAACCAAGATCACCGAAGTGACTACCTATCTGGGACAGGTAGCGGCGCGCGCCGCGAAGCAGTCGCCGCAGGGCTAGCTATTTTTGGAGCAAGACACCCGCACTTGGCAGCGTGTCCTTGTGAAGAAAGAGCCTGCGGCTATAGGGTCGCCTGGTGCGGCCCTATAGCCGCCGGTTATAAGGACAATTGAGGAGGCTTGATGAATGACCATTTGACCGAGGGCGAGTTCAATCAGTTATTGGAAATCGCCCATCTCGCGCTGGACGAACGAATGTTCGACGAGGCACAAGAAATGTTTGCGCTGTTATCGCTTGGTCGACCCGGCAATCCGCATCCGCGAATCGGTCAGGCACTCCTGCAGTACGCCCAGCAGCAGCCCGAGGATGCGATTTTCCAACTCGAGGCCGTCTTGCGCGACTTTCCAAGCGCAGTGTTTACCCGCAGCCTGCTTGCGAAGTTCCTGTACGAGCTCGACCGGTCTGGTTGGCAACAGCATGCCCATGAAGTGTTCGGACTGTGTTCGAGCGGCGTCGCATTCGAGATGGCCGAAGAACTGTTGCAGTGCGCCGGCGAACACAGTTTCAGGCCGGCTAATCCTCTCAGGGGGAGCGGTTCATGCCCGATGCAATAAACGCAATCTCGTCGGCAGCGTCGGCTGCACCGATTTCGGCTTGGCAGGAAAGTTCCGATCCCGCGCGATCGGCCGTCGCCAAAGAGCTCGCTTCGCCCGATTCCGCCGCTGTACAAGATGAGCTGACGAGCGACGAATTGATGAATGAATTATCCGTCCAGGTGGCCCTGACGACCTTTGTCATCGCGCGCGACGAGATACGCCGACAGGGGGAGCAGATCATCGCCCGAATGAAGGAAGCCCAGGAGGAGTCCGAGTAGGCATGGGTCGCGCCTGACTCGGATTGGGCCAGACCCGGGTCGCGCCCGACTCGAGCGTAGCAAGACGACAAACTGTTAAACGAAAAAACGGAGTTAGAAGAATCCATGGAAATCACAGCAGTCACGGCAACTTCTGCGGCGGGCACACTGGATCTGGCGTCGTTGTCAGCGCCGCTCGATCAGCGTCCGATCAGAGTCGAGATCTCGGCGGGCGCCCGCAGCGACATCGGCCTGATCCTCTCGAACGCTGGCCAAGCGCAGGGCAAAAGTCCTGCCGGTGGATGGACCCAGACGGTTGATCGTCTGCGTGCCGATTTCGAGGCCATGCGCCATCGATTGAGTTCGCCTGAACAGGCCTCCCTAACCTTGAGTGCCAATCGGGCTGCGGCGCCGGCTGCTCAACTACAAGCGGTCATGAATCAGGCGATCAAGACGCAGACCGAAATCTTTCAGGTGGCGGTGAGCTTTCAGGCCGGCTTGACTGCCAGTCAGCAATCACAAGGGGCGGTCAAGACCTTGATTGAGAAATCCTGATGTCGCCTCGCCTGTTGTGGTTTCCGCTGTTTGCGATGCTCCTGGCGCTCGCCGGTTGCAAGCAGTTGCTCTATAGCCAGCTTGGAGAACAGGAAGCCAATGAAATCTTATCGGTCCTGGCCCTCGAGGGCATCGCGGTCGAGAAGACCATCAATGAAAAGCATTGGGCGATTGTGGTTGCCAGCCAGGATATGCCGAGGGCGATGCAAATCTTGACCCGCGAAGGCCTGCCCAAAAACCGCTATGCGACCCTGGGCGATCTGTTCAAGCGCGAGGGTATTATTTCCACCCCAACTGAAGAGCGCGTGCGGTTCATTCACGGCGTTTCGCAAGAGCTGTCGCGTACCCTGACCATGATTGACGGTGTGCTGGCGGCTCGCGTACATATTGTATTGCCGCAAAATGACCCGCTGGCCGATCGCGCAAAGCCATCGTCCGCGTCGGTTTTTATTCGCCACCGTGCGACGGACGATATGCAGGCGAGCCTGACGACCATCAAATCGTTGGTCGTGCGCAGTGTCGAAGGTCTGACGCATGACACCGTCTACGTCTCGTTGTTTGCCGCCCAGCAACGGGTTGATACCGCCCTCGCGACTCCGAAGGAGGCGTTTCTTGGCATGACGGTTTCTCGTTCGCAAGCGGATTGGCTGCGCTGGTGCGTTTTCGGTATCGGGCTTTTGCTGATGACCATCGCCGTGGGTCTCATGATTACGGGCCGCCTCGGTGCTATTCGCATCCCAATGCTGGAACCATCGCCCCCGTCATGAATACATTACTAGCCACTGAACCTTTGACGAATGTCTGGTTGACTGCACTGTCGTTGCCGATCGCGCAGATCGACCCGTCCCATTTGCTGGATTGGCACGGTCGACTCGACCCGATCTCACGGGTCCGCGAGGCCCTGTTGCCGGTAACGCTCAGGCTGGGCCGTCAGGATCTCGATGCGGTGCCGCCGGCGCGCGATCTGCTGGTGATGCCTCGTGAGCAATTACAGCAAGCGCTGTTGGCGTTCGGCTGGCAAATACTCGCCCCCGGTATTCGGCGTGTCATCAATGGCACGCAAATACGGGCCATTGATTCGCTGCTGAGCGAATCCGAACGCCGAGTACTCGAATCAGATCTGCAGGAAGGCGGTTCGATTCAGTGGGATGCCGTCAAGCAGTTCGGTGCCAACGCGCCGAGGATCGTCGCCACCGCCTGGCTCTCGAGGCGCGTTCGGCCAGCCAGTCGATCGCTCTGGGCCTTGTTGCGATTGCGTCTGTCGACGGCCGTATTGCAGGAAGCCGAGTTTGATGGATCGCCTCGACCGTGGGAGCCTGAGCTCGCTGGGGATCCCCTGCAGGAACTCGGCCGCTTTCGCGATTTCGCGCTGCAAGTAGTCAAGGCTGCAACCGGCAAGAGTTCACATGAACACTGAAGAACTCGCCCTTTTCGTTCGCTCGCGCGCCTTGATCAAGGCCTCGGATTTTGAGCGAATCCGGTCGATCGAGGCGATACAGGCGCAAGCCTCGCACCAGGCGCGGGCCGAGGTGACACAGGCTCGGTTGCAGGCTGAGCGAATCCGCGCCGAGGCCCAGGAATCGGCTGAGCGGCTGGAATCTGCGGCTCGCCTGCGTGGCCACCAGCAGGGATTGATCGAAGCCAAGGAATTCCTGGCGCAGTCAGTGATCCACAACCAAGGTGCGCTGGCGCAGTCCTGGCGAGCACAGGAACAAAAGCTGAGTCATTTGGTCCTTCGGACTCTGGAGAAGATTCTGACGCAGGACGATGCTCAAACGCAGTTCTTCGATAGCGTTGTGCGAAGAGTGCTTCTTGCCGCGCGCGAACAGCGCTTTCTGTTATTCAAGGTCGCCGCCGAGCAGTTGGAGCTCGTGCGCTGCAGGGTCGCCCAAGTGCTGGCGCAGCATGGCGCACCCTGTTTTGTGGAGGTCCGGGCAGACCCTGACCTCAGCGTTGGCGACTGTCTGATCGAAACCGGGTATACCCAGATCGATGCGAGCCTCGGCACACAACTTGAGGCGTTGCAGCGTGCCCTGTTTGCGGTCTTCGCTCGCAACGATACCGACCATAATGATCCAGAGGATTCGGCAGACGACGCAGACGCATTACAAGCATTAGAGGCAACGGCAGTAGCCGCAGAAGTAGCCGCTGCCGAAACCACCCAAACTGTCAAAACCACTCAACCCGCTGACAGCGCTGTACGTCTGGCGATCAGCCGCTGAAACGCTGGTCGCCCGGACATCGACCTCGGAGCCGTGCTGGCGGCATAATGAGCGCCATCGGCGAAAGCTATACGGGTCAGCGGAATCGCAGCCGCAGGCGCAACCGAAGCCGAAACACAAACTACAACTCCAAACCGCAACCATCATGTCAGAGCAATCGGTCGATGTACTCATAGTCGGAGCCGGCTTCGCTGGCCTTTACATGCTGCACAAGGTGCGCCAGCAAGGCCTGCGTGCGCGCGTGATTGAAACCGGTGACGGTGTGGGCGGTACCTGGTACTGGAATCGTTATCCGGGTGCGCGTTGCGATGTCGAGAGCATGGAGTACTCGTACCAGTTCTCGGAGGACTTGCAGCAGGAATGGCGCTGGAGCGAGCGCTATTCGGCGCAGCCCGAGATCATGTGTTATGCGAATCAGGTCGCTGATCGCTTCAAGCTTCGTGATGATATTCAATTCAAGACCCGAGTCACGGCGGCGCAGTTTGATGAGCGCAATGCCTGTTGGCGTGTTCAAACCGCCAGTGTTGAAAACAGTCCAGCTCAATGGTCTTGCCGATTCCTGATTCTGGCCACCGGCTGCCTGTCGTCGGCTAATCGGCCGGTATTCGAGGGTATTGATGACTTCGTCGGGGAGACTTATCACACTGGTTTGTGGCCTCATGAACCGGTTGATTTCAGCGGCAAGACTGTCGGCGTGATTGGCACGGGTTCGTCGGCGATTCAGTCGATTCCGGTCATTGCGAAAGAGGCCAAGCGCTTGCTGGTCTTCCAACGAACTCCGAGTTATGCGGTTCCAGCCCACAATGGTCCGATCGATGTTGCGCATGAAGCTGAAGTCAAGGCCGACTATGCCGGCTTTCGAGCGCGCAACAGCGTTATGCCGGGCGCCTTCGGCTCAGTCTATCCGCGCAATGAGGCCTCGGCGCTGGCCAGCAGCGACGAGGAACGCAAGGCCGCCTTCGAATTTCGCTGGCAACGCGGTGGACTCAGCTTTCTCGGTGCCTATGGCGATCTGATGCTCAATGCCGACGCGAACCAATACGCGGCCGAATTTGTTCGCGAAAAAATTCGCGCGACGGTTCACGACCCGGAGGTGGCCGAAAAACTGACACCCAAGCATGTCATTGGCTGCA
>JANLTP010000200.1:0-1845 GCA_031363055.1 Burkholderiales bacterium | reverse complement strand
TGAAGGTCACACGGTCGGGAACGGGCTTGAACTCGCCCATCTCGCTCCACCACGGCATTAACAAGAAAAAGGCGAAATAAACGATGGTCAATGCCTGCGAAATGATTTGCCCAGCAGCCGATACCGGCTGTACGCCGAAGTAACCGAGAATCAGGAATGACACCACAAACAGACCGTAGACATAGACATGCCAGCCCGGTCGATAACGAATGGATTTGACCGGGCTGTTATCGATCCAGGGCATCGCAAAGAAGATCATGACCGAGCCGCCCATGCCGACGACACCCCAGAACTTGGCGTCGAACACAAAAAAGCCGACACACATCGACAAAATGGCCAAGCTTGCCAGTACTTTGGTCAGCGTGCTGCGCACCGTCAGCCAGATCAACACCAGATAGGCCAGCAGTACGACTGTCGATACCCACAGAAAATCGGTCGTGACTGCGCGCAATATCGAGTAGTACGGCGTGAAGTACCAGACCGGCGCAATATGTGCCGGTGTCTTTAGTGAATCGGCCGGTATGAAGTTGTTGTATTCGAGGAAATAGCCGCCGAACTCGGGCGCAAAGAACACCACCGCTGAAAACACCAGCAGGAACATCGACAAGGCGAAGATATCGTGCACGCTGTAGTACGGGTGAAACGGAATGCCGTCAACCGGATGACCGTTAGCGTCCTTGTTGGCCTTGATTTCGATGCCGTCCGGATTATTCGAGCCGACTTCGTGCAAGGCAATGATGTGCGCGGCCACCAGTCCCAACAGAACCAGCGGAATGGCAATCACGTGAAACGCGAAGAAGCGATTCAGAGTGGCGTCGCCCACCACATAATCACCGCGAATCAACAGCGACAGATCCGGGCCAATGAACGGTACAGCGGCAAACAGATTGACAATCACCTGCGCACCCCAATACGACATTTGACCCCAGGGCAACAGGTAGCCAAAAAATGCCTCGCCCATGAGGCACAGGAAGATCAGACAACCGAACACCCAGATCAGTTCACGAGGTTTGCGGTAGGAGCCGTACATCAGGCCCCGGAACATATGCAGATAGACGACCACAAAAAACGCCGAAGCGCCGGTCGAGTGCAAATAGCGGATGATCCAGCCGCCCGGCACTTCGCGCATGATGTATTCAACCGACTCGAAGGCTTTCGCCGCGTCCGGTTTGTAATGCATGACCAGGAAAATGCCGGTCACAATCTGCAGGATCAAAATGAACAACGACAGGCCGCCGAAGATGTACCAGATGTTGAAATTCTTCGGCGCGTAATATTGACCCATGTGCTCGTTCCAGAGCCTGGACAAGGGAAAACGGGTATCAATCCAGCCTAGCAGACCGTTGGTGGAGACTTGCTTCGATGAAGCCATGATGATTCGAAACTCCTCGGCGGGACGCCATCGGCGACCCTGGACTTTTACGTGAACTCGACAAGAGCCAACCATGGCCCGTCGAACTCAATCACACAAAACCCCAATTATATGAAAGCGCAAACCGGTCAGGCCCATACCACTACCGATCGCTTTTACCTGCTTGCAAGGTCCTCTGTTTACGCCTTTTT
The DNA here is from genome assembly GCA_031363055.1 of Burkholderiales bacterium. GTDB lineage: Bacteria > Pseudomonadota > Gammaproteobacteria > Burkholderiales > Burkholderiaceae_E > JANLTP01. Next base: position 282 of record JANLTP010000200.1, on the reverse strand, counting down.
GTCGTCGCCAATCAGCAGGCGCGAATCGCTCAGATAAACATGCGGCGGCACTTCCAGATTATCCGGCGCCGGCTTGTTCTTGAACACGCGACCAGCCAGATCAAACGTCGAGCCGTGACACGGGCACAGGAAGCCGCCTTGCCAGTCGTCAGGCAGCGACGGCTGGGCACCAGCCTGAAACTTCTCGCTGGGCGAGCATCCCAGATGCGAACAGATACCGACCACCACCAGGTACTCTTCCTTGATCGAGCGGTAAGCATTCTTGGCGTAAGGCGGCGTCGG
>JANLTP010000158.1:0-6233 GCA_031363055.1 Burkholderiales bacterium | reverse complement strand
AAGGCCGGCCTTCAGCTCGGCCACCTCAGCGACGCGCTGGCGCAGGTCGTCTTCGAGACGTTTGAGCTGGCGGGTCAGGTCCGCGAGCAGTTTTGACGGTTTGATCACTGCAGGCCTTGCCTCGATACTCGGTCAATCTCGTCCAAGACCTTGATTACTTCTGAATCGATAGTTGCAGCACGCACATAGGGCGCGAGCGTGTGGTAGTCGGTCTTGCGCATGACATTGGGCAACCCCAGGTTGTGGTAGAACTTTTGAAAAAGAGGCTGCAAGAAATCGTCGCTCACCTTGAGATCCGGGCTCCAAGGCTCGGGCTTACCCAACGTCGAGAGCGCGGCCGACACTGCTTCGATGGCAGTTGCCATGGCGTCACTCCACAGGCCCGCGAAAAGTTCGCCTGCCTGCGAGTTGCCTTGTGCCTGCGCCCAGTTCAGCAGCGTCTCGCGCTGGCACAGGTAGTTCTCGATTTCGCGCCGCTTCCACATGCGTTGCGTAAGGCTGGGATCGCCCTCCTGCAAAGGCATCTCTAATCGATCGTAAAGCGCTACGCCGACGAGCTTCGGAGCCGCCTCGCGCAGCCCGTAAAAGTGGTGCCGCGCCTGACCGGGCTGGTTAGCGACGTAATGCACGAACGGGCGTTCCAAGGCGGCCAGAGCGGGGTGGGCGAGAAGCGAAGCGAACTCGCGCAATATCGCCAGGTCAGTCGAGCCCTCAAGGTAGAGCACCCATCCGGTTTCCTGGGCCTGCAGATACTGGTCGAAGCCGATCTCCTTGAGCGCTTTCGAGACCTGGCTGCCTCGATCGTCGATGCGATGAGGTTTGCCGACGAAAGCGACCACCATATCTCGTCCGGCAGCCTCGTTGAGGATCACTTCGGAATGAGTGGCCGCAATGATCTGACTGTGCGTCTCGCGGGCTGTGTCGGTCAAAATATTGTAGATCTGCCGCTGGCGCAGGATTTCAAGGTGAGCGTCAGGCTCGTCGAGCAGCAGCACGGCACCTGGATTGGCCGCCATATGTGACAAGAGGAGCAGCGTCTGTTGTTGCCCGCGTCCGCAAGCGGAGAGATCAAGTCGGACATCTTGGGGTGTTCGAAATGACATCACAATCTCGCCGCGTTCCTTGATGTACTCAGGGTCGTCAATCGTCACGCCAAAAAGTTCACGCATGCGCTCAACGATTCGGGCCCAGCCTGCTGCATTGCGCTGTTGAGCCTGCCAGCAAAGATTGCGCAAAACTTCGGCGGTTCGCCCTTCGCCAATTCGTACGCCAATCGCGCCTTCGTCGAGCCTGCTTTCGTTGGCTGCCAGACCGGACATTGGAGGAAGGTAGGCCAAGCGAAGTTCCGACGCCGCGACTGGGACTACTTTGCGCGCACCATCCTCCGACAGACGCGATCGACAGTAAAAAGACTCTTCATTAGCGTAGTCAAACTCCATATCAGCGATCCAGGAATGGCCATTGTCGAGACCCTCGACCGCAATCCCGATCGAAACGTTTCGCGTCTTCTGTTTGTTCGCTTCTCGATAGCCCTCGCGTACGTGCAAATCGCGCCAGAGCAGGTTCGCGGACGGCACAGGTAACCCGATGAGGTCTCGTCGATTGATTGTGACCCCAGCGCGTTCCTTTGGTACATTGCCTGCACCTCTTTTCTCCACCCAACGCCGCACGCCATAGCTCCATAAGGCCAGCGATTGCAGGGCCGAAGTCTTGCCAGCGTTGTTTGGCCCGACGAAGACTACGCGTTCCCCAAGTTCAATCTCCACCTCTTTGAACAGCTTGAAATTCCGGATCGCCAGTTTGGTCAACATGTGTGAACCTCGTCCGATGCTTTGATCATGGAGTTACTCGCGCACTACTGTCAGGTCGGCGATCTTCGTATGCCCGGTGTTTATCTTCGTGTGCCCGGTGTCTGTTCTCGACCCATGTCTGCACCAGCGCCAACGTGCGCGTGTTCCCCAGGTTGTTCACGATCGGTACTGCGACACCATCAATGACCGGCAGGCCATGTTCGGCCGTGGGCAGCAAGAGCCAGACACTGGGGGAATGTTCCGGACGACCCGCGTGCTCTTCAATCTCAGTAATAAGCTTCATGAGTTCGTAACGCGCAAGCAGGCCGACACTGACCAGCAGGATCGGCGCCGCACTGTCCAGCAGTGCGACGCGCAGGGCGGGTAGCGTTCGTTGAACAAGCCGTTGCAAATTGATCCAATGCCGGCTGTCGCGGTCGGCTGCGTCGGCCTCGAGAACCACATTCCAGTCGACCCGAGCTGCTAGCGCCTGCTCACGAAGCGCTGTCAGCAAAAGCGCGTCAAAGTTCACGCGCTGCAATGGACTTGGCCGAGTGTCGGATTGTCCAAAGCGATGCAGCAATTCAGACTCAGCCCGACGTGCCATGCGCGGGTGAACGGTCAGCACGAGTAGGCCTCCTTGCTGGAGGTTTCGGGTGAGTCGTTCCTCAATCGCGCTGGCATCGGCCGCTTCGCCGTCACCGGCGCGCGGGGTGAGCTCGGTGGCGTGACGTGAAAACACCGTGGTGGTGCCGGCCGTTTGCGCGTTGCCCAAAGTCGAGAGTCGGTAGGCACCAGCGCCTTGTGCAGCCAAGGGGTCCCAGGTCAAGGGCGCGCCGGCCTCTTCAAGTAAGCGATCAAGCTCGGGCCGCTCCGGCAATGCGGCGGCTTCGGGGTAGCGCCCACGCACCCGATCCTGGATTTCGCGGGCACGCAATTCCGGTGCGCCAACGAGCGCGCCCAAAGACTGCCGCAGGGCCTGCGTCGGCGACATTCCGCGCGGGTAGATCTCCTGGCGGCTGGACAACGCGGCCTTGCGCGATGCAGAGGCTGCCAGCCGCAGCAACCGAGTGGGCGCAAGTGCTCCCGCCGGCACGACGTCACCCTCGGTCGCGGTCGGTCGGGAAACACCCTCCAGCGTTTCGAGTACCCGGGGCGGATGCAGCAAGGGGTCCGCCAAAGCGCAGGCATCGGCGGCGGCACCAAGCTGGCGGGCATAGTCAGCCCAGGTCGATGCGCTGGCGATCAGGGATCGGGGTTGGTGATCGAATGCCTCGAAGCGCGGTTGCTCGAGATGCGATTCAGCTTCGACCGCAGCACGCAACACGGCCGTGGCTTGGCGCAGCCGCTCTGCGTCGTCCTGCGCAGCGCAGCCGCGCAATGCCAGCACGGCCATCGCGCACTCATGCGCGCTCATGACCTGGCCTTGGCTGCGCACTAGCGCGTCAAGTTGTTGGCGAAGTTCGGTAAACACCGGGTTCTTGAGCCAGCGTTCGCGGGCTTTGACGAGCGTATCGGTCAACTTGGCCCGGCTTACTTGATTGGCCAACGCCGACTCGCCAAGCTCAGGCCAGACGCCAGACTGAACACTATCGTCCAGTCCCAGGTAGTAGGCAAGAGCAGCTTCTTCAGGACGATCATCGCCCGCGGGGCGGCGCGGCAGCAACTGGGTCGCCAGTTCATTGACGCTGACTGCACCGCCACCTTCTTCGTCGGCATCGTGTGCCGTACTGCGACCCTGGGTCAGATCGGGCCGCAAGCGGGCAAGCTCCTTGGCAGTCAGTCGAATCTCTTTGCGAAACTTGTCGCCGACACCTCGCAGATATCGGAAGCGAATGCGATCAACCGCCAACAGCTCGCGAGCATTGTGTATGCCCATGCGCTCCAGGATGTCCTGTGATTCAAGGCTGTAGCCTAGTTCGGCCATTGTGGTGAGCGGCGTGGCCGTCATAGCCGCAGCAGTAAGGCCTTTCACAACGCCCGCGTCGCCAGGGTGAATCGTTTGACGATCGGTATAGATCGCGCGCCACGCGCGAAGCATGTCTTCGGCATTGTCAAAACGCTCGCGGTAGTCACGCTTTAATGCCTTCGCAAAGAACGCCGTGAAGGCCTCGCGCGTGACCGGGTCGAAGACGTCGCTCTCGATGCTAGCCTCGACATCGAGCATCGACGGCGAAGTTTGCCCATCGCCCCATACCGGCGGCTGCCCGACTGTCATCTCATATAACGTGACAGCCAGTGCGAAGCGCTCGGCGTACAAGTCCCAGCGCGGCGGCCGCCGTAGCGACAGAAATGGGTCGAGATAGGGGTGCGTGCCAGAGGTAATGTTGTCGGCCGAGGTACGGCACAGCGAGAAGTCGAACAACACGAGCTGCAGCTTCCGGTTGCGGTTCTCCGCAATGCCAATGTTCTCAGGCTTGATATCGCGATGGGCGACGCCTTCGGCCTCAAGGTGGTTCACCGCTTCGATGAGCTCTTCGCCGAAGCGCTGCAGCATGTCGAGCGACAGGCGCCCCTCTTCCTTGAGTTTCTCGGCCATTGTCCGGGCGCCAGCGCTCTTCAATAACAAGGCAGTCCGGCCAGCGACCCTGAGCGTCTCGCGATGAGCAACGATGTTCTGGTGGTGCAGCCGAGCAAGCACCTCGCCCTCGGCGGCCAGTCGGTCGTTGTGCGCGACATCGCACGCCACTTTAAGAATGTGTTCTTCGTCGCTGCCGTCTCGGCGCACCAACAGCGCGTCGCTCGACGAGCCGCGCCCCATGCGCTTGACGACCGTAAAGCCGCCGTCCAAGCGGTCACCGGCGCTGGCCACGCCGGGGTCAATGGTGGCTTCTGGGTCAGGGGTCGTGAGCTCATCCTCGACGCGATCCAGGTCATCCAGAAACCCTTGGATGGTGTCGTAGCGCGCGAGAACATCCGGACATGTCGAGAACTGAATGAGTTCCTGCTGGCGGGCACCGCAACCGTCCATGACGTCCGAAAGACGCAGGCCCTGGCCTATGCGCAGCTTTTCGGTAAGATCAAGCACTGATTCAGCGGGTGCGTGACCACTGAACACTTGGTAAGCGATACAGCCAAGAGAGAAAACGTCCAGACTGGGTCCGTGGGCTGGGTCTGCACGTGTGGTCTCGGGCGCCAGATAGATGAGGCCAAGATCTTCGACATAGTCCTCGACGTGTTGCGTGCCCGTCGTGCGGTGAACCGTGTCGGGTGAAGCAGAATTGCTCGCGTTGCGCGAGGCGGTTTGCCAGTTCATCAAGCGAAGATGCATGGCGCCATTCTCAGCGCTGCGAACAAGTATGCTTTGTGGCCCGAGGGCGCGGTGGTAAAGACGGTTTGAGTGGGCGTACTTCAAAGTCTCGGCGATATCGCGCACCAGTTGTAGTCGCTGGGTGACCGTGAGACGTCCACCTCGGTCGCGCAGCAAGTGATCCAATCGCACCGCCTTGGGGTCGTGGTCAAATATAAGCGCTGGTCCGAGTTCGGTTTCTTTGTAGTCTTTGACTTTCAGAATTCCTGGGTGGTCTATATCTTCCAGAATTTCGAACTCGCGGCGAGCCAACCGTGCTCGGATGGCCCGTAGCTCCGGGCTGGATGCCGACGCTACCGGGTAGATTCGTATACGGCGATGAACTGTGTCGATGCTGACGTGGTTCGCCGCCCAGTCTTGGAAGCCGTCGCCCTCGGCCAATAACTCGCCCAGCTTGTAGTCGCCGACCTGTCGGTGTTTGTTCGAAGGGCGAATGCCCGCCTCGGTAAGTCCACGAGCAATAGCGCGTACTTGCTGAACCTCAACTTTCCCCGAACCTCGGTTAGCGATACCGTTCGATAAGGCTCCGATGACACCGGTATCGTCCAATGCGCCCGGCCGTCCATGTTGAAAAGTGGCGCTCTTGGCAAGGCCTTCGAGACGACATGTGAGGCTGGTGGACGAAAGAAAGACCGCTGGTTCGACGAAGGGCAATCTGATCTTGGCCTTGATGATCGCCGACTGCCGCCGAAGCAGGCTGGCGAGGCGCTTGGCTTTTCGGTTCGCGAGAATAAGTGGGTTGTCATAGGTGGTTGAACGGCCATCGGTCGTCCAGGTCCAACTGTGTGCATCACCGGCCAAAACGCCCGGCCGGCTCTTGATTTCCACGAGGAACAGCCCGGCAGGCGAAAGCACCAGCGCATCGACTTCGCTGACTTTGCCCTCTTCGTCTATGAACTCGAAGTTCGTCCACACGTGCCACGGGTCACGGTCAGGCAGGTTGCTGCGCAACCACTCCAGCGCTTCGCGCTCCCAGGCAAAGTTCGATTGCGCGATGACGTGCCAGCGGGCGGCACTGAGGCTCACTTATGTGCCTCGCTAGTGTCGGGCAAGTGTTCGAACAGGTCGCCAACACGACAGCCGAAAAGCCGGCAGAGCTGATCGATTGCAGGCAGATCGACTCGCGTCGCAGT
>JANLTP010000148.1:0-34263 GCA_031363055.1 Burkholderiales bacterium | reverse complement strand
GGTTCACCAGGGACCCTACGAATTAAGCAGCGCCGGCGTGATCAACATGTTCCCGCATACGTCGCATGTCGAGTCGATGGCGGTGTTCGATCTGAAGGCCAAATGAACAAGCCAGCATCTATCCAATGCTGGCTCGGCAGGCTAAAAATTTAATCGCGGTCGCCGCCGACGATGCCAAGGATCGACAACAGGCTCGAAAACACGTTGTAGACGCTCAGATAGACCGATAACGTGGCCGAGATGTAGTTGGTTTCGCCGCCGTTGACCACGCGCTGCAGGTCAAACAATATAAAAAACGAGAAGATGACCACGGCGATGGCCGAAATCGTCAGGGTCAGGGCCGGCATTTGCAGCCAGATGTTGGCGATGGCCGCCAGGAAGATCACGATGAAGCCAATGAACATCCAGCGCGCGATGCCTGAGAAATCACGCTTCGACACGGTTGCCAGCGTAGCCATTGAGGCGAACACCACCGCTGTGCCCCCAAATGCGGTCATGATCAGCGAGGCGCCGTTCGAGAACCCGAGCACGTGTCCGATGATGCGGGACAGCATGAGTCCCATGAAGAAGGTGAATGCCAGCAGCAGGCCGACGCCAATGCCGCTGTTCTTGAACTTCTCAATAGCAAAAAAGAAGCCAAAGGCAACGGCCAGAAAAGCAATCAGGCCAATGAACGGGCTGCCCGCGAAGAACGAGAAGCCGGTACGCACGCCGATATAGGCGCCCAGCACAGTCGGGACCATGGACACGGCCAGCAGCCAGTAGGTATTGCGGAGTACCCGGTTGGTCTGAAGGGCAGTGACCGCGCCGCCCGAACCGAACGGGCCTGCCTTGGGTGAACCTTGATTCAGAATCATGAAAGTATCTCCTGTGTTAGCAAAAAGAGGCTTTTGCCTTGTTACGTAATGTAGAGGCAGCTTACAACAATTTCAATGAGTATGCTCGGCAGGATGCCACGTTTGCAGGCGTCGCGGCGTTGCAGTGCACGAAGCATGCACCCCTGTGTTAAAATTGAGGATTAGCCAAATTCTCTTAAAAACCGGCTAACTTCCTCTTTTTAAATGTTTTTTACAAAATTTTCCCCGATTCCGGAGTGTTAGATGACAGCCGCCAAGTTAGAGCGTACCTTTTCTATTATCAAGCCAGATGCTGTCGCGAAGAATGTCATTGGACAGATCTACGCCCGTTTCGAAGCGGCCGGCCTGAAAATTATCGCAGTCCGAATGATGCACCTTTCGCGCGCCGAAGCCGAAGCGTTTTACGGCGTTCACCGTGAGCGGCCCTTTTTCAAGGATTTGGTGACGTTCATGATTTCAGGTCCGGTCGTGGTTCAGGTGCTCGAAGGGGTTGACGCGATAGCCAAGCATCGCGAACTGATGGGCGCGACCGATCCGAAGAAAGCCGCCAAGGGCACCATTCGTGCGGACTTTGCCGATAGCATCGATGCCAACTCGGTGCACGGATCGGACGCACCGGAGACGGCGCAGACCGAAATTGCATTTTTCTTTCCCGGTATGAATTTGTATTCGCGCTAAGGCGGCATGGAGCGGGGCCAAGCTGCGTCGCGCCTTAGCTTCTTGGCACCTTAGCCTCTTTGCGCCTTAGCCTTTTTGCATTAGGCTCTCCAATGTCCGACGCCACAAACTTGCTCGATCTGGACGCACAAGGCCTGGCGCAGTGGTGTGCCGTCAATGGCCAGCAAGCGTTTCGTGCCAAACAATTGCAGCGCTGGATTCATCAGCGCGGCGTGGCTGATTTCGAGCAGATGAGCGATCTGGCCAAGGTCTTTCGCGAGCAGTTGCGCAACTCTGCCCACATCTTTGCGCCGCGCATCATTTCCGACAACACGGCCCGTGACGGTACCCGCAAGTGGTTGCTCAGCGTCGGCACCGGCAACGCGATCGAAATGGTGTTTATTCCGGAGGCTTCGCGGGGCACCTTGTGTGTCTCGACGCAGGCCGGATGCGCCGTCAACTGCGAATTTTGCTCGACCGGCAAACAGGGGTTCAGTCGAAATCTGAACCTCTATGAAGTGATTGGACAGCTTTGGCTGGCCAATCGCTTGCTGGACAGCGGCGCCCGGCTCGAGGGCGGTGAGACCAATCGACCGGTCAGCAATGTCGTGTTCATGGGCATGGGTGAGCCGCTTCAGAACTATGAAGTGACGCTCGGTGCGGCGCGACTGATGCTCGATGACAACGCTTACGGCTTGTCGCGACGGCGAGTGACCATCTCAACCTCGGGGGTCGTGCCGATGATGGATCGGCTGGCTCAGGATTGTCCGGTTGCACTGGCGGTTTCGCTGCATGCACCGACCGATGCACTTCGCGATCGGCTGGTACCGTTGAATCGCAAGTATCCCCTGAAAGAATTGATGACGGCTTGCCAGCGTTATCTTTTGAAGGCGCCGAGGGACTTCATTACGTTTGAGTATGTCATGATCGACGGCGTCAATGACAGCGATGCCTGTGCTCGCGAACTGTTGATCTTGACGAGCGATGTGCCCTGCAAGTTCAACCTGATCCCGTTCAATCCGTTTCCGAACTCGGGTCTGCTGCGTTCATCGCCCGATCGCATCCGGTCGTTTGCGCGGATCCTGAGCGACGCCGGTACGGTGACCACCATTCGAAAAACGCGCGGCGATGACATCGATGCCGCCTGCGGTCAGTTGGCCGGCGAGGTCGTCGACCGGACCAAGCTGGCCAGCCGCCAGCGGCGCGTGATTGCAGTGACGGTAGCGCGATGAACATCGGCTGGCGCTGCTTGATCAGTCTGATCGGCGCAACCCGTCGGCCGCTGAATATCTTGATGACAGCGTTGTGCTTGAGCGGTGTCGGTGCAGTCCTGTCGGGTTGCGCGACATCGGGTACCAGTGGCGAACCCGGTGCCGTCAACAGTGCCAATGTTTCGGTGGTTCCGGAAGCACCGGATGAATCCGAGGAGCGGCGCCGGGCCCGCATCCGGCTCGAGTTGGCGACCGGCTATTATCAGCAGCGTAACTTCAACGTGGCGTTGGACGAATTGCGCCAGTCACTGCTGGCCGACCCGAACTATGCGTCGGCGTACGGTTTGCTCGGGCTCATTTACATGGATTTGAACGAAAAAGAAAAAGCACTCGGCAGTTTTCAAAAGGGCCTGCAAATCCTGCCCAATGACTCGGAGCTGAACAACAACTACGGCTGGTACCTGTGTCGGAACGGTCGCGAGCGTGAATCGATTGATTACTTCATCAAGGCGACGAAAAATCCGCTGTACACGACACCGGCGCGGCCGCTGCACAACGCCGGTATCTGTGCGCTGAAGGGCGGTGACGAAGTGGCCGCAGAAAAATATTTCCTGCAGTCCTATCAGTCCGATCCGCGCAATCCGGTGGCGTTGTTTCAACTCGCCGACCTCTATCTCAAGCGTAACGATCTGGAGCGCGCCCGGACTTATTCGAAGCGCCTGTTGACGTTGTATGAGCCGAACGCCGAGACCCTTTGGTTATCGCTGAAGGTGGAGCGCAAACTGGGTAATCGCGATGGCGAGGCCAGTCTGGGCAGCCAGTTACGACGCAAGTATCCGCAGTCGAGGGAGACTGCCTATCTGATGACGGGCGACTATGCCCAATGAATCGATTGCGACGCCGGCTGAATTGGTGGCAGCACGCGAAGCACAGGGCCTCAGCGCCGAAGACATTCAGCGACAACTGAAGATCCACATCAAACAGTTGATTGCGCTCGAGGCCGGTGAATGGGACTCGCTGCCCGGGCTTTCCTTTGTCCGGGGGATGTTGCGCAGTTACGGTCGCGCCATCAACGTCGACGTTGAACCCTTGCTCGCAACCATTGGCGGCCATGGCATTGCGACTGACTTGAAGTCATCGGCTTCGTTGCAGGAGCCGATACGCCCGGTCGGCATGCTCGGGTTTGGTAACGGCGGATCCGGCAACAGTTGGAGTTGGTTGGCGCTGATGGCCGTCGGCATTGCCGCATTGGCATTGTTCTTTGGCAAGAGCGGCGATAACGCACGCGTGCCATCTTGGCTCGGCGGCTCGTCCGCAACCACCGCCGCGAGTGGACCGGATGCGGCTGCGGACTCTGCAAAAAGTGCCGAAAAAGGTGCTGCAAGCGGCTCGACCTCCGGTAGCAATTCGCCGATGTCAGGCAGCCCGGCAGCCGCCCCGACGGTGCCGGAAACGGGTCACAAGCTGGAACTCGCCCTGGTTACCGAGGCTGGTCGTGGTGACCGACTGATGGTGACGTTGACACCGGATCGTGCAGCGAATTCTGCGACGGTGAACTCTGGAACTACGACCGCTGGAACTACGAATATTTACCCGCCACCCGAATTGCCGCTGAAACTTACCTTTGTTGCCGACTCCTGGGTGCAACTGTCGCACGCCGATGGCAAAGTGCTGTTGATGGGAACCTACCGGGCCGATTCAGTCAGCGTGTTCATGACCAAGGGCGTTGTGACGCTCGCTACGCTGCATCCTGCCAGAATCAAAATCGAGTTCGACGGCAAGGCCGTCCCTCTTGACCTGCCCTCGGGCAACCATCTATTGAGGTCGCGTTTGCAATGACAGGCTGCCTGGAAGACACCATGCCCAGCAGGGCCGCAGCGGGGGCGCGCAAACGAACCCGCACGGTTCGTATCGGTTGGGGCAAGAACGTCGTCAGCATTGGATCTGATTCACCGATTCTCGTGCAATCGATGACCAACACCGACACGGCCGATGCCATTGCAACGGCGATTCAAGTCAAGGAGCTGGCGCTAGCTGGCTCGGAACTGGTCCGCATCACCGTGAATTCGCCCGCAGCGGCGCAAGCGGTTGCGCCGATTCGCGAGCAGCTTGATCGTATGGGCATCGATGTGCCACTGGTCGGCGACTTTCATTACAACGGTCACAAGCTGTTAAGCCAGTTTCCGGACTGTGCCAGAGCGCTTTCGAAATATCGTATCAATCCGGGTAACGTCGGCAGTGCTGGCAAGCGCGACGATAACTTTGCGCAAATGATCCAGATTGCGCGTGATAACGGCAAGGCGGTGCGCATCGGAGTCAATTGGGGCAGTCTTGACCAGGGACTGCTGGCGCGACTGATGGATTTCAATGCCCGGCGCAGCGCGCCTTGGGACGCCCAGGCGGTCATGCGCGAAGCGCTGGTGACATCGGCCATCGAGAGTGCTGAGCAGGCACAGTCACTGGGCTTGCCGGCCGATGCCATTGTGCTGTCGGCGAAAGTATCGAGCGTGCAGGATCTGATTGTCGTTTACGGTCAGTTGGCGGCGCGCTGCGACTACCCGCTGCACCTGGGCCTGACCGAAGCCGGCATGGGTAGCAAGGGCATTGTCGCGTCGACGGCCGCCATGGCAGTGCTTTTGCAGCAAGGAATTGGCGACACCATCCGCGTCTCGCTGACCCCGGAACCGAATGGCGACCGACGTCGCGAAGTGATTGTTGCGCAGGAGATTTTGCAGACCATGGGTCTGCGGGCGTTCGCGCCGCTGGTGGTTGCCTGTCCCGGTTGTGGCCGCACCAGCAGTACCTTTTTTCAGGAACTGGCCTCAAAAATTCAAACCTATTTGCGTGACCAGATGCTGGTATGGCGAGCGCAGCATCCAGGGGTCGAATCCATGCAGGTAGCCGTCATGGGCTGTGTCGTCAACGGTCCCGGCGAAAGCAAACATGCCAACATCGGCATTTCACTGCCAGGCGCCGATGAAGCGCCGGTAGCGCCGGTGTTTGTCGATGGTCAAAGAACCGTCACGCTCAAGGGCAATCGCATCGCCGAAGAGTTCCAGGCGATCGTTGAGCAATATGTTCAGCGCAGGTACCCGACGCCGATTGCGAGCAGTGCAAGCAGCACAAGCGGCGCGCAGGACAGCAACGCATGAGTGCCAAGCTCGAACGAATTCAGGGCGTGCGCGGCATGAACGATATCTTGCCGGCCGATGAACCCTTATGGCGTCGTCTCGAAGAGTCGGTCGGGGCCTGCATGAAGACCTACGGCTATCAACGGGTTCGCACGCCGATCGTTGAATCAACCCGCCTGTTTGTTCGCGGCATCGGTCAGGTCACCGATATCGTCGAAAAGGAAATGTATTCGTTCGCCGATGCGCTCAATGCCGAGGAGTTGACCTTGCGGCCCGAGAATACGGCCGGTGTCGTGCGCGCCGTCATCGAGCACAATTTACTCTATGACGGCCCGAAGCGGCTGTGGTACTCGGGTCCGATGTTTCGCCACGAGCGACCGCAAAAGGGGCGTTATCGCCAATTCCATCAGGTCGGTGCCGAGGCCCTCGGATTTGCCGGCCCCGATGCCGATGCCGAAGTCATTTTGTTATGCATTCGACTCTGGGATGACCTTGGGCTGACCAACGTCAAGCTCGAGCTGAATTCGCTGGGCGCGAGTGCAGAGCGCGCCTTGCATCGCGCCGCCTTGATCGCGTATTTCGAAGCCAATCAAGACGCGCTTGATGACGATGCCCGGCGCCGATTGCACAGCAACCCGCTGCGCATCCTGGACAGCAAGAATCCGGCCATGCATTCGCTCATCGAGCGGGCGCCCCGGTTATCCGAATTTCTGGGGGCCGAGTCGCAAGCGCACTTTGATGAATTGCAGAGCTTGCTCAAGTCCCAGAATATTCCATTTCGAATCAACCCCCGCTTGGTGCGGGGGCTCGACTATTACAATCTGTCGGTATTCGAGTTCGTGGTCGACGGGCTGACAATTTGCGGCGGTGGCCGCTACGATCCGCTGACTGAAATGCTCGGCGGCAAACCGGCGCCAGCCTGTGGCTTTGCGCTGGGTGTCGAACGCGTGCTGGATCTCATGCGCGTCCACGAAGTCGGGCTCGACGCCTCGCAATGTGATGTCTACGTTATCCACTCGGGTCAAGGCAGCGTGGTCGCGGCCTTGCAGGTGGCTGAGCGGATTCGCGACCATGGCGTAGACGTGTTGCTGCACTGTGGCGGCGGCAGCTTCAAATCACAATTCAAGCGCGCCGATGGCAGTGGTGCGGTATTGGCTGTCATCCTGGGCGACGACGAGATTGCCTCGCAACAGGCGACGGTGAAATGGTTGCGCGGCAATGACCCCGCGAAAGCCCGGCAACAAACCGTATCGCAAACCGCGCTGGCCGAGTTTGTGGTCGATGCGCTGGTTGCCGATGACTGACGAGAATGATTGATAGACACGAACGATTGACAGACGCAAACAATTGACAGACGCAAACAATTAACCGACGCGAGCGCTTCAAAAGCACTTCGAGAATAGGAGAAAAGTATGGCTTACGATTTGCAGGAACAGGAACAGATCGACACCTTCAAGGCGTTCTGGGAACGCTGGGGCAATCTGCTTCTCACTACAGTCACCGTCGTCCTGCTGGCGTTTGCGGCCTTTCGGGCCTGGGGCTGGTATCAGGATAACCTCGCCGCGCAAGCGTCGCAGGCCTATGAGGAATTGCGGATCGCCGCCGAGAAGAAGGATCTTTCCAGGGTCAAGGAGACTGCCGGTGTGGTGTTCGAGCAATTCGGCTCGACGGTGTACGGCCCGATGGCAGCTCTGGTGGCGGCCAAAGCTTATATGGATGGTGACGACCTGAAAAGCGCCAAGGCAGCATTGCAATGGGTCGTCGAGAAAGCCGGTGAGGGCGAGTTCCGTCAGGTCGCGCGGGTTCGTCTGGGCGGCATACTGCTCGATGAAAAAATGTATGACGAAGCGCTGAAATTGGTTGGCACTGACCAGACCGGCCGTTATGCAGCAGCACTGGCTGATCGCCGGGGCGATGTTCTGATGGCTCAAGGCAAACGCGATGAAGCCAAGGTCGCTTACAAGTTGGCATATGAAAAGTACGAGGGGGCGAGCCCCATGAAACGGCTGGTACAGATCAAACTGGACAGCCTTGAACCCGGCGGCTCTTGATTGAATCTGATTACCAAAATGGTTTCTCCTACTAAGCACATTAACGCATTGTTGCGACGGCGAGTGCTCCTGCGGCTGCCCTTGCGCCTGCTCACCGGCTTATCGCTTGCCGGTCTGCTTGGCGCCTGCAGTTGGTTTTCGGCGAGTACCAAGCCGCAGCCCGCCGAACTGGTTACGCTCAGCACAAAATCGGTCCTGACACCGCTCTGGACGGTGTCATTGAGTTCAGCAGGAGTCGGCTTTCGCCCGGTCGCGGCCGGCGATTCGGTGATCGCGGCGGCCGCTGACGGGACGGTGATTCGAGTGGCGGCGAAGACTGGCAAGGTGGTCTGGCGTCAGAGTCTGCCGCAAGATCTGATGGCCGGAGTCGGCAGCGACGGCGAGACCGCCGTCGTGGCGGCGCGCGACGGCAGCCTGATTGCACTCGACAGCACGGGTAAGACTCGCTGGAGCGTTGCGCTTGGCGTCGAAGTGGTGACCGTGCCGGCCGTGGGCGAAGGCATGGTGGTCGTTCGAGGCAGTGATAACCGGATCAGCGCGTTTGAACTTGAATCCGGCAAGCGGCGCTGGACTCTGCAGCGCCAGGCGCCGACCTTGATGTTGCGCCAGACCGGGGCAATCAACATTGATGGCAGCACGGTTTACGCCGGTCTGCCCGGTGGCCGAATGTTGGCGATGAACGCCCAAAACGGTGCGGTCCGTTGGGAGGTCGCCGTCACGCAGGCGCGCGGATCCAATGAAATCGAGCGCATTGCCGATGTCGTCGCGCTACCGGTGGTCAATGGGCGCGACGTCTGCGCTGCGAGCTTTCAGGGTCGGTTGGCTTGTTTTGAAACCAGTACCGGTCGCGGCCTGTGGGTGCGCGACATGTCGTCAGTGGCGGGCCTAGATCTTGACTCGGCTGCTGCCTACGTGGTCGACGACAAGGATCAGGTGCATGCCTATTCGCGCTCGGGCGCCAGCCTTTGGCGCAACGACAAGTTTTCATTCCGGGGCTTGACCCGCCCGCTGGCCAGCGGCCCGTTTGTGGTGGTTGGTGATGCCAGCGGCTTCGTGCATGCGGTGACGCGCGAAGACGGCGCCGTGGCGGGGCGCATTGCCACCGATGGATCAGCGATTCTGGCGGGCCCGATTTTGGTGGATGGCATATTAGTGGTGCAGACATCGGCCGGCTCGTTGGCCGGATTCTCGGCGCAACCGTGAAACGCCTGCCGGTCATCGCACTGGTTGGTCGCCCGAATGTGGGCAAGTCAACCTTGTTCAATCGGTTGACGCGCTCGCGTGACGCCATCGTCGCCGATGTTCCGGGTCTGACTCGCGATCGCCAATATGGTCGCGGTCGAGTCGGTGAACAGCCGTTTATCGTGATCGATACCGGCGGCTTCGAGCCCGAATCGAAATCAGGCATTTCAGCGCAGATGGCGCGACAGGCTCGCCAAGCCGTCATTGAAAGTGACTGCGTCGTGTTTGTCTGCGATGCGCGCGCTGGCTTGACGGGCCGGGATCGCGAGATTGCCGCTGAGCTTCGCAAGACCGCCCGCAAGCTGGTGCTGGCGTTGAACAAGGCCGAAGGTCTGCCGGTGGCTCAAACCGCTGCTGACTTTCATCAATTGGGCCTGGATACGCCGATCACCATTTCGGCCGCCCACGGCGAAGGCGTGCGCGAACTGATTGAAGATGTGTTGACCGATCTCGGTCGCGCCGACGCCGATCTGGCACCAACGCCGCTGCCCGCGCCGTCGGATGAGCAGAGCCTGACCGAAGCCGCCGTTGACGATACGCCTTTGGGTCCGCGCCGCCTTGTGGTGGCGGTCGTTGGCCGGCCCAACGCCGGCAAGTCGACGCTGATCAATACGCTCTTGGGCGAGGAGCGCTTGATCGCTTTTGATCAGCCGGGCACGACTCGGGACTCGGTCGCGATTGACTTCGATCGCGGCGGCAAGCTATACACGCTGATTGATACGGCCGGCCTGCGCCGCCGGGGCAAGGTCACTGATGTGGTCGAGAAATTCTCGATGATCAAGACGCTGCAAGCCATTGAAGACTGTAACGTCTGCATTCTCATGCTCGACGCTGGCGAAGAAATCGCCGACCAGGACGCCACCATTGCGGGCCACGTACTGGAGGCCGGCCGAGCGGTCGTCGTGGCAGTCAACAAATGGGATGTCACCAAGGCGCACGAACGAGATCGCCTGAAGTCTGAACTCGATCGCAAAATGCATTTCCTGAGCTTCGCCGACAGCCATTTTATTTCGGCTCGCGAGGGTCGAGGCATTGGACCGCTGATGCGTTCGGTGGACGCCGCCTTTGCCTCGGCGATGGCCAAAATGCCAACGCCCAAGCTCACGCGCATGTTGCAAGCAGCCGTTGAGCGGCAAAATCCGCCGCGTCGAGGTGTCTCGCGCCCGAAGCTACGCTATGCGCATCAAGGCGGGCAGAATCCTCCGATAGTGGTGATCCACGGCTCCGGCCTGAGCCATGTGCCGGAAGCCTATCGTCGATATCTTGAATCCTGGTTCCGCGATCAGTTCAAACTCACCGGAACGCCGATGCGCGTCGAGTTTCGATCGGCCACCAACCCTTATGCAAAAGGCTGATTAACGTCGCCTGATCGGCGGGCTACTTCGCATCGAAGTCGAATTTAGAGTAAATTCCGATTGTTCCCTCCGCGAACCGAAAAATAACCTCCGATCATTCCTAGAAAACAAATACTCGGGAGCCGAAATGAGCAACAAAGGGCAGACATTACAAGACCCCTTCCTGAATCTGCTGCGCAAGGAACATGTGCCGGTGTCGATTTATCTCGTCAACGGCATCAAGCTGCAAGGTCAAATCGATTCCTTTGATCAGTATGTGGTGCTGTTGAAAAACACGGTCACCCAGATGGTTTACAAACACGCGATTTCAACGGTCGTGCCAGGGCGCGCCGTGAACTTCCATCAGGAGCCGCCGGAAGTTTGAGCGCGGCCGGACAATCGACGGGCGCCGCCGAGGCCGCTGCACATCCGCGCGGCCTTCTGGTTCGTGTGCGACTGGAACGCGACCCCGGAGTAGAGAATCCGCTGGAAGAGTTGGGTTTGCTGGCGAGTTCGGCCGGCATCGACGTCATTGAACGATTGCTCGTCAATCGCAAGCGACCCGATCCGGCGCTTTATATTGGCTCGGGCAAAGCCGAAGAAATACGTCAACTCATTGCGACGCTGGCCATCGATGTGCTGGTGTTTGATCATCCGATCAGCTCGGTGCAGCAGCGTAACTTGACCCGGTTGCTGGCGTTGCCGGTTATCGATCGCACTGAACTGATCCTTGAAATTTTCGCGCGACGGGCGCGCAGTTACGAAGGTCGGCTGCAAGTGGAATTGGCGCAGATCGAGCATCAGATGAGTCGCCTGGTTCGCAGTTGGTCGCACCTCGAGCGCCAGCGCGGCGGCATTGGCGTGCGCGGCGGCCCGGGCGAAAAACAGGTCGAGCTTGATCGCCGGATGCTCGACGTCAAGGCAAAACAGTTGCGCATGCGGCTCGAGAAGAGTGCCAAACAACGCAAGACCCGGCGTCGCAGTCGTGAACGGCAGGGCGTATTCAAGGTGTCGCTGGTTGGCTATACCAATGCCGGCAAGTCGAGTCTCTTCAATTGCCTGACGGGGGCCAGTGCGTTGGCCGCCGATCAACTGTTCGCCACGCTCGATACCCTGACGCGCCGACTGCGCCTGCCCGATGGTGACGAACTGGTGCTCTCCGATACGGTCGGTTTTGTTCGTGACCTGCCGCACACCCTGATCGACGCCTTCAAGGCCACCCTTGAAGAGACGGCCGATGCCGATTTGCTGGTTCATGTCGTTGATGCCTCATCGAGTGATCGTGACGAGCAGCAACAGCATGTCGATCAGGTGCTTGACGAGATCGGAGCCGGCGAAGTTGCACGCCTCACCGTCTACAACAAGATCGATCGGATCGGTCGGCCTGCTTCGTTCGAACGAGGTCCCTGTGATAACATCGAAAGGTTGTGGCTAAGTGCCAAAACTGGAGTTGGCGTCGCTGATCTTGTGCTCGCGATGTCGGACCGAAAATCTGTCCAAACACCTTCCCAGATGAATTGGCTTTCCAATGCGGAACCCATTGCGGTTAATATTTTCTCTGAATGATCCTGATTGGGGTCGCAATCAAAACCAAGGCAACGACGGCGGTCAGCGACCCCCGAAACGCCCGGGCAATGACGGTCCCCCTGATCTCGACGAACTGTGGCGCGACCTGAATCGCAAGCTGTCCAAGTTTTTCGGCCAGGGCGGCCGGGGCGGGCCGCCTGCAACACCGGGCGGCAATGGCCCTCGAAATCTGCGCGGCGCGGGTGCCGGCTTGGGCGTGATGGCTGCGGTCGCTGCGTTACTTTGGCTGGCTAGCGGTTTTTATATCGTTCAGGAAGGCCAGGCCGCTGCCATCATGCAGTTCGGCGAATTCAAATATTTGAATGAACGCGCCGGTTTCACCTGGCGCATGCCGACGCCGATTCAGAATCATGAACTGGTCAATGTGCAGCAGCTCCGGCAAGTTGAAGTTGGCTATCGCAGCACCGTCAAGAACAAGGTGCTCAAAGAATCCCTGATGCTGACGCTCGACCAAAGTATTGTCGACATGCAAATGGCGGTGCAGTATCGCTTGTCCGACCCAGTCGCTTTTCTGTTCAACAACAATCCGGGTCCGTCGCCCGAAGAGTTGATCCGTCAGGCGGCCGAAACCGCGATGCGCGAAGTCGTCGGTCGCCGCGGCGTTGATCAGGTTCTGTACGAGGAAAAAGAAGCGGTTGCCAAGGAAGCGCAAAAGCAGATGCAGGCCATCACTGACCTCTACAAGGCCGGCATCTTGATTATCGATGTGACCATTCAGCAAGCGCAGCCGCCCGAGCAAGTACAAGCGGCCTTTGAGGACGCCAACAAGGCGGCGCAGGATCGCGAGCGCTCGATCAATGAAGGCCGGGCCTACGCCAACGACGTGATTCCAAAGGCACGCGGTGCAGCCGCTCGTCTCGGCCAAGAGGCCGAGGGACACAAGCAGCGTGTGATTGCCACGGCTTCGGGCGATGCCAGTCGCTTCAAGCAAGTTGCGGTCGAATATGTGAAGGCGCCGCAAGTCACGCGTGACCGTTTGTATATCGACACCATGCAGCAGGTTTATGCGAACACGACCAAGGTTTATGTCGACTCCAAATCGAGCGGCAATTTGTTGAATTTGCCGCTTGATCGACTGTCGGCCATCGCCAGTACCGAAGCGGCCCGTGTAGCGGCTGCCTCGGCGGCCGAGCGACCCGTCGAAACGGCGCCGGTGGAGCCGCCGCGTGCGCGTGATGCCATTCGCAGCCGCGAGCGCGAACCCGCGCGTTGAGCTTGAGAGACCGAATCATGCAAAGACTTGTTCCCATTGTTCTGCTGATCATCGCGTTGGGCGCGATCGCAGCATCCTGTCTGTTCGTCGTTGACCAGCGGCAGTTCGCCGTGGTGTTCGCCTTGGGCGAAATCAAGCAGGTGATCGACAAGCCGGGGCTGTACTTCAAAATGCCGCCACCCTTTCAAAACGTCCAGTACTTCGACAAGCGAATCCTCACGATCGATACGGCCGACGTCGACCGGTTCATCACCTCGGAAAAGCTCAACGTTCAGATTGACACCTATGTCAAATGGCGTATCGTCGATCCGAAGGCGTTTATCCGCTCGGTCAATGGCAGCGAGACGGTTGCAGCCGATCGCATATCACGCAGCCTGCGCGATATTCTGAACAATGAAATCGCCAAGCGGACCGTCGCTGATGTCATTTCCGGTCAGCGTGCCACCATCATTGACTCGTTGCGCAGCAAGGTCAGCGAAGACGCCAAGCAGATCGGTGCCGAGGTGGTCGATGTTCGCTTGAAGCGTGTTGACTTCGCCTCCGAAGTTCAGGATCGGGTGTTTGATCGCATGCAGTCCGAGCGCAAACGGGTGGCCAACGAACGGCGCGCGACTGGCTCGGCCGAGTCCGAGAAGATCCGCGCCGATGCCGATCGACAACGTGAAGTGATTTTGGCCGAGGCCTATCGAGACGCCCAGTTGATCAAGGGTGAAGGCGACGCCAAAGGTACTGCCATTTATGCCGAAGCATTCGGCACGAATCCCGAGTTTGCCGAGTTTTATCGGAGTCTCGAAGCTTATCGCTCGTCGTTCAAGAGTCGCAGCGACGTCATGGTGGTCGATTCAACTTCTGAGTTCTTCAAATTTTTCAAGGGCGCTGGCGCGGCTCGAAAGTGAGCCCTGCGGTCGACTTGCATTCGGGCGAAAAGAGTACGATTTGCTCACTGCGCTCGGCCTGTTTCTGGTGATTGAAGGTCTGCTGCCGCTGGCGTCTCCAGTCGCCTGGCGAAATATGATGCAGCGCGTGCTGCAGATGCGTGATGGTCAAATCCGCTTCATGGGTCTGGGCGCAGTCTTGCTGGGTTTGCTGGTACTTGTATGGGTCTAACCGATGCCTCGTTGGCTTTTGCCTGAGCGTATTTCCGACATTCTGCCTTCCGAAGCGCGTCGCATCGAAGAGCTCAGAAGGCGCCTGCTTGACCTGTTTCGATCCTACGGCTATGAACTCGTCATGCCGCCGCTGCTTGAATATCTCGATTCTCTGGCGGCGGGCGGCGGTGCCGATCTGGGCTTGCGTACGTTTCAATTGGTTGACCAGTTATCGGGCCGCACCTTGGGCGTACGGGCTGATTTCTCGCCGCAGGTCGCCCGCATCGATGCACATCTGCTGGGCCGCACCGGGGTGACGCGCTTGTGCTACAGCGGCTCGGTATTGCATGCCCGGCCCGTCGGATTGACCGCCACCCGGGAGCCGATACACGCCGGGGTCGAGATCTATGGTCATGAAGGTGTCGAGGCCGATGTCGAAGTGATCGAGCTGATGGTCCGCTCGATTCAGTCGGCGCGGGCGGATCTGAAGGCGATCCCGATCCGCGTTGACCTGTGCCATATGGGTATCGTACCGGCCTTGCTGGCGGGACTTGATTCAATCGACGAGGACGAGATTTACAGATTGCTGCAGACCAAAGATGCACCGGCCTTGAAGCTCGGCATGAGCGCAGTACCGGCTACCGTGCGCCAGGCGTTGCTTGATCTGACGCGGCTGCATGGGCCGGCGCGGGGTGCCGCATCTGTATTGGTCCGGGCACGTCAGCAGTTGCCGAAATTGCCGGCACTCGATGTTGTCTTCGATCAGTTGGAACGGCTGATCGGCTCAGCCGTCTGGGATCGATTACCCAACGTTGAGTTGCTGATTGATTTTGCCGATCTGCGCAGCTACCGCTATCACAACG
This sequence comes from Burkholderiales bacterium, assembly GCA_031363055.1. Classification (GTDB taxonomy): domain Bacteria; phylum Pseudomonadota; class Gammaproteobacteria; order Burkholderiales; family Burkholderiaceae_E; genus JANLTP01. The sequence continues at coordinate 19,029 of JANLTP010000148.1, read as the reverse complement.
GTATATCGTTCGCGGCCTATGTCGACGGTCTGCCCGGCGCGGTCGCGAGGGGGGGCCGCTACGATGGCATTGGACGCGCCTTTGGACGCGCACGAGCGGCTACCGGATTCTCTTTGGAGCTGCGTGAACTGGCGGCGCTGGAGGTCGATGACACCCCGATCAACGCCATCCTGGCGCCGTGGTCGGACGATCCGGCGTTGCTGGTCCGGATTGCCGCCCTGCGTGCCGAGGGCCGGGTGGTGATTCAAAGTTTGCCGGGGCATGAAGCCGAGTGGCAGGAATTTGCCTGTCATGAAACGCTTCATTTTGATGGTCAGAAATGGCAGTTGCAACATTACAGAGCGTAAAACTGAGTTATGGGCAAGAACGTAGTCATTATCGGCACTCAGTGGGGTGACGAAGGCAAAGGCAAGATTGTTGACTGGCTGACCGAAACCGCCCATGGTGTGGTTCGTTTCCAGGGCGGCCACAATGCCGGTCACACCTTGGTCATCGCCGGCAAGAAGCAGGTGCTGCGATTGATTCCGTCCGGAATTTTGCGCCCGGGCATTACCTGTTACATCGGCAACGGGGTGGTCGTTTCGCCGCCGGCCCTGCTCTCGGAAATTGCCGAACTTGAGGCGGCTGGTGTATCGGTGCGCGATCGCCTGCGCGTCAGTCAGTCGTGCACCCTGATTCTTCCGTACCATGTTGCGCTTGATGTCTCGCGCGAAGAGCGTCGCGGCCTCGCCAAAATCGGCACCACCGGGCGTGGCGTTGGCCCCGCCTATGAAGACAAGGTCGGTCGGCGCGGTTTGCGGATTCACGACCTCTATTTCCCCGAGCAGTTTCGCACCCGTCTGGCCGAAGTCATGGATTTTCATAACTTCACACTGACCCATTATCTGAACGCCAAAGCACTGGATGTCAACGCGGTGGCCGATGAGGCGCTGGCCTTGGGCGAGCGTATCAAGCCGATGGTAACCGACGTGCCGAGCGCGCTCGAACAAGCCATGCAGCGTGGCGAGAACCTGCTGTTTGAAGGCGCGCAGGGCGCGCTGCTCGACGTTGATCACGGCACCTACCCGTATGTCACCAGCAGCAACTGTGTGGCCGGAGCGGCGGCTGCCGGGGCTGGCGTCGGCCCGCAATCACTGCACTATGTGTTGGGTATTGTGAAGGCCTACACCACGCGGGTTGGCTCGGGTCCGTTCCCGACGGAATTGCACGACGACGTCGGCAAACACATCGGTACCCGAGGTAACGAATTTGGCTCGGTCACTGGACGGCCGCGCCGCTGTGGCTGGTTCGACGCACCGGCCTTGAAGCGCACCATCCAGTTAAATGGCGTCGGTGGACTCTGTGTCACCAAGCTCGATGTGCTGGATGGCATGCCATCAGTCAAGTTGTGTGTTGGCTACAAGGTCGCTGGCAAACCGACCAGTATTCTGCCGTTTGGGGCCGATGCGGTCGCAACTTGTGAACCCATTTATGAGGAAATGGCGGGCTGGACCGAGCCGACTCAAGGCGTCAAGCAATGGGACGATCTTCCGAAAAACGCGCGACTCTACCTGGGTCGCCTGTCCGAGGTTGCCGGCGCACCGATCGACATCATCTCGACCGGGCCGGATCGCCTCGAAACGATCTTGATGAGACACCCGTTTGCTAGCCGATAAAGGCACGCTATTTTTTTGACTGGAGCTGGGGGAGTCTTGCCGTGAAGGATCTGTACGTTTCGTGGGACGAGTACAACCGCTTGATCGAGAAGCTGGCGGTTCGTATTTATGACTCGGGCTGGAACTTCGATGCGATCATTTGTCTGGCGCGCGGCGGCTTGCGGGTTGGCGATGTTTTGTCGCGGTTGTTTGATCGGCCTTTGGGGGTTTTGTTCACGAGTTCTTATCGTGAGAGCGCGGGTACATTGCAGAGCAAGCTGTTGATTGCTGAGCATATCAGTAGTGCTCAAGCGTTGCCGGCGGGGCGCTGGTTACTGGCGGATGATCTGGTGGATTCGGGGGCGACGTTGGTGGAGGTGATACCGGCTTTGAAGGGACGGTATCCGGAGGTTGAGGAGATTCGGTCGGCGGTGATTTGGAGGAAAGGGGCTTCGGTGGCTGAGCCTGATTACTATATTGAGAATTTGCCGACAAATCCTTGGATACATCAGCCGTTTGAGGAGTATGACCATATGCGGCCTAGTGATTTGAAGGTAAGGTGGGGGAGCGGGTCTTCTCGGTGATGGGTTTGGGCTTGGGCGTTGCTTTGTTTCGGCGCGGCTGCGCCTTTGCACTGGGCGCTCGGCTTCGCCTTTGCCTTGGCGTTGGGCTGCGCCTTCGCTTTTTTTGCGTTTCGATTGTTGGGGCGGGGAGTTGTTGAGGACTCGGCCACGTGCCGCGGCCCCGGTCGGGCTTGCAAGCCCGACCTTTCGAGTCCTCACGCAAAGCGCGCAGGCGCGTTGCTTTCTGGGCACAAAAATAATTTCGCTCGCAAAGCGAGCAAAATTATGGTGCCCAGAAGAGGACTCGAACCTCCACAGTGTTGCCACCGCTAGGACCTGAACCTAGTGCGTCTACCAATTTCGCCATCTGGGCAGGCAGCGAAGTTTAATGATTGGGTTGGATTTGTCAAACAAGAATGATAGTTACAGAAACAGTAAGGATATTTTGATCGGACATGAACTATGACGCGGGCGTGGATTGCGCCGTCGCGCGAAGAAATACTCGAGAGTCTGCGTGCTGCACAGGCGCCGGTGACACCGGCAGACCTGGCCTTGCGCTTGGGCGTCTCGGCACTTAATTTTGAAGGCTTGAATCGACGGCTGATCGCCATGGAGCGAGACGGTCAGTTGCTGCCGAATCGCAAGGGTGTGTTGATGCTGGCCGCGAAACTGGATTTGACCGCTGGCCGGATTCAAGGCCACCGCGACGGCTTCGGGTTTCTGATCGCCGACAAGGGCGGGCCAGACATGTACTTGTCGAACCGCGAAATGCAAAAGGCCATGCACGGCGATCGGGTTCTGGTGAAGCAGACCGGCTACGACGCGCGCGGTCGCCCGGAAGGCATCATCATTGAAGTCACCGAGCGGGTTCACCGGCGCCTGGTCGGGCGTCTGCTCAGTGAACGCGGTGTCACCGTGGTTGCGCCCGAAGACCAGCGCATCAAGCACGATATTCTGATTCCGCCGGGTGAGATCGGGCGAGCGCAGCCTGGGCAGGTGGTGACGGTTGAAATTACCGATCCGCCGTCTGGTCATGCAGCGCCGATGGGGCGGATTGTCGAGGTGCTCGGCGATATTGATGACCCGGGCATGGAAATCGAAATTGCGGTTCGCAAATTTGATGTGCCGTCGCAATTCAGTGACGCTGCCAAGCTGCTGGCCGAGAAATTGCCAGACAAGGTCCGGGCTGCTGATATCAAGGGCCGGGTCGATCTGCGCGACGTACCGTTGGTCACCATCGATGGCGCCGATGCGCGCGATTTTGACGATGCCGTGTATTGCGAGCCGATTGCCGAGGTTGGCAAGAAGGGCGGCGGTTTCCGGTTGCTGGTCGCCATCGCCGATGTCGCGCACTATGTGAAGACCGGCGACGCGCTGGATCGGGACGCCAGCGAGCGATCGACTTCGGTTTATTTTCCACGTCGCGTGATTCCGATGTTACCCGAGCGCCTCTCGAACGGCCTGTGCTCCATCAACCCGGCGGTCGATCGTCTGGTACTGGTCTGCGACATGGTGATCAGCGCGACCGGTCAAGTCAAGGCTTACCAATTTTTTGAAGCGGTCATGAATTCGGCGGCACGCCTGACCTATGACGAGGTCTGGGGAATTCTGTCCGGGCGCGATATGCAGGCAGTCAAGAAGCGCGCGGCGCTGATACCGCAACTTCAAAATCTGTACGACCTGTTTCACATCTTTCTGAAGGCCAGAAAGCAGCGCGGGGCGATTGAGTTCGATACCACCGAAACGCAAATTGTCTGCGATGCGGCCGGCCGTATCGAGCGGATCGTGCCGCGTACCCGCAACGATGCGCATCGCCTGATCGAGGAATGTATGCTGGCTGCGAACGTGTGTGCGGCAGACTTCATGAAGCGATCGAAGCATGCCGGCCTCTATCGGATTCACGAAGGACCGACGCCCGAAAAGCTCAAAGCGTTGCGCGAATTTTTGCGCACCGTCGGCTTGTCGTTGGGCGGCTCCGAGCATCCGACGCCGGCTGATTATGCTGAACTCTCGCTGGCCGTGCGGCAACGACCCGATGTCGCCCTGCTTCAAAGCATGATGTTGCGCTCGATGCAGCAGGCGATCTATTCGCCGGATAACGTCGGTCATTTCGGTTTGGCGTTCGAAGCCTACGCCCATTTCACCTCGCCGATTCGACGTTATCCCGACCTGTTGACGCATCGTGTCATCAAGAGCCTGCTGCAAGGTAAACGCTACCAACCGGCAGAACTCGGCGCCGAGGACGAACAGCGTGCGCAAGCACGGGCAGCGGCGCTTAAATCTCGTGGCAAGACATCGGGCACAGCAGGCAAAGGGTCCGGCGCCGACAAGTCGGTAACTGAAACTGATGTCCCGAGACCGCAGTCGGCGCAAGCGGCAGCCGAACATGAACGCTGGCAGCAAGTGGGTCTCTTGTGTTCCGGCAACGAGCGCCGCGCCGATGAAGCAACCCGTGATGTAGAAGCCTGGCTGAAATGTCAGTACATGCGCGAGCGGGTCGGCGAACAGTTTGCCGGTCGCATTTCCGGCGTTGCCGCGTTTGGCGTGTTCGTGACTCTCAACGATCTGTATGTCGACGGCTTGGTCCATGTCTCCGAATTGGGCAGCGAGTACTTTCAATACAACGAAGCGGCGCTTGAGTTGCGCGGTGAGCGTACCGGTATTCGGTATCGGCTCACCGAGGAGTTGCATATTCAGGTAGCCCGGGTCGATCTCGAGGCGCGTCGTATCGAATTTCGACTGGTTCCCAAGAACAGTCTGCGCTCGGACGTTGGTTCGGCTGTCAGTGGTGGATTGGGTAGAGTCAGAAGCGCCCCTCGCGCCAGTGCCGACATCACCACTGCCAGTCCAGCGACTCCAGGGGCGCGATCCCGCACCCGCAGCGGCGCAGGATCGGTAACACGTTCGGGAACGGGTTCGGGAACTCGTTCGGGAACTCGCGCGGGCATTGGCAAGCCGATTCTGACCGGTATGGATCAGGCGCGGGTCGCCCGAAAATTGAGCCCCGGTACGAACAACGGAAGCGGCAAAAAGCGAGCTTCCGCAGCTGCAAAGCCCGCACGCGGTGCAAAGGCAGCACGGCGCCAAAAACGTTAAGGATCGAACAATCGCCCACGGGCAGGACATATAAATGTTGATCTACGGTTTTCACTCGGTCGGTTCACGTTTGAAGCGTTCGGCCGAATCCTTCGAGTCGCTCTATATCGATCTGCGCCGCGATGATGTTCGCGTCCGTGAACTGTTGCGTGTGGCGCAGGAGCAGGGCGTGAAGCCGAACCTGGTTGACGTGGCCCGGCTCGATAAGATCTGTCCGAATCGGCGTCATCAAGGGGTGGTTGCCATCGTGCGCGAACAAGCTCTGAGCTCCGATCTTGATCAATTGCTCGATGAGTTGGAGGAGCCACCGTTCCTGCTGTTACTGGACGGCGTGACCGATCCGAGAAATCTCGGCGCCTGCCTGCGGGTCGCTGATGGTGCCGGTGTCCATGCGGTCATTGCGCCCAAGGACCATGCCTGTACTTTGACTGAAACCGCGATTCAAACGGCCAGTGGTGCCGCCGAGACGGTGCCCTACATCATGGTGACCAATCTGGCCGGTACCATTGAAGACTTGCAAGAGCGCAACATCTGGGTCATCGGTACGGCTGACGAAGCCACCGACTCGATTTACTCGTTGAAAATTGCCGGCGCAGTCGCTTGGGTGCTGGGCGCCGAAGGCAAGGGGCTGCGCCGTCTGACGCGCGTGCGATGTGATCAACTGGCGCATATTCCCATGGCTGGACAACTCAGCAGTCTGAACGTTTCGGTCGCCAGCGGAATCGTTTTGTACGAGACCCTGCGGCAGAAAAATAGTTCCCAAAGTGCCTAATTGTTCTGCACGCGGGTCTGATTGGCCCTGATGCCGCGGCGTTGCTCGCGAAAGCTCCAGGGTGGCATGGGCTCAGCATCGCGCCATAGTCCGATACCGGCCCGTTGTGCCCGCAGTTGCGCATTCAAGTAAGCCGTGCGCTGCTCGAAGGGCTGCTCTTTTGCATAACGACTGAAATGCCAGGCGAGACCGGTCTCAAGTTGCGCTTGGCCGAGATCGCGGCCATCACAAAATATCAGGCCGATCGAGCGACCATAACGATCGATTTTCTGGAAGATCCATTCAGGTGTGCAATTCGTCGTCAGGTTTCTGAGGTTCTGTCGCGATCGATCCGCAAAGGCCTGACCGCGCTCGGGGGCGTCGATGCCGGCCAGGCGCACCGACAGTCGTTGGCCGTTACGATCACGAAGCACGATCGAATCGCCATCGAGTACCTTATCGATTTGCCATTGGGCATTGACCGCGCCAGCGGCGAGCAGCAAAAACACGCCGACGTGTGTTTGCCATGACCTGAGTAGTACCTGCCACGGCCAGCGCCTGTCGTTCAGTGCTTTCACCCGTTCAGGTAAACCCATTCAATGAAGGCGTCAATGGCTGACAATGCACGTTGAGCGTCTTCGTGATTGATATTGGCGACCACCGCATAGTTTTTGCCGCTCTTGCTGAGCACGAAACCTGCCACTGCACGTACCGCATTGAGCGAACCGGTCTTAATGAACGCATTGCCGGCCACTGGACTACTCTTAAGCCGACCGGCCATCGTGCCGTCGACACCGACAATGGACATCGAGTCGAGCAGCGTCCGACCGATCGGGCTGGACCAGGCTTCGATCAACAGGCGAGCCAGAACCAATGCCTGACCGCGCTCCTCACGAGATAAACCCGAGCCATTTTCGAGCTTCATCTCGGCCGTGTTCAAGCCCCGCGTCGCCAACCAGTTGACCAACGACTGTTGCGCCGATTCGCTGCTGGCGACGCGTTTCGGAAACTCGGCGGACAAGCTCAAAAACAATTGGCGCGAGACGACGTTGTTGCTCCATTTGTTGATCGGCCGGATCACCTCCACGAGTGGCGCCGATTCGAATACCATCCAGGCCTTGCGATTCAGCGGACGCTCCGAATACTTCGCAATTTTGGCCGGCGTGACATCATTGGCCGATGTGACCTCTTTGGCCGCTACGTTATTGACGTGTTCGATCACTGAGCCGTCGAGCACGCCGCCGGCTTTGCGCCAAAGCATGGCGACCGTTTGCGCACTGAGTTCGGCATTGCTCCACGGCGCGATCGTAACGCTTTGCAGGTTGCAATCCTTCGACCATTCGCCGCTCAAAACGATGCTGGAGTCCTCCGCACGCCAGTCGGCACTGATCGGTCTTTTACGATCGGCACAGGCCAGTGAACTCGCTTGAATCTGCAGATCCAACTTGATCGCCGGTAACTCCGGGCGCAGGCTGACGTCGAGTCCGCGCGCACCGTTTCGCAACAGCACTTCAAATTGGCCTTCGTTGAGCAGGAACGCGTCCGGATTTGCATGATGCGGGTTGTCCCAACTGGGCTTCGGCGTATTGGCAAAGTCCTTGGCGGTCAGCCGAAACGCCTGACGATCGATAACGATATTGCCAGCAATTTCGCGCAGACCGCGTTTTTGCATTTTTCCAAACCAACTCAGCAGTTGTTGATCATTGAGTAGGGGATCGCCACCGCCGACCAACGTCAGATCGCCATCGATTCGTCCCTGTCGCAGGGGCGTACCCAGGTAGGCAGCGGTCTGCCAACGAAAGGCGGGCCCGAGCAACTCGAGTGCCGAAAGCGTCGTGATCAGTTTCGCCGTTGAAGCCAGTACAAATGGCTCCTGGGCGTTGATCGACAGCAGTGGTTCGCCGGCGTCGATCGCTTGCGCATGAAGCGCGATATCCTTGCGGCCTATCTGGGCGCGCTTCAGAATTTCGGCGACTCTGGGTGGCAAGATCTGAGATTCACGGATCGGCATAGCGGCCGGCGGTGCTGCGCCCGAGGGACTGGCGACTGCTTGCGTAGGTATCGTCCGCGGATCCGTTGATTGCGCAACCGCCGAACCGGCCGAGCTGAACAACGCGGCGCCTGTCAACGCGGCGCCTGTCAATTCCCGGGCGAGGAAGTCCATCCACCGGGATTGGGCACGTCTGTTCTCCAAGTTCTTTATAATAACGGGTGGACCTATTTCAAGGATCTGGGCACCACAGGTGCGACCGATCGATCCCCGAGAGTTTACCGTTTCGCCCGAATCCTCTTCAGATCGCTTCTGATTCGAGGCAGACTTCAAGACATGTATCAGGCCAAACGTAGTTGCCATTCCGACTTTCTCGATATTCGCGGATTGCGCTATCACGTCCGCATCTGGGAACCGATAGCGGTGCCGGTAACGGTGCCGGACGGCGATGCTTCGGCACTGAGCGCCAGCGCACTGAAGCGACCGGGCAATGTGCCAACACCGGCTGCCATGACCTGCGTTCTGTTGCACGGCTGGATGGACGTTTCTGCTTCCTTTCAGTTTCTGGTCGATCAATTGCCCGGCCACTGGCGTTTTCTGGCACCCGATTGGCGCGGCTATGGACTGACCCAATGGGCACAGGCCGATTGTTATTGGTTCCCCGACTATCTGGCTGACCTGGACGCGTTGCTGGATCACTACAGCCCGAACGATGCTTGCCGCCTGATTGGACACAGCATGGGTGGCAACGTTGGCGCACTCTATTCGGGGATTCGTCCGGATCGCGTCGAGCGTCTCGTCAACCTCGACGGGCTGGGCCTGTCGCCCGGCGATCCAGCCCACGCACCGGCCCGCTATGCGCAGTGGCTGGACGAGATCAAGGCTGGCGAGTCGATTCGCCCGTTCGATTCGGAACCGGCGATTGCCGAACGACTCATGAAAAACAACCCGCGATTACGCCGGGCGTTTGCGCAATTTCTGGCTCAGCATTGGGCCAGCGTCGATGCCGACGGGCTGTTTCGGGTCAGAGGCGATCCGGCTCACAAGCTGGTCAATCCGGTGTTGTATCGGGTTGAGGAAGTCAATGCCTGTTGGCAACAGATTCGGTCGCCGGTGCTCTGGGTGTTCGCGCAACTGAATCCGCGTTATGAGGCGTTGATGGCGAGTGCCGATTATCAACAGCGATTAAGTTGCATCGCGCGTCTGCAACGCCGAACGCTGCCCGACTCAGGCCACATGATGCATCACGATCAGCCTGAAATCCTGGCTGGAATCATCACCGAATTCATGAACGCGAAAATCTAGCATGGACACGCGAACCTAGTATGGACACGCAAACTTAGATGGCGACCCGATTCAGTGACCCCTGGAAGATCAACGCCGACCTGCACAGTCATTCGCATCAGTCCGATGGCGTGCTGGCGCCCGCCGAGGTGGCGAGCCGGGCCCATGCGCAGGGTGTGCAACTCTGGTCGTTGACGGATCATGATGAGCTCAGCGGTATCGTCGAAGCGCAACGGCAAGCCGACGCGCTCGGCCTGCGCTTTGTAGCCGGGGTCGAAGTCTCCGTCACCTGGGCCAACAAGACCATTCACATTCTCGGCCTGAACGTTGATCCGAACCATCAGCAACTGAATGACGGACTCGCCACGACGCGTGCTGGACGCATCGATCGGGCGCATGAAATGGCAGCCGGTTTGGCTGCGGTGGGTATCAATGACGCTTATCAAGGTGCCTTGCGGTTCGTGCGAAATCCGAATCTGATCGCGCGAACGCATTTTGCGCGGTTCCTGGTCGATGCTGGTCACTGTACCGATACATCCGAGGTGTTCTATCGATATCTGATCGAGGGTAAGCCGGGCTTTGTGCCGCATCGCTGGGCGAAGTTGCATGAAGCGGTCGGCTGGATTCGAGCGGCTGGCGGTGAGCCGGTCGTTGCTCATCCGGCGCGCTACAACTTTTCGGAGACGGAGTCCTGGGCGTTCTTTTCAGAGTTTGCGCAGGCCGGCGGCAATGCCATCGAAATCGTCAGCAGCAGTCACAGCCGTGATCACATTCAACGCTTCTCCAAGCTTGCCCAGGAGTTTGGATTTCGGGGTTCTCGGGGCTCGGATTTCCACAGCGCCGACGACAGTCACGTCGAGCTCGGACAGGTCGCCACCTTACCCGATTCGGTGCTGCCGGTCTGGTCGGACTGGATCGATGACGAGGCCATGCGGTGACGCAAAAGTTCGTTGTGCACGCTTCGCATCCGCAGTTGCGCTTGCTGCGACAGGCGGCTGAATTGCTGCGCGCCGGCGCCGTGTTGGCGCTGCCTACCGACGCCTGTTATGTGCTTGCCTGCAGTCTTGATGATTCCGACTCCGTGCTTCGAATGCGGGCGATGCGCAACCTCGATGACAAGCACCTGCTGACGTTGATGTGTCGCGATCTGTCGGAGCTCGCCAGCTACGCACAAATCGACAACTGGCAATTCCGGTTCCTGAAAGAGTGGACGCCCGGTGCTTACACCTTCATTTTGCCGGCCACCCGCAAGGTGCCGCGAAAAATATGGCATCCGTCGCGAAAAACCATTGGCATGCGCGTACCTGGCACGGCCTTGATAGATGCCTTGCTCGCTGAATTGGCGGGCCCACTGTTGTGCACCAGTCTGATTTTGCCGGGCGAGGACGAGCCTTTGCAAGAGGCCGACGATATTGTGCGGGCCTTGAACCGCCGGATTGAATTGGTCATCGACGCGGGCGGGCAGGGCTTGCAGCCAACCACCGTCATTGATATGACTGGCGGCGAGCCGATGGTGCAGCGAATAGGCGTTGGCGACGTTCGCGGAATGACCCACGTAGCCAGTTAGTTCAACGATCTGTCAGGCACCCGGCCGCGCCTAGTAGCCAGGCCCCCGGCCTTGCCAAGTTGCCGGCCTTGCTAGAATGCAGACATGTTTCCCGAACGCGTTGTTTCTGGCATGCGGCCCACCGGCGCCCTGCACCTCGGCCATTACCATGGCGCCCTCAAGAACTGGGTGCGCCTGCAAAATGAATATCCATGCTTTTTCTTCGTGGCCGACTGGCATGCGCTGACCACTCATTACGAGGAGGTCAAGGTCATCGAGGAAAATGTTTGGCAGATGGTCATCGACTGGCTGGCGGCAGGTATTGATCCGCAGCAATCGGTACTGTTCATCCAGTCGCGCGTGCCCGAACATGCCGAGCTGCATTTGTTGCTGTCGATGTCCACGCCGTTGGGTTGGCTCGAGCGCGTGCCGACCTACAAGGATCAGCAGGAAAAGCTGTCCAACCGCGATCTGGCGACCTACGGATTTCTCGGTTATCCGCTGCTGCAGTCGGCCGATATCCTGATGTATCGGGCCGCCTGGGTGCCGGTCGGTGAAGATCAGGTGCCGCATATCGAGTTGACGCGCGAGGTGGCGCGCCGCTTTAACCATCTGTTCGGCCGCGAGCCGGACTTCGAAGAACGTGCGCAGGAAGCGACCAAAAAGCTCGGCAGCCGGCGCGCGCGCCAGTACCGTGATCTGCGTGCGCGCTATCAGGAACATGGCGATGATGAGGCCCTCAAGCAGGGGCGTGATCTGCTCGAGCAGACTCAAAACCTCGGTCAGGCTGATCGCGAACGCTTGTTTGGTTATCTCGAAGGAACACGTCGCATCATCCTGGCTGAACCGCAGGCGCTATTGACCGAGGCATCGAAGCTGCCCGGTGTCGATGGCCAGAAAATGTCCAAGAGTTATGGCAACTCGATTGCCATGCGCGAAGACCCGGCCTCGGTGACCAAGAAAATTCGCACCATGCCGACCGACCCGGCGCGAGTGCGGCGCACCGACCCTGGCAACCCGGAGAATTGTCCGGTCTGGCCACTGCATCTGGTTTATTCCGATGACAACATCCGCGACTGGGCACAAAAGGGTTGTCGCACGGCAGGCATCGGTTGTCTGGAGTGCAAACAACCGGTCATTGATGCGATCATCAAGGAGCAGCAGCCGTTTCATGAACGTGCGCAGCCCTATCTCGATGATCCCGCCTTGTTGCGCAACATCATTGCCGACGGTTGTGAGAAGGCCCGTCGATTGGCCAACGAAACCATGCGCGACGTGCGTGAGGTGATGGGGCTGTCGTACGACTGATCGCTCTGATCGCTGATCACCAATCACCAATCACCAATCGTCAAGGCGGCGTTGTGCTGTCCTTGACGAGGTGCATCTGTCGTAAGGCCGGCAGGGCTTCCATGAATTCCTGCAACTGACTGAACGGCAGCGGCTCGGAAATCAATGTACCTTGCATCTGATCGCAGTCGTAGCTGCGTAGCGCCTTGAGCTCGGCGGTGGTCTCAACGCCTTCAGCCATGGCCTGGAACCCGAGTTTCGCGGCCAGCGTGGTGATCGCCTGAACAATGGCGGCGTTACCGCGATCAACCGGCAGATTTCGAATGAATGCCTGATCAATTTTGAGGCCGTCGACCGGCAAATTCTTTAGATACGACAACGACGCATAACCGGTACCGAAGTTATCGATAATGACGCGCACACCGATGCGGCGCAGATCGGAGATCAGCGCAACGGTCTTCTCCGAGGTCTCGATCAACGCACTTTCGGTCAGCTCGAGACGCAACATTTTCGGATGCATGCCGCGCTCGCTGAGCAGATTGTTCAGCGTCGCAAGAAACCCTTCCTCGGCCAGTTGGCGCGCCGACACGTTCACCGACACCGCCACGTCCGGATACTGGGTCAGGCCAAGCTGCAGACGATCGTCGAGTGCGCGACGAATGGTCCACAGTCCGATTTCGCGAATCAGATTACTCTGCTCGGCCATCGGCAAAAATTTGTCAGGCAGGATCAGTCCGCGGGTCGGATGATGCCAGCGCAGCAGGGCTTCGAATCCGACCACGGTTCGCGATGCCAGCGCGAAAATCGGCTGGTAGTGCAGATCGACTTCGCCGCGCTGGATGGCCAGTGGCAACTCGCTGGTCAACTGTAATTGTTCTGAGCGCTCATCCGACAGGCCGCCCGTAAAAAACTGCACGTCGTTGCGGCCCGCTGACTTCACTTGATACATCGCGGCGTCGGCACCCTTGATGAGTATCTTGGCGTCATTGCCGTCCGTGGGCGCGATGGCGACGCCGATACTGGCTGACAGGAAGTAGGGCCGATTGTTCAGAATGAATGGCTTCTCGATGGCAGCCAGCACCTGCCGCGAAATGGCTTCAACCGTGGCGCGCTCTGCTGTGTCCGAGAGCAGCAGGATGAATTCATCGCCACCAATACGCCCGGGTACATCGATCGGGCGAAGCGTGTCGCGAAAGCGCCGTGCGACTTCGATCAGCACCTGATCGCCGACCGAGTGGCCGAGCGTATCGTTGATGATCTTGAAGCGGTCCAGATCGACGTACAGCACGGCGGCCGGACGATTCTCCTTGAGCCGTGTCTCTAGCTGATGAGTGATGTACACCCGGTTCGGCAGTCCGGTCAGGGCATCATGCAAGGACGCATGGGTGAGCCGTTTTTCGGCCGCCTTGCGCTGCAGGTAGAGTGATAAAGTGCGCGACAAGCTGTCGGCCACTTGGGACAGAAAATCATTCGGTCGATAGGCAAACGGCGCGATGAACAACAGCACGCTCATGACCCGTTGGTCTTCGTCGCGAATCGGCGCGAGGAACAGCGCATTGACGTTCGCATCCCGGAATCTCCAACGTTGCGCCAGTTCGGGCTGACGGCTGAAGTCGTTGACCCAGGCGGCGCGGCCGGCCGACCAGGCCGAGTCTTCAGCACTGTTGGCGATCGGCGTCAGCTCGCCGGTCAGGCCGGCCAGACCCTTGCGAAATTCCTCGCTGCCGGCACTCTCCCGCACGACAAAGCCCTGGCTGCCAGCAGTGCGGGTCAGATGAGCGCCACCGCTCCAGTGCATGATATCCCGAACGCTGTCAATAATCAGGGTAATGGCGCGATCCGAATCGGTTTGCTCGCGAATGATCTGCGCCATCTCGCTCTCGATCTTCAGCAACGAGCGCTGCTGCTTTTCGCGCGTGATGTTGCGACCGGTGCCGCGATAGCCGATGAAGTTGCCGCTGGTATCGAACAGCGGTCGACCGCTCAGCGAGAAGTGAAACTGGTGGCCATCCGGGTCGAGTCGGCTGTACTCGAAGTTCTCGAACGGTTTATGGGCTTCAACCGTTTCGCGATGACCTTGCCAGTCGACTTTCTCGAGTTCACCAGCGACATTCCAGCGCTGCTTGCCCATGCCAGAACGGGCCCAGGTACCAAGGACGGCGTCAACGCTGTCCGACAAAAAGCTCAGTTGGTGTTGCGCATTGGTTTCCCATACCCAATCGGAGCTCATGTTGGTCAGTTCACGGAACTTGCCTTCGCTGGCCGCCAGTTGCTGCTGCATGGCGCGAATACCGGAAATATCCTGGACAGTGCCGACGATTCGAAACACTTGGCCGTCGGCATTGCGCTCGGGGCGCGCGACACTGCGAACCCAGATCGACTCGCGGCCGTGACGCATGTAGCGATACTCGACCTTGGCCTCGCGCCCGGTCGAGATGGCGCGCTTGTGAACATCTTTCCAGCGGCTTTGGTCGTCGGCGTGGATACAAATGAGGAACCCCTGTAGCGACGGTTCGCCCAGTTGCGGATCGATGCCAAACAGCCGGAACGCACCTTCGGTCCAGTGCAGTCGGTCCTTGACCAGATCCTGCGACCAGACGCCCAGCGAGGCCATTTGTTCGGCGCTGCTGTACTGTGCCCGCAGGGTTTTGAGCGTGGCGATTTCGCGATCGCGAATTGCCAGTTGGTGACTGGCCTTTTGGGCACGATGATCAATCCACATGGCGCAAGCGAACAACAGGAAAATGCCGGCGGCCCAGGCCAGCGGATGAAACTGCGAGCTGATGCCCAAGGCGATCGCGGCCACCAAGGCAATGCCTGGCAGCAACAATCCGTGGTTGCGGCGCCAGAAGGGCCGAGTGTGTACCTCCGCTGCCTTGCTTTCGGCTGCCGCTGCACGACCATTGGTCGCCGGTTTAATGCTGGCCGCAGGGGCGTTCTCAGGCGATTCCGCCGGTGCGCCGTCGGTGCGATCGATCGCCTCTGCCGATGCGTTTCCGATGACGAATTTCTCGATTTCGCGTTGAATATCCGACACGCCAGAGCCTTCTTGTACCGAATCACATTGATAACGCACACGATACCGAAGAAACGTCAAAAACTCTAAACTGACCGACAATTCGGCCAATCTGACCGATCCAAGGTTACCTGGACAGAATCAATGTCGTTGAATCACACCGATTTGCAATCCGCCCCGGCCGCCGACTGGGTCCAGCGTTGGCTGAATGGGCTGAACGCCGGCGCTCATGTACTGGATTACGCCTGTGGGTACGGGCGGAACACGCGTTATGCGATCGGCCGTGGACTCAAAGTGCAGGCGGTCGATGCTGATGCGTCGGCGGTCGCCGCGATCGCAGCGCCGGCGCTGGCTCGTTGTGTCGACCTCGAACAGGGTCCGTGGCCCTGGGCGCGGTCGGGTCGCGCGGATCAATTCGATGCGGTGATTGTCTGCAATTACCTGTTTCGGCCGCGCCTTGATTTGCTCATGAGCCTGGTGGCACCGTCGGGGCTGTTGATTTATGAGACCTTCATGATCGGTAATGAGCGCTTCGGCCGTCCGGCCAATCCGAAATTTCTATTGCAACCGAACGAGCTTTTCCATGCCTGCGTGCGCGCTGGACTGCAAACTTTGGCGTTTGAACAAGGCTATTTTAATGATCCGAAGCCGGCCATGAAACAACGAATTTGCGCACGGCGACCCTCTGGATTTGCGTGCAGTGACCTTGCGGATATGACTTGAGCGCGCGCTCAGCTAAAATTACGTTTTTCTGATCTTGAATGTCAGGCGGAATCGAATGATCAAAGGAAGCCTTGTCGCCATCGTAACGCCCATGCATGAAGACGGGTCGATCGATTATGCAAGTTATCGCAAGCTGATTGACTGGCATGTGACCTCAGGTACGGCCGCCATCGTTGCGGTTGGCACCACCGGCGAGTCACCGACGGTTGATGTCGACGAGCATTGCGAACTCATCCGGGTCGCCGTTCACCAAACGGCCGGCCGCATACCGGTGATCGCCGGCACCGGTGGCAACTCGACCCGCGAAGCAATCGAGCTGACCGCGTTCGCCAAGACGGCCGGCGCTGCGTCGTCCTTGCAAGTGGTGCCGTATTACAACCGACCGACCCAGGAAGGTATGTATCGACACTTCAGAGCGGTTACCGAGGCGGTCGATCTGCCGATCATTGTCTATAACGTTCCGGGTCGAACCGTGGCCGATCTGGCCAACGACACGGTGGCCCGCCTCGCCGAGTTGCCCTTGGTGATCGGGATCAAGGATGCCACCGGTGACATTCCGCGCGGCTCGGATCTGATCGGGCGGTTGCCATCGCGTTTTGCGATCTACAGTGGTAACGATGATTCGGCGCTCGCGTTAATGGCCATGGGCGGCCACGGCGTCATTTCGGTGGTCGCCAATCTGGCGCCGGTGCAGATGGCACAAATGTGTGCGGAAGCACTCGGGGGCGATTGGAATCGTGCGCGCGCGATCAATCAGAAGCTGCTGCCGCTGCATTTGAAGCTGTTTGTCGAAGCCAACCCGATTCCGGTGAAATGGGCGATGCAACAAATGGGATTGATGGGTTCGGGCATCCGCTTGCCAATGACGCCGCTATCGGGCGCGAATCAGGAGATCGTAGCCAGCGCCTTGCGCGCCGCAGATATCACGGTGAATTCACGATGATGCAGTTTCGAATACAGGGTTTAACACAGGTGCAGGCATTCCGGGGCGCTGCGATGCTGGGCGCTGCGACACTGGGCGTTGCGATTTTGTGCGGCTGCGCGGTCGCCGACGGCTTGAATGAGCGCTCGCGCATTGACTACAAATCCTCGACCGTCGCCAAGCCGGGTCAGTCATTGGAGGTGCCGCCCGATCTGAGCAGCCCGCGCAATGACGAACGCTTTGCTTTGCCCGGTCGCACGGACACGACCGCGTCGGGATTTCAGCGCGATCGCGCGACTGCGAAACCGGTGACGGCTTCACCATCAGACTTGTTGCCCAATATCGATGGCGCGCGTTTGGAGCGCGCCGGTGGCCAGCGTTGGTTGGTGATCAATCAAGCGCCGGAAAAGCTCTGGCCGTTGGTTCGGGAGTTCTGGCAAGAGTCCGGTTTTGTGATTCAGATTGAACGGCCCGAGGCCGGCATACTGGAAACGGACTGGGCCGAGAATCGCGCCAAGATTCCGCAGGATTTTATTCGCGCCACCATCGGCCGCGTATTTGACGGCGCGTTTTCGAGCGGCGAGCGTGACAAGTTTCGAACCCGACTCGAGACCGGCCCGGGCGGCACCGAAATCTACATCAGTCATCGAGGACTCGCTGAAGTCCAGACTGGCCAATTCAAGGAAACCACCAAGTGGGAAAACCGGCCGACCGATCCCGAGCTTGAAATTGAATTCCTGCGCCGACTCATGATCAAGTTCGGCGCCGACCAGCAGCGTGCCAAGGCGGTGGTCACACAACCAGCCGTCGCGAGTGCGGGCGCATCTGGAACCGCCGGGTCGGGTGCGACCGCTGTAGCGGGTGTGACTTCGGCGGGCACTGGCGGAACGTCAGCAGGAAGCGGCGGAACAAGCATCGCTGCCGCTAATGCCGAGCGCGCCAAGCTGGTCAGCGACCCTGTCAGCGGGCGGGTTGAACTGGTCGAGAGTTTTGATCGTGCCTGGCGCCGGGTTGGATTGGCGCTCGACCGTGGCGGCTTTACAGTGGAAGATCGCGATCGTTCGCAAGGCGTTTACTTCGTACGCTACATCGATCCGGAAGTCGACGCCCGCAACACCACCAATCCGGGCTTTTTTGCGCGCATGTTCTCGTCTGATACGGCCGCCGCTTCGAGCCGCCAGTATCGGGTCAAGGTGCAAGGCACGGCGGACAAAACATCGATCTCGGTGCAGTCGCGCGACGGCAACCCAGTTGCCAGCGACGCCGACCGGCAGACTGCGGGCAAGATGCTCGCACTGTTACATGAACAACTGAAAATCTAGCCGCACTCTGAATACACTCATGCTAGCGACCGGTAGCCGGTTTTGAGATTTGCCTCATTGGGCAGTGGCAGTGAAGGCAATGCGCTGTTGGTTGAGTGTCGCGATGGTGAGCGCGTGGTACGGATCCTGGTGGACTGCGGATTCGGTCTGCGCGAGGCACGCCGTCGCCTCGAGTCGCTGGGCGTAGCGGTTGACGAGCTTGATGCCATTCTGGTGACGCACGAACACTCGGATCATATTGGTGGTGCCTACCGGCTGGCGGCCAGTGCCAACGTGCCCTTGCATCTGACCTACGGCACGATGCGCGCCGTGCTGCCACCGGAGAACATGACACCACTCTGGAGTTTTATCGATCCGGGTAAGACCTTTGATATCGGCGGCGTTTACGTGCAACCATTTGCGGTCCCGCATGATGCCCGCGAGCCGGTGCAATTTGTTTTTGATGATGGCCGGCATCGCCTCGGTGTAGTCACCGATCTGGGCTTTTGCAGTGCCCATGTCGTGCGTTCACTTGATCGACTCGATGCCCTGGTCCTGGAATCGAATCACGACGAACATATGCTCGAGCGCAGTGCCTATCCGTGGTCACTCAAAAAGCGCATCAGCAGTGACTACGGCCATCTGTCGAATGAAGCGGCCGGGCAGTTATTGGCCCGCATTGATCAGTCGCGCCTGAACCACGTGCTGGCGGCTCACCTGAGTCGACAAAACAATCGCCCCGAGTTGGCCCAGGCGGCCCTGGCAAAAGCGTGGGGCGTATCACCCGAGGAGATCGGCATCGTCGATCAGGACGCCGGACTGTGCTGGGTGGATCTGGAGTAAGCGCATTTAAAAAGATCGCAAAAAAAAGCCGCTCGGAAGCGGCTTTTTTTAACTCGGTCAGGAACTTGCTGAT
>JANLTP010000128.1:0-72694 GCA_031363055.1 Burkholderiales bacterium | reverse complement strand
GCCGCGCGCGAGCTCGATCCCACCTGGAGTGTTATGGTTTTCTAATCGTTGAACAGCATGGCAAAGTAGGCTAACAGTAAATTCTACTACTATCTATAGTAGATTTGTATATCATATATAATTTATTCATGTATTTCAATTGCTTACAATAGTTTTTAAAGATCGACATAGCATTAGCCATCAGAACTTTTCAGCAAACCTGGTCGGTGATGCCTGAGCCGCAAACTGCCCGGGAATTCGGCAAGTGGAGCGCCCTTCCAATCGATCTCAAGCTTTTTCGCTAGACGGCGATGCGCGTTGTTTTTCTAATATAATCTCTATTAGAAAGTTCTACGTGAATTCGCAGCGCCGTTTGACGGCCCATTAATTTGATTTTTAGAGCCGGGTCCAAAATGAATATAAGCACCTATCTTCCGGACGACCTGCTGGCGATTGTCGATGCGTTTGCAACGCGTCAATCGATCTCTCGAAGCGCCATGATTCGCGAAGGGCTCGAGCTCTATCTAGCGCGACACCGCTCCGACGGCTGGTCCGCGCAGGTCCGAAACTGGACCGGTGACGCCCGACATCCGCTGCTTGAGATCCCGCAGGCTGCGCAGCGTCTCGACGAACCCTTCGGCGAACGATTTGCAACCGTGGTTCGCGGCCTGTGAAGTACCTTTTGCACAGCAGCGTGATCGCTGATTTCCTTCGCGGCCTGCCGGACGTTCATGCGCGACTGACCTCGACGGCGCCGATCGATCTGGGCGTTACCAGCGTTAGTGTCATGGAACTGCGTTATTCGTTTATCTTGCGCCCGGACCTGTCCGTGAAAACCGAATCCGTGCTGACAGACTTGCTGAGTTCGGTGAAAGTCATTGATTTTGGACACCGAGATGCCCAGGATGCCGCCCGAATCCTGGCTGAGGCGCAAGCGCGGAATCAACCATTAAGTGTTCTGAGCGCGCAGATTTGTTCGATGGCGCGCGGCCGAGACTTGGGCCTGGTCATCGCCCATCGCACCCCGGAGCCGCATCCGTTCAGTCTGATCAGCGGTTTGAGGTTGATCGATTGGGGCACCCAGGCCAGCCCCGTGCCACCGGCGGTGTGACCAGGCTCTGATCACACTATTACCAGGCCTTGTTCACGCTTTGACCTCGCTCCGACGCAAACGCCAAGCCGAACCTGGGTCAACTGTTCGGGAATCGCCTCGTTTAATGGCAACTCCCTCTCCAAACTCGCGTGATCGACGCGATTACACTAATCCCAAAAAATGAACCGTACTCACAGAGCACATTTCCTTCAGCTTTCGCTTTTGGCGGCGTTGACGATTCTGACCGCAGCCCCAACGGCCTGCCTGGCCCAGAACTTTCCGAATCGGCCGATCAAACTGCAGGTCCCGTTTGCGCCAGGGGGCACGACCGACATCATTGCCCGCGTCATCGCCGAGCCGCTGGGTAGGGCGTTGGGCACCACCGTCGTCGTCGAAAACAAGGCGGGCGGCGGCGGTGCACTCGGTGCTGCCGAAACCGCCCGTGCCGCCCCGGACGGCTACAGTTTGGGGATGGCCACGGTGTCCACCACCGCCGCCAACCCCGCCATCAATCCGAAAATTCCGTACAACCCGATCACCGACTTCACGCCCATTATCAACATTGCCGCGACGCCTAATGTCATCGCCGTGCATCCGGGCTTCCCCGCCAAAGACTACAAGTCATTTCTGGCGGAGTTAAAGCGCTCGCCTGGCAAGCACTCCTACGCGTCCTCGGGAACCGGCGGCATCGGCCACTTGCAAACCGAGCTCTTCAAGAACCTGGCGGGCGTTTTCCTGATCCATATTCCCTACCGGGGCGCTGGACCGGCGCTTAATGACACCGTCGCAGGCCAGGTACCGATCATTTTCGACAATATGCCCTCAGCTTTGCCATTCATTCGCGACAATCGACTGGTGCCCATCGTCGTCGCCGCCCCGCAGCGGCTGCCACAGTTACCGAACGTACCCACGTTCAAGGAAGTCGGCCTCGAACCGGTCAACCGGATGGCCTATTACGGAATCTACGGACCCAAAGGGATGTCGCCGGAATTGGTCGAAAAGCTCAATAGCGCCGTCCGCAAAGCCCTCGACGAACCGGCGGTCCGCAAGCGCATCGAAGATACCGGGTCTATAGTTGTTGCCAACTCGCCGGCCGAGTTTTCGACCCAAATCAAAGGGGAATTCGAACTCTACAAAAAAGTGGTCACTAACCAGAAACTGGTGCTCGAGTAGTCGGAAATCACGCTGACAGGGCAGAAATCACCTTGATCGGCTCAATTTCCACAAACCCAAGGATGTCTTGCCGATATCGTTGCACAATAGAATGTTGCGTAAAGTCGGAAACCTTCGAGTTACCGCCTAGTCGGGCACCGCGTCAAGAAGCAGAAAAGACGCTCATTCGGCAAATATGCCACCCATCCGCTCTGGGTACAGTCCGCCCGTCGGACATGCGGCCCAAATCATCGGCGCGATGACATTTCTGCTTGTACGCTCGTCAAAAGCGTAGAAAATAGACACATCCGCCGATTTCTGGCCTTCACCGGGAATGGCACGTCGACCAAGGAATTGTATGGTATTAGGTCATTTGTTCAGGATCATCAAGGCGCGTTGGGCAGTGGTGTTGTTCATCTTCCTGGCCACCTTGTTGACAACCATCGCAGTCAGTTTGATTCTGCCGAAGAAATACACGGCCATGACTACTTTGACCGTCGACTTGCAGGGGGATAACTCGGTGCTGGGCGGACCGATGGCGTCGCCCTACTCGATTCAGGCCTATCTGGCCACGCAATCCGAAGTGATCAAGAGCGAGCGGGTCATCTCCAAGGTGATTCAATCGCTGGGGCTTGAAAGCAATCCCGCCTTTGTGAATGCCGTCAACTCGGAAACGCCAGGCGAAGGCACCTTGCGCAACAAGATCGTCGATGCCCTGCAACGCAAGCTCGAAGTTCAATTCTCCCGTGAAGGCAGCACACTGAACATTGCTTATGAATCCGGTGATCCCTCGACGGTCGCCAACGTGGTCAATGCGTTTGCCGAGGGCTACATTGAAACCACGCTGGATCTGAAAACCGAACCGGCGCGTAACTTCAACAAATGGTTTGAAGCACAAACCAAGACCTATCGAGAACAACTCGAACAGGCCCAAAAGCGCCTTTCGGCCGCTCAACAAGCCAGTGGAATTGTCGCCAGTGAAGAGCGTTATGACGTCGAGAACGCACGCCTTAACGAGCTGTCGCAACAATTGGTGCTGGCACAAACGGCCCGCATCGAGAGTTCCTCACGGGCCGCCAATTCGGGCCGCAATGGACGCGAGTCCTCGGTAGACGTGGTCGGTAATGCGCTACTGCAAACCTTGAAGGCCGATCTGGGCCGAGCGGAAGCCCGCCTCGACCAAATGTCTTCGCGGTTGGGTACAGCTCACCCCGAATTTGTGAGCGCCAAAGCCGAGGTCAATAGTTTACGCGCCCGGCTGGACTCGGAGACTGGCAAAGTCACCGGCAGCATCTCGACTACCAACACGATCAACCAGCAACGCGAGAGCGAACTTCGCGCAGCGGTTGAAGCTCAGAAGACCAAGGTTTTGAAGCTGCGTGAAGGGCGCAACCAGGTTTCCATCATTGAGCGCGAAGTGCAATCGGCGCAACGCTCACTCGACCTGGTCAGCCAACGCTACACCGAAACCAATCTGCAGAGTCAATCAAAGCAGTCAAACGTCAGTGTGTTGACCCGCGCCACTCGACCGCTCGAGCCATCACGTCCCAAACCGATGTTGAACGGCATTATCGGCGGCTTTATCGGACTGTTCCTGGCGCTGTTGGCGGCCCTGACGCTCGAGATGATGCAAAAGCCGCTGCGCGACTCGGAAGACCTGTTGCAAGCCTCGGGTGTACCGGTACTGGCGGTGTTGCCGGCAGCCAGTTCGCGCCGGCCGCAACGACTCATCGGCAGCACTGGCCCGAGTATGCGGCCGCCAACATTGCGCCTGGGTAACTAAGTCGTTCGATCAATCAGCTCACGGAACTATCAGTCACGGAACTATCAGGTTAATCATGGAACAACAAAGCATCATGGATCGAATCTTGCCGGCTAACAACCCCAATAGCGTGGCCGTGCATTCGTCCGCGAATCCTGAGCGCAGCATGAAGCTTGGTGACATCCTGGTAGCACGAGGACGCATTACGCCGGTTCAAGTCGAGCGCATCCTGGCTGAACAAAAGAACAGCAAGCTGCGGTTTGGCGAAATTGCGATCAAGCTCGGTTTTGCACGGCCCAAGGATGTTGAAGAAGCCTTGGCTCAACAATTTGGCTATTCCCGCTCGGACGTTGCAACTTCACTGATCCCCCCGAAACTCGTGGCAGCCCTGAACCCGACGCTGCCCTTCGCGGAAGCCTTGCGTGGCCTGCGATCACAATTGATGTTGCGCTGGTTCGACGGTTCACCGGGACAGGCCGCGTTGGCCGTGACCAGCGTCGATCGCGGCGACGGCAAAAGTTTTATTACTGCCAACCTAGGGGTGGTGTTTGCCCAACTTGGCGAGCGCACACTGGTGATTGACGCGGATTTGCGTCATCCGACCCAGCATCAGATTTTCGGCGTCGAGAATCGCATGGGTCTATCGGGCATCTTGGGCGGTCGCGCGGGCCTCGAAGAAATCGCCCAGGTTGCCAGCATGTCGAACCTGTCGGTGTTGCCCTCGGGACCGCTGCCACCGAACCCGCAGGAATTGTTGGGTCGACAGGATTTCGCAGAGATGCTCAATCAGCTCTCGACCATGTACGACGTGATCCTGGTGGACACACCCTCGGCGCAGGAAGCGTCCGACGCCAGCGTCATTGCGCAAAGGGTCAGAGCCGCCATGATCGTCGGCCGAAAAGACCGGACCCGAAGCGCGGAATTGAATCAACTGGCTGCCATCATGACCAGTTCGGGCATTCAGATTCTGGGTGCGACACTCAATTCGTTCTAGTCGCAAAATTCGTTCTAGTAAAATACACTCGCCTCGATTCCAGAGGAACGCATTGGAACTTAATCGTGTTTGCTAGAACAACGGGCCCGTCGTCGTCACTGTTCACTTCGTATCGGCTGATGCCGAGTTTTGTCGTGGCGTGCTTTGTTATGGCTGCCTTGGTGAGCGGGGTGGTGACGGCGACCGGCAACCTGATGGCTTCCGGCCTCGTGGTCGGTGCGATCCTCGGCATTCTGATGCTCAGCGCTGTCGAGTCCGTGATCTGGATCGTCTTGCTGGGAACCTTGCTGATCTCGGGTCCGTTGATGTTATTTCAGCCACAACTCACTCGTGTGACCTGGCTCTTTTCGATCCTGGGATTCTTTCTGACCATTGCCGCGATTGCTCATGCCGGAACGGCGAGGTTAAATACGCGCCCGCCGCAGCCGGCCTTTATTCCGCTACTGATCCTCTTCTCGCTGTGCGGTGTGGTTTCACTGTTTTTCTCCGAAGGCTCGAGCTCCGAAGCGTTCAGCGCGATCAAGCGAAATTACCAATTTCTCGGCGTTGCGTTTGCGTTGGCGGTGGTGCCTTTCAGTACAAAAACAATCCGCCACTGGATGCTTCTGATCCTGCTTCTGGCCATGGCGCAATTGCCGTTTGCGCTCTATCAGCGTATCGAGTTGGTGCCCCTGCGGTTCAACCTGCCGAACCGGGTGGTACCGGTCGATATTGTCGCAGGCACATTTGAAGCGTCCATGTTTGGCGGTGGCAACAGTAACGTCATGGCGTTCCTGATTCTGGTCGTCCTGGCCGGCCTGGTCTGCGCCTATCGCGAACGCGTGTTGAGCGGTGCGCGAACCCTGCTGTTGGCTGGCGCGACGGCCATTCCGCTCGGATTGGGCGAAACGAAAATGGTACTCGCGCTTTTGCCGGTGGCATTGTTTGCCATATTCAGCGACCTGATCCGTAAACGGCCGGCGTTGTTTGCGATTGGCTCACTGATGTCGGGCCTGCTGATGATCGGCCTGTTCTATGTGTACGTGTCGGTGCAGAACCACGATACCCGCAACATGACCTTCGAGCAGAAAATTCAAGAGAATATTGACTATAACTTTGGCGAACTTGGCTACTATGAAGGTCCCAGTCTTAACCGCACCACGGTTGTCAAATTCTGGTGGGACAAGAACGGTTCGGACAATCCCGTCAGAGCGGCATTTGGTTACGGACTCGGTAGCTCGTACAGTGCGCCGGGCAGTGATAATCCGGGGTTTCTGAGTTTCAGGTATTCGGGTCATACGATCGACCTGACCGGCGTCTCCACCCTGCTTTGGGAGTTGGGTGCATTCGGTCTGATGCTTTTTTGTCTGATCCTCTGGAGTGCCTGGAATACCTGTCGACTGTTGATAGAACGGGCCGATCCCGGCCTCGATCGCGCATTCTGCAGAACACTGTCGGCATCGGTAATAATGATTGCCGTACTGTTTCTGGCGTCGAGCGCGATGTTCTGGGCGCCCAGCATGGAAACGCTGATGATGTTCACCTTCGGTCTGATTGCGTGGCGCTGGCGGCATCAGGATCGGCGCGAAGCCTAGTACGGTCAGTCACCCGACTAATCCCTGGCGGACGTTTGGTGCACGTGCGCTGGCGCGGCCATCAGCTTGAAATAAATTGACGCAGTTGTTGTCGGAGAACCACTGCCAAGTCGTCTAGAGTTGAGTCCTCTCCGGCTGGCGGATGTCAGATGCCGCTCGGGTAGATTGGCTTTCCGGAGCCGCCAGGTTTGTTGAATACTTGAATCAAGGAAGAACTCGCGGTGAGCTCTTCAATTTCGTTGGGCAGAACATTTTGAACAAGATTTATCTCGCTGGAAGCGGTGGAATGCTCGGGGAAGCGTTTTATAACGTCTTCGGGTCACGCTACGAGCTCAAATGTACCGACAAGGATGTCAACACCGATTGGCTGAAGCTCCTGGATTTCCGGGACCTGGACGCCTATCGTAAAGACGTCGAATCGTTTCGCCCGGACTACCTGTTTCACTTGGGCGCCTACACTGACCTGGAGTATTGTGAACGCAATATCGAAGACGCGTACAAGACCAACACCACTGCCGTTGAAAACGCAGTCTGGATTGCCAACAAGCTCGACATTCCGTTGCTCTACATCAGTACAGCCGGAATTTTCGACGGTTCCAAAGATACGTTTGATGATTGGGATCAACCCAATCCGATGGGCCATTACGCACGCTCGAAATACATGGGCGAGTTGTATGTCACCCAGAACGCGCGCCGGCATCTGGTGTGCCGCGCCGGCTGGATGATGGGCGGTGGCCCAAAGAAAGACAAGAAGTTCATCCAGAAGCTCATGAAGCAGATCAAGGACGGCAAACGTGAACTGAATATCGTTCACGACAAGCTCGGCACCCCGACCTACACGATGGACTTTGCGGCCAATGTTCAAGGCCTGCTCGAGCATGAATTTTGGGGGCTCTACAACATGGTTTGCGAGGGCACGACCAGCCGGCTCGAAGTCGCTCATGAACTGGTCAAGCAGTTGGGCTTGAAAGAAAAAGTCAAGATCAACGAAGTGAGCTCGCAGTTTTTCAAGGAGCAGTACTTCGCTCCGCGACCGGATTCAGAGCGCTTGATGAATCGCAAACTGTCTTTGCGCGGTATGAATAAAATGCGCGATTGGCATGATGCATTGGCCGATTACCTCAACGCCTCCTATCGCGGATATCTGTAATTCAAATGCGCATCGCAGCTTTCGGCTTACGCTCAATCCCGCTTCGTGCGGGTTGTGCCGGCGCGGACAAGTTCGCGCTGGAGTTGTATCCTCGTCTGGTGAAATTGGGCCACGAGGTGGTGGTCTATAACCGCTTGTTTCCGGGTGAAGAGCCGATTGCGGATGAATTTCAGGGCGTCAAGACCCTGAATTTCTACACGCCGACGCGCAAGAAGGGCTTCGATACTTTCATCCACTCGTTGAAGGTGTCGTTGCACATCATCTTTAAGAATACCGGCGACGTGGTGCATATGCAAAACGGTGGCAATAGCCCGTTTGCGTTGCTACTGCGGCTGTTCGGAAAGAAAGTCTTCCTGAGCCAGGATGGCGCCGATTGGAAACGCGCCAAGTGGCCCTGGTATGCGCGCGTCTATTTGTGGTTGACGCAATATCTGACCGCGTTTGCGCCGCATGCAGTCATTGTCGATAACGTATTTGTAAAAGCCGAATTCGAGAAGCGCTTTGGCCGAGTGTACGACTTTGTGCCGTTTGGCAGCGAGGTCGATGAATCCAAGCTTGAGCCTGAAGTGCTCAAGGAATTAGGTCTGGTCGCGGGCGAGTACTTCCTGTTCGTTGGTCGATTTATTCCGGACAAGGGTCTGCAGTATCTGGTGCCGGCGTTCGAGCGACTGAAGACAGACAAGAAGCTGGTGTTGGTGGGCGGTGCGCCCAATCCATCGGACTTTGAGAAAAAGATTCTGGCGACCAAAGACAAACGAATCATCTTTCCAGGCTTCGTTTATGGTGGCCGCACGCATGCATTGATGAAAAATGCCTATGCCTACATTCAGGCCTCGGATATCGAAGGGTTATCGCCGGTCGTGCTCGAAAATATGGGCCTGGGTACGCCGGTCATCTGTAGCGATATTGAAGAGAATTGTTACGTGGTGGGCGACACTGGTCTGTTGTTTGGCAAAAGCAATACCGATGACCTGCTTGCGAAGCTGCAGTGGGCGTTAGCGAATCCCGAGGCGATGAAGAGTAATGGCCTGCGTGGTCGTGCTCGCGCCATGATGGAATTCAGTTGGGATGTCGTGACCAAGAGTCATGAACGAATCTTTCAGGATTGGCGTGGTCTCAGGCATGATCCGGCGAACCGAACCGTCAATGAAGCGCCCATCGTCGCTCGTAGCGCTGCCGCGCCCATGCCGACCGAGAACAAGCTTAATACCCAGCGCGTCGCCGCCCCGCAGCAGACGCATGGGGCCACCAGCGAACTCTGATTCAACCAGCGAACTCTGATTCAGTGAGTGAGGCAATGCATTACGACGGGTCGGGGGTTAAAACCGGTGCGACATGATTGAAGAGCTCAAGACTCAAATAGTCCTGCTCACCGGCGTTTCGCGCGATGCCTTGCATACCCAACTGGGTCTGTTGATATTCTTTCTGATCGCCATTGTTTTTCGAAAGCGTGCCGGTACCTTGATCCCCGTGGTGGGAGTCACTGCCGCCGCACTTCTGGTCGAAGTGTTTGATCGCGCGCGTGACCTGTCTCGTTACGGCGTCTGGGATACCCATGCGTCACTACACGATGTGATCAACACCGTTTTCTGGCCGCTGGTGCTGTTCATCATGGTCAGAGCCGGCATCGTTTTCAAAAAATAGCCGTCATTTCGCCCCGACAACTCACTTCGCGCCGACAATACTCAGCACAGCGTCGTCCGGCCAGTCATCACGATCGCCCCAGACTTCTGCGAACACGGCATCTTCGGCGGAATCCCAGGCGTTCGCGGCTCGGTTATTGTGCCGTTCATTGTTGGCTCGCGACAGCACGGCCTGATAAGCTAATTCAACCGTATGCCCGCGCGCGATGATCAACGCTTCGCCGACCTGCAAACCGCGTTCGATGGCTTCGGCCGACACGTCGTTACCTGCATCAAGAATACATAATTCAGCCATAGCACACTCCTATCCTGACGATATCGTCGATTGAATTCTCGAAGTTTCGCACAAAACTTCAACCGGATTCGCGCAACCCAGTTCTGCTAATTCCTCGTCGGTGAAACCAGCGGCTCGCCGCCCTTCGAGATTGAAGGGCCCGCGCAGCTTCGGCGCCCGATAGCGCAATGAACACGCTCGAAATTCGGCCTGCGCATCGACGCCCCGTTGCACACACAGCCAGCGATACCAGCGATTGCCAATGGCGACATGACGAATTTCGTCTTGCAAGATGATCGAGAGAATCGCCGCACCGCGCTGATCGCCGATCGAAATGAGTTTGTCGCGAACCAGCGGCGAAGCGTCCAGACCACGTGCTTCCAGCGTGCGAGGAACGAGGGCGAGGCGTGCCAGCAAATCGTCCTTGGTACGCTCGGCCATTTCCCAAAGTCCGTGGTGAGCGTTAAACGCGCCGTAGTGGTAGCCAAGTTGATTCAAATGGTCTTCGAGCAGTCGATAGTGCCTTGCCTCATCTTTGGCGACCGACAGCCACTCGCGGTAAAAAAGCGCCGGCAGACCCGGATATCGCCAGATGATGTCGAGCGCCAGGTCTACCGCGTTCAGCTCGATATGCGCCAGCGAATGGATCAATCCCGCGTGACCTTCGACGGTCTGCAGTGATCGCTTGGCCACTTTACCCGGCGACACCAACACCGGTTGTGCCGGCCGCCCGGGTAGTCCCGCCGGTTCTTGAATGACCCGGTTCAGGTCGTGTGCCGGTCGTTCGAGTTGTTCGAGCTGCAGCGCCGTTGTCGACGCGCATTTTGCGCCAGGATCACGGGTCATGAGGGCCTGAAGTGCGCCGACCCGCAGGCCCAGGACTGCAGGCGCTGACAATGCAGGCACTGTCACTGTCGGCTCAATTGCAGCCGCGTCTTTGCTTGCCGCATCCGTCACTGCCGAATACCCAGAAGCTCGCCGAGCCTTTCGTAAAGCTCAAATTGTTCGCGTGCGAACTTCTCGGTCTCGGCAGGCGATCGAATCGACGCAATGCCAGCGATGGCGTCGTTGCCGCGCAGCCAATCCGGGTCCTGGCTGATTTTCTGCAACGCTTCGCTCCAACGCGTGATGACCTCGGGCGGCAGGCCAGGCGGCCCGAACAATCCGCTCCAGCCGGTCAGTGCTTCGAGTTGCGGCCATCCGAGTTCGCGAGCCGTCGGCACGTCCGGCAGATCCTTGAGTCGTTGCGCGGTGGTCGTCAGCAGCGGACGCAGCGTGCCGGCCTTGATCTGCCCGAGCATTGTGGTCAGGTTATTGAAAACAAATTCAACCTGGTTACCGAGCACGGCAGCGGTCGCTTCGCCGCCGCTCTTGTAGGGCACCTGGATAGCGGCTTCCTTGGGCAATCCCATGACCTGGAACAGATACTGCGTCGACAAATTTTGAGTGGTACTGTTACCTGCGGTCGAATAATTGAGTTTGCCGGGATTGGCGCGCAGGTGCTCGATCAATTCCTTCAAGGTCCGGTACGGCGCATCGGGCTTGACGACCAGCACCAGCGGATTCAGATCGAGCAGACTCAGGAACGTGAAATCATTCCATTTGTACGGACTCTTCGAATCGAGCGCCGGCACGATGGCCTGTGAACCGCCGCGCGCAATCAGCAAGGTGTAGCCGTCCGGGGCGCTGGTGCGCACCCGTTGCGAGCCGATCATGCCGCTGGCACCGACCTGGTTCACGACAATGGCCGGCTGACCGAGATATTTCGGAACCACCGCCGCCAGGTTGCGACCCGAGAAATCCGAATCACCGCCAGGCCCATAGGGTGCCACCAAGGTGATGGTTCGCGTCGGATAACCTTGTGCACCCAGCGAACCGGCCAGCGCCAACTGCATCAGCAGGGCAAGCCCCAATCGGATTATGTTCATCGTCTTCAGTCCTATTCCTTGACCCACATCATTTGTTGCGTCGTCGCGAGCAAGACGCCCTCACGGCTCCAGACCTGCGCGTTGCTGTCCATAAAGCCGCTGTGACAGATCTGGCCGTACGAACGAGTGTAAACATGTCGTGTTCCCACGGCAGCCAGTTCAGTGCTGCTGACATGAAAATAGACACTCAAGCTGACCGTGCTGACCGGAATCATCTGCTTTCGGCGCCGGAACATCCAGGGCATCACGGTGTCGCAAATCGCGGTCAATGACGCGAAGTCCAGCGCCCGAGCCGGTTCATCCCGGATCCACGCGTGTGTGCTGACCTGTGGCTCGCGAGTGGACACTAGCGTGCGGATCGGCCGCAAGTCGTACTGCTTGAACCAGGGCATCGACGCCGCTCGATCGAGCGGCTGCAGGCTTTCTGCGCCAGGCACATCGGCCGCCATGGTCACCTCTTGATGGTGCCAGCTCTGGCGGCGCAGTGCGAACACCGCCGACGCCGTTGCGATCGTTTGAGTCTCTTGCTGCAGCTCGATAGTCCAATGTTGTGTGCTGCGATTGGTTCGCGCGATGGCAGTTTTCACCTGGTACTCAGCCAGCGCCATGGGCGCCGCAAAGTTCACGGTCAGCGCGACCGGGTCACCGAGTCGATTGGCGGCGACCAGCGTTGAATTGAGCATCATGGCGGCGGTCATACCGCCGAACGGCCCGACGAGATTCCAATAATCTGGCGTGGCAATCGCGCGATAGTCACTACCGCCGGTTGCATTCGGGGCTATCGCGTTCAATGCAATTGCGCGGTCGAAGGGATGTGCGTTGTGCGGGTCGCAGACGCTGGAGTCTTGCAAGGTGCTGGACATGGAGGCGATTGCCGTAGTGTGCAAAGTCGGCATGATGACAGAGCGCCGAAAAGCGGCGCCAGCTTTGCAAGAATCCGGGACCCAAATATGCCCGCGCGCTTATTTGGCTCCCAACTCCGGGTCCTGATCAGGGCCGGATCGACACCTCAACGCGGCGGGCCTCGGCCGGCGGGCCGTCGCCGGTCGTTTCGACAGGCTTTTCTTCGATGATGCGACCAAGGCCAATACCCTGTTGTACCAAGCGATCACGAACGGCGTGTGAGCGATTCTTGGCCAGCTCCAGGTTGTGGTCCCGATTACCACTGGGATCATGAAATCCCGATAACACCGCTTTTGAGCCAGGATTGGCCTTCAAATAAGCCAACACTTTTGAAAGCTCTTTGTCCGCGCCGCTCCAGAGCTTGGTCTTATCGAGTGCGAAATGCACTTTTGCGACCGGCAAGCCCTTGCCCGCAACCGCCGTCGCGGATTGTGCTGTCGCTGTTTGTGCAGTCCCAGTCGGCGGCGTCGGCTGTGCCGGCGGCGTTGCGGTGGCTGGCGTGGGCGCCGGCGCCGGCTTTGATTCGACTGCCGGTGCGGCTGTCGACGAGGAAGGTGCAGCCGACGCCGCAGTAGCTGGCGCCGTCTCCGGTGCCGGCGCGGCACTGGCTGCAGTGGCCGCTGTTGCCGCCGTTGCCGTCGCTGTAGTGGCAGCCGCAGGCGATGCTGCGCCAGCGCCTGCGGATGTCACTGCGGCGGGCGCAGAGATCACTGCGGGTGTTGCAGTGGCTATTGCGCCAGCGGCTGCATCAGCGCTGCCGGTGCCTGGCAAACATCCAAAACTGCTGCCGGCGCCGCGACCCAACCACCAGGTCAATGCCAGGATGAGCGCCAGGATGAGGGCGATGAACTTGTGAAGCCGCGAAATGCCGGCCCAGTTGTCATCTCTAAGATGTGCTTCGGTCATGATGAGTCCTTGGGTTCAGATTAAGTGCGGTTGCCAGCGTTCAATTCATCCTGCAACGTGCGTAACTCGGCCCATCGGTTGGCAGCGGCCAACCCGGCTTGCTGCGGCCAGGTATCGGGTCGCGCCAAGCGGAAGTTCGGGCCGGCCCGATCCAGTACGCCTTGAATGCGTGCGGACGAAGCGAGCGCCAGCTCGGAAAAATAATGAATACCGTCAGCGTTCAACAGTTCCGCGATCTTCGGCCCAATGCCTTCAACCACTTCCAGATCGTCCATGCCTCGAACGTTGAACCCGGCTGCGCTGGCGGCTACCTTGTTGAGTACCGCCGGCTGCGCTGTCCGCAGCTTGTGAATTTCTTCATCACGCAGCGCAATCGTTGCAGCTCGATCGCGCTCGATGCCCTCGATGCGCAGACGCAGCTCGCCTAACTGACGATCACGCTCTTCCAGGCCGCGCGTATCCAGGACCAACTTCTCGACGATGCGATCGACCGGACGTTCGACAATTTTTTCAACGATCTTCTCGACGATCCGTTCAACGATGCGATCGACCGGGCGATCAACGACTTTTTCGACCATTTTCGGCGGTGCGGATTGCAGCGCGCTGATCTGCGAGCGCAAGCCGACGATCAATCCAACCTCGGCCTCGAGTTCACGAATACGGCCGAGATGCTTTGGATTGTCGACCTGAACGTTGACGAGCTTCTCCACGATCCGATCGACCGGGCGATCAACGATCCTCTCAACGATGCGTTCAACCGGTCGATCTACAATCTTCTCCACCACGCGCTCGACCGGCCGATCAACCATTTTTTCGATGACCTTCGGCGGCGCAACCTGCAGTGAGCTCAGTTGTGATCGCAAGCCAACCATCAATCCGACCTCTGCTTCCAGTTCGCGGATTCGTCCCAGGTGCATCGGGTTATCAACCTGTACATTGACGATTTTCTCAACGACGCGATCTACCGGTCGATCGACGATTTTCTCAATAATGCGATCAATCGGGCGGTCAACGATCTTCTCCACAATCTTGACCTCTGCGGCCGGTAACGGTCGCGATTTCAATTGACTGAAATCACCTTGCAGTTTTGAGAGTTCAGTGTCTTTCTGGCGCAGGGTGGCCAAGTGCCGACCTTCGATGTCTGCGAATCGGCTGCCCCAGGATGAATGCGCTTGTTGGTGCGCATTGCGCGCGAGCCACCAGCTCAGCAACCAGCCCAACAGCCCGCCCAGCAAAAGCCACCACCACCAGCATGAGAATACGGACGACATGAATTGCGCTCCTTAGTTGTTCTGGATATTGTTCGCGCATCCGGCCGAGGCAAGCGAGCTTGTCGTCTCGGATCAGTCGATCCATGACGAACGCAGCCAGCGGGGAAGCGCGTCTCGATGCAGCAAATGCACTGCAAGCTGCAAAACTATGCGCCAAGTGAGTCGTATCCACCAGATGAAGTGGCAACGCAATCGGCTTCAATGGAGTACCGAAAACGATGTCTGAGCAGTCACGCGTTCAAAGCGCGATTGGACGCATCATTATTTCAATTTTGATTTCAAGGGTTTGCCCAAGCTTTCAAACGCGATTGATTAATGTAAAATAAATCGGCATTCCATTGGTTAACGTTTGCAAAATGTTTGTGGGTAGCGACATTGATGCACCGCGATTGCTATATTCAGGTTCGCCGAGATCAAATTTCGCGTCATCAAATTGGGTGTGATCGACGTCGGCGTGATGGCTTCAGAGTGATCAGACGCCCCAGGTTATTTCCTTGCGCGCCGCGTACGCCTCGCGCAACATTTCCAGAAATGGAAACGCACGTTGAGCTAGTGACACGCTTGGCTCGGAGGGCTCGTTATCCAACTCGTCATGCGCGCCATCAACTGTACGCGGATTACTGCCTGACTGAGCCTCCGTGTCGATCGCGCGTTTCAAGGCGTCGATGGCCGCCGGCATTTGTTCGGGCAGAATCACGCCTTTGCTTGGCGTCGATTTGCCGATAATTTGCAAGATGCGCTCGGCAACTGCCTGGGTAGTCACTACGGTACCTGTGGCACGAGACTTGAATTCGTAGATCATGGTGCCTGCCTTGCTGCATCGATTGTGTCAGTTAATGCGGATCGCGGCGCACAGGGCGCGGGCGGCCTGGATAATGAGCGTGAGCATGTCCGTCGTCACTATGACCCCGCTGGTCGGCTGCTCGCCCGAGTATAACTGGCGAGAAGTCAGACCCGCAGGGCAGGGCTATCAGGTGATGTTCCCCGCCAAGCCTGGAGCGGCCAGCCGCGATGTCAGCGTTGAAGGTGAGCAACTGGCCATGAGCTTATCGGCCGCGCAGGCTGGCGGCAATTCGTTCTCGGTTGGCGTCATGAGACTATCACGCGACTCGGCGGCCGACCGCGAGCGCGTGCTGGCCGCTTTGCGGGTTCAGATGCTGCGCAACATCGGTGCTCTGGAGTCCGCCGCTGTGCCAATCAAAGTGCCCGTGCTGGACCCGCAGGGTCGAACGATGGCGCCGCTTGCGGGATTGCGCATCGAGGCGAGCGCCAAAGCGCCGCCGAATCAACTGCTCGGCGGTTTTGTGGCGCGCGGCGACCGGGTTTATCAATTTCTCGTCATTGGCCCACAACCAGATCCCGAGCAGGCGCAGACCTTCATCGAATCGTTTCGTCTGCTCGAATGATCGATGAATGCTTGAATGATCGATGAACGCTCGGATGATTGACGTCCGCTCAGAAGACGTTTCCGTGGTTCGACCGAGGTGATTGAACCCGTCGCTGGGCGCAAGCTGACCGCCGGGTTGGGCATATTCGCGCTATTCGCGTTTGCGTATCTGTTGTCGTTTGCAATGCGGACGGTCGGCGCCGTCATTGCGCCCGAGTTGATGCACGACTTCGAGCTCAGCCACACGCAATTGGGTTCGCTCGGCAGCGCCTACTTTCTCGCGTTCGCGGCGCTGCAACTGCCGTTGGGTATATGGCTCGATCAATACGGTTCGCGCCGTACGCACTCTAGCTTGCTGGTGCTCGCCGCGCTCGGCTGCGTTCTGTTCGCCTCGGCGCAATCATCGGTGATGCTCTGGATCGGTCGCGGCTTGATCGGTGCCGGTGTCGCCGGCGCTCTGATGGCCGCACTGAAGGCGTTTCGATTCTGGTTCGCGCCGGCACGACAACAATCGCTCGCGGCCTGGATGCTGATGTCCGGCTCGCTCGGCGCGCTTTCGGTCACGGTGCCAACCCGATGGGCCATGAACTGGATCGGATGGCGCGATATCTTCTGGTTGGCAGGCGGCCTGTTTCTGCTGGCGGCCCTGCTGCTGTTCACGATGTTGCCGCGTGATGAGGAACAGCATAGTGCCGTGATGGCCGAAGGCCGAAGCAGTACCTCCTTGTGGAGCGGTTATCGCGAGGTATTCAGCGACGCCTATTTCTGGCGCTTTGCGATGATGTCACTGCTTGCCCATGCGCCGTTTGTTTCGATGCAAAGCCTGTGGGCCGGCCCGTGGTTGATTCAAGTCATGGGGTTTACGCCTGGCACAGCAGCGCAAGTGCTTCTGGCTTTTAATTTGACCCTGCTGATAGGTTTTCTATCGGTCGGTTTTTTGCTGCCGTGGGTTCGCCGTTTGGGTTGGTCGACTGCGCGTATCACCGCCGTTGGCTGCGCGCTGATGGCCGCGACACAGTGCCTGATAGCGCTGGCCATCGAGCCAAAGTGGTGGTTCGCGTGGCCAGCGCTGGCATTGATCTCGACGTTCTTTGCGATTGTTCAACCCCACGTCAGCCTGTCCTTTCCGTCAGCGCTGACCGGCCGCGCGTACACTGCTTATAACTTGCTGATCTTTACGGGAATCTTTGTCTGGCAATGGTTATTCGGTGCCATGGTCGACGGCCTGCATCTCGTTGGTCTTGGCACCGTCAATGCCTTTCGCGCGAGCCTGCTGGCCGCCACGCTCTTGCAGATTGCCGGCCTTGTGGTCTTCTGTATCTGGCGCCCCAAACCGCGCGCGCTGGAGTAGTGACTCTATTCAACGCGCAATAGCCGATTGTCCTTGTGCATAACCGTTATATGCCTCATATTGAGACGAGGAGGAGTCAGCAATCAGGAGTAATTGTGGATTTAAACTTCTCATCCGGCGCGCTGCAGGCCGCAAATCAAACTGCAAATTTTGCGTTAACGCAAGTCTCAGAGCATGCCTCAACACCGGCCACGAATCAAGCTGCTAACGCGTTGACGCTCAGGCCAATCGGTTTGGCCGATCTCGATCTCGAGGTCAATTTTCTTTCTTCACTGAGCAGCGCGACGATCTACCAACGTATGCTGGGTACGGTGCGATTCAAGTCGATCGATAGCGTGCGCAAGTTGCTCGACTATCAAGCCGGACCCGAGATGGCGCTGGGCGCTATCCTCAATGACGGCGAGATCGATCTGGACGGCCGTTCGCTGGCCGAGTTGATCGGCGTGGCTCGTTATGCGCTGACCGATGAGCCAGGCAACGCCGAAATGGCCATTGTGTTGGCCGATCGATTCCAGGGCCAAGGCATCGCCAAAAAGTTATTGCTTCGCTTGCATGAGCTTGCGAAGTCTGCCGGCTACCAGCAACTGGTTGCCCTGACATTCGCCACCAATTCGGCGATGTTGGGTTTGGCCCATCATCTGGGTTACGAGTCCAGTGCGGAGCCGGGTGACGGTGCTTTGCGACGGATCACAAAGTCTCTGGTCGACCCTGAGCCGATCATGCCGAAGGCTGCGCCCATGCCGTGGGTTTCGGCGTTGAACCGAATTGCAGGAACACCGGGCTGAACGCAGGACATTGGGCTGAACGGGGAACACCGGGCTGAAGACGGAACACCACGCAGATTTGGAGTCGCCTGCGCGACACGCTCACTGCGGTTCGATTTTCGCCAGCTTGATGTAGCGCGCCCACTTCTCGGTTTCCTCGACCAGAAAGCCGCGTGTCGCCTCCGCTGAATACGGCCGCAAGGTATAGCCGAGCTTGAGGAATTGAGCGCGCACTTCGGCATCGGCCAGCGCATCGATGATCAGCGCGTTGACGCGATCGACCACCGCCTTCGGAATATTGGCGGGCGCCGCCAGGCCGAGCGAGGTGATGACTTCATAACCCGGAATGAACTCGGCGATGGCCGGCACCTGCGGATAGTCACTGCTGCGCTGCCCGGCCGTTACTGCGATCGGCACCAGCTTGCCGGCGGCAATCTGCGCGCTGGCCGCCGGGTAATCAGCAAAGACCAACTGGATGTGGCCGCCCAACAGGTCGGTGAACGCACTGCCGATGGCCTTGTAGGACACATCCTTGATCGGCATTGCGCCCATGCTCTTGAGCAGCAGCGCGGAAATCTGTGTCGACGCGTTGAAGTGGCCCAGGGCCAGTTCATCGGGCTTGGCCCGAGCCTGCGCGACGAGGTCGGCGAATGACTTGATCGGACTGCCCGCAGGGACGAGCAGGAGGAGCCCGAACACACCGAACATGCCGATGTGCTGGAAGTCGCGCAGGGGATCATAGGGCAACTTGCGGTACAGCGAAGTGTTGGCCCCGTGGGTCATGTTCGAGGTCATCATGACCGTGTAACCGTCGGCGTTGGCGGTCTTCAGATATTGCGACCCCAGGATGCCATTGGCGCCGGGCTTGTTCTCGATGACCGCAACCTGGCCGGTGCGCTTCTCGAAGTACTTGCTGAACGTGCGCGCGGTGATATCGCCCGATCCGCCCGGCCCCCAGGGTACGACGATGGTGATCGGGCGCACCGGATAGCTGTCCTGTGCATGGCCGTTCAGCGGCAGCGCGGCGGCGACGGCCAGGCCTTGAAGCGC
Source organism: Burkholderiales bacterium (assembly GCA_031363055.1). Lineage (GTDB taxonomy): Bacteria > Pseudomonadota > Gammaproteobacteria > Burkholderiales > Burkholderiaceae_E > JANLTP01. The sequence continues at coordinate 53,513 of JANLTP010000128.1, read as the reverse complement.
TCGTCGGCGGTTGAGGTAGAAGGCGTGAAAGGGGTGACGGGGTGCTCGCTTTTGCATGGCTTGTCTCAGGTTTGAATAATCGTCGCGCGGACTCGGCGGCGCGACGCAGGTCGGCGCTTCGACGTATGTTACCGGCTCCAGCGCACCAAATCTCTACTGGCGCAACGACAAATATTGCGATGACGCCGATTGGGCTATCGGGGGATCAGGCCGATTGGGCTATCACAGGATCTCCCGGGAGCTCCCGGGATCAGGCCGACGGTACGCTTGGCTACGCGGCTGTCCCCCGCGCCGACCTGGCGGCCGACGCTCCTCCTTTATGCCGCTACGCCAAGCACCCCGCCAGCCTGATCAGGCACCAGCGTGCAGGTTCGGAACAGCGAGAACCGAAAACCGAAAACCGTGCGGGTTCCGACCGGGCACCGCCGATCGCACACGACAACCTGAACCCAGCACAGTTTCAGCCAGGAGCGGACTAGTGTGAATGCCGCAGCGAAATAAAGAAGGAGCATCGGCCGCCCAGGCCGATGCGGATGACATTCGCGAAGGCATTCGCACCAGTCCGCTGCTGGCGGAAGCACGCACAAACCGCGAAGGCTGCCAAGACAGCCGAGTCGAATCAAATCGCCGAATCGCCAGACTCACCTCAACCACCAACAAGTGGCGCATCGACAAATATCGCAATGACGCCGTTCGATCTCACTCTGGCAGGCGGTATCCCAACTGCCGCTCGTGGCGCAGGGAAAGCAGCAGCACATCCCGTTCGGAGTGGGCATAAAGCACTACATGACGGGCCAACACCAACTCGCGGAGCTCAGGCATGCCTAACGCTCGTGCAAGTTGCAGAGCTTGCTGTGCCTGGAACTTTCCCCAGCCGGACTTGGCATCGAGGAATCTGGCCGGGCGACCGCATGCGGGGGCGAAGGACATGAGACCTCGTGCCTTGAGCAGTTCAGTCTGCAGTTTCTTGAAACGCTGAGGAGCAGAGTTAGCATCTTGCTCGACCATATAGGCTTGCGCGGCGCGCAAGCTGGCCAGGAAGTTCGGGACCGCCCGAACCCTGGCGTTGACTGGAATGCTCACCGAACAGGCGTAACGCCAAGCGCTTCATCGAGTTCGTCGTCAGAGACGAACTGCCCCGACAGAGCTTGATTGAGTCCACTGACGGCATCATCGGCGAGCACCAGGTTGGCGTGCTCTGCCTCGAGAGCGTGGTAATAGTCGAGCCGGCGCGCGTCGACCAGCGCCACGTAACTGGCGCCGTTCTTCGTCAACAATTTTTCTGCTCCCGAATGTACGACTTCCTCGGCCAGTTCAGTGAGGCGGGCACGGGCTTCACTGATGGGAACAACGTCAGAGGCGCGCAAGGGCATATTACACTTCCCATTAATGAATTCGTTAAAAGTTATTATACGCTTCAGGATCGGCTGGTAGTTCCATGGAGCTATCACGGGATCAGGTTGATAAAGCTATCACCGGGATCAGGCCGACAGAGTTCTCCCGGGATCAGGCCGACGGTGCGCTTGGCTACGCGGCTGTCCCCCGCGCCGACCTGGCGGCCGACGCTCCTCCTTTATGCCGCTACGCCAAGCACCCCGCCAGCCTGATCCGGCACCAGCGTGCAGGTTCGGAACAGCGAGAACCGAAAACCGAACAGCGAAAACCGAAAACCGTGCGGGTTCCGACCGGGCACCGCCGATCGCACACGACAACCTCAACCCAGCACAGTTTCAGCCAAGAGCGGACTGGTGTGAATGCCGCAGCGAAATAAAGAAGGAGCATCGGCCGCCCAGGCCGATGCGGATGACATTCGCGAAGGCATTCGCACCAGTCCGCTGCTGGCGGAAGCAGGCACAAACCGCGAAGGCTGCTAAGACAGCCGCGCAGAATCAAATTGCCGAATCGCCAGACTCACCCCGACCACCAGACAGGCGATACCCATCCAGACGCCTGACGTCGGCCATTGCTCGCGCATCAGGAAGGCATACAACAACGCGGCCAAGGTCTCAAAGATGATCAATTGACCCGCCAGCGCAGTCGGCGTCAATTGGCTCGCACGATTCCAAAGCAAGGTGCCGAGCCAGGATGCGAACAGCCCGATCGCCAGCATCACGGCGACAAACATCAACGGCCTTGGACCCAGAGGCCAGTCATAAGCCACGGCATTCAATCCCAACGGTCGCTCGAGAAAGTAGAGCAGAACGATCGCCAGCAGCGCCAGAGGCAGGGTACTCAAACCTTGGGCGGTGGCCCAGGTGCTGGAAGTCAACTCCGGGTGCTCGCGCAGCCAGCACGCGTTGCGAATCGGGTACCAGGTCCAGCAGATCAGCGCGCCGATGGCGAGCAAGGTGCCGACGACCCAGACGTTCAGCGACGATTGCGTGACCGTTCGCCACTCTTCACGATTAACCAGCGCAATGCCCAACACCATCAAGCTCAACGGCCAGAGTAGACTGCGCCAGCGCAATTGGGGTGAACTGATGTTCGAGCAGATGGCAATGACCACCGGCAAGGTACCAATGATCATCGTAGGCAAGGGCGCACCGGCTTTTTGTATGGCGGCGGCCAGAAACGCGTAGTAGATGAGATTGCCGACCAAGGACAGCTTGGTGGCCTCACGCCAATCGGCTCGGGTGAGCCGCGCAATTGCCTTGCGATCGAGCCAGGCCAGCGGCAACGCCAACAGACCGAACGCAACATAGCGGCCAGCGGAAAGTATCATCGCGGGATAGTCGTGCAACCACAGCGGTGCCACGAATACGAGGCCCCAGAGCAGACCCGCGCCCAGCGCACAGACGACACCGGCGCCGAGTCTCTGTTCTACGACTCGGCTAGTCAATGGCCTGCTACGCCTTGTCCATTCCGGCGGGCGAACCGAGACTAGCGATTCAACTCCCGATCAAACCAGATCGTGGTGTCGGTCTGCGCAAACGGCTCATGGCGATAAAGGCGATTGGCCTGATTGTGGCCGTTCGCTGCAGCTTCGCTGAAATCGAGCACCGGTGACAGGCAGCAATCGCGACTGGCGGCGCGGCGCGCCCATTCGTCACGCGGCAGCTCGGCGAACCGCTTGGCAAATTGCTCGGTGGTTGCTGACCAACTGGTGCGCGACATTTGTTGGCGCGCATCAACTTGTTCGGTCAGTTCCATGACTTCCAGCAACTCGCGGAAGAACTTCGCTTCGATGGCACCCACGGCGACATGGCGTTTATCCTCAGTCGCATAGACCCGGTAGAACGGCGCCGCGCCATCGAGAATATTGGCCTCTCGACCGAGCGTCCAGGCGCCGCTGGCGACCATGCCGTAGAACATGGGTGTGAGTCCGACTGATCCGGCCAGGATGCTGGATTCCACGGTGCCACCCTTGCCGTTGATGCCGCGTTGAACCAACTTGGCCAGTATGCCCAACAGCAGATGCATGGCACCGCCGCCGAAATCACCGACCACATTGAGCGGCGGTACCGGCGACTGCGTGGTTCCAATGGCATTCAGAATGCCGCACAAGGCCAGGTAGTTGATGTCATGGCCGGCGCGCTCAGCCAACTCGCCGTGTGTGCCCCAACCCGACAGGCGACCAATGACCAGCCGTGGAAAACGCTCGAGCAGGCTGGCGGGCGCCAGATTCAAACGCTCGAGCACGCCCGGACGAAAGCCTTCCATGAGCACGTCGGCAGTGGTCAACTCCCTGACCAGTTCCGCCATTCCCGGGGCTGACTTCAGATCGACCAGCAAACGGCGCTTGCCGGCATTGAGCAAATCGAACTCGGCCTTGGCGGGCGTACCCAGACCAGGATCAACCGGTGGCGAGACGCGAACAATTTCTGCACCCAGGCTGCGCAGGATTTGACCGGCGAACGGCACCGGTCCAATCGCATGCAGCTCGATGACTTTGAGTCCTGTCAGGGGCAGTGGGTTTTGAGCCGGATTCAGGGTGGATGTCATGGCGGGTCTTCGGTAATGCAGCGGTTTAATGGCGCAAGCTTGACTCTATTCAAGTTAATGATCGCATGTGACGCCCGGGCGAGCAATTTCCAGTTCAATGGCGGGTTTTAATTGCTCGAATAAATCGCCTGGGGAAACGTTTTAGTCGAGTTGGGATACAACCTTCATATTATTACAATATGTTCGTGTTGCACGAAGTTCGTGTATTATAAGGGCATGAAAAATGTCACCATTACCATGGATGAAAAAGTCGCCGAGTGGGCGCGCGTTGAGGCGGCGCGCCGCAACACCAGCGTGTCTCGAATGGTCGGCGACATGCTCGCAGAGAAAATGTTTCTGACCGATGCCTATCAACGCGCGGCTCAGGAATGGCTGACCAAGGACCGTACTTGGAAGTCGGACGGCAAGCCCTATGAATCCCGTGCTGACTTGTACGATCGCGACCGCAACCACGACCGCGCCTGATGAGCAGTTTTTTGGTTGATACGAATATTCTGATCTATAGCGAAGACGGTTTCGACACAGTAAAACGTCAACAGGCATTGCAATGGTTGAGCATCCTTTGGAAACGAGGGTCGGGGCGCGTCAGTCGGCAAGTATTGAACGAGTTCTACGTTAACGTTACCCGTAAGCTCAGGCCGTCCATGCCCCTCTCGGAAGCGCATGCCGAGGTTCGCCGATACGAAGTGTGGCAACCTTGGCCGATCGACCTAGCCACGGTCGAAACAGCGTGGGCGATCGAGAGCCGATATGGTTTGCACTACTGGGACAGCCTGATCGTCGCCTCTGCTCAACATATGGGCTGTCGCTATATCCTGAGTGAAGACATGGCGCACCAGCATCAGTATGGCGAAGTCACCGTGATCGATCCTTTTCGGTCATCGGTTGATTTGCTCGACGCTTAACGCTTGCGCATGTTTACGCATCCGATAATATCGGGTTAGTTCAGCCCACAGCCCACAGCCCACAGCGAGCGAGGAGCGCAAGCCATGACGGACAAAAAAGCCATCCTCGTGATCGGCGCCGGCGACGCCACCGGCGGCGCCATTGCCAGGCGCTTTGCGCGGCAGGGCTACATCGCCTGCGTTACCCGACGCAGCGCTGACAAGCTGCAGCCGTTGCTCGAGCAGATTCGCGCCGAGGGTGGGCAGGCGCACGGCTTTGGCAGTGACGCGCGCAAGGAAGAGGACATGGTCGCGCTGGTTGCGCAGATCGAACGAGACATTGCGCCGATTGAGGTGGCGGTATTCAACATCGGTGCCAACGTAAATTTTTCGATCACCGAAACCACCGCGCGCGTTTATTTCAAAGTCTGGGAGATGGCCTGCTTCGGCGGCTTCCTGATGGGCCGCGAGGTGACCAAGGTCATGTTGCCACGCGGTCGCGGCACCATCCTGTTCACGGGCGCTACCGCCAGCTTGCGTGGTCGCGAGGGCTTTGCGGCGTTTGCGGGCGCCAAGCACGCCTTGCGTGCGCTGGCTCAAAGCATGGCGCGCGAGTTGTGGCCCAAGGGCATTCATGTGGCCCACCCAGTGATCGACGGCGCGATTGACACGGAATTCATTCGCAGCAATTTTCCGGATCGCTATGCCATGAAAGAACAGCAAGGCATTCTGAACCCGGACAGCATCGCTGACGCTTACTGGCAAATACACCAACAACCGCGCGACGCCTGGACGCATGAAACCGAACTGCGGCCCTGGCTCGAGACTTGGTGAGCGCCAAGCAAACCAGCCGACCAATCGATCCGTAGATCAAAGGAGTGACCATGCCAGTATCCGTCGAGTTTCTGTTCGACTTTGGTAGCCCGAACGCTTATTTCTGCCACAAGGTCATCCCGGCGATCGAGGCGCGTAGCGGTGTGCGCTTCACGTACGTACCGATTCTGCTCGGTGGCCTGTTCAAGCTCACCAATAATCGGTCTCCCGCCGAGGCGTTTGCCGGTATCCCGAACAAGCAGGCTTATGACCGACTGGAGATCAAGCGGTTCATCGAAAAGCACGGTTTGTCGGCGTTTCGATTCAACCCGAATTTCCCGGTCAACACGCTCAAAATCATGCGCGGCGCGGTGGCGGCGCAAGCGCTTGGCTGCTTCGAGCGTTATGTCGACGCCGTTTATGCAGCCATGTGGGAGCAGCAGCGCAACATGGCCGATGACGAGCAAATCCTCGAGGTGCTCGCGGCCGCAGGACTGGACGGGCCGGCATTGGTGCAAAAATCGCAGGATCCGCAAGTCAAGGCCGGATTACTGACCAACACTGAGCGGGCCCATACGCGCGGAGCCTTCGGTTCACCGACATTTTTTGTCAACGACGAAATTTACTTTGGCAAGGATCGCCTGGCCGAGGTGGAAGCGGCTATCGGGACAGTGCGCTGATCGAGCAGACCGGACAGATCACCAGTCGAATGTCACCTTTGCGACATCTCTGGCGCCAGGAACGCGATAAGGTTGCTTAGGTGTGGACGCTTACGCAGCCGTAACCGTCGCTGTAAATGATAGGGAATGATGATGCCCGAAGAGCGGCAAGCTTCATGTTGTTGGTCGCCCTCTTTCCGAGGGGGCGTTGCCGATCGAACGCTAACGGCCGCCTGGACTTCCTCCGAGCCAGCCCGCAGCTCTGGTTCGATGGTATTCATTGCGGCCAACAACTTCCGGATGGGCAGCGACGCCGACGAAGGCGAACCCGGCGATGGCGAGGCACCCTCACGCATCGTGACGTTGTCTGACTTCTTGATGGATCGATGCGTCGTGACCAATTCCGATTTTGCGCGCTTTGTATCGGCAACCCGTTACGTCACGCTGGCTGAAGAACTCAATACGAGCTTTGTATTCGCGGGCCTGCTGGCCGACAATTTTCCGCCGACGCGAGGGGTCGCCGAGGCGCCCTGGTGGCGCGAAGTCACCGGCGCCTGCTGGCATCGCCCCGAGGGACCGCACTCGAACATCGATGCTCGCGCCGATCATCCAGTGGTACATGTATCCTGGTTCGATGCCAGGGCTTATTGTGAATGGGCCGGCAAGCGCTTGCCGACTGAGGCCGAATGGGAGTGCGCGGCGCGTGGCGGGCTGGTCGATAAACGCTACGCCTGGGGCGATCAACTGACCCCGCAGGGCGAACATCGCTGCAATATCTGGCAGGGACGATTTCCGGCATTGAACACGCAGGCCGACGGTCACTATGGCACTGCTCCGGTTGCTTCGTTTGCGGCCAATGATTTCGGCCTGCACGACGTCTGCGGTAACGTTTGGGAATGGTGTGCCGACTGGTTCGATGACCGCTTCGCTGCTACGCCACTCTCGAATCCGCAAGGACCGAGAATTGGCGTGCGACGTGTGATCAGGGGTGGCAGTTTTCTTTGCCACGAGAGTTATTGCAATCGTTATCGAGTGGCCGCACGCAGCTCCAACGATCCGGCGAGCACGACCAGTCACACAGGGTTTCGCTGCGCCGCCAATGGCCGGGCCGCGAATAATTTTTAGATTGATTCGAGCTTCCACGCGTTGCAGACGGAGACAAAAAGATGGCGCAGAAAAACAGCCGGGCAATCATTGGACACACCACCGCAGAATCAACCCCGTACTGGCCGGCACCGCCACGGGCACCGAGCGGTGCGCCCAACGTTGTCTATGTCGTGTTCGACGACTTGGGCTTCGCTGACCTCGGTTGTTATGGCTCCGAAATTGCCACCCCGAATATCGACGCACTGGCGGCCGGTGGTTTGCGTTATACCAATTTTCACACTACTGCACTGTGCTCGCCGACTCGCGCCGCCTTGCTGACCGGACGCAATCATCATTCAGTCGGCATGGGCGGCTTGGCGGATTGGGATTTCGGTTTTCCCGGCATGCGCGGTCGGATTGCCAAAAGCGCCGGCACGCTCGCCGAGATGTTGCGCTTGCAGGGCTACAACACCTTCGCGACCGGTAAATGGCACTTGACGCCCACCTTCGAAACGTCGGCGTCCGGGCCGTTCGATCAATGGCCGCTGCAGCGCGGTTTTGATCGCTACTTCGGTTTTCTCGAAGGCGAAACCAATCAGTGGCATCCGGAATTGGTACTCGATAACCATCACATCGAGAATCCTGACCGTCCTGACTATCACCTGTCGGTCGATATCGTCGATCAGTCGATCAGCTTCATCCGCCAACAACAGACCATCACGCCCGACAAGCCATTTTTTCTCTATATGTGTCTGGGCGCACAACACGCACCGCACCACGCGCCGGCTGAATTTATCGAGAAGTACATCCCCGTGTTCGAGAAGGGCTGGGACCGCACGCGTATCGAACGTCTGGCGCGTCAGAAGGCGATGGGAATAGTGCCCGCAAAAACCGAGCTTCCGGCGCACAGCCCCGGCGTCAAACCGTGGGACTCGCTCAATGACGACGAACAGCGTTTGGCGGTACGCTTGCAGGCGGCCTTCGCTGGCATGCTCGAACATGCGGACCTGCAAGTCGGTCGATTGGTCAGTTACCTGTCGCAGGCGGGCCAACTCGAGAACACGGTGATAGCGCTGATCTCCGACAATGGCGCGAGTCAGGAGGGATCACCATTCGGCACCGTCAATGCGCTGCGCTATTTCAACGGTGTGCGCGACACGCTCGCCGATAACTTGCCCTATATCGATCAGATCGGCCAGGGGCACTTGAACAACAACTACCCGATGGGTTGGGCGATGGCCGGCAACACGCCCTTGAAGCGCTACAAACAGAACACTCATGGCGGTGGCGTGCGCGATCCCCTGATTGTTCACTTTCCGAACGGTATCAAGGACCAGGGTGGTATTCGACATCAGTTCCACCATGTCTGCGACATCACGCCGACCATGCTGGAGCTCACCGGTGTGTCGGTACCCGAGGTCATCAACGGCGTCACGCAACAGCCGATTGAAGGCACCAGCCTGGCCTACAGTTTCACAGTAGCCGAGGCGCTCACCCAAAAACAGGTTCAGTATTTCGAGATGCTCGGCCATCGCGGCATCTGGCACAAGGGCTGGAAGGCGGTCACCTGGCACCGACCGGGAACGCCGTTCGATGCGGACGCCTGGGAGCTTTATCACCTCGATGAAGATTTCAATGAATCGCGCGATCTGGCTGCCGAGCAACCGGCCAAATTGGCCGAGATGATTCGGCATTGGTTCTCCGAGGCTGGAGCCTGCAAGGTGCTGCCCATGAACGACACGACTGAACGGTTCGTGAGCTCGAACCCGTACAGCGTTGCGGCCCGTCGGCACTGGCAACTGCAGCCCGGCACAGGCCGCATTCCGCAGGCCGCCGCACCCGACATTCGCAATCGTTCCTACACGATCACGGCACTCGTCGATATTCCGAAAGGCGGCGCCGAAGGTGTGCTGGTGGCGCAGGGCGACTGGTGTGGTGGCTATGCGCTCTACGTTGAAGAAGGTCGATTGATACATGACTACAACTTCGTGAACCGACACTACGTCGTTCGGTCGGACCGCCGGGTTCCCGAAGGTCGCTGCGAGTTGGTGTACGAAATGAAGAAGACCGGACAATACAAGGGCGAAGGCACTCTGTATATCGACGGTCAGGCCTGCGGCACGGTGGTACTGCCGCAAACTTACCGGGCGCAGGCCTCGTTCATTGGTCTGGAGGTCGGGCAGGCGCCGAAACCTTCGGTCGGCGAGTTCGAGGCGCCGTTCAAGTTCACCGGCACCTTGCACAAGCTCGTGATCGATCTCGACGACGACCAGGTCACCGATCCGAGCGGGATATTGCGGGCCGCGCTGCGGCAACAGTAATCAAGCGAGGACTGGCGAATAGCGCAGACGAACTGGTCCAACGAACAGGACCAACGAACAGGACAGACAGATGGCAACACATGCGAACTTCAAAGGGCAGATCGGCCGCACGCAGGCTGAGTCAAAAGCCTGGTGGCCAGAATTTCCAAAGCCGCGCGCAGGTGCGCCGAACGTCATCACGATTCTGTTTGACGATACCGGTTTTTCGCATTTTGGATGTTACGGCTCGAGCATCGATACGCCGAATGTTGATCGGCTCGCCGCCGCCGGTCTGCGCTACACGAACTACCACACCACTGCGCTCTGTTCGCCGACTCGCGCCGCACTGCTGACCGGGCGCAATCATCATTCGGTCGGTATGCGTGGCCTGGCGAACTGGAATACCGGTTTTCCGAACTGCGCCGGCAGCGTTGCCAAAAGTGCCGCCACGTTGGCCGAAATGATTCGCCCGCAAGGCTATTCGACCTTTGCTGTCGGCAAGTGGCATCTGACCCCTATGGAGGAAACCTCGGCGGCTGGACCGTTCGATCAATGGCCGTTAGCGCGCGGCTTTGACCGTTTTTATGGCTTCATGCAAGGCGAGACCGATCAGTTCTATCCGGAGCTGTACAGCGACAGCCATCCGATTGATCCACCGCGTACGCCCGCACAAGGCTACCACTTGAGCGAGGATCTGATTGATCATTCGATCGGCCTGATCCGCAGCCAGCATTCTGCCATTCCGGAAAAGCCGTTCTTTCTTTATCTGTGCTTTGGCGCCACGCACGCGCCGCATCAGGCACCCGCCGACTATCTGAACAAATATCGCGGCCGGTTCGACGCCGGTTGGGACGTGATTCGTCAACAATGGTTTGAGCGCCAGAAAGCACTCGGCGTGATTCCGGCGAACACCGAGTTGGCCGGGCGCAACGCTGGCGTCGACCCGTGGGAGAAGCTCAGTACCGACGAAAGAAGAGTCGTGTTGCGGCTGCAAGAGGCGTTCGCCGCGTTTCTCGAACACAGCGACGCACAGATCGGCCGATTGCTGAGTTTTCTGGAGGATATCGGCCAACTCGAGAATTCCGTGATCCTGGTTATGTCGGACAATGGCGCCAGCCAGGAGGGTGGCCCGATCGGCGTCATCGACACTTTCAAGTACTTCAATGGTATTGAGGAGAAGATTGAAGACACGATCGCGCGGATCGACGATATCGGTGGACCAAAATCGAACACCAACTATCCCTGGGGTTGGGCGCAGGTCGGCAATTGTCCGGGCAAGCGCTACAAGGGCACGACACACGGTGGCGGTATCCGCGACCCGCTGATCGTGCATTGGCCAGCGGGCATCAGCGATGGAGGAAGTATCCGATCGCAGTTCCATCATGTCACCGATATCACCCCGACCGTGCTCGAGATCATTGGCGTCGTGCCGCCTGAATCCGTCAATGGGGTCGCGCAGATGCCAGTGCACGGCCAAAGCATGGTCTACACCTTTGCGCCCGAAGCGCGCGATATGCCGACCCGCAAAGTCTCGCAGTACTTCGAGATGTTCGGGCATCGAGCTATTTGGTCGGGCGGTTGGAAGGCGGTGTCACATCACAAGCCGGATACGCCCTTCGAGTTCGATCGCTGGGAGCTTTACCATGTCGAACGCGACTTCTCGGAATGTCACGACCTGGCGAAAAGCGAACCGGACAAACTGACCGAGTTGATCCAGCTCTGGTGGACCGAGGCTGGCCGTTACGACGTGTTGCCGCTCGATGATCGGCGCGCGCAATTGTGGTCTCCCAGTCCGCGCAGCGGCACGCCGCGCAATCGCGAACGTTATGTTCTGTATCCACCCGTTGCGCACATGAGCGGCGAGGTGGCTCCATCGTTGGGCAATCGCAGCTTCGTGGTAACGGCAGAGCTTGAGCGACCTGAAGCCGACACTCAGGGCGTTATATTTGCAGTCGGTACCGGCAACAACGGCATGGCGTTTTACGTGCTCGGCGATCGACTAATCTTCGACTATAACCTGTTCACGCAGCATTACAAGGCGGTCTCGGATTGGCCGATTCCAATCGGCCAATCGACCGTCAGCGTGTCGTTCGAGAAGATCGGCGAGAAGGGTCAGGCCACTGTTTTGATCGACGGCATCGCTTGCGGTCATGTCGAGGTACCGCAGGTATTGCGCATGATCTCGGCGTACGGCATGGATGCCGGTCGCGATTCCGGTTCGGCGGTCGCTGATGACTATCAGTCGCCGTTCGACTTTCAAGGCCGGATCGTGCAACTGGTGTTCGACATGCCGGCGCGCAAGAAGCGCGACGAGAAGGCGGTCCGTGCGAGCAAGGCGAAGTACGACCTTGGGACACAATAGAGCGGTGACAGACCGGCATCGGACGGACGCCAGACTAGCAACAGACCTGTACCAAGCGGCGGCTATGAAGCCGCCTGCATTGGCACAGTTTGTTAGATTGAGCCAACAGTGTCAATTAAGTGACAGATCGAAAGTCGGTTGACCCAGTACAAGGTTAATTCACCAAAATTGCGCTTGGCGCACCAAAAATGGCCGACTTAGAAATGGCCACCCGTGGAGGACGATCGTGAATAAAATCGCTGTGGCGGCGTCAATGCTGCTTGCTACTGCCACCGGTGTAGGTGCGCAGACCAATGTCACCCTGTATGGCGCAGTGGACGCGGGCATAAACAGCGTCAAGGTCGGCTCGAAGTCGGCGCTGAAAATCAGCGAGGGCGGCATCATCGCCTCACAGATCGGCTTTAGAGGCAGCGAAGACCTGGGTGGCGGTTTGAAGGCCCTGTTCCAACTTGAAGGCGGCATCAGCATTGATACCGGCGACGGCAATATTCCGAGTGTCGCCGGTTCGACCGGTTTTGCGTTCACCCGCCAAGCCTATATGGGCCTTGATAGTAACTGGGGAGCCATTACGATGGGTCGGCAGTACACGCCAACGTTCGTCGCTCTGGCCACCTGGGATCAATTCGTCTCGAACGGTATTGTGGGCAGTACCAATCTTTGGTTTTTCGCGAACGACCAACCCGGTCACTTGGCCATGCAAGTGCGCCAGAACAATTCGCTGATGTACAAGTCGCCGGCCACGTTTCCGTTTCGCTTCCAGGCGATGTATGGCGCCGGCGAAGCAGAAACACCGTCCACTCAGAGCGGTCGCCTGGTTGACCTGCTGGGCGCTTACGTCAACGGCCCGATCAGAGTTTCCTTGTCCAGGCAGGAACGCAAGACCGGTAGCGCCGCCGCGCCAGTGGCGAGCCCGGCGACCTCGATCATTCAATTGCTGGCGGCAGATTATTCGAGTGGGGCATGGCGATTCGGCGTCAATCTGGGCAATTCCAAGTCCGACATCGGCGGTGTACCGAGCGCCAAATTTGTCGGTCTGATGACGCAATACCAAACCGCCAGCGGCTGGACGTTTCTGGCGAACATCCAGAAGCGTGACGTCGCCAGCACCTCGAATGACCAGACCGCGTATACGATCGGCGTGAACTATGACCTGTCGAAACGCACTGCGCTGTACGGTCGTATGTTGACCTTCAACAATGGCGGGACCGCCAATATGCAATTGGGCGGCTACACCATCACGGCCGGCTCGGCCACGCCGGGTGACGACGGCCGAAGTATTTTGTTCGGTGTATTGCACCGGTTCTGAGATTTCCCAAGCGCGCGCTCTTGCTCGCTCTTTCTCTTTCGCGCTCTCGTTCCCTGCTACTCCGCTTTGACGCCGGCCGCTTTGACGACGGGCGTCCAACGCTCAATTTGCCGGCGAATGTAGGCCGAGTACTCGGCGGGCGTCGATCCGTGCACTTCGTAGCCCTGCCGGATCAGACGATCGCGTACATCAGGTTGATTCAGCACTTCGCGAACGTGACTGTTGAGTTTCTCGATGATCGCGGCCGGCGTGTTGGCTGGTGCCATGAGCCCAAAAAAAGCGCCGCCGATCATCTCCGGGAAGCCCTGTTCGGCGGTGGTCGGTACCTCGGGCAGCAGCACCGAACGCTTCGGCGCGGCATAGGCGATGGCGCGCAACTTGCCCAAACCCACCTGGGTACCCGAGGGAATGTAGCCGTCCAGAAATACGGTCATTGTGCCGGCCATGACATCTTGCAGCGCTGACGTCGAACCCTTGTAGCCGACGTGGATCAGGTTGGCGCCTGACTGGACCTTCCAACCCTCGCCGACCAGGTGCGGCATTGAGGCGACACCCGCAGTCGCATACATAAGGCCGTTCGGGCTGGCCTTTGCCGCTTTCACAATGTCCTGAAGGGTCTGGTAGGGCGTCGACGGGTGCACCAGCACCAGCACAGCGGCGGTAGCCACCAGTGATATCGGCGTCAGATCCTTCTGCACATCGTAGGGCGTCTTGACCCCCAGTACCTGATTCATGGCGATCGGGGCGGCTGCGAACAACACGGTGTAGCCGTCGGCAGGGGCCTTGGCAACCAGGTCATTGCCGATGATGTTCGACGCGCCGGGTTTGTTCTCGACCACAAACGGCTGACCGAGCCGTTCAGCCAGTTTTTGTGACACCAATCGCGCTACGGTATCGAGTGCGCCACCGGGGGCGAACGGCACAATGACACGAACCGAGCGGACCGGATAAGTATCAACTGCGCTGCCGCCTGCCGTTTGTGCGGTCGCCAGACCGTGGGTGAGTGCCACCAAGGTCGCCACAGTCGCCAAGGGCACCAAAGCCGTCAACAGCCTTTTCCAAGTAGCACTCTTTCTCATGTTGTCTTTCGCGTGTTTTAATATATGGAATTATAGTTTAAAGCTGTTCCAGCAATGCCTAGAGCAAAAAGTTCACCGGCGAACGCGCGGATTAGTCCTCAAGAAACCGATCAGGAGCGCGGCAACTGGTTCGCGACTACCTTGGCGCGCGGTTTGTCATTAGTGGAGGCGTTTGGTCCAGACGATTTCTGGCTCGGCAATGCGGAATTGGCGCGGCGCACGGGTCTGACCAAACCAACGGTGTCACGACTCAGTTCAACTCTGATCGAATTGGGCTATCTGCTGCGCAACGCGGAGGGCAAATTCCGTCCCGGGGTGCGACTGTTGGCGCTGGCTTATCCGGTGCTGCGGGGATTCACCATACGGCAAACAGCAAGACCTTTGATGGCAGAGCTGGCGCGCGATATTCGTGGCGCCGTATCGATCGGGACGCTGGATCGGACCAGTCTGATCTTCGTCGAGACCGCTCGCGGCACAGAGCCGCATCCGTTGTCGCCCGACGTGGGCGGTAACGCGCCGCTCATTCAAACCGCAATCGGGCGCGCGTTACTGGCGCAGCTCGACGCGCTGTCGCGTCAGCAGGTGATGGATCGGACTCGGCGGGAGTTGCCGCAGTTATGGAAGCTGTATCACGTGAAGGCGGCTCAGGGAATACGGGATTGTGCCCAACGAGGATTTTGCCTGTCCTTGGGTGACTTCAACCCAAACGTGCATGCCGTCGCGGTGCCTTTGTTGACCATGAAAGACGGCGCCGCGCTGGCATTGAACTGCGGCATACCTGCCTACCGGTTGGCGCCCGGCCAGTTGGAGCGTGATGTCGCGCCGCGCGCGCTTGCGCTGGCTGCAAACATTCGGGCAATCTGGAACGAATAGGTCGCTTGCGGGGCGGCGCTGCCCGGCAGGGTTTGCGCGGCGGAACACGCAGCGCAGGCTGGACTTGACTGAACGCCAATACATGTTCAAAATAATGGAACAATAAAGAAGTATCGTTCCATTTTGTTTCGATATTCAAATCTGCGAATTTGACCGGAGACAGTGATGCCTGGACCATTGACCGGCTTGCGGGTGCTCGATATCGCCACGATCATTGCCGCACCCACCTGCGCGCCCTTGCTCGCCGACTACGGTGCCGAGGTGGTCAAGGCGGAGGTTCCGGAACGAGGTGATGGCGCGCGTGATTTTCCGCCCTTCAAGGACGGCAAGTCGCTGTGGTGGAAGGCGATCAATCGCAACAAGAAATTCATCACCCTGGACTTGCGCAAGCCCGACGGCGTTGCCCATGCACAGTGGTTATCCGATGGGCGATGCGATTGGTGGCCTGTTCGGTGCGGTCGGCGTACTGGCCGCGCTGTGTCGGCGCATCCAGCAGCCCGACGCAGCCGGCGAGGAGATCGACCTCTCGATGACTGAAGCAACGTTACGGCTGCTCGATTTCTTGCCGATCGAACATGACCAACTCGGTGTCGTGCGCGAACGCTCGGGTAACGCCAATCAATGCTCTGCGCCCGCGGCTGTGTACCGCAGCCGGGACGATCGTTATGTCTCGCTGTCCGGTAGCACCAATGCCTTGTTCACTGCTGAGGCTCACGCGATCGGACGTCCCGATCTGCCAATCGATGCGCGTTACGCGACCAACCGCTCGAGGATCGAGCACTCGACAGAGCTGAATGCGATGTTCTCAAAATGGATGAGCGAACACGACCTCAACGACATCCTGGGCGCGTTCGAGCGCGAAGGCGGGACCATCGCGCCGGTGTACTCGATCGACCAGATCGTCAGTGATCCGCAAATGGTCGCGCGTGATGCGATTGTGTCTGTACCCGACGCGGATTTCGGATCGGTGCGTATGCAAAACGTGGTGCCACGTTTCACGAATAATCCAGGTCAGGTCACATCAACTGCCGGCGCGCTTGGGGAACACAATCACGAGGTCTACATCAGGCAACTGGGTCTGACCGAGGTTGAGTTACAACGTCTGCGCGATCAGAACGTGGTCTGATGCGATCTCTGCAGACCGATCTGTGTCGGCGGCTCGGGATCCGTAATCCCATCTTCGGCTTCTCACACAGCATCGACGTGACTGTCGCATTGGCCGACGCCGGCTGTTACCCGGTATACGGCGCGACCCGCGACCTGCCCGAGCAAATCGTGAGTCATTTGAAGGAAATTCGCGAACGAGTCGGTGCCGGAAAGTTCGGTGTTGATCTGCTGCTGCCGGCGGGCGTGGGCACCGAAACCGATCGGGCTGCGGTCGTTGCTGGTCTGCCGGTTGAACACACAGCGTTCGTCGATTACCTGCGTGAAAAATACGCTGTGCCTCTCGCCACCGAGTCAACGTTCTTCTCGAGCCAGGTGCGTTCCCAGCAATTGTTCGAAGAACAGATCGATGCAGTCCTGCAATCCGGTGCGGACGGATTCGCGGCTGGTATCGGTTGCCCGCCAGCGGTCATCAAACGCGCCCGGCAGTGCGGCAAATTCACGATGTCGCTGGTCGGATCTGCCCGCCACGCCCATAACGCCAAATCGGCTGGTGTCGACCTGATCGTTGCCCAAGGCGCCGACGCCGGCGGCCACACAGGGCCGGTTGGCACCTATTCACTGGTTCCTCAGGTCGTCGAAGTCGCCGGTGACACGTCGGTACTGGCGGCCGGTGGGGTGGGGCATGGTCGCCACATCGCTGCCGCGTTCGCGCTCGGTGCTCAGGGTGTCTGGCTGGGCACGGCCTGGCTGACCAGCCAGGAGCACGCTTGCAACCCGATTTTGTTGCGCCAGGTTCTGGCCCTGACCGGCGCGTTACTCGCGGCTGTCGAACAACACGGTATCGAGGCTCTGTCATACACCGGCGCTGGACAGGGGGTCGGCTGGTTCAATGAGTTGCAATCGGTGCGCGAGATTGTCGAGCGATTGTTGAGCGAAGCCGGCGGTGCGCTGGAGCAGATGGATCGTCAATTGCAGGTTCGAGGACTCTGAGGCCTGATGGACTTCACCGAATCACCCAGAGCGCGCGAGTTCCGCGAAAAGCTTTCAGTTTTCTTCGATGCGCAGGTGTTGCCGCGCCATCGCGAGTGGCATGAGTCGGTGGTGGTGCGCAAGCAGCCAGCCCCCTTCATGCCTGCGTTACGTTCCGCCGCGCGTGCGCAGGGCCTGTGGAACATGGCGTTGCCGGCGCTGGCAAGCGACGAACCCGGAACCCATCTGTCGAATGTCGAGTTCGCTCCCTTGTGCGAGATCATGGGGCGTCTGCCGTGGGGCTCCGAGGTGTTCAACTGCCAGGCGCCCGACGTACCCAACATGGCGTATCTCCAGCAGGTAGCCAATCCCGAACAAAAACGGCGTTGGTTGCGGCCCTTGCTTGAGGGTGAGGCGAAATCGGCTTTTGCACTGACCGAACCCGACACCGCGTCCTCGGATGCCACCAACATCGACACCCGCATCGAGCGCCGGGCGGATCAGTACATTATCAATGGACGCAAGTGGTACATCACCGGCGCCGCCCATCCGGACTGTAAATTTGTCATCGTCGTAGGCCGCAGCAATCCTCAGGCGCATCGGACACAACAACACACGGCGCTGATTGTGCCGATCGACACGCCGGGTTTGCGCGTGGTCCGATCACTGCGTTTCATGGGTTGGGAAGATCATGTGGCGCCGATCGGTGAGTTGGAGTTGGTCGATGTTGCTGTGCCGGTTGAAAACCGGCTGGGCGACGAAGGCGCTGGCTTTGGCGGAGCGCAGACTCGCCTCGGGCCAGCAAGGGTGCATCATTGCATGCGCTTGATCGGGCTGGCCGAGGTTTTGGTTCAACTGATGATGGCACGCGCCAAGGAACGAAAAACCTTCGGGCAAGTCGTGATCGAGTACGACTCGGTTCAGCACGTCATTGCACGATCACGAGTCGATATCGAGCTGTGCAGAGGCATGGTCAAGCGCACCGCCTGGTTGATTGACCAGCAAGGCCACCGTGGCTCGTGGCGCGACGTATCGATCTGCAAGATTGCGGTACCGCAGATGCTGCAGCAAATCGCCGATCGCGCGACCCAGCTCTTCGGAGCCATGGGCGGTAGCGATCAACTATTGATTCATCATGCTTACGTGTACGCACGCAGTCTGCGAATCGGTGATGGCCCCGACGAAGTTCACCTGCGCCAGATCTTTCGGACCGAGCAAGGGCCGAGTTGGTCGATTGCGGATTCGCCGTATGTCATTGCGTCGCAGTGAGGTAAATGCCTTGATGCTGAATGTCACCGAACAAACCAACGACGGCGAGCTTGGTCGTTATCCGGTTAACCCATTGACGGCTAGTCAGGCGAGTAACGCGAGCCAGGCGGGACAGGCCGGCCAGGCGGTCAAGCCGGGTACTTCGTGTCTGAACGGTGCGACCCGGATCGTGGCGCGCTCGTTGTTCGATCGCAGCCCCGGATTTCGCGCTTGCGATCCCGCTACGCTCGACCAGATGGTCGCGTCGGGCGACTTGCGACGAATGGGTAATGGTGAGTGGTTGGCGCGTCGCGGTGACCCGTTCGATGCCTTGGGCCTGGTGGTTCATGGCGCAATCGAAAATATTCGCCTGCGTGCCGACGGCCATCGGCACTTGCTGAACTTTCTGCAGCCGGGTGATCTGGTGGGCATCATTGGTCTCATCGATGGCCTCGGGTCGGTAAATGATTTGCGTGCCGTCGGATCGGACTGTGTGGTGCTGATCATCGCGGGTGCGACGATCCGCCGGTTCAGGGCTATCGACGCCGGCATCGGCCGGGCGTTCGAGCTGGAGCTTGCCCTGCGCAGCCGCTTTCTCTACGAGCGGCTTTCAGCAGATCCGTCGATGACGCTTGATGTACGGATTGCCCGGCTGTTGCGTTCGCTGGCTCGAATGTATGGTGAGCCGTGCGCCGACGGTGTGCGACTAAAGATGAAGCTTTCGCAGGCCGATCTCGGCGATTGGTTGGGTGCGAGCCGGCAACGCTCAAACTACGCAATCGGGCAACTCAAAAGCGACGGCCTGATCACCATGCGCTATTCGAACATCACCGTTACTGATCCGATCCGGCTGGCCGAGCGCGCACAACTCTGAACTGCACTGAGTTTCAACATTCCATTTGGAGGTCATCAAGTATTGGCTTCGACGTCGAACTTGATCAGTGATTCGATGTTCGCATCCTTGTTGCGGGCATTATCCAGGGCGCGCAAAGTCACCTGCAAGTGCTTTGGAGTGACCTCAAACAACAGGTAGCCGCGGCGATCGCTGCGGGCATAACGAATCGCCGGATTCTCGCGCACCAGGCGATCGGCCGCAGTCTGCGGCCAACTCGGCGTGCTGATCGAGGTGCCGCAGAATTCGCGCGCCACGATCGCGGTATCGTCGCGCTGCGGATCGAGGCGCAGATCGCTGACGTAGGTGGCATGGACGTCGCCGCCAACCACAATTGGATTAGCAACGCCAGGATGTGACAAGGCCGATAGCAACTTCGTGCGCGCCGCCGGGTAACCGTCCCAGCCGTCAACCCAGACCTTGCCGCCGAGTTGCGCCTGGGCCATCAGCGTTTGCTGGGTGACGATATTCCATTTCGCGTGCGACCCGGACAATGATTGCGCCAACCATTTTTCCTGGACGCTGCCAAGCATGCTGCGGGTCGGCGATAGCCGTTCGGCACAGTCACTCATTTCCACATAGCCGGCGCCATGGCCGGGCGGGCTGCAGGCCTGTTCATCGCGATATTGGCGATCATCGAGCGCGTGGAAGCGGACCAGATTGCCATAGTCGACGGTGCGGTACAAAGTGACGCTGCCGTCGGCCGCCATGCGCGGCATTCGAATCGGCATATGTTCGAGATAGGCCCGGTAAGCAGCCATGCGTCTGGCTGCAAATTCCGGATGGTGATCGCGCGACAGCAGGCCGGCGTAGTCATTGTCGACCTCATGGTCATCCCAGATCGGCAAGAACGGCGCGCTGGCGTGCATGCTTTGCAAGTCGGGATCGCGCTTGTACAGGGCATACCTTCGTCGGTAGTCGTTCAGGCCCTTGCAGTCTGGCGTGTCATGCCGGCGCAGACGTGCCACCTCGGGCGGCGGCGGGCCGTATTCATAAATGTAATCACCCACAAACCAGATGAGATCGACCGCCTCGGCCGCCAGATGGCGATGAGCGGCGTAAAACCCTGCCTCGTAATGCTGGCAAGAGGCCACTGCGAACTTGAGTCGGCTGCCTTGTTGTTCCGGCACCGTGCGCGTACGACCCGTTACGCTGGTGTACTGGGCACAATGAAAGCGATAGTAATACCAGTGATCGGCAGACAGTCCCGTGATCTCCAGATGGACGGTATGCGCCTCTGAAGCAAGTGCTCGCACACGGCCAGAGTGTGTTATTCTAAC
This sequence comes from Burkholderiales bacterium, assembly GCA_031363055.1. GTDB lineage: Bacteria > Pseudomonadota > Gammaproteobacteria > Burkholderiales > Burkholderiaceae_E > JANLTP01. The sequence continues at coordinate 32,713 of JANLTP010000128.1, read as the reverse complement.
GAATCGATCGTCTTCGGCGAGTTCCCATCGAACGTCAACGTCGGCCGCCGGCAGGTCCAGAGGATCAAACTCTTCGGGCAGAATCCGCGTCCAAAGCAACAAGCCGTCCGGGCTGGGCTCGCCGCTGGCGATACCGAGGGTGAACGGCATGGATCGCGGCACAACAGTCAGTCTTGACAGGCCGGCGCAACCCGAGGTCAACGTCAGAAGTGCGCTGGCGGCCATCAAACCGCGACGTCTTTGAGAAATCCGGTTAATCATTGAAATGCGGATAGGGGAGTTGTTCAGCCCGGAATCATGGCATAGACGAAACTATGACCTTGTAGTCATATTATGACCTTATAGTTGAAATGGAGAACTGTTTAGTCTAAACTTTGTCTTTCGGACCAATTGACGGCGTTGACGTTTCTAGCCAATTGTTTCGAGTAAAGCAAAACGTTGCAAAGCCTTTCCTCCCTTTTTACTTCTTCAACCCATTTGGAGTATTCATGAAAAAACTGATCATCGCCACGATGTTGGCCGGCACTGTCTTCTCGGCCCAAGCCAAGGACATCGTTGACACTGCAGTATCCGCAGGTAACTTCAAAACCCTGGCCGCAGCCCTGACCGCAGCCGGTTTAATCGACACGTTGAAGGGCAAGGGTCCGTTCACCGTCTTCGCGCCGACCGATGAAGCATTCGCCAAAGTTCCGAAAGAAACGCTGGACGGTTTGCTCAAGGACAAGGCCGCATTGACTAAAGTTCTGACCTATCACGTCGTCAGCGGCAAGGTAATGGCCAAGGATGTAAAGGCCGGCATGGTCAAGACCGTACAAGGTCAGGAACTGACCTTGGCCACCACCGGTGGTGTCACGGTCAACGGCGCCAAAGTAGTGGCCGCTGATGTCGTCGCCGATAACGGTGTGATCCACGCCATTGATACGGTCGTTTTGCCGAAGTAATCGCTAAAAAGCCAGACTCGACACAGAGGTTTCGCTGGCATCAAAAATCGCGATGTCGTTAGTATGGTCGCTTCGTACCCTATCTGACTGCATCGCGACCCATGAGTTTGTCCACACCCGCCTTATCGGCTCCGGCCCCCCGACGTCATCTGCACACCCGCACTATCGCCTGTGAAGGCTTCCTGCGCGACGATGGCCTGTGGGATATTGAAGCGAGAATCATTGACACCAAAACCTACGCGTACTCCGAAGTCGAGCGCGGGACGCGTGCGATCGGTTCACATGTGCATGATATGTGGATCAGGCTGACCCTCGATACATCGATGGTCGTTCGCAACATTGAAACGTCGATGTTGTCCAACCCCTACGAGTTCTGTCTGAGTGCTCAGCCTGCCTACAAAAAGCTGATCGGTGCCAAGGTCGGTTCCGGTTGGCGCAAGGCCGTCAATGAGGCGGTCGGCGGCGACAAGGGCTGTACCCACGTGCGCGAGTTATTGTTTCCGATGGCGACCGTTGCATTTCAGACGATCAGCGGTTGGCGGGAAGACGGTACAAAAGCGGACTCCCAAATCAATTCGCCGCCATTGAATGCGCAGGGCTTGCCTTATTTTGTGGGCGGCTGCAAGGCTTGGGCAGCCGACAGCCCGGTAACGCGACGCGAGTATCCGCAATTTTTCATTAAGGCACAGAGTTAGTGTCCTGCCCGGTATTTGCGGGGCAGGACATTAGGTCCGGCTGCCCGGTTGCTGAATCAATTGGCAACCTTCTATACGCCAACTCGAGTCGGGTTGGCGCACCAATTGGTACAGAGCGATCCACAGTCGACCGGCGTCGTCGGCAATGCTGACGGGCTGGATCACTGAATCAGCCTCAGTCTTGGCGGCCAGAAAACTGACACTGGCAGGACGGTATACGGCCGGGTAACCGCTGCGAACCATCGCCAGAAAATTCTCGGCCGATCCAAATCGGGCGCGCGTCGACGGGGTTGCGTAAGAGAACGCACGCAGCGCGTCGTCGCTGGCAAAGGCATCCAGTTGCGCTTGAATCACCTGACGCGCCTGGTTGGCTGCCGAATCATTGGTCTGCGCGCCTGCAACTGGCAGGATCGCGATGATGAGCATAGTGCTCAGAAATCGGAACAGCTTGAACATCGCATCTTCCTTGGTAAATTTACGTTGAGTCGCAAACTTCATGTTGGGTCGCAATTGGCACAGGGCTGCTTACAGCATGGCGTAAGTACAAGTGGCGTGTGCCACCAATTTTCCGTCCGGACCGGTCAGCTCGATTTCCCCAAACGTCAGGGTTTTGCCGGGCTTGAAGACGCGGGCACTCAAAATCACATCGCCATTGGTCACCGGTCGCATGAAATTGATGTTCAGATTGACGGTCGTCATCGGGCGATAGCCGCCGAGGAAGCCGCCAATTGCCATGATCATCGCGGTATCGGATGCCGAGACCAAAGCCTGGCCGCAAATGGTGCCGCCCTCCCTGCACAATTTCTGGTCGAACGGTAACCGCAGTCTTGCTGCCGACGCGTCAACCTGTTCAATAATCAAATTCAAATCGTTGACCCAAGGCGATGCCAGATCGCGTAACCAGCCCCGCGCGGCCTCGGTCAGCGCGTCAGGCATTACCGCGTCTTTCATCTCCACCGGTTCGCTGAAATTCTTTTCGGATGCAGCGGCGCCTGAATTCTTAGAGTCTGTCATTCTGCAGTCCTGGGTGGGCGTGAAATCGGAAGTCAGTCAGAATACCGAATCTTTCCGCAATCAGAAAACCTGAACCGAAGACCTGAACCGAAAACCCGAACAGCAAGGAATCATCACGATGAAAGTACGCGCAGCCATTGCCGTCAAGGCCGGGGCCAAACTCGAAGTGGACGAAGTCGATCTTGACGGTCCCCGGCACGGTGAAGTGCTGGTTGAAATCAAGGCGACCGGTATCTGTCATACCGACGAATACACACTCTCGGGCGCTGATGCCGAGGGCTTGTTCCCATCGATTCTCGGCCATGAAGGCGCGGGCATCGTGGTCGACGTCGGTCCGGGCGTTACGTCGCTCAAAAAGGGCGATCATGTCATTCCGCTTTACACGCCAGAATGTCGCGTCTGCAAAAGCTGCCTGAGCCGCAAGACCAATCTGTGCACATCGATTCGCGCTACCCAGGGCCGCGGCGTCATGCCCGATGGCAGCAGCCGGTTCAGCCGCAAGGGTCAGATGCTGCACCACTACATGGGCTGTTCAACCTTTGCGAACTACACGGTATTGCCCGAGATCGCGTTGGCCAAGATTCGTGACGACGCACCGTTCGAGAAGGTCTGCTACATCGGCTGCGGCGTCACCACCGGCATCGGCGCTGTCGTCAACACGGCCAAGGTTGAACCTGGTGCCAATGTCGTTGTCTTCGGGCTGGGCGGCATCGGGTTGAACGTCGTCCAGGGCGCCCGAATGGTCGGCGCCAATATGATCGTCGGTATCGACTTGAATCCGGCCCGGGAAGCCCTGGCGCGCCAATTCGGTATGACACATTTCGTCAATCCGAAAGACGTCAAAGGCGATCTGGTTGCGCACCTGGTCGAATTGACGGGCGGCGGCGCGGACTACAGCTTCGAATGTGTCGGCAACACGACCTTGATGCGACAGGCGCTGGAATGTTGCCATCGCGGTTGGGGCGTGAGCGTCATTGTCGGGGTAGCCGGTGCGGGTCAGGAAATATCGACCCGGCCGTTTCAACTGGTGACCGGGCGGCGCTGGATGGGTACCGCGTTTGGCGGCGCCAGGGGTCGCACGGACGTACCAAAAATTGTCGATTGGTACATGGACAAGAAGATCAACATTGACGATTTGATTACCCATGTCATTCCGCTCGATCGCATCAACGAAGGATTCGACATGATGAAGGCCGGTACTTCAATTCGCACCGTTGTCACGTTCTGACGGATTGCTGATGAGTTTCTGGTTCGTCGCTGGTCGGTGCTGAACAGAGGACCGAGCAGGATCGATCAATATCGCTCCGAGACCAGCCGGGCCAAGGTGGCGAGTCCGCGGTCGGCTGCCTCCGCGCTGGCGTGGCTGAAATTTAATCGCAACGCCGGATAAGCAAGTGCGGCGTCTGCGAAAAACGGTTCGCCAGGCATGAACGCTACGTTCTGTTTGATCGCATCGCCAACAGCTCGCCGGTGTCGATGGCGCGATTCAACTTGAGTCAGAAGAACAGGCCTCCTGCGGGAATTTCCCAGCTCGCGAGATGGTGAAAATTCCGCTCGAGTGCAAGCTGGTAGTGGTCCCGTTTGATTCGATAGGCATCAGCCAATCGCGCCAGTCGTTGTACCCGCGAATGATCGTTCAATTGTTCGAGCGCGAGCCACTGACTGATTCGATTGCTGTGCAGATCGGCGTGCGATCACAGGCGTCATAGACCAGATCACGATACGGATCATCTTCAAAAACAGGTATGCCGCTTTCATCGGCCGCGTCGGCCAGCGCCTGGCGTTCGGCGCCGCTCCAGCACCGACCGGTCGGATTCTGGAAGGTCGGAATGACGTAGGCGAAGGCCACGCGCCGCTGCGCCGAGGCAAACGATTTTGCGGGCTTGCTTGGCTCGAGCGTCACGGCCGACACGCCGTAGAAGCGAAACACCCGCAACGCGGCAAGATAGGTCGGCGACTCCAGCGCGACGGCGGTTCCCTGGTCGATGAATAGTTTGCCGACCAGATCAATACCTTGTTGTGAGCCCGACAGGATCAACACCTGCTCGGCGTCACAGTGAATTCCCAGCGCTTGAAGTTCCTGCGCGAGTCGTTGGCGCAAGGCCGGCTCGCCTTCGCTCGGGCCGTACTGTAGCCACGATTGCGGCATGTCGGCCAGACTCAACTGGGGGAAGCTGTCGCTCGCCGGCAAGCCGCCTGCGAAGGAAATCATGCCGGGGCGATCGATCACAGACAGGATTTCGCGAATTGGCGAACTGTGCAAATTGGCCGTACGAGACGACAGTTGAGGTGAATTCATAATCGTATCCAGGCCCGAATTGATTACAGCGATCGTTGGCCGCGCTTTAACAGGTCAACCTGATTGACTATTTGGTGAATTTATCGGTAAAAGATTAGTATGTCAATATGATTGACTCAATAAGTCAGCGTTCCAATCAACCGTCCCGGCAATCCGCCGCGCAGCAGGCCAAATATTCCGCCGTTCGGCAAGCCGAGCTGCGCGAGTCCATCGAGTTGCTGTTTCTCGGATACCGCTCGTTCACTGCTCGACCTGACCTTATCCTGGCGCGCAGGGGGCTTGGACGGGTTCACCACCGCATACTTTACTTTGTCGGTCGCGAACCCGGTATTTCCGTCAATCGATTGTTGACGACGCTGAAGGTCAGCAAACAGGCACTGAATGCGCCACTACGCCGGCTGCTCGAATCTAAACTGGTGAGCGCCCAGTCGGCCGCTCATGATCGCCGAGTCAAGGAGTTGCGATTGACGGCTGAAGGCGCCCGCCTCGAGCAGCAGTTGACCGGCACCCAGATGAAACAGTTGTCCGAGGTGTTCGCGACGGCAGGTGGCGAAGCAGAAATCGCTTGGCGCGAGCTGATGCGGGTGCTGACCGTTTTAGGGCGTGAGTAAACGCCGTGCGTTTTGAGCGGGGACGCGGGGCGCTGCATGACAGAATCAGGTCGGTCAAAGTCGAGCACTTTGAAGGAACTGTAGTTCAGGCGGGAAGTAGTACGTGAGAGCAAACAAACCGAGGAGACACAGCGCATGAGCTGGCAGCCGGAACTGGATGAACTGAATCGCCGCGAATCTTTTGCGCGCGAGATGGGTGGCGCCGACAAGGTCAAGCGGCAACATGACGGTGGTCGGTTGACTGTGCGCGAGCGCATCAACCAGCTCGTTGATGCCGACAGTTTTCATGAAGTCGGTGCCCTCTCCGGCGTCGCTGAATATGATGCGCAGGATCAACTCAAGACGGTGATGCCCGCCAATTGCGTGTTTGGCCGCGGCAAGATCGATGGCCGTCCGGTGGTGGTGGTGGGCGACGATTTCACGGTGCGCGGCGGCTCGGCCGACGCGTCGATCAGCAACAAGCCGCTGATGGCCGAAGAAATGGCCTGCGAATTTCGTCTGCCGATTGTTCGAGTCATCGAAGGCTCCGGCGGTGGCGGCTCGGTCAAAACGATTGAGACCAAGGGCGCATCGAATCTGCCGGGTGGCGTCGGGGGAACGCGTGGGTTTTATTACATGACCGCGAATCTCGCGGAGGTACCTGTCGTGGGTCTCGGTCTGGGTTCGGTCGCCGGGCTGGGTGCTGCGCGTTTGGCCTCGACGCATTACTCAATCATGACTCGCAGCTCGGCAATGTTCGTGGCGGGACCGCCGCTGGTTGCTCGGCTAGGTCAGTCGCTGACCAAGCAGGAACTCGGTGGCACAGACATCCAGACGCGTAGCGGTGCAATTGATACGGCAGTCGATACCGAAGCCGAAGCATTCGAATGTGCACGGCGATTTTTGTCGTATCTACCCTCGTCGGTCCATGCGTTGCCGCCGATCAAACCTTGCGACGATGACACCGAGCGGGCCGATGAATTTCTAATGTCGGCCATTCCGCGCAATCGCCGACAAATTTACAAGATGCGCCCGATCATTGAATCGGTGGTCGACCAGGGATCTTTTTTCGAGATGACCCGCAACTTCGGCCGCTCCATCATCGCCGGGCTGGCCCGCCTGGGCGGGCATCCCGTCCTGTTGCTGGCCAGCGATCCGGCGCACTACGGTGGCGCCTGGAACGCCGAGACCTGCCAGAAGGTCGTGCGATTTGTGGACCTGGCGCAGACGTTTCATTTACCGGTGGTCTACCTCATGGACTGTCCGGGCTTTCTGATTGGCCTGGATGCCGAGAAGACCGCCACCATTCGCCACGGTGTGCGGGCGATGGCCGCGATGAACCAAACCACCATACCCTGGTGTACGGTGATCGTACGCAACGCCTTTGGTGTTGCCGGGGCTGCCCATCAACCCGGTGCCCGACTGTCGCTGCGCTATGCCTGGCTATCGGCTTATTGGGGTTCGTTGCCGCTGGAGGGCGGCATCGAAGCGGCGTATCGAGCGGATATCGATGCTGCCGCCGATCCTAAGGCCAAACTGCTGGAGATCGAAGCCCGCCTCAATGCATTGCGTTCGCCGTTTCGATCAGCCGAAAAATTCTGGGTCGAAGAGATCATCGATCCGCGCAAGACCCGCTCGCTGCTCTGTGAATTTGCGCGACTCGCCGAGCCGGTACGGACTGCCGGGAAGGTCAGTTTTTCTATGAGACCGTAGTCGAACTCAAACGCGCAGAACTACTTTGCCTAAGTGTTGATTGGCCTTCATGTACGCCAGCGCCTCGAGCGCATCATCGAGCGCAAATACCCGATCGATCGGCAGACTCAGTTGGCCGCCCGCAACCGCATCGCCCAGATCGGCGCGCATGAGGGCGTTGATCGTGCGAATTTCCTCGATCGATCGGGTGCGAAACGTGACGCCGACGTAGCTGATTCGGCGCAGTGCGTGCAGATCGAAATCAAACTCTGCACGCGTGCCGCCGAGCCGTCCGACATTGACGATCTTGCCCAGAACGCGGGTCGCCTTCAGATTGTCGTTGACGAGGTGGCCAGACACTTGATCGATGATGAGATCAACACCACGCCCGTCGGTCGCCTTCAGAACCTGGTCTACCCAGTCTGGATCTTGGGTATCGATGGCCATGTGCGCGCCGAACTCGCTTAGCCTCGCACGCCGGGCGGCATTAGTGGATGAACCGATCACCAGTGCCGCGCCGCGCAGCCGGGCGATTTGCATGGCCATCAGGCCGACCCCGGAACTGGCGCCCTGAATCAGCACCGCGCTCGCAGGCTGCATTGCGCCAACGGTGACAAGCGCGTTGTGCATCGTTTGCAAGGCGACTGGCAAGGTCGCTGCTTGCTCGAAGGACAGCGCGTCGGATGGAATCGGCATCACCCGGCCCCAGTCGGTGACCGCATATTCGGCAAAGGCGCCAGCGCCCGAACCCATCACCCGGTCGCCGACTTGGATCTCACTGCCCCGGCCGCTGCCCTGGCCACTAACTTGGCTGCCAACCTGCTCGACGACGCCGGCCCACTCCATGCCGACTACGGTACCTGCACCACCGATGGCGCCGTGACTATGACCGGCGGCGACGCCGAGGTCAGCGCGGTTCAGTCCGCAGGCGCGAACCTGCACCAGCACTTCGTTGGGTTTCGCAATCGGCTTCGCAACCTCGGTGACTGCAGGTCCCCGAGGCCCGACAACCAGCGCTTTCATTAGCAGCTCAACAGGTTGCTAGACCGTGCCGAAACCGGCAATGGCCTTGACCTCCAGATACTCTTCGAGTCCGAACTTGCCCCATTCGCGGCCATTGCCCGATTGTTTGTAGCCGCCAAACGGCGCCGTGCGCTCATTCGGCAAGCCATTCAGGTTGATGTTGCCCGCCCGAATCTGGCGCGCCACCTTGCGCGCACCCTCGACGGTGCCCGCCGAGACATAACCGGCCAACCCGTACGGCGTATCGTTGGCAATCCTGATCGCTTCGGCTTCATCCGCAAAGCCCATGATTGAGATCACCGGGCCGAAGATTTCTTCGCGCGCGATGCTCATGTCGTTGGTGACATTAGCGAACACAGTGGGGCGCACGTAGTAGCCGGCGCTGACGCCGTCAGGTCGACCCGGGCCACCTGCGACCAGGGTTGCGCCCTCCTCGATACCTTTTTTGATCAGGGCCTGAATCTTGTCCCACTGAATGCCCGATACGACCGGACCAATATTGGTATCGGCAGCGCGCGGATCACCGGCCTTGGTTTTGTCGGCCACCGCTTTGGCAATCGCGGATACTTCAGCCATTTTCGAGTTCGGCACGAGCATGCGGGTCGGTGCGTTGCAGGACTGGCCCGAGTTGTTGAACACGTGAGCGACGCCGCCGGTCACGGCCTTTTGCATATCGGCGTCTTCGAGAATGATGTTCGGCGACTTGCCGCCCAACTCCTGGCTGACCCGCTTGACGGTGGGCGCTGCGCGCTGCGCAACGTCAATGCCGGCACGAGTCGAACCGGTGAAGGAGATCATGTCGATTCCCGGGTGTTCGCTCATGGCCGCGCCAACATCCTGGCCCAGGCCATTGACCAGATTGAAGACACCTTTGGGTACGCCGGCTTCATGCAGGATTTCAGCGAAGATCAGCGCCGACGACGGCGTGAATTCGGACGGCTTGAGAATCATGGTGCAGCCAGCGGCCAGCGCCGGTGCCACCTTGCACGTTATCTGATTCAGCGGCCAGTTCCACGGGGTGATCATGCCGATCACGCCAACCGGTTCGCGAACCACCATGGCCGAGCCGATCGGCTCTTCAAACTGGTAAGTCTTCAGCACTTCAAGCGTCGACAGAATATGACCGAGACCGGCGCCGGCCTGAAATTTTTCAGCGAAAGCAAGCGGTGCACCCATTTCATCGGAAATGGCGGCGCCAATGTCCTTCATGCGCGATTTGTATACTTCGACGATTCGGCTGAGCAAAGCCACGCGCTCTTCGCGGGTGGTTTGCGAGAACGTCTCAAAGGCTCGGCGAGCCGCCGCCACGGCTTTGTCGACGTCGGCTGCTGAGCCCAGTGCGATGTCGTATAAAGGCTTCTCGGTAGCCGGATTGATGACCGGACGGCTTTTGGGGGTGACTGGGTCGACCCAGGCGCCGTCAATATAAAACTGCATGCGATGAACCATGGTGATCTCCAAAAAATCAATCAATTATTATCGCCCGCTGAGCGAGAGCGTCAGCTTAGTCTCGACCGGATCAAGGCGGGCATTGAAACAAAACCGTGAACGAAGTTTGATTTCGTCCGCTCCGGTGTTCCGACAATCTGTATTTGCGGAAACCGTTTCAAAATCTCTTGCCAGAGCACCTTCAATTGTAATTCGGCCAGGCGGTTACCGATACAGCGGTGGATGCCGTAGCCGAACGACAAATGCTGGCGCGGTTTGGCGCGGTCAATGATGAAGCGGCCAGCGTCGGGTATGGCCTCTTCGTCACGATTCGCTGACAAGTACCACATGACAACCTTGTCGCCTTTTTTAATGGTTTTGCCGCCCAAAACAGTGTCATTGAGCGCCGTGCGGCGCATATGAGCCAACGGTGTTTGCCAGCGGATGATTTCCGGCACCATGCTTTCAATGAGCTGCGGATTGGCCCGCAATTTATCGTGCTCATCCGGGTATTGGTTCAACGCCAGCAGGCCGCCGCTGATTGAATTACGGGTGGTGTCATTGCCGCCGACGATCAGCAAGATGACGTTACCCATGTACTCTTCTGCGCTCATGTTGCGGGTGGCTGGCGAATGCGCCATCATGGAGATCAGATCAAAATTCGGCGCGCCATTGACGCGCTCATTCCAGAGCCGCATGAAGTAGTCCTGGCACTTGCCGATCTCGGCCAGCCGCATTTCCCAGGAGGTTACCGGGCCATTGCCATCAGGATCGCCAGTGACCATGTCCGACCACCAGGTCAGCATTTTGCGATCGTCGAACGGAAAATCGAACAGGGTAGCCAGCATGCGCGTCGTCAACTCGACCGATACGCGCTCGACCCAATCAAATTCCGTGCCGATCGGCAGGCCATCGAGAATTTCAGCCGCGTTCGCGCGAATGCAACGCTCGAATGCGCCCATATCGACCGGAGCTACGCCCGGACGCACGGCCTTGCGCTGAGCGCTGTGACCGGGCGGGTCCATCGCGATAAAACTGGGAAAAACTTCTTCTTGCGGGCGTTCGGCTAAAGAGATGCCGCCCCGCTTGGCATCCGAGGAATAGTTGACGTGATCAAGCTCGACCGCCATGATATCTTCATAGCGGGTGACCGACCAGAAACCGCCATGCCGTTTGCTGACTACGTGATGAACCGGCGCTTCCTTGCGCAAACGCTCGAAATAAAAGCCAACAACGTCCTGCTCGAACAGGTAGCCCTTGCTGACATCGATTTGCTCAAGTGGCACGGCCCAGGCCCGGTCGCGCTCAGCGTGGCTATGCTCGAGTTGCATCGACGTATCTCCCAGCGTTGAACAGGCTGGTAAGCGTACACCAATCCCGGCTTGACGGGAGTTTGTCGGTTTTGAGGTGGCCTTGCACAGGCCCTACAAAAGCGCTGGCCAGTTGCGCTTGCGACGCAGCCGGCCAGGATCCTGAACCACTTCCAACTTATTCAGTCTTTAGTTCGGAATTACTTCTTCTTCGTGCTCGGCTTTTCGACCCAAACGCCAAGAACTTCATCGAACTCGTGGGTCTTTACGAACTGCGCTGTTTCCATGCGCACTTGCTGACGGGTCAGGGTAGACATGTCACGCGGCGTTGTCTTTAAAGGAACCCAACTGGTGGTGACATTGTCCCAGCGGTTCTTGCTCAGAAAGGCGTCACGTTCGGCTTTCACCGCATCGCGTGACTTGATGCCGGTAGGCGGCTCGACGCCCGACTTCAATACCCAGATGCCGGTTTCATTTTCCCAGCGATGGGTCTTCAAAAACTCGTCACGCTCCATTTTGACCTGCATGCGCGAAGCCGGAGCGGCATCCTTGGTTGCGCCAGACGGTGTGCCGGTCGGTGTGGCAGTTGTCGCAGTGGAATTCGGCGAAGCCCCAGGCGCAGTCGTTTGTGCCTGGGCGATCCCGATTGTTGATACCAGTGCCAGTGCGAGCAATGACGGTAAAAAGTGTGTTCGATCCATTGAAGATCTCCATTCCAGATTGACATTAACGATTGTTGAACGCTATCGAAGCCTCATTAAATAGCACCGATCAATCGTGAATATAGGCAATTCGGATTGAATTGACCGTCAGAGAAACGCACGGACCTATGTAGGAGGGCGTCGCGTCGCATTGGTTGTCGGCGACGCCGGTTTTGACTCCACCCTCGACAAATTGGCCAAGCATCCCTCGAGCTTGTTCACAACGAGTTTGACCACTACTGCTCTGACGCCCGTCACACGCATCGCCGCGCGTTCGGCAGTCATAACGTCGGCAATTCGACTAACGCGACCGGTTAATGTGACGATTCCTTCGAGGATCTCGACGCCGATTACCGCTGAACTGATGGACGCATCAATCACAAGTTCTGTAATTACATTTTGTTGAAGTTGCAAGTCACCATTCATGATCAAGCTCCCGAGGGGTTGGCAAAGGCTCACTATTTCCGCTATCAGAGATACGTATTTGCGTTGGTTCCGTTGCTATCGGCCTGCGGCAATGGCCGCAACGACGACCTCGACGATCGCCTGGGTGTGGCGGTGCCGCGTGCCCGCATTGTGCACGCAGCGACGGGCGCTCCTGCTGTGACGCTGTACCGCAATGAAAGTAAGGAAAAAGATGCAACCAACATCGACTACAAATTTGCCTCGCAGTATTACGATGTGAGTTCGGGATTTAACGCGTTCTCCTTACGAGCGGCTTCAAACGACATCGAACTGTCCAAAGTGAGCCTGAATGCCAGTCGTGGCCATAAATACACCGTAGTCACACTACTGAGTTCTTCGCTGCTGGAGTTGGTGACCATTGACGATCCCTACAACAAGAGCCTGGTCAGTGACAACGCGCGAATCCGCGTCATGAACGCTGCCGTGAATACGCAAAACATTGACGTCTACTTGACCGCGACGGCGATCGATCTGAATGTCGCCGCACCGATCTTTTCGGCCATTACCTACAAAAATGCGAATCCGCCGACCGGTGCGAACTCAATTGATTTCGAGGCCGGGAACTATGTGTTGCGCGTGACGGCCTCAGGTAGCAAGTCACCCATCTTCACGTCAACAATCAGTCTGGCGAAAAACGTCGATTGGCTGATCCTGGCGATCCCGGACAAGATTTCGTCGGCGCTTAGTCCGAACGATGTCCGGGTGCTTTTGGTGCGTTCCGACGACACCTCTGATGCAACTGATGAAATCACAAGCCAATGATGCGGGAATAATCAATTCCCGCCCGGCCATATCTTTAATGCATCCCTACAGCCAATAGTTCGGGGCGTTGTAAAACTGATCGATCTTGCGACCGTACTCCGGGGTCCATTTAAAGTCGCCATCGCGTGCCAGTAACGGTGCGCCTTCAAACTGTTCTTTGGTCAAATTAACGACATAGCCACCCTGGTGGGTATCGTATTTGAGCGTGCTCCAGGGCAGCGGGTGGTAGTCCTCGCCCATACCGAGAAAGCCGCCGAATGACATCAACGCGTAAATGATTCGACCGCTGACCTTGTCGATCATCACATCTTCGACCGATCCGAGTTTTTCGCCCGATGCGTTGTAGACGCTCGTGCCTTGCACTTTATCTGCTGCGATCAGCGTACCGCTGGTAATGGTTGTTACGTTTTCCATGAAAGTTTCCTTAGTAGGTGGTGTGCCTACTTGCTGCACGCAATCCTGATGCCCGCATCGATTCGAACCCCAAGTGCTCGTTCAATCGGCTGGCACGAAAAAGAAGTAGGACAAGTCCTTCAAACGAGCGAGATCGAGTCTGACAACAAGGTCTTCTTGCTGCCGATGGAGGCTTGACCGCGAATCAGCCATCCTTGAACGACACTGATGGTGGCCGCCGTTGCGACACCCGAATCGAGAATACTTGATGAAACGAATGTCCTGTGAAATCCGTCTGCAGTATGAATGCCATGAGCGCAGCACCTTTCTTTTGAACGTGCTGCCCGCGAGAACCTCGCAACAATGCGTGCTCAATGAGCGCTTGAATGTCACCGGTATGGTTTCAAGTGCGTCCCAGTACAGCGACGCCGAAGGCACGCGCTTTGTTCGTTTTCAGGCGCAGGGTGAGGTGCGAATTCTGAGTCAATTCACGGTTGATATCGATCATGTGCATCAGGCGAGGCATTTGTTGTGTGAACAATCACCGCTGGAGATACCGATCGATGTCATGCAATACGTCATTCCGAGTCGCTACTGCGAATCCGACAAGATGCTCGATTTCGTGCGTCAACTGTTTGGTCACCTGCGACCAGGTTATGAGCGTATTGATCAGGTTGCGCAGTGGGTACAGCAGAACGTGACTTTCGAACCGGGATCGACCACCTCGTTGAATTCGGCGATGGATATCTTGAACAATCGCCGCGGCGTCTGCCGGGATTTTGCGCACTTAATGATCGCGTTGTGTCGCGCATTGAACGTGCCCGCGCGCTTTGTGACCGGCATGGATTACGGCGCAGATCCTGCACTTGGGCCTCTGGATTTCCACGCCTACGTCGAGGTCTATCTGAACGATCGCTGGTTCATTTTTGATCCGACCGGAATATCGACGCCGACCGGCCTGATTCGATTGGGCACGGGGCGAGACGCCGCCGACGTTGCCTTCGCAACGATTTTCGGATCGGTCGTGAGTTTTGCGCCGGTGGCGGACGTTTTTGCCATAGAAAATATTGCTGAGGGCCTGACGGCACCTGAATCGACGACCTTCGCAATTTCAACTTCGGGTTTACTGAGCAGCGAAGTTGCGCCGGATATTGTTATCGAAACGCGCTTGCCGCTGGCAGACAACCCGACGGCTGAGCCAGTTCAGCAGCAAACGGCGTACGAGCCTGCATGAGTGTCAGACAAGAAAAAAGCCCTGCAAGCAGGGCTCAAAAGAGGAGGGAGACACAGACCTTGCTGGAACTAACAAAGCATGTCCGGACCAGCAATTAAATTCTGCGCCGACTTGGCGCGCTGTTCTGTGCGATGAGACGCCCAATAGCTGTAGGACAGGACCCTGTCGGCACAATAAATTTTAGTACCCGCTATGTGTGCCAACGCACCGACGTGAATAATTTCGGTCTCTAAGCTTCTCGTTATTCAACAGTCAATGGATCACATCTTGTTCCCCCGATTCGCATCCAACAACGCGGCTCGACAACTTCACCCTGCAGTCTGTTCCACTCAATCTTGCTTGAAAGGCAAAAACATGAAAACGTCAAAATACATCTGGTCAATGCTCGCAGCCCTAGTTCTCGCCACCGTCATGGGCTGCGCCTCAACCGCCACCAGCGAGGGTACCGGCGAATATGTTGATGACAGTCTGATTACCACCAAGGTCAAGACGGCCATTTTGGCCGAACCCAATCTGAAGGTTGCCGAGATCAATGTCGAAACCTTCAAGGGCATTGTTCAATTGAGCGGCTTTGTCAGCAGCAAGGCTGCCAAGGACCAGGCGGTAAGCGTGGCGCGTGGCGTTGGCGGCGTGAAGTCGGTCAAGGACGACATGCGCCTCAAATAGGCATTAAAGGAAAGTTAAGTAAATCGGCGCAAGGTCGCAGACCTTGCCCGAGTCTTTCGTTTTAAGGATCAACCGATGAGCAAGAAAATGTCCGCCGTGCCGCCGGGCACCAAGAGCCTGGCGCAAGAGCAGCGAGATTTCACCAGTGAAGGGTCGCCCCCGCCCGGGAAGGTCGCGACTACGCCGGCTGTCTCGGCTCCGATCAGCGAGGCTGCCGTTGCGGCCGTTTTGGATGGCAACGACGTCGATGCGAAACAGCAGGCGTTAGCGTCGTCGCTGGCGGGCCCACGGGATTTCCTGACGACCAATCAGGGGCTCAGGCTGCAGGACAATCACAACTCGCTGAAGGCTGGCCCGCGCGGCCCGACCCTGCTTGAAGACTTTATATTGCGCGAGAAGATTACGCACTTTGATCACGAGCGAATTCCGGAACGCGCAGTGCATGCGCGCGGTGCCGGTGCTCACGGGTACTTCGAACTCTACGAATCGCTTGAAGATCTGACCTGCGCCGGTTTTCTGACTGACACTACCGTGAAAACGCCCGTGTTCGTGCGTTTTTCGACCGTGGCAGGCTCACGCGGATCGGCTGATACGGCGCGTGATGCGCGCGGTTTTGCGGTCAAGTTTTACACGCAAGAAGGTAACTACGACCTGGTGGGCAACAATATCCCGGTCTTCTTCATCCAGGACGCCATCAAATTTCCGGATCTCATTCATGCCGTCAAACCGGAGCCACATCATGAAATGCCGCAGGCGGCCAGCGCACATGATACGTTTTGGGACTTCGTCTCCTTGATGCCAGAGTCAACCCATATGCTGATGTGGGTCATGTCGGATCGCGCCATACCGCGCAGCTTTCGAATGATGGAAGGCTTTGGTGTCCATACGTTTCGCTTCATCAATGAGAAGGGGCATTCGCACTTCGTCAAGTTTCACTGGAAACCGAAGCTCGGGGTGCACGCGCTGGCCTGGGATGAAGCGCAAAAGTTGGCGGGCAAGGACTCGGACTTTCACCGGCGCGATCTGTGGGAGGTCATCGAACACGGTAACTTTCCCGAGTGGGAACTCGGTGTTCAGATCGTACCCGAGGCCGATGAACACAAGTTTGCTTTCGATCTGCTCGATCCGACCAAATTGATTCCTGAAGAGCTGGTGCCGGTACGTCGAATCGGCAAAATGGTGCTGAATCGTAACCCGGAGAATTTCTTCGCGGAAACCGAACAGGTTGCGTTTCACCCGGGCCATTTGGTACCCGGCATCGATCTTTCAAACGATCCGTTACTGCAAGGCCGACTGTTCTCCTATACCGATACCCAGTTATCGCGTCTGGGTGGCCCGAACTTTCATGAAATACCGATTAACAAGGGCGTTTGCCCTTTTCATAACTTTCAGCGCGATGGTGTTCATCGGCAATTGATCGGCACGGGCCGCGTCGCTTACGAGCCCAATACGCTGGCTAGCGGGGCCGAATTTCGGCTCGATGGCGCCCGGTCGCTGGAACCACGCTTCAGCAGTTTTCCGGAGCTGCTCGAGTCGCCGAAACTGCGTCAACGCAGCGCCTCCTTCGATGACCATTTCTCGCAGGCCCGAATGTTCTGGATCAGCCAGTCAGCGTTCGAACAGGACCATTTGGTCAGCGCCTTTCAGTTTGAGTTGGCCAAGCTCGAGACGCCGGAGATCCGCCAGAGGATGGTCGATAACCTTGCGCATGTCGATGTGACCCTGGCTGAGCGGGTCTGCGCGCCGCTGGGCATTGCCGCCCCGGACGCCCTCAGAGCAACGCTGCGGGCCGGCTATCGAAAGGGCCATGAGCATGTTGAGGTAACCGCCTCAGCGGCGCTCAGCATGCATGTTTCCGCCGCAGGTACGGCAGCGACCCGCAAGGTCGCGATACTGGTTGCCGACGGTATCGATGGCGTCGACGTTCAGAGCATTCGCAAGGCCTTGGTCAAGGCAGGTATCGAAGTCAAATTACTCGCCGCTACGCTGAGCGATGTCCAGACTGCGCAGGGTACCGCCATGGCGGTCGACGCCAGCCTCGCAACCACCCCGTCCGTCGTCTTTGATGCGGTACTGCTGCCGTCGCTGGGCACCGCTGCGGCCTCGCTGGCCCGCAATGGCGCTGCCGTGCTCTTTGTGCTGGAAGCGTACAAGCATTGCAAGGCGATTGCGGCGCTCGCCTCCGGAGCGGCCCTGCTGGGCGGCAGTCTGGGGATTACGGCTTCGACGCAATCGGGCGTTTCGCAGCCCCAGGCTGGGGTGGTACTGTCTGGATCAGACACCGCCTCGAAGGAGTTCCTGGCCGACTTCATCGCGGCGATTGCCAAACACCGCCACTGGGAACGCGCCAATCTCGACGTGATCCCGGCGTAGGAAAACGCTTACGTCATGTCGGCAGTTGAAGCTACACCCGTGGGTACCAAAGATCCGCATAATGAGGTTCGTCGCTGTTTCTTGACTGCTGGCGATATCGGAAATTCATTGCGAAGCGACGGACCTTTGTGCGTTGACCCGAAGGCATGTCCACTTGAACCGGCGAAGCTGTTCATCGTGGAAGACAGTCCGGTAATTCTTGATAATCTCAAGGCTACCCTGGAAGAACTCGCTCCCGTTCTGGTCGTCGGCTCGGCGGCGGATGAGTCGGCAGCCCGGCTTTGGCTACATGCTCCGGCAAACCTCTGGGACTTGGTAATCATCGATATTTTTCTCAAATCCGGTTCCGGCCTTGGAGTGCTTCGGGCAGCGATGCAACTCAAGCACCATGGCAAGCGCGTCATTCTGACTAATTATGCGACTGACGACATGCGTGATCGGTGTCTGAAACTGGGCGCCGATCGGGTGTTCGACAAGTCGAATCAGATTGATGATCTGATCGAATATTGTGTGCGACTTGCCCACGATAACCGCGACTCAAAAGGTTGCGGCCATTCGCCCGGAGCTCATTAAACCAAACCTATTGAATCAAGCCGTTCTTGAGCGCGTAGTAGGTCAAGTCACTATTCGATTCGAGAGCCATTTTTTCCATCAATCGGGTACGATAAGTCGATACCGTCTTGACACTGAGAAAAATACTTTCAGCAATATGACCGATTGTCTCGCCTTTGGCCAATCGCAAAAACACCTGAAACTCGCGCTCAGAGAGCTGTTCATGAAGCGGTTTGTCGTCGACGTTCATCAGGCCCGCTGCCAGGCGTTCGGCAAGCGCGCCGGTAATGTAGCGTCGACCGAGTGCCACCGTACGAATGGCTTTTGCGATTTCCTCGGGATCACAATCTTTTCGAAGATAGCCGGCCGCGCCTTGGCGAATCAAGGTCATTGCATAATGTTCCTCGGGAAAACTGCTGAGAATCAATACAGGCAAATCCGGCGCACGTGCCTTGATCGCCGCCAGAGCATCGACGCCGCTTTGATCGGGCATCGAAATATCGAGCAGGATCACGTCGGCGAGTTCATTACGCACGATGTCGAGCGCCTCGCGGCCGTTCGAGGCTTCGGCAACGACGCGCAGGTCGATGAACTCGGCCAGGAATTGTCGCAGGCCGGCGCGGACAATGGCGTGGTCGTCAACAATTGCAACTCTGATCACGGGTAACTCCTGAGGCTGGGATGGAACAAACAACAAATGGGTTGGAGACAGTGAAGAGAATGCTGGCTCGACGGAGTCGCAGCTTGTGGACCATATTGCTCGCTGCGCTCCTCGCCTTGGTCGTGGTAACCATCAACGAAGTATCTTACCGCGAATCGAGCGATGCACTCGAAAATCTCGGACGCCGAGGCGAAGCACGAACCAACATTCAAACCCTGTGGCGTTCACTGGTTGACGCCGAGACGGGCCAGCGTGGATATTTGCTGACGGCCAACCGGCAATATCTGAAGCCGTATCAGGACGCCTTCGTCAATATTGACCAATCAATCAAATGGATCACGAATTATTACGGCGACGACGCCGAGGCGTTGCCGGTCATCGCCGATATCAAGGTCCAGATCAAGGCGAAGCAATCCGGACTAGCCGATTCGATCAATTTTTTCGATGTCGGCAATCACGACGCCTGGAAGGCCTTGATTCAGACAGGGGATGGCAATCGAAGTATGGAAACCATCCGAACATTGTCGGAAAAGTTGCTGGCTATTGAGTCTGAACGGGTCGTCCGCGAGCGCCAGGACATCTTTGACACCTTGCGCCGAACACGGATCGGATTTAACGTCATGACCGGCCTTGGCGTCCTGGCGATCCTGCTGTTTCTGCGACAAGTCAACCTGACCGATCGTCAGCAACAACGACATTCCGATGTAGTACAGAACGAGCGCGATTTGCTCGAAACCGAGGTGACCAGCCGGACCGCCGAACTCACCGATCTGGCCAAACACTTGCAGTCAGCGCGCGAGGACGAGCGTGGCAAACTATCGCGCGAATTGCATGACGAATTGGGTGCCCTGCTAACCGCCGCCAAACTCGATATTGCGCGCCTGAAGCGGGCCATCGGCGCGATGACACCGGACGTTGAATCCCGGATCGCGCACTTGAACGAGACCGTTAATTTGGGCATTGCGTTAAAGCGCGAGATTATCGAGAGTCTGCGGCCCTCATCGCTCAGCAATCTGGGCTTGGTGGCGGCGCTCGAGATCCAGATACGTGAATTTTCTGCACGCAGCGGTATTCGGGTGTTTGACGAGTTATCGCCAGTGGCGGTGACCGAGGCAGTACAGATCACGATCTACCGAATGATTCAGGAGTCGCTCACGAATATTTCAAAATATGCCGGCGCAACCGAAGTGAGGATCAGTCTGCGTTCCGAAAGCGATCGCGCGTGGATCTCGGTGGCCGATAACGGTCGAGGCTTTAACGTCATGGACCGGCGCTCGAGCACCCACGGCTTGACCGGGATGCGCTTTCGGGTGGAGACCGAAGGCGGCGAGATGCAAATTGACTCGAAGCCGAATAACGGCACACGAATCGTCGCCTGGGTTCCGTTGAGCGCGCAACCAGCGGCCACTGAAACGGCGTAACGCCTGAAATGAGTTGTCAATTGACTCGTTTGTTGGTCCTGTTGTGCTGCGTATTGCTCGGCGCCTGTTCGACGCTGCCGACTGTGTCGAGCGACACAACAGGCCAGCCATCAGAGCCGCGAATCAAGAGCTCGCGTGGACCTTTGTCAGCGAAACGAAGTCAGGAAATTCTGCTCGGTCTGCGCGATAAGGGTCGGCAGACCGATCTACTGGAGCGCCATCTAGCTTTCGAGCAAGCGATCTCGGACAGTCCGTTGATTGCCGGCAATGCGGTGCAGTTGCTTCAGGATGGGCCCAGCACCTACCAGGCCATGTTCGCGGCGATTCAAGCCGCGCAAGATCACATCAACATGGAAACCTATATCCTTGAAGACGATGATGTGGGTCGGCGATTTGCGGATGTGTTGATAGAGAAGCAGCGCCAGGGCGTTCAGGTCAATCTGATTTACGATAGCGTTGGCACGCTGAACACGCCGAGCGCGTTTTTTGATCGGCTCAGAGATGCGGGTATCGGCTTGCTCGAATTCAATCCCATCAACCCCAAGAAGCTGAGGCGTGGCTGGGAATTGAATCAGCGGGATCATCGCAAATTGCTGGTTACCGATGGCAAGCGAGTGTTTCTGGGCGGTATCAACATCAGTAATGTCTATTCCGGCAGTTCGCTCAAGGCGCGAACCCATGAAGCGGACGTCAGCGGGCTGCCTTGGCGCGATACTGACTTGATGATCGATGGCCCGGTGGTCGCCGAGTTCCAAAAGATGTTCCTTGATACCTGGGAAGCCCAGAAAGGTGCCACCTTGAGTCGGCGCAACTATTTTCCAGTGCTGACAGCGCAAGGCCGCAGTATTGTTCACGCGATCGGCAGTTCCCCTGAAGAGTCATACAGCCAGGTTTATGCGACCTTGATTTCGGCGATCAATGCGGCTGCGCGAGACGTCCTGCTGACCACTGCCTATTTTGTACCCGACCCGCAGATGTTGAGCGCGATCAAAGCGGCCGTCGGTCGTGGCGTCGAGGTCAAACTGGTGCTGCCGGCGACCTCGGATTCCCGGCTCACTTATCACGCAGGCAGCTCTTACTACGATGAACTGTTGAGCGCTGGCGTCAAGTTATATGAACGCCAGAATGCCTTCCTGCATGCCAAGACTGCGCTGATTGACGGAGTTTGGTCGATGGTCGGTTCCAGCAATATGGACTGGCGCAGTTTTCTGCACAATCAGGAAGTCAATGCCGTGGTTCTGGGTGCCGAATTTGGTGTGCGCATGCGCAAATCGTTCGATGACGATGTCGCACAATCGCACGAACTCACGCTTGAACGCTGGCAGCAAAGACCGCTTGCGCAACGACTCAAGGAATCACTGAGCCGGATATGGCAGTATTGGCTCTGAACGGACCCGCCGAGCTGAATGCTCAACAGTCGAGCTTGTTTTCCGGGCAGTCCACTCGGATCACCTGTGTCTGGCCGGTTTTACCGGGAAAGTCGGTGAACAGCGCCTGCAGCATGGCCGGCAAAACGGGTGAAATTGAAGCGGCTTTGCCTTCGCTGACGGCAGTTGCTTCGTAGACTCGATTCACAGTGGTCGTGCCTGAAGGAGCGCTCGAACTGGGTGCCCGATCGATGACTACTTTCAGTTCGCGACGATAGTTCGGGGTCGCACCGGCACCTGAGAGAATCGCCAACGGAAAACCGACACCAATGGAGATTCCGCCGCCGCCCAGGCCGACACCGGAGCCAATACCAACGCCGGCACCCGAGCGAGGCGATGCATCCGGGGAGGCAGGAGAAACACCATAGGAGATGGCCACAATCAAGTCGGCGTTAGCGTTGACAGCTTCGATGAGTCCTGCATTCACCAGTGCGGCGTCGATAGTGCGTGAATAAGTGCGAAACTCCAGACTGTTCGACTGTTCAACGGTCGGCAGCAATTTGAAGGACTTGCCAGCCAGCGGCTGTGGCGTTGCCTCGAGTTGATGGAACGCCGTTACCTGAGTAGTCAATTGTGTTGCGCAGCCCGTTGCGAAGGTAGAGGCGGCCAGCACGATGGTCATTAAAAGGGATGATCTATTGAACATTCTTGGGCCCCGCTTCTGGGTAAGGTTAGGGATGAGGTTATGGGTGAAGTTATGGGTGAAGTCAAGGGACAGGTTGCCGAACGCTGGCACGAGACACTGCACTATAATTCCGCTTTCATAACGCAGTTCAGGGTTTTCGATGGCTGAGGACGAGGTCAAGGTGGTGGTGGTCGATGACGACGAGGATAGTGCGCAAGCGATAGCAACGCTGCTTTCGCTGGATGGCTATTCGGTGCTGACCGCAAAGGACGGTGCGCAAGCACTCGTCTTGATCGAGCAGTACCACCCACATTGTGTCTTGCTGGACATTGGTATGCCTGGCATTGACGGCTACGAGCTCGCAACCATTTTGCGAGAGCGATACAAGGACGACATCATTCTGATCGCCGTGACCGGTTGGGATACCCGACAGTCACGGGTTGCGAATACGTTTGCGGTAGTTGATCACTATTTCCAAAAACCGCTGGTGCCCGCAACCCTGCGAAGACTGCTGCCACCGTTGGTACGCTAGGCTCGCGCTTGTCGACCCAGGCCCTCAAGCAAGTCCGATAGTTCATCGGCATGCTCTTCTTCGACCGCCAGTATTCCTTCGAGCATGCGCCGCGTCGTCGAGTCGCGATCGGTCAAATATTCAATGATCGCGCGGTAACTGTCGATGGCAATTCGCTCAGCGACCAGATTCTCCTTGATCATATCGGTCAGCGTGGTGCCAACTACATATTGCGCGTGACTGCGCTCTTCGAGGCCGGAAGGGGCGAAATCCGGCTCCCCGCCCAATTGCACGATCCGTTCTGCCAACGCGTCGGCATGTCCCAACTCCTCCTTGGAGTGAGCCATGAATTCATCGGCAACACTTTTGGAGTGGATACCTTTGGCCATGAAATGGTGTCGCCGGTAGCGCAGGACACACACCAACTCGGTAGCGAGTGAGTTGTTGAGTAGCTCGATGACTGTCTCGCGGTCGGCGTTATAGCCGTCAGTGACCGCCCCTTGGTCAATATGCTGACGGGCGCGTTTGCGTAGTGCGTCGACATCGATCTTGAATGATTGCTTGGTGGACATGCTGTACTCCCTTTGTTCTGTTTCGATTAATTGACCCGGATCAATTTCTTGTTCACGAATTCCTGAATGCCCGCACCGGAAAGCTCACGACCGTAGCCGGAGTTTTTCACACCACCAAACGGAAGTTCGGGCGACGACAGGGCGCTGGAGTTAATAAACACCATGCCGGTATCGATGCTGCGGGCGACCTGTTTGCCGCGTTCAATGTCCTGGGTAAAGACGGATCCACCCAGACCGAATGGAGAGTCGTTGGCCAGCGCCACCGCCGCATCTGCATCGGCGACGCGGAAGAACAAAGCGACCGGACCGAAGAACTCTTCCTTGTAGGCCGGATTTTTGTGATCGATTTGTGTCAGGATGGTCGGCTGCATGAATGCGCCGCTCTGACCGGCGATGCGTTGACCACCCATCAACACCTTGGCGCCGTGGCTGACGGCGACATCGACCTGACCCAAAAGCGTTTTCAGTGCCTGTGCCGAGGACAAAGGCGCCAGCGTGGTTTGCGGGTCCATCGGGTCGCCAGGCTTGAAGCTCAGCATTGCGGCCTGAAACTTTTGCAAGAATGCGTCGGCGAGCGCTGCAACCACAATAATTCGTTTTGATGCTGTACAGGCCTGACCGGAATTACCCATTCGACCGCTGATGGCGTGCTTGACGGCTTTTTCGAGATCGGCATCCTCCAGCACGACAAACGCGTCGCTGCCGCCTAACTCGAGGGTCGACTTTTTCAAACTTGCACCGGCGCGCGCAGCGACGGTGGCACCGGCCGCTTCGCTGCCGGTCAAGGCGACCCCGCGAATGCGCGCATCGTCGATGACTTGGGACACCTGATCTTTGGAGATGAACAAATTCGTGTAGGCCCCGAGCGGGGCCCCAGCCTCTTCCATGAGGCGCTCAAACGCCAATGCACATTGCGGCACATTCGAGGCATGCTTGACCATGACGACGTTGCCAGCCATCAGATTCGGCGCCGCAAATCGCGCGACTTGATAATATGGGTAGTTCCAAGGCTCGACACCAAATAGCACTCCGACCGGACTGCACTCCACGGTCGCTTCACCTTTTGGCGTCTTCAACAATTCGGGCTTCAGAAATTCTTCCGCATTTTTGGCGTAGTAATCGAGGATGGCCGCACTCAACGCTACTTCGCCGACGCTTTGGCTGATCAGTTTCCCCATTTCGAGGGTGATCAGTTCAGCAAATTCTTTCGAACGTTCGCGCATGATCGCAGCGGCGCGGCTAATGACAGCTGCACGCTCCTTGAAGGTTTTTAGCCGCCAGGTATTCTTGAAGCATTCGTCGGCCGATCGTAACTTTTTTTGAAGCTGATCGTCGTTGACGTCTTCGAAGGTCATGACGACCTTGCCGGTGTAGGGATTGGTGCTTTGATAAGGCATGAATTCTCGATAAGCTTAGATACAGACCAATAGCGTATCCGCATCGATGGCCTTACGTTTAGCGAAAAAAACTCATTGGCGTGTAGGAGAAAAACCCGTTCGATTCGGAACTATCGCGCAAGTCGCACTACCGTCCTATCCGCCGATCACACCACAGGCCACCCGTGCACCGCCACCGCCTAGAGTGACTGGATGATCCGAATGGTTGTCGCCGCCAGCATGAATCATCAACGATCGCTTCAAAACGTCCGCGAATTTGAGTCTGGGCGCAAGAACCGCATTGACCGCACGGCCGTCCGAACCGACGTATAACGCTGGCAAGTCGCCCAGATGTCCGTCGCCCCACGGCTCGCCATGCGTGTTGCTTGCCTTCGGATCCAGGTGGCCGCCAGCAGCGAGCGCTGGCACCGACACCGTACCTTGCGTGCCGGGGGCACAAGACGGATTCTCGTGAATGTGAAATCCGTGAACTCCGGGTGCAAGGCCTGTCAGGGCTGGGTAAAACGCCAAACCGTAGGGGGTTTCGACAATGCGAACCGATCCAACCGGTGTGCCGATACCTTTTGCATCGGCGCTATTCAAGCTCACCATTGCCTCCACGGCGTGAGCATTGGCCGCACCCAGCAGGCAAGCAAGAAAAAACGGTAGAACTCTCATGGTGGACTCCTGATTGAGAAACCATTGAATCCTATCGGATACTGCAACGCAGATCTGTACGCTACCGAACAGACCGCTTCAGCCGCGCGCCTCATCATCGACGCGCGAACTATTTTGAGAGAACGATTCGAATGACAAAGATCCGGACTGGCCAGGCGCCCGCAGCTCTATCGCGTGAGCAATTTCACGAGCGCTGGGTGGCCGCACATGCCGTGATCATCCTGGCGCCGACCTACTGGTATCAGTCACCCAGTCCACTGAAGCTCTTGATCGACCGAATGGTCTGCGCCGACGGCGGTAACCCTGACCCGACCACCACCGACGGCAAGTCGGTGATCAAAGCCAAGCGTATCGAGCAAATGGGTTGGAACTTCCCCAAGCACGTCGCCGGTCCAGGAAGAAGTCAGGAATGTGGCGCGTTCGGTGGTCAGTGCCGTCAAGGAACTGTGAGCCGGCCGGTTAAGTCAACCGGATGTCCGACTCAAGCCTCCCCGGCCAAAGTGACGCCGTAATGCTTGTTTCCAGGGTGAAAGCGAGGACGTGAAGACGGATGCATAGCGTACTATCAAAGGAAGTGGATCGACTAGCGTCCCTGCGCCGGTCAAGCATCAGAGGGATACTACCGAGGTAATCGTCAGGGCAGGAGACGGTAATGAAATCGAAGGGCAATTCCAGGTCATCTGCCCGCGATAAAGCGGTCGCTGCGACGGCTGCTACGGTTTCGACGACTGTTACGGCTGAGGTCGATCTGCCCGCGAGTGCATCACATGCTGCTAAGGCGCCTGAGTCCGGATTGACGTCGCAGGTCCTTGCCACCGGGTTTCCCATCGTAGGGATTGGCGCCTCAGCCGGCGGTCTGGCTGCCTTTGAGGCGTTCTTCTCCGGTATGCCAGCGGTTGCCGATCCGGGCATGGCGTTTGTTCTGGTACAGCACTTGGCCCCTGACCATCAGAGCATTCTGGCCGGCCTCATTCAGCGCTATACACGAATGCACGTCTCCGAGGTTCACGACGGCATGGTGGTCGAGGTGAACAGTGCTTACATCATTCCGCCGAATCGGGACATGGCATTCCTGAACGGTACACTGCATCTACTTGAGCCGACGGCGCCGCGCGGTCACCGGCTGCCGATTGATTTTTTATTCAATTCGCTGGCGCAGGATCAACACGAACGCGCGATCGGTATTGTGCTCTCAGGTACCGGCAGCGACGGTACCCTGGGTGTGCGGGCCATCAAGAGCAACGGCGGTATGGTGATGGCGCAACAACTCGCGTCCTGTGAATTTGAGGGTATGCCGCGCAGCGCTCTGGCCACTGGCTTGGTGGATTACGAGCTGTCGCCAGCCGAGATGCCTGCGCAACTGATGGCTTACATCACACATGCGTTTCGCAAGTCACCACTGATCCCTGCGGCTTCCTTGCCTCAATCCGAGAGTTCGCTCAAGCGTATTTTTATTCTGCTGCGCGCGCAGACCGGCCACGACTTTTCGCAGTACAAACCGAGCACCATCCATCGGCGCATCGAGCGTCGCATGGCGGTACACCAGATCACCTTGATTGAAGACTACGTCAAATATTTGCAACAATCGCCGGTCGAAGTCGATGCCTTGTTTCGAGATTTTCTGATTGGTGTGACGCATTTTTTTCGCGATACCGATGCCTTCGAGACGCTCGAAGCTCAGGGCATTCCTAAACTGTTTGAAGGCAAACTGGCTGGCAGCCATATTCGAATCTGGGTGCCAGGTTGCTCGACCGGCGAAGAGGCTTACTCCATTGCCATCTTGCTGCAGGAGCGTTTGGAGGCTCTGAAGCTCAATTTCAAATTACAGGTCTTCGCCACTGACCTCGACAGCCGTGCGATTGCGGCAGCCCGCAGCGGACTTTACCCGGCCAGTGTAGCGTCGGCACTGACGCCCGAGCGTCTTTCACGCTTCTTCACGTTCGAGGCTGACGGAAACCGCTACCGCATCCATAAAGTCATACGGCAATCGCTGATTTTTTCCGAACATGATGTCATCAAGGATCCGCCGTTCTCGAAGCTCGATCTCATCAGTTGCCGTAACTTGCTCATCTATTTGGACTCAAGTCTGCAAAAGCGGATCGTCGCCCTGTTTCACTACGCGCTGTCATCCACGGGAGTACTTTTTCTCGGAACCTCAGAGTCGCCGGGTGAGTTGGGCGGCAGCTTTGCGGTGCTTGATCGGAAATCGAAGCTGTATCAACGCAAAGCGGAGCCACCTGAGGCCGGCATCGTCAACCGGATTCGCGCACTGGCAAAGCTCCCAATGTCGAGTCTGACCGAGGTCACGTCGGCCAACGTCTTGAAGGCGGGCTCCAAAAGCACGACGCGTGCCTCGCCATTGTCCTTTCGTGAGTTGTCTGAGCAGACACTGTTGCAGCAGGTCAAGGCGGTTGGTGCGCTGGTGAATGGTCAAGGCGATATCCTGTATCTGCACGGTCGCACCGGCCGGTTTCTCGAGCCGGCAGCCGGTGAGTCGGGCGTCAATAACCTCTTGAAGATGGCGCGCGAGGGTTTAAGGGCTGAACTGGCGGTTGCCTTGCAAAAAGCAGTCCGAACTCAGCAGTTGGTGCAGACGCTCCGGTTGCGCATCAAAACCAATGGCCATTTCGTGTCCGCCAGTCTGACGGTGTGCCCGGTGGCGAACGCTCGGGGAACCTTGGCTGAGGTTCTGCTGTACTTTGTGATTCTGGAAGAAACCAATGAGCCTGAGGTTGCCGTAACCGCGCTGACGGCGACGCCGCACGCCCCGGCATCGTCAAGCCTCGAACAGGATGCCCAACGACAGATTGCCGAGCTCACCGAAAAGCTGCGTGCCAAAGACGAGCACCTGCAAGCCGTCAGTGAGGAATTGGAAACCGCCAACGAGGAGCTCAAGTCGTCGAATGAAGAAATGCAGTCCATCAACGAAGAGTTGCAATCCACCAACGAGGAGCTTGAGACTTCGAAGGAAGAACTGCAATCCATCAACGAAGAACTGAGCACGGTGAACGCTGAACTACAAATCAAGGTTGCCGATTTGTCACGCGCCAATAACGACATGAACAATCTGTTGTCGGGCACGGGAATTGCTACCGTCTTCATTGATCACGAACTGCGGATTCTTCGCTTTACACCTTCGGCCACGCAGATTATCAATCTGATCCTCAGTGACGTCGGTCGGCCGGTGAGCCACCTGGCCTCGAATCTGGTCAATTACGATTGCCTGGTCGCCGATGCACAAAGTGTTTTACGAACCCTCCAGCCCAAGGAGGCCAGCGTGCAGACACTTGACGGCAAGTATTACGAGATGCGCATTGTGCCGTATCGGACCATTGACAACGTGATAGAGGGGGCCGTGATCACCTTTGTCGACGACACCGAAGTGGTCAGAGTGCGCGAGGCACTTCGCAAGACCAATGAGCAGGTGCGGCTGGCGGTGGTCGTTCGCGACTCGTTTGACGCGATCACCGTGCAGGAGCTGGACGGCCGGATCATTGCCTGGAACCCCGGCGCGGTGGGCTTGTACGGCTGGAGCGAGCTCGAGGCGCTGGCCATGAACATACGCGACCGCGTCCCGCTGGCGCTGCAAACCAACGCGATGGCGCAAGTCGGCGAGCTCAGCACCGCCGCCGAACTCAAACCGATGCTGACTCAGAGGTTGCACAAGGACGGCAGCACCCTGCAGGTGTCGTTGGTCTGCACGGCGTTGATCAATGAAGCGGGTCATACCTACGCCTTCGCGACTACCGAGCGCGCGCAGCGCAACCGGAATGCGTAAAAAGGCTGAGAAAACGGCTGACAAAGCGGCTGACAAAGCGGCTGACAACGCGGCCGTTCCGAGCCTTGACGCCAGCGCTGCCGACACTTTGCGCCGGCAGGCCGAGCAAAGGTTGGGCAAAGCCCCTGCCGTTGTTCCTGCCATCTCGTCAGCGGAAGTATTGCGTCGAACGCTGCATGAATTGCAGGTGCACCAGATTGAACTGGAGATGCAAAATGACGAGCTGCGTCGTGCGCAACTCGAACTGGATGCTTCGCGTTCGCGCTACTTCGACCTGTACGACTTGGCCCCGGTCAGTTTTTGTACGGTCAGCAACCAGGGTTTGATTCTGGAAGCCAATATGGCAACTGCCACGCTGTTCGGGGTTTCGCGCAGCACGCTGATCGGACAACGGTTCAGCCGCTACATCGTCAAGGCACAGCAGGACAATTACTACCTGTACAACCAGCGACTGCTGAGTTCGGGTGAACCGCAGACCTTCGAGCTGCAAATGCTGAAGGCTGACGGTGCGCACTTCTGGGTCAGTGTCAATGCCGTATATGCGCAAGAGGAGCGTGGTACACCGGTACAGCGCCTGGTGTTGAACGACGTGACCAACGCTAAGGTGATGGCGTCGGCCATGCAAAATAGTGAAGCGCGCTACCGCACCCTGGTCGAATCGTCGCCCGATGCCATAGTCGTGCATCGCGACGGCAAGATCGTTTATGTCAATCCGGCGACGTTGAGTATGTTCGGCGCCGTTTCGGCTCAGGAATTGATCGGTAAACCGCTGCTGGAACGGGTTCACCCGGATTTTCACGGCATTGTGAATGCCCGCATCAGTAGTGCGTCGAGGCGCGGTAACGTCGTCTCGGCGATGATTGAAGAGGTGTTGTTCAAGCTCGACGGTACCTCGATCAATGCGGAAGTGCAGAACAGCGCGACCATTTATGACGGTGTTGCGGCGATCCAGGTCACCGTGCGCAATATTAGCGAGCGCAAGAATGCCGACCGTGCGCTGCGCGACTCTGACGAGCGATATCGCAATCTGTTCAACTCGATCGACGAAGGCTTTTGCGTGATCGAGAAAGTGATCGGACCTGCGGGGGCACCGCTGGACTTCCGCTACCTGGAGGTCAATCCGGCCTTTGCGGCACAGTCCGGCATGGTGGACGTCGTCGGCAAAACGATCCGGGAACTATTGCCCGACGAACCCGAGGATTGGTATGTCATTTACGACACGGTCTGTCGCACTGGCAGGCCGATCCGATTCGAACGTGAGTTATTGGCACGCGAACGTGTGCTCGAACTTTATGCCTTTCGAGTCGGCTTGGGCAAGAGCTGCAGAGTCGCGGTACTTTTTTACGATATCACCAAACGGCGACAAAATGAGACCGAGCGGTTGCGCTTGGCTCGGGCATTGCTGGAAAAGAACGTAGAGCTGGAGAACGCGCGCGAGGTCTCGGAAAAAGCCAACCTGGCCAAGTCGGCATTTCTATCGAGCATGAGCCACGAATTGCGTACGCCCTTGAATGCGATCCTGGGCTTCGCGCAACTGCTGCGCTCCGGGTCTCCTGAGTCATCGCCGGATCAGGATCAGAAAGTTGATCAAATCCTGAAGGCAGGTTGGTATTTGCTGGAACTGATCAACGAGATTCTGGATCTGACTTTGATTGAATCCGGCAAGTTATCCTTGACAATGGAAACCGTTCCGCTGGTCGCGGTCATGCGTGAATGCCAAGCGATGATCGCGCCGCAGGCGCTTGGCCGTGGCATTCGAATGAGCTTTCCGGAATCGGAGAAGCCCTACCTCGTTCAGGCCGACCGAATTCGCATCAAGCAAATCCTTCTGAATCTGCTCTCGAACGCCATCAAGTACAACCGGGTCGGCGGATCGGTCGTCGTCAGCATCATGGAACTCAGCGCGGCACGGATTCGCATTTGTGTTCAGGACACTGGCGAGGGCCTTGACGCATTGAAAATCGCCCATTTGTTCGAGCCCTTCAACCGACTGGGGCGAGAGGCGAACACGGAAGAGGGCACCGGCATTGGATTGGTGATGACCAAGCGGCTGGCGCAACTCATGGGCGGCGTCATCGGCGTCGAGAGTACGGTTGGCAGCGGCAGTGTTTTCTGGGTTGAGATGAATCTTTTGCAGATCGAGCTGTTGCCTGCGCCGGTGAACGCCGAGGTGACCTGCCAGGTGACTCCGGAGCTAAATTCCGAAAGGCACCGCGAATTGCACGGCGACGCTCGAATTGCCGGTGAGCCCTCGAATCAGGCCACGGCCGCATCGGTGTGTACCGTCATTTATATGGAAGACGACGAAGCGACCTTGATGCTGGTCGAACATCTGGTGGCACAACAACCAGGCTTGCGGCTACTGACGGCGCGCGACGCCATGAACGGCATCGATATGGTTCGTAGCGTTCGCCCCGACGTCATATTGATGGACGTCAACTTGCCGGGCATCAACGGTTATGACGCCTTGAGAATCTTGCAGCGCGACCCATTAATGGCCGGCATTCCCGTGGTGGCCATCAGCGCCAATGCATTTCCGGACGATATCAAGCGTGGCCTGGCTGCCGGGTTTTTTCGATATGTCACCAAGCCATTCAAAGTCGATGATTTCCTGCAGACGCTGTTCATTGCCGGCGAGTTTTCCCGAACCAGGTCTGAGCGCCACGGATGAGATTGAATGAAAAACTTTCCAATCGTTTGCATAGGGGGTTCGGCCGGTGGCCTGGACGCCTACATTCGCCTGTTGCGACATCTGCCGGCGGACATGGGTGTTGCGGTAGTTATTGTGAACCACATCACACTGGTGCCCACGCAATTGCATGAGGTGCTGCCGCGCTATACCACCATGCCGGTTGAGCTTATCAACGAAAATTTGTTGATCCGTCCCAACACCGTTTTCATTATCCCTGCCAATCGGGATCTTCATCTCGAGCAGGGCGTATTTCGGTTGAAGCCAATTTCCAAACCGCGCGGCTGGCCCGATGTCATCACCGTCTTCTTGCGCTCGCTGACCGCAGGCTGGGACGGCAAACTGATCGCTGTGATCGTCTCCGGCTACGACGGCGACGGGGCCGCGGCCCTGTGCGGCATCCAGCAAGTGGGCGGCATCACCATCGCGCAGAAGCCGAGCACGGCGATCCAGCCGGACATGCCGGAGAGCGCCGTTGCCAGCGGCTGCATCGACCTTGTCCTGTCACCCGAGGAAATTGCGAAAGAACTGGTGCGAATTGCGCACGCGGAAGCCCAGGTGACGCCGGCCGCCGGCCTTAAAGAGCTTGTGCATGGTTGAGTGTCGTGACTTCCACGCCGACGCCGCGGTAGCCGATGACGGTGCACGATCGGTCGAACATCGGCTCGCCGCTCACGTGATACTGCTGTCGCGAGCCATCGGCATTGACGCGGCTGAGGAGCAAATCCAGGAAGGGCTGTTGCCCGGCGACCGCCGCCTGCAAGGTCTTGCGCGCCGCCTCGTCCCACCCGCCCAAAGTAATCGCTGCTGAGGCACCGGCGGGGGCGTCGACCTGGT
>JANLTP010000065.1:0-10729 GCA_031363055.1 Burkholderiales bacterium | reverse complement strand
AACAGATACGCCGTGTCTCGATCAACCTGCACAAATCTGCTCATCGGAGACCTCAACCCATGACGTCAAATAACAGCACAATTTTATCGAACTCGATCCGAAGTACGCAGCGAAACTGCGATACTCCGACAAACTCCTAGCAGGCTGCGGTCTCGCGAGCAAGGAGCGGTCAGTGCCGTTAACTGTTAGCGTCGTCAGTCAAATCCGCGGTAATGCACGACGTTGGCGAGGGCTTCGCGATCGCTGATCAGCGTATTTTCGATGGCATTCGGATCGGCGTAGCCCAGACTCATCCCGGAGACCAGCGCCTGGTCCGGCGGGATGCCGAGATGCTTGAACACCGGTGTCTGGTAGGGGATCCACGCCGCCTGCGGACAGGTATCCAATCCGAATCCCTTTGCAGCCAACATGATCGTTTGCAGGTACATCCCGGCATCCGACCAACTGCCGCGACCCAGATAAGTGTCAGTTGTCACGAACAGTCCAACCGGCGCATCAAAAAACTGAAAATTTCGGGCCGATTGCCGGGCGGCGCCTTCGCGATCGCCCTTGGCGATGCCCAGCAGGCCGTAGAGCGACCAGCCAATGCCACGACGCCGTTCGCGATGCACCTCCTGCCAATTGGCCGGATAGTAGTCATAGTCCTCGTACTTGCCGCCACCACCGGAGCGCGCAAGCGCCAGGACGTCGGCGCTAATCGCCTGCTTGACCGCGCCGGTGCAGACGTAGACATGCCAGGGCTGGGTATTGGTTCCACTCGGCGCTCTCTGTGAGAGCTGAAGGATTTTTTCGATGATGTGCTTCGGAATGGGATCCGGCCTAAAAGCGCGGATTGATTTTCGGTTTTGTATGGCGTCCAGAACGTTCACTGCTGATCCTCAGGTTTGATTCGTTGAATCCGATTGGCCATGAGTATCGAAACAAAAATTACTTAATAGGGTGAGTGGGGTAACTCAATCGACTGAGTAAGGCAAGTTGCGGTATTGCCAGTCGTGGTAGTTAAGTTACTGGATTGTCAGTCACTTCATTGGCGAGCGCGATAGGGCCCACGACGGTGGCCTGCCTACAAGCGCGAGACGTGTGCCGAGACACATAACCAACGATCACCTCTGAATTGCCAATCGTCGGTGTAACAGCCTTGTCCTGCGGTGCCGTCTGTGCGCAGGTATCGGGTCTTCGCATGAATAATCGCGAATGTACCCAGCACACGCACGAGGACGTCGAATTCCCGAATGTCCTTGACGGTAGAGCCACGCGCGATCTGCGTGAGAAACCGGTTACGATCGATGAGCGTTCCGTCCGGGTTGGTGTTCATGAAATCATCTGCGAGGTGTTCGTCGAACCATTGCGCGTCGGCCTGATCGACCGATCGCACATAGTTTCGGTTCAACTCGAGCAATAACTCCAGATCCGACTGACCATCAGGTGGTTGTGTCGACTCGGACACGATTTGCTACTCCTTGTTCCAGCTCGCGGTGCGGTTGATGGGTCAACGGGCTGACAGAAATCGCCGGGGGTTATCGACAAACAAAGTCTTCATATCCTGATCGGTGGCGCCGAGCTCGCGCAGCTCGGGAATCACGTGCTTGTGAATATACAGGTACTGATCGGGGTTGCGAAGTCCCATATCGTGGACCTCGGGAATGCTGCCGTCCGGTCGCTCGTTGTGCAAGTGCAGGCAGATGCAGTCGTGCGACGGGCACAGTCGCTCCGTGTGACCCAGGTCCATCAGCCGTTTCATCGTCACCGTGCGCATGTGCGGGCTGACCAGCCGGCCTGGATAGCGGTCCAGGCCGAGGTAGCAGCCCTGGTCGAGGATCCACTTCAGGTACTCGATGTCGGTGGTGTCGTTCGAGTGGTCGATTTTTACGCGCGTCAGATCAACGCCTTCCTCCTTGAAGATCGCGAGCTGCTGGCGCGCCACCTGGTGCCCCGGGTGCGAATGCACCATGATCGGAATGCCAGTCTCGCGATGGGCACGCGCCACGGCGCGGGCCATCGTCTCGAGCGGGCGGGTGACACCGTCGATGTCGGCCGCACACTTGAGCAGTCCGGCCTTGATGTCGGTGCCGCGAAAGCCCTCGGTAATGTCACGCGTGAACTCGCGCGCCATCTGGTTCGGTCCGAGCCCCTGCATGAATCGCGGCACATCGAGCCACCAGCCGGTAACGTTGATGATGTTCACACTCGAGGCCTTCGAGACACTGGCCAGGAGTGGCGCATGGCGGCCGAGGTCGAAGGTGGTGGCGTCCAGAATGCTATCGATGCCGGCAGCCTTGGCTTTCGTCAGCGACACGATCGCACGCTCTTCGGGACTGCGTCCAAGCAGGTCAGGATAGGCCTGGTAGAGGCCACTGGCCGCGACCATCACGTGTTCATGCATCAGCGTGAAGCCGAGCTGGTCCGGTGCGATCGGCCCCAGGACGGTGTTCAGGGTTTGTGCTTGGGTCATTTTCATTCCCTCGATTCGCCCGTTATTTGCGGGCCTGAACACTAGAAACCAGGGGCATGCTCCGCTACCCAGACGTCTTCCTCGCCCGGCTCTGGCAGCACCCGTCCGCCTTCGAGAATCCACGAGGCTTGGGTAGACGAAGTCCGCATGCTGACTTGCGTTGTCGGCACGCCTGCAATTCGAGCCACTGCCTCGACACAACGTTGGATCAGTGACTCTGTCAGTGTCTGGTCGCGGCCCGCACGAATACCGGCATGCAGGCTGAAGGGCGTGCGCCCGGCCTGGATTGGTTGATGATGGAACTGTACATGTACGAAGGTGCGTGGCGCGCCGGTGAGATCACAATGGATGTCGGTGAACGCGAGTGCGATCGCGGCGCGCTGCACATCGTTCAGTGATCCAGATGAGGAGGTGCATCGATATAGAGGCATTGGAGTTTCCAAACAGTTCGAATCAAGCGAACAGAAAAATCTAACGAACAGAAAAATCAAGCGGCCGGGCGAGTCAACAGACCGAAGTCAAGCAGCCTGCTGCGGGTCGGCCGCAACCACCATGACGTCGTTGTACGGCGCGCCCGTCACCTCACTGAACAGGCTGCATACCTCCGCCATCAGTTCAACCCGCTGCGGCTGGCTGATCCCGAGCGGAACGCTGCCGAGCACCATCGAAGCCTGCGAGGTCTTGCCGCCAGTGAACCACATGCCTTTCTCGACCTCGGTGAATTCGACCGTGAGTTGCTCAGCCACAATACCAAAGCGCTGAATATTGATTCGCCGCAGGCCTTGCTCTACCCGGTCACGTACGGGTTGGCTGATGGTGCCATTGACCAGACATTTGTAGGTAATCATTACGCCAACAGTGTGCCCGCCGGCTGCCGCCGAGTCAAATCCTACCGTGGAGCAGCAGAACGTGGATCAGCAGAAAAATCAGGTTGCCGGTTGCCGGTTGCCGGTTGTGGCTGGTCGTGCGTCGCGCTTCTTGAGGGCCCGCAAATCCATCATGCCAGCCAAGGCTCGCGGGTCCAATCCGGGCTCGAAAAGCAGATGCTTTTGCGTCTTTTGCGTCGCCGTGGTTGGGATGTTATCGGTCAAATACAGCCAGCCGGGCGCCTTGTAGTACGCCAGGTGGGTGTGGCAGTGTGCAAACAGCACCTTGGCCATCGTGACGGGGTCTGCAGTCCTGTCCTTGAGCACTACACAGGCCAGCACTTCTTCCTCGCGTACTTCGTCTTTGACGGCCAGCACCGCAACGTTCGCGACCAGCGGGTGCGCTTGCAGCAGCGCCTCGACTTCCGCAGCGGCGATGTTCTCACCCGATCGTCGAATGATGTTTTTGCGCCGGTCGATAAATCGCAGCAAGCCGGTCGCATCACGCGTGACTATGTCGCCTGTATGAAACCAGCCACCGCGCCACGAGGCTTCAGTCGCAGCTTCGTCATCCAGGTAGCCACTGAAAAAATCCTTGCGCGGTGTGGTTTCGCTGTGGCGGATGATCAACTCGCCGGCCTCGCCGATCGGCAGGTCGACATCGTTGTCATCGACCACGCGCACCTCCAGCCCCGGCGTGGCACGGCCAAAGGCACGGCTGCCAATTTCGCGCGGCACCTGGTTGTCGATGATGGCGCGAACCATTTCGGTCATGCCCCAAATCTCGATCAGTGGAAAGCCGAAGCGCGCTTCGAACACCCGGTGGCGCTGCGGATCGACGCCGGCTCCAATCGCAAAGCGCACGCAGTGGTCGAATTCGTGAGGATGTTCTGGCTGGCCCAGCAGCATCGGCACAACCACGCCGAGGTAGTGAACTACGGTGGCTTTGGATTCATAGACCTCGGTCCACCAGCGTGAGGGCTGAAACCGGTCACTCTGTATCTGGCAATTACCGCGCAGCAGGGCGCAATAAAACGAAAATATCGATGCGTTGACGTGAAACAGTGGCAACGGGTTGTAGATTCGCTCACAGGCCTCGCCGAAATTCGACAGACCGCCGCGGGTTGCATACCAGGCACCGGCAGCCAGTTCATAGCGGTGTGACAGAACACAGCCCTTGGGCTGACCGGTGGTGCCCGAGGTGTAGAGGATGCTGGCAGGCGTGCTTGGTTCGGGGGTCGTGGAGGCGGCCTTGTGCCTCGCATGTGGCAGGTCGGTCGCGAAGCTTTCGAGCAGCACGACTGCGGGCTTGTTATCCTGAATTTGCCGCAGGCCCTTTTGCTCGCGATCCCTTTGCTCCAAGGTTCTATGGCTATGCTCCAAGGCCCTTTGTAACTGCGCTTGCAGCGATGTCAGCACCACCACTACATCAACCTGGGCATGACCAAGCACATAGGCCAGCTCGCCTGGGCGGTGATCAGTGTTCAACGGCACGCAGCAGATTCCCAGCGCGTTCATTGCCAGCTTGTGCAGCAGGTGCTCGGGCCGGTTCTCAAGGAGCAGCGAGATGCGATGACCGATGCCGTAGCCTGCGGCTGCGTAAACCTGCATCAGTTCGCGCACTGCGCTGGCCGCCTCGCGATAGCTGATTTCTCGACCCGCGGGATCGTAAGCCCGTGCGGCGTTGGCGGGTACCGCGAGGAAAGATGCTTGCGCATATTTTTTCGCTGCGCGGAAGAATATTGCGTCTATGGTTGAGTGTTCGTCGACGAAAATCATGCGATCCCCTGGGCGGGTCGCACAATGCTCCCTTACCTTTGGCAGGTCGAAATCTAACTCAAAAACGGTCGATCAAGAACTGGCAGCTTGTCGACGTAAAATAGTGGCAGAAGCCAACGATCGAGGCGGCCTGTGGCGCACGGCGCACGTGTGCCAGCTTGGTATAGTCGTCGATATTGTCCTTGGTGTAGCCCTCGGTTGTCCTTGACGTAGCCGTCGGCGTAATTCTCGGTGTAGTCATTTGCACTATTTGCGGAGATTGAATTGAAGCAGTTCCACCCCTTGTTTGTTGCCACCCTCATGACCCTTTCAGTCGCACCAGCCTTCGCGGTGGGCACGACGGCCGTGCCCAAGGATGGCTTTCTGTGTTGCAACTTGCGCGTTATCGGCTCCTGGGCCAGTGACGCCAACAATCAGCGCTCAGGCGGCATGCTGATGCCGGCCGGCACGCGGGTGATCGGTATGGCTTATGGCAGCAGCCAGGTCGACGTCGAAATCGACGGCAAGAAGGTGTCGATCGGCAACGATTACAGCCGCGACATGACGATTCAGGCGTTTGCCCAGCGCTGGATTGTGGCGAAGGATCCTCGCGAAGCGTTGCGAGACTGGTCGTCCAGGGTGCAACAGGCAGTGAAGGCTGGGCGGTAAAGGCGATTGACGCTGATGACGCCACGAAGAAACAGGTGGTCATGCCTTGAAACCGTTCTGAACTTACTCGGCGAAACGTATTGGGTCGATGCCGACCGGAGGTTCACCGCAGCCCTCAAAGCATGACCTTCGCCGTACTACTGACCCCCAAAGGGCATCTGCAGTTAGTCGCAGAACCGGATGCGCCGCTGCTGTCGGATGACCTGGCCGAACGGCTCGCCACGGCCTTTGCCCGAGGTGACGGACACGGCCTATTGCACTTGGGCGCCACCGAAGTCAGCACCGCGTTGCCGCCACTCTGGGCGTTCTGGCGCGATTTTGCGGCGCGCTTTGTAACGGCGCTGACCGCCACGCCGGAAGACGGCGAGATCGCTGTCACCGCCCCCGATAGCCTGGCCCTCGAAAACCTGTGCCTGGACGCCCCGCCGATGACGGGCGCGGAATATCTGGAACCGGAAACCTTCAGCACGCTCTGGGCTGCGATCGAAGCTGCCGTGAAGATGGAGTTGGCTGCCGCCGGCGGGTCGCTGCTGGAGTTTCTCAAGTCCAGACACCCGGCCTGGAATCTGGTCGGGCGCGTGCATTTCAACCTGGCCGAAAACCGCAAGGATTCGGAATATCCGTTCGCTTTTCTTGCCACCTACACCTCGCGCTTGTCGGCGCATGGCAGGGCGCAGCACCTGCCGCTGTCGCAAGCCCTGGCGGAATTCTCTGGCGGCAAGAAAAAGGCGCAGCTTCTGTCGCTGCTCCTGCCCGTGCAAAAGGCGGCCGAGCACTGCGCTTGGCTCAGCGACATGGTGAGCGAGGGCGAGCTTTATCATCCGTTGCGATGGGGTGTCGAGGAGGCGGTGCGCTTCCTGGGTGATGTGCCGCATTTGCAAGCGGCGGGCATCATCGTGCGTATGCCGAAAACCTGGGCCGCCGATCGTCCCGCTCGGCCCAAGGTCACAGCGACCGTCGGCACGCAGAATCCCTCGCTGCTCGGTATGGATGCCCTGCTCGACTTTCGCATGGAAGTCACACTCGATGGTGAGGCGCTGACGCCTGCTGAAATCCAATCTCTGTTGGCAGCTAGCAGCGGGTTGCAATGGATACGCGGCCAGTGGGTGGAAGTAGACCGCGACCGGCTCGCGCACCTGATCGCGCGTTTTCGTGGCATCGAAGATGCGGGGGCGGGTGGGCTGCCCTTCGGTGCGGCCATGCGCCTCGTGGCGGGCGCGGCGCTCGACGAAGCCGTACCCGCCGATCCGGACTGGTCGGAAATCATCGCTGGAAACTGGCTGGCCGAAACGCTGCAGGGATTGCGCTCGCCGGAAGGTCTGGCTGCCGTCATACCTGGCCCGGCACTCAAAGCGATCTTGCGCCCCTATCAGCAGGCAGGGGTGCGGTGGCTACACCTGCTCACCCGGATGGGGTTGGGAGCCTGTCTGGCTGATGATATGGGACTGGGCAAGACGATCCAGGTATTGGCGCTGCTGCTCACCTTGCAGCGAACCCGCCCGTGCCTGTTGGTGGCGCCGGCTTCGCTGCTGGCCAACTGGCAACAGGAGGCCGAACGTTTCACCCCCAGCCTGCGCTGCCTTATTGCACATCCGTCGGCGATGGCGCAGGAGCAACTGCGTGCGCTCGACGCCGAGCGACTGACGGACATCGATCTGGTCATCACCAGCTACGGTACGCTCATGCGCCTGCCGAACCTGCAGGCAACGCAATGGCATCTGGCGGTGGCCGACGAGGCGCAGGCCTTGAAGAATCCCTCGGCCAAGCAAACCAAGGCGGTCAAACAACTCCGGGCCGAGGCGCGTATCGCGCTCACCGGAACGCCCGTGGAAAATCGTCTCTCCGATCTCTGGTCGATTTTCGATTTCACCCATCCGGGCTTGTTGGGCTCGCAAAAGGCCTTTGCCGGACTGACGAAAAATATGGCGCATTACGGCCCGCTGCGCACGCTGGTCAAACCCTATATCTTGCGCCGCATGAAGAGTGACAAGCGAATCATCGACGATTTGCCGGACAAGACGGAAGTGACCGCCTGGTGCTCTTTGAGTACGGTCCAGACCGCTCTCTACCAGCGCGCGGTGAAGGACTTGGCCGACCGATTGGGTACAGCAGTGGGCATCGAGCGCAAGGGGCTGATACTGGCGTTTTTGATGCGGTTCAAACAGATCTGCAACCATCCGTCGCAGTGGCTTGGCGACGGCGCCTGGAAAGCGGAGCACAGCGGCAAGTTCGGGCGGCTGGCTGAGCTCGCGGATACCATCGCCGCTAAACAGGAAAAAGTTTTGGTGTTTACCCAGTTCAGGGAGACCACGGCGCCGCTGGCCGCTTTTCTGGGGAATATCTTCGGGCGCGAAGGCCTAGTGTTGCATGGTGGCACGCCGGTCGGCAAGCGTCGCGAACTGGTCAAGCGCTTCCAGGAAGATGAGCAGTGCCCGTTCTTCGTCTTGTCGCTGAAGGCCGGCGGAACCGGGCTGAACCTGACGGCTGCCTCGCACGTGATCCACTTTGATCGTTGGTGGAATCCTGCCGTGGAAGCCCAGGCCACCGACCGCGCCTGGCGGATTGGTCAGCACCGCAACGTGCTGGCGCACAAGTTCGTTTGCCGGGGCACCATTGAAGAGCGCATCGATGAACTGATCCGCTCCAAGCAACAGTTGGCGACGGATATTCTTGAAGGCGGTGCAGAAATCAATCTGACCGAGATGAGCGACGCGGAACTGCTGAATCTCGTCAGACTCGACATCCATTCGATGTGAGAATGCCCAGGAGG
Organism: Burkholderiales bacterium; assembly: GCA_031363055.1. Classification (GTDB taxonomy): domain Bacteria; phylum Pseudomonadota; class Gammaproteobacteria; order Burkholderiales; family Burkholderiaceae_E; genus JANLTP01. The sequence goes on along the minus strand of JANLTP010000065.1, from coordinate 2,214 downwards.
GTGTCGGGCTTAAGAATGGATGCGCAGTTTGACCAGAAACGGATGATCGCAGGTGACCTCCGAAGGGGTAATAGCGGGGCTATTACCCCTTCGGAGGGCGCACGTGAGGGCCGTTTCTGGTCAAACCCTCCGGGCGAAGAGTGCCGGGCCGTCTGCGGCGTTACGATTAGCGGTCGATATCACGCGATATCGACCTCTAATCGCGCCTTGCATCCAATCCCGGTACTCTTCGCTGCGCACCCATTCTTAAGCCCGACACCCTCCTACGCCAACGGCAAATTGCGCACCGCCAGAACGCCGTCAATTGAAGCCAGCGCGCTGATCAGCGAATCGGGCACGGCACTGTCGACATCGACAATCGTGTACGCAATCTCGCCACGCGATTTGTTCAACATGTTGTGAATGTTCAGATTGGCCTTGGCCATCGCAGTCGAGATCTGCCCCAGCATATTGGGTACGTTGCTGTTGGCAATCGCAACCCGGTACTTTGATTCGCGCGGCATGGTGGCATTCGGAAAATTGACCGCATTCTCGATATTGCCGTGTTCCAGATATTCCTTGAGCTGATCAGCCACCATCACGGCGCAGTTATCCTCGGCCTCACCCGTCGACGCGCCCAGATGCGGCAGCGCGATCACATTAGGATGCTGATTAATGGCCGCGCTCGGAAAGTCACAGACGTAGTAGCGCAGCAGCTTTTTATCCAGGGCTGACAGCGCAGCAGCTTCGTCGACCACACCTTCGCGCGAAAAATTCAGCAAGGTCATACCCTTGCGCGCGCCCTCGAGATTGGCTGCGTTGATCAGGCTGCGGGTGGCGTTCACCAGCGGCACGTGCAGCGTGACAAAGTCTGACTGGCGCAAAACCTCGTTGACGCTCGCCGCGCGCCGCACTTGCGACGGCAGCCCCCAGGCCGCGTCGACGGTAATTTCGGGATCAAAGCCGATCACGCTCATGCCCAGCTTGATGGCAGCATCGGCGACCAGACTGCCGATCTTGCCCAGACCCACAATACCCAGGCTGGAGCCGGCGAGCTCGAACCCGGCATAGGCCTTCTTGCCGTTTTCCACTTTGGCCTCCATCTGCGCATCGGCTGGATCCAATCCGTACACAAAGCGCAGGGCAGCCGGCAAATTGCGCGACGACATCAACATGCCCGCCAGCACCAGTTCCTTGACGGCATTGGCATTGGCGCCCGGTGCGTTGAACACCGGCACGCCGCGCGCATTCATCGCCTTGACCGGAATATTGTTAGTGCCGGCGCCAGCACGGCCAATCGCCAATACTGAATCGGGAATGGTCATCGCATGCATGTCGAACGAGCGCAGCAAAATCGCTTGCGGGCGGTCAATCTCCTTGCCAACCCGGTAGTGCTCGGCGGGCAAACGCTTTAAACCCAGCGGCGAAATCTGATTCAGAACCAGCACACCATACTGCGCGCGATCAACCATGTTTAGCCTCGAACTCGCGCATGTACTGAACCAACACCTGAACGCCTGCAATCGGCATGGCGTTATAGATCGATGCACGCATGCCACCCACCGAACGGTGGCCCTTTAATTGCAACAATCCGCGCTCCTTCGCGCCCTTCAGGAACGCTTCGTCCAGCGCCTCGCTGGCCAGGGTGAACGGAATATTCATCCGTGAGCGAGTATCCGGTGCCACCGGTGTACGGAAAAACTTTGACTGATCAAGATAGTTGTACAACAAACTCGATTTGGCGATGTTGCGCTCTTCGATCGCCGGCAGACCGCCAAGCTTCTTCAGCCACTGAAAGACCAGGCCGGCAATGTAGATGGCATAAGTCGGCGGCGTGTTAAACATCGAGTCGTTATCGGCGGCGGTCTTGTAGTCGAACATCGATGCGGTGCCCGGCTTGGCGTGGCCGATCAAGTCGTCCCGAATGATGACCATCGTCAGGCCCGCCGGCCCCATGTTCTTTTGGGCGCCGCCATAAATCAAGGCATAACGCCAGACATCGACCGGCCGCGATAAAAAGCTTGAGGACATATCGGCCACCAAGGGCACCGAACCGACATCAGGCGCGTGCTGGAACTCGACGCCGCCAATCGTTTCGTTCGAGCATATGTGCACATAGGCGGCGTCGGGATCGAGTGTCCAGCTCGCCACCGGGGGTATGTAAGTGAAGTGCCTGTCTTCGGCGCTGGCGGCAACATTGACCTTGCCGTACAACTTGGCTTCCTTGATGGCTTT
>JANLTP010000053.1:0-85021 GCA_031363055.1 Burkholderiales bacterium | reverse complement strand
CCCAGACCTCCCAATGCACCGAGCGCGCCCATTCCACCCAGGGCGCCGCTGCCCATGCCCGCCGACTGCGCGTTCTGCTGAGCGCCGCCGTGGTTGCTGTTGGCGAGCATGCCCAACACCGCGTTCAGCATCGGATTACCGCCGGATTGCTGATTTTGTCCGCCTTGCATGGCGCCGACCGCGCCGAGTATTCCCTGCAGTAGATCCATAAAATTCTCCTCGTGTTTAAGCCAATAAAATTAACGTCTGCGCGTTACTTCAGGATGACCGCGTCTGCGCTTCTGAAATTCCTGTGCCTCTGAAATTCCTGTGCTTTTGAAATTCTTGTGCTTCTGAGACCCATGTTCGCGACCGTCGATCTTAATGGTACAGGATGAAACCTTACCCCTATCAGCCGTTAAAACGTTCCGAAGCGCACTTGCAGCGCAGCCACCGCAGCGACGCCGGCGGTCTCGGTGCGCAGGACCCAGGGACCCAATTGAACGGCCGAAAATCCGCAAGCCATCGCTAACTGACGCTCTTCATCGTCAAATCCGGCTTCCGGACCAATCATCAAATCGATGCTAAGGGGTACGCCCTTGGCGGCGCCAGCGCCAGCGCCGGCGGTGTGCGGCTGCCAGGCCGACAGCGGCAAGGCGGGCTGTCCGCTGGCGGGCGGATCGAGTAGCAAACGTTCTTGCGCCGGTGGCGCGGGCTGTGCGAGCCAAAACGCAAGACTGATCGGTGGCCTTATGACCGGCAATCGATCACGCCCGGATTGTCGACAGGCGGCAATCGCCAGTCGCTGCCAATGTTGCAGCTTGCTCTGGGCTCGGTCGCTATCGAGCCGCACGACTGAACGTTGTGTGAACACCGGCTGTATGATGCTGACACCCAACTCGACGGCCTTTTCAACGGTCCAGTCCATCTTGTCGGCACTGGATAGCCCCTGAATCAACTGTATCGACAATGCTTGTGTTCCCGGACCGTCGCGCCACGGTTCGCAGGACAAGCGCACCGATTGTTTTTGTACCGAAACCAGTTCGGCTTCGCAACGTTGCCCCGCGCCGTCAAACAGATGCACCCGGTCGCCCGTTTTGGCGCGCAGCACACGGGTCAGATAGTGAAGTTCATCGCCAGTGAGCTCAACGGCCGATGAGTTGCTATCGTTGCCGGGGGTTCGGTGGGGAAAGTAGAGGCGGGGTATCATCGATGCTTCCGGAGAAAAATATGTCACGCAAATTCACCGCCGCAGTGTTCACGATTTGCACGGCGGCCCTGTCCAGTTTGTGCAGCCTGTCCGCATTCTCGCAAACCAATGCCGAGGTTACGCTGACCCGACTGGATTGCGGCACCCCGGTACTGAACGACGTCGGCCGATTCAACGATACCTATGCCTACAACGGCCTGAAAGTGTTGTTCACGTACAGTTGTTACCTTATCAAACACGATGATGAGTATCTGCTTTGGGACACCGGCCATTCGATGAGTGCTGGTGCGCCGGCGCCGAAGGTCAGCGTGGTTGATCAGCTCGCTCAACTCAAACTCAAACCCGAACAGATCAAATATGTCGGAATCAGTCATTACCATGCCGATCACACCGGTCAGTTGGCGTCGTTCCCCGCTTCGACTGTGTTGATTGGTAAAGGCGACTGGGACGGTATTACCGCGCCCAAACCCAATGTCGGCGCCAGCGTCGCGCCGTTTGCGCACTGGATCAGTGGTGCCGGCAAACTCGAGGCCCTGACCGGTGACAAGGATGTCTTCGGCGACGGTACCGCTGTTGTCATCAATACGCCGGGTCACACGCCTGGGCACCATAGCTTGCTGATACGGCTCAAGGAAATGGGCAACGTGCTGATATCGGGCGACCTCGTGCATTTCCATGAAAACTATGAAAACAATGGCGTGCCGAGCTTTAACTTTCATCGCGGCGATACCCTCGCATCGCTGGACCGTTTCAAGAAAGCGGCGGCTAATCTGAAAGCCACCGTGATCATTCAGCACGATGCGCGCGACATCAACAAACTGCCTGCGTTCCCGGCGGCGGCGAAGTAGGCCGCCTGTGGGTGTTTTGCGAGTCAGCCTTTGAATCCTCAGATGAGGTTTTTGAACCCGCTTGCTGCGCGCAGCGGCGCCGTAGTAGCGCCCGTTAATAGCGCCAACATTTGTGCGGCCGCCGCTTGATTGTCGCCGGCGCGCGTCAGAGCGGCCGCGTAGGGGGTGGCCAGCGTGAATGGCGCGGGCAGGTCCGCCACCAGATCGATGCCCGGCGTATAGAGGATTTCGCTGATCTGCGTGCAGCCAATCTGTAACGGGCTGACCTGGGCGGCCAGAGCCGACATCGCTGCGGCGCCATTCGGGTAGTGGTGACAACGATCGGCCAACTGGGCGGCGATGCCCAACTCAGACAACACCCTTGCGAAATGCACACCGGCGGTTGCCCGTGCCGGATCCGGGAAATGTATGCCTCGTGCGGCCAGCAGATTGGCACCGAGCAGATGCGCCGATGACACATTCGGCCACTGACTACCGGTGCGTACCGCAATGCCGGTCGCGACTACGCCAATGACCGTGATGGTGTCGGCGCGAACCTTGCCGGTGTCGGCCAAACGCTCGAGCATGGGTAAAGTCAGCACCAGCAGGTCGCAGGCTTCGCCCGACAGCAGTTTCTCCTGCATGGCACCGACGGCGCCGAAGGAGCCGGTAAAGCTCAGCGAGTGCCTGCCGAATTCAGATTGCGCCAACGCGGCGAACAGCCCCTTGCAGGCGCCGGCGCTCAGTACGTTGACTTGCTTGAAACGAATATCTGAGTTGATATAACGCGCAAACTCGGCGGTCGACATTTGCAGGGCGGTCGCGCCCGATTTCGCCCACGAAGCGCGCAATTCGGGCCGGCTGGTGATTTTGCCGATTTCGGCGTTCAACTTTTCGACGAGGGCAGCCGGCGTGCCTTTCGGCGCCATCAATCCCAACCAGATGGTGGCGTCGTATCCTGGTACGCCGGCTTCATTGAGTGTTGGCACATCGGGCAGGACCTGCGAACGGGAACTACCGGAGGTGGCAATGGCCTTGACGCGGCCGGATTTGACATGATCGGTCATCGTGGTGATCGCGTCGAACATCATTTCCACCTGGCCGCCCAGCACATCGGTTCGCGCCCCTGAACTGCCTCGGTATGGCACATGGACAATGTAGGTTCCGGACATGGCCTTGAACAGTTCGCCGGCCATGTGGTACGGTGTGCCCGGTCCGCTCGAGGCATAGTTGTATTTGCCTGGTTTGCTCTTGACCAGGGTGATCAATTCCTTGAGCGTGCCAGCCGGAAACGACGGATGCACGACCAGCAGCAACTCCGAACTATTGATCGGTGCAATCGGTACAAAGTCACGCACGAGGTCGTACGGCTTCTGGGCAATCAGCGACTCGTTGACCGTGTGCGTATTGGACATCAACAGCAAGGTGTAGCCGTCGGGCGCCGCTTTGGCGGCCGCGTCGGTGCCGATGATCGCGCCGCCGCCGACCTTGTTCTCAACGATGAAGTTCTGCCCCAGTGATTCCTGTAGTCGCTGCGCCAAAGCTCGACCAAACAGATCGGCCGGGCCACCGGGAGCAAACGGCACGATGATGCGCACCGGCTTGACGGGGTAGTCCTGCGCATACGTCGGGCTTGAGAAAAAGACCGTCGCAATCAATCCTGTCAGGACGGCTAGCAGTGAGAATCTTCGTTCGGAATCAAATCGCATGGGTAATGTCTCCAAATTGATGTCCCTCAACGAGCGCCGACCAACGCCTGATAAAAATTCGGCAAGGCAAACAGCGCGCCGTGCACCGCCGGATTGTAATAATCGAGATGCTGTAGTCGCCGTGCCTTGATGACTCGGGCGACTTCATCGCTACCGAGCGACAACGGGTTCAGCGATTGCGAAACCACCGCCATACCCCAATAGGAGCCATACAGTGGAATGTAGAGGCCCATGGCATGCACTTGCTGGAACACCGAATGCAGATCACTGAGGATTGCCTGCACACGCGCCGGCGCAAACACCGGCGAACCAATGTGCAAGGTCATCGCACCGCCCGCCGCCAGACGAGAGGCGGCCAACTCGTAGAATTCACGCGTGTACAAGCGATGCGCCGGCGTGTCGGGATCGGTAAGGTCGAGCACGATGAGGTCGTACCGGGCGCTTGTTGCGTTCAGAAACTCGAAGCCATCGCCAATATGCAGACGGACTCGCGCATCGTCAAACGCGCCGCGATGCACACTGGCCAGGTGCTTGCGCGCGATTCTGATGACTTCGGAATCGAGCTCGGCAATGGTGATCCGCTCGATGCTCGGGTGCTTGAGCAGCTCTTCGGTTGAGCCGCCATCGCCGCCCCCGAGCACCAGGGCGCTGCGCGGTGCCGGATGCGCCACGGCGGCCGGATGCACGAGCGGTTCATGATAGAAAAATTCGTCGCGCTCGGAGGTCATGTAGGAGCCGTCGAGTCGAAACAATTTGCCAAACTGTGGTGTATCAAACACCTCGATGGTTTGATAGGCCGAGCGCAGGGTCTCGATGCGCCGGCTGGCCCGGTAGCCGTAGGCGCTGTTCGGGTTCAGCCACTCGAGCAACAATTCGTCCGATTGATTCACCGGATCAGCCGAACCGCGCAGGATCCGGTTGTTGCTTTGCTGGGTCGGACCAAACGCAATGATCAGCGACTCCATCAGGCGCTCAGCCTTGGCGGAATTATCGGTCGAGAAATTGCAGACGTAGACGTCCAGGGTGACGCTGTTGCGTTCGGGCCAGGTATGAATGGCCAGATGCGATTCGGCCAGCAGCACCGCGCCCGTGACGCCGCTTTTGAGTCCCTGATAATCAGGGAACGCAAAAAACTTTTCGTCAACAATCGTTAATTCCGCGTTTGCGACCGATTCCCGGCAAAGCTTACCCAGCGCTTGCGCGTCAATGAGCAGACCCGAGTTGCCCTGACAAGCGTAGCCCTTACAGTCGTATAAGTCGGCGGTTAAGTGCAATCCCTGCATAAGACCTGTCGATCAGCCAAGCGTAGGCAAACCGCCCATTGTATCTGCGTGCCGGTTTGCACTCGTTTGTTTGTTAAAATTGCCGTCTTTACTGCGGTGAAAGCGTCAAGCCATGAATGAAGTGATCAATCCGCAACGCCTAGCCAATGCGATTCGTGTCTTGTCGATGGACGCCGTACAGGCCGCCAACTCCGGGCACCCGGGCGCGCCGATGGGCATGGCGGACATGGCGGTGGCGCTCTGGAATCGCCATCTGAAGCACAACCCGACCGATCCAAGCTGGCCGGATCGCGATCGCTTCGTGCTCTCGAATGGCCATGCCTCGATGTTGTTGTATTCGCTGCTGCATCTGACCGGCTATGGCTTACCGATGTCCGAGTTGCGTCAGTTCCGGCAATTGCATTCGAAAACCCCGGGCCATCCTGAGATTGATCTGACACCGGGCGTTGAAACCACCACCGGTCCGCTGGGCCAGGGTTTGGCCAATGCGGTAGGCATGGCGCTGGCCGAAGCGCTGCTGGCCAATGAATTCAACCGCCCCGGCTACTGCGTCGTTGATCATTTCACCTATGTGTTCATGGGCGATGGCTGCCTGATGGAAGGCATTTCGCACGAAGTCAGTTCCTTGGCGGCGACCTGGAAGCTGTCCAAACTGATTGCCTTCTGGGATGACAACGGCATCTCGATCGACGGCGAAGTGCGCTTCTGGAATGCCGAAGATACCGTCAAGCGCTTTGAGGCCTACGGCTGGAACGTCATCAGCCAGATCGATGGTCACGACGTCTGGGCGGTCGATCAGGCGATTGCTCTGGCCAAACAATGGGCCAGCGAGGGTCGACCGGTGCACGGTGCCGACGGTGAGACGCGCCGTTTTGCGCCAACGTTGATCCAATGCAAGACGGTCATCGGCAAGGGGGCGCCCAAGCGCAGCGGTACCGCCAAGGCGCATGGTGAGCCTCTGGGGGCCGAGGAGATTGCCGGCGCGCGCGAAGCGCTGGACTGGCACTCGGCGCCGTTCGAGATCCCGGCGGACATCTATGCCGGCTGGGACGCCAAAGTCTCCGGTTCGGCCGCGCAGTCGCTCTGGCAGGACTTGTTTGATCGTTACGAGGCGAAGTATCCGAACGATGCTCATGAATTCAAGCGCCGTGCGCAGGGGTTGTTACCGCCGATGTGGGATGAAACCGTCGACGCGATGTTGGCCGAGGCGCTTGCCAAGGGCGAGAGCATTGCGTCCCGAAAAGCGTCGCAGAACGCCCTGAATCATCTGGCACCGGCCGTGCCTGAAATGCTCGGTGGTTCGGCCGATCTGACCGGCTCGAACTTGACCGATTTTGTCGGCGCTGGCGCCTTACGCGCAACCAACACCGGCCTATCGCACGGGCGACACATTAATTACGGTGTTCGTGAGTTCGGCATGAGCGCGATCATGAACGGCGTGGCACTGCACGGTGGGCTGTTGCCCTACGGTGGCACCTTCCTGACGTTCTCTGACTACTCGCGAAACGCCATTCGCATGGCAGCGCTGATGAAACGCCGGATCATTCATGTCTTTACGCATGACTCGATCGGTCTCGGCGAGGACGGCCCAACCCATCAGTCGGTCGAACACGCGGCCAGCCTGCGCCTGATTCCGCATCTCGATGTCTGGCGACCGGCCGATTCGGTCGAGACTGCCATCGCCTGGGCGCACAGCATCGAGCGTCGCGACGGCCCGAGTGCGCTGTTGCTGAGTCGCCAGACTCTGCCGTTCGTGACGCGCTCCAGTGCTCAGGTCGATGCCATCTGGCGCGGTGCCTATGTCGTACGTGAGGCCGGTAACCCGCACGCGGTCCTGATAGCAACCGGTTCGGAGTTGGGGCTGGCCCTGGCCGCGCGAGATCTGTTGGCGGCCGATGGCCTGGCGATTCGGGTGGTGTCGATGCCCAGCAGTTCGTTGTTTGATCGCCAGGACGCTCGCTACAAGGACAACCTTTTGCCAGTCGGTGTGGTGCGGGTGGCGGTCGAGGCCGGCGTCACCGACTTCTGGTGGAAATACCGCTGCGCTGCGGTGGTCGGCATTGATCGCTACGGCGAGTCGGCGCCGGCCGGCGTGTTGTTCAAACTCTTCGGTTTTACCGCCGAAAACGTCGCTGACACGGTTCGGGAGGCCTTACGTCGCCAGCAGCGTCAAGGCGGACGCGCTGTGGTCGAAAATATGCTGGATCCTCAATAACTCGTTAATCAGGAAATCACCATGGCACTTCGGATCGGAATCAACGGATTCGGACGCATTGGTCGCAACGTACTGCGTGCCGCTGTCCAAAACTTCAGCGACATCGAAATTGTCGCCATCAATGATCTGCTCGAGCCGGATTATCTGGCCTATATGCTGCAGTACGACTCGGTGCATGGTCGCTTTAAGGGCGAAATCGTCGTCGAAGGGGGTGCACTGTACGTCAACGGCAAAAGGATTCGCCTGACCCAGGAACGCGATCCGGCCAACCTGAAGTGGCAGGACGTGCGTGCCGACGTAGTGCTCGAATCGACCGGCCTGTTTTTGGACAAGGTCACCGCGCAAAAACATATTGACGCCGGTGCGCCTAAAGTGATCCTGTCGGCACCGTCCAAAGACGACACACCGATGTTCGTCTACGGCGTCAACCACGCCACCTATGCCGGTCAGGCGATCGTCTCGAACGCGTCCTGCACGACCAACTGCCTGGCGCCGCTGGCCAAGGTGGTGCACGACAAATGGGGCATCAAGCGCGGACTGATGACCACGGTGCATGCGGCCACCGCCACGCAAAAAACGGTCGACGGCCCCAGCAACAAAGACTGGCGCGGCGGCCGCGGCATTCTCGAAAATATCATCCCGTCGTCGACCGGTGCGGCCAAAGCGGTCGGGGTGGTGATCCCGTCACTGAACAAAAAACTGACCGGTATGTCGTTCCGCGTGCCGACCTCGGACGTATCGGTGGTCGACCTGACTGTCGAACTGCTCAAGGAAGCAAGCTACGACGAGATCAAGGCCGAAATGAAGGCGCAAAGCGAAGGCGCACTGAAGGGTATTCTGGGCTATACCGAGGACAAGGTGGTCGCCACCGACTTTCGCGGCGACGCCCGCACGTCGATCTTCGACGCCGACGCCGGTATCGCGCTGGATACCACGTTCGTCAAGCTGGTTGCCTGGTACGACAACGAATGGGGCTATTCGAACAAGTGCCTGGAAATGGCACGTGTGGTCGCAAAATAATTGTCACGCGAGTGTTCACCCGCAACGGAGCCCGCCATGCTGTTTGAAAAACTTGCCGACCAAGAGTTGAGCGGTAAGCGCGTCTTCATTCGATCCGACCTGAATGTGCCACAGCATGACGACGGTAGCGTGTCCGACGACACCCGAATTCGTGCTTCGATGTCCGCAATCAAAATGGCGCTTGCTGGCGGCGCCGCGGTCATGGTGACCAGCCACTTGGGCCGGCCTTCCGAAGGCCAGGTCAGGCCGGAAGATTCGCTGGCACCAATCGCCGCGCGCATGAGCGAGTTGCTGGGGGCAAAAGTGGAGTTGATCAGCAACTGGGTCGATACTGGGTTCACCGTCAAGCCCGGGCAGGTGGTGATGCTGGAGAACTGCCGCTGCAACCAGGGCGAGAAGAGCAATGACGAAGGCTTGTCCCGCAAGATCGCCGCCCTGTGCGACATTTATGTCAACGATGCGTTTGGTACTGCGCACCGCGCCGAGGCCACGACTCACGGGATTGCGCGCTACGCGCCGATTGCCTGCGCAGGGCCTTTGATGGCCGCTGAGCTTGACGCGCTCGGCAAAGCACTGCAAAGCCCGCAGCGCCCGTTGGTGGCGATCGTCGCGGGATCAAAGGTTTCGACCAAGTTAACCATCCTGAAATCTTTGGCGGCTAAAGTTGATCAACTGATCGTAGGCGGTGGCATTGCCAATACCTTCATGCTCGCCATGGGTACGCCGATTGGCAAGTCGCTGGCCGAGCGCGAACTACTGTCCGACGCGCGGGCAATCATCGACTTGATGGCATCGCGCGGCGCTGTGGTGCCATTGCCGGTTGACGTAGTCTGCGCCAAGGAGTTTTCGGCCACTGCCATTGCAACGGTTAAAGACGCCGCTGACGTCGCTGCCGACGATCTGATTCTGGATATCGGACCCAGGACGGCGGCCAAGCTGGCCGAGCAGTTGAAGAGGGCTGGAACCATTGTCTGGAATGGCCCGGTCGGCGTCTTCGAGTTTGAGGCCTTCGCTGCGGGCACCGAGGCGTTGGCAAAAGCGATTGCCGCCTCGGACGGTTTTTCGATCGCTGGCGGCGGTGACACGCTGGCTGCGATCGCCAAATACGGCGTCAGTGATCAGATTGACTACATTTCGACCGGTGGTGGTGCATTTCTCGAATTCCTTGAGGGCAGGGAGTTGCCAGCGGTAGCCGCATTGATCGCTCGCGGGCACAATGCGAAGTCTGCAATAAACTCACCGGGGTAACTATGTCACGTGCAACCAAGATCGTCGCCACACTGGGTCCGTCATCGGCCGATCCAGCGGTGCTTGAACGAATGATCCTCGCCGGGGTCAATGTGGTGCGCGTCAATTTTTCGCATGGCGCAGCCAGCGAGCACACCGCCACCGTCAAGATGGTGCGCGAGATGGCCTCCCGCCTCGGGCGCGACATTGGCGTGCTGGCCGATTTGCAAGGCCCGAAAATTCGCATCGGCAAGTTCGAAGAGGGCAAGGTTGAACTGAAGTCTGGCGATCGATTTGTGTTTGACATCAATTGCGAGATGGGTAACCAGCACAAGGTCGGCCTCGACTATCGTGAGCTGGTCAACGATGTTCACGCCGAAGACATCCTGCTGCTCAATGATGGTCGCATGACCATGCAGGTGACCAACGTTACTCGCACCACCATTGAATGTGTGGTGCAGATCGGTGGCGTGCTCTCGAATCGCAAGGGTATCAATCGACTCGGCGGTGGATTGTCGGCGCCGGCGCTGACGGCCAAGGACATGGACGACATCAAAACTGCTGCTGCCTTTGAGGCGGACTTTGTAGCGGTGTCGTTCCCGAAGAATGCGGCCGATATGTACATGGCCCGTGAGCTGGTCCGGGCGGCGGGCGGGCGCACCTTGATGATCGCCAAGATCGAGCGCTTTGAGGCGATTGGCAATCTCGAAGAAATTTTGAAGGCCAGCGATGGCGTCATGGTCGCGCGCGGCGATCTCGCTGTCGAGGTCGGTGACGCCGCCGTTCCGGCCTTGCAAAAACGCATGATCCGGCTGGCGCGTGAGTTGAACAAGTTGACCATTACCGCGACCCAGATGATGGAATCGATGATCGAGTCGCCGGTGCCGACGCGCGCCGAAGTCTCGGACGTTGCCAACGCGGTGCTTGATGGCACCGACGCGGTCATGTTGTCGGCCGAGACCGCCGCCGGCCGGTACCCGGTCGAGACTATCGAGTCGATGGCGCGCATCTGTGTCGAGGCCGAGAAATCGCATCCGGTTACGCTCGATACCGAATTCTTGAATCGTACCTTCACCCGCATCGACCAGTCGATTGCAATGAGTGCATTGTTTGTTGCGCATCACATGAAGGTCAAGTGTATTGCGGCCTTGACGCAATCCGGTTCTACCGCGCTATGGATGTCGCGCTTGAACTCAGGTGTGCCGATCTATGCGTTGACCCCAGAAGAAGGCAGTCGTCGGCGCATGTGTCTATACCGCGATGTCATTCCGCTGATCACCGACTATGAGGCCATTGACCGTGACGCCTTGTTGCGCGCCGCCGAAGCGAAACTGGTGGCCGTCGGTGCCGTCGCACGCGGCGATCTGATGATTATTTCGATTGGTGAGCCGATTGGTAAATCGGGCGGCACCAATACCTTGAAAATAGTCAAGGTCGGCGATCATATTTGAGGGTTGTAGTCCCTATCTTTAGTTTTTTCAGGAGTTCACTTCATGCCCATCGTATCCATGCGCCAGTTGCTCGACCATGCCGCTGAACATCAGTACGGCATTCCGGCGTTTAACGTCAATAACCTCGAGCAGGTGCAGGCCATCATGTCGGCCGCTTCCGAGCTCGATTCGCCAGTCATCATGCAGGCCTCGGCCGGTGCGCGCAAATATGCCGGTGAGATATTCTTGCGCCACCTGATCGAGGCGGCCGTCGAGACGTACCCGAAAGTGCCGGTGGTCATGCATCAGGATCACGGCCAGTCGCCGCTGATCTGCCAGGGCGCGATTGATCTGGGTTTTTCCTCGGTCATGATGGACGGCTCACTGCATGAAGACGGCAAGAGCATTGCCAGTTACGAATACAACGTCGAGGTGACCCGCAAAGTGGTGGCCATGGCGCACCGTGTCGGTGTTACGGTGGAAGGCGAGCTCGGCTGTCTGGGTTCGCTGGAGACCATGAAGGGCGACAAGGAAGACGGTCATGGCGCCGAGGGCACAATGACGCGCGAGCAATTGTTGACCGATCCGGAACAGGCGGCCGACTTCGTCAAGAAGACCCAGGTCGACGCCTTGGCGATCGCGATTGGCACCTCGCATGGTGCCTACAAGTTTTCACGCAAACCGACCGGTGAAACGCTGGCGATCAGCCGCATCAAGGAAATCAATCGCCGTTTGCCGACGACCCATTTGGTCATGCACGGCTCATCCTCGGTGCCGCAAGATCTGCTGGCCAAGATTCGCCAGTTCGGCGGCGAGATGAAAGAGACTTACGGTGTGCCGGTTGAGGAAATTCAGGAAGCCATCAAACATGGCGTTCGCAAGATCAATATCGATACCGATATCCGTTTGGCGATGACCGCCTGCATCCGCGAATATCTGGCGGCTCATCCGGACAAGTTTGATCCGCGCGATTATCTGAAGCCAGCGATGGCGGCCGCCAAGGCGATCGTTCGCCAGCGTTATCAGGAGTTCGGTTCGGCCGGTCAGGGCAGCAAGATCAAGCCGATTTCGCTGGCTACCATGGTGACCCGGTATTCTAAGGGTGAGTTGGCTCAACTCGTTAATTGAAGTCGCCGCCGCGCAAGGCCGGCGTCTGGTTTATTCTCGTCACCGTGTTGCTCGACGTCATGGGCGTCGGGCTCATCATCCCGGTATTGCCGGCACTGGTTGGTGAGTTCACCACCTCGCGTGATGCGATGGCCTACTGGTACGGTGCGCTCGGTGCGTCCTACGGTATCATGCAGTTCCTGGTGGCGCCGACCTTGGGCGCGCTGTCCGATCGCTTCGGCCGGCGAAAACTTTTGTTGCTGGCGGTCTCCGGTCTTGGCTTGAGTTTTATGTTCATGGGTCTGGCCAACTCGCTGATCATGATGCTGATTGCGCGCTCCATCGGTGGCGCCTCGGCAGCGACGGTGTCGGTGTCGAGCGCCTACATTGCTGATGTCATGCCGCCCGAGCAGCGCAGTCGCGGCTTCGGATTGATCGGTGCGATGTTTGGCTTGGGCTTTATCATTGGCCCGATCGTCGGTGGCCTGCTCGGTGACGTCAATTTGCGCTGGCCGTTCTATGCGTCCGCGTTTCTGTGTTTCCTGAACGTTCTGTTTGGCTGGTTGGTCTTGCCGGAATCGCTGCCTCCCGAGCAGCGCAGCGCCTTCGCCTGGTCGCGCGCCAATCCGTTTGCAGCCTTTCGCGGGCTCTCGCAATCGAGCGGTTCGGGCGCCCTGATTCTCGCGTTTGCGCTGACCAATCTGGCGAACTTCATCTTGCACTCGACCTTTGTGCTGTACACCACTCAACGATTTGCCTGGACACCGAGTCAAAACGGCGTGGCGCTGTTTGTCGTCGGTGTGGCCGGCGTCATAGCGCAGGGCTTTCTCTTGGGCCGAATGGTCAAACGCTGGGGTGAGCGGCAGGTGGCCTTGTTGGGATTGAGCTCAGCGGTGATCGCGCTGGTGGCCTACGGCATTACCGATTCCGGCACGGTATTGTTGATCATCATTTTTGTGAATCTGTTGTCGGGGTTGCCGGTGCCAGCCATCAAGGGAATTATCTCGCGCGCCTTCGACGCCAATCGTCAGGGTGTGACCATGGGTGCGCTGGATTCCATCAATGGCCTGATGACGGTGATCGGCCCGCTGGTGGGCACAGCGATGCTCGCGCAGGTTGCCCATTTGCCAACTGACGACTGGCGACTGGGCTTGAGTTTTTATGTCAGCGCGCTGTTGCAGGCGATCTGTTGGGTACTGGTCTGGCGCTGGCGGCCGCTCCTGAACTCTACACCCACTCATAGCCCCGACAGCCTGCTGTCGCAAAAGCTCAGGGACTGAGGCTCAACAGGAAGGCCACCAGATCGTTGATATCGCGTGTGCTCAGGCGAAGCGGTTTGAGCAGTCGCTCGCCGTCGGAATGCAAGCGTTCCTCATTGATCTCGGAGTAGTGGCGAGCGACATCACGCAGGCTGCGCAAGCTGCCGTTGTGCATGTACGGTGCGGTCGTCTTCAGGTTGCGCAGGCTCGGTGTTTTCCATTCGCCCCAGTTACGATGCACTAACTGCACGGTGTTGGTTTTCAGGGATTCCGGCAGGCGCTCTGGCTGACTTTCTGACTGATTTTTCGACTGACTCCCCGACGGATTCCCCGACGGATTCTCTGACGTTGAGCTCTGATCATTGTATGCACTCAGCAAATTGAACGGATCGGCTTTGACCCGCCGAACGCCCGAGTATCGACCCGAATCGACCCGACCGGGTTCGATCAGAAACGGTATCGCGACGTCGTGAAATTCTCCGTTGCTCAAGCCCGGACCAAAGTGGCATACCGTGCAATTGCCGCGTCCCACAAAAATCTTGAGTCCGCGCCGCGCAGCGGCAGAATAATTGACAGTGTCCGGACTTTGACCGGCCGCGACGGCGTCGCGAAAGCGGTCAAAAGCGGTCGGCGGTGAGCGCAGCGTTTCGAGATAGGCGGCCAGTGATTTGCCGACATTGACCAAAACTTCTTCCGGGCTGCCGATGGCGCCGAATAACCGTCGGTATTGCTCGCGCCAATCGCGATCTTGCAGGACGCTCTGTTGCACGTGTTGTGCATTGGAGCCCATTTCATGGCGCGTCAGGATCGGTCGAATACTGGCCGACCACAGGCTATCGGCGCCGCCATCCCATCCAAACCAACGCTGCAAATCGACATTCCACAGGCTCTGGCTGTTTCGATCATGCCGACCGAGACCTTGCGCTCTCACCCGCCCGTCGCTGAATCCCAGCGCCGGCTTGTGGCAGGTGCCGCAGGAAACTTTTTGATTGATCGATAGCTTGGTCGAGTTGAACAGACGTTTTCCAAACTCGATCGCCAAGGGATTTTGGCTGACCCGGTTGGTCGGATCGCGGCGTGTCGGTTCGGCGGGCGGCCAAGGACCGAGCGACAGTATTCTGGCCAGTTCGTCGGCATCATAGTCGGGTACGCGCGCCATCGCGGCGCCCGCATTCAGGACGACGAGGGAGGCGCACAGCGCCAAGACTTGTAATTGGCGGTGCGGATTCAATTTTTGCAGCAGCCGGCGCGGCTTCAATTGATTTTGAGATTTTGCGTCAATCGTTCTGTGCGGCCATCAATCCGCAGGTCGAACATGATCAACCAGTTCCCCGGCATGTGGAACACCAGTCCGTCGGCTTGAAAACCACGTTCACCTTGCGCCGATATTTTCGGCAAGTAATTCATGCCGTGTCGATGTTCGGGCATGCTCGCATCAACGGCGAACGATTGCACTTGGGCACCGGCGCTCTGCGGGCAAATGGTTGCCTTGATCGAAAATGCCTGACCAACCTTGATCAGCGCAGGAACCGCCGCGTACACGACCCGCACGCGACCGTTATCGATTTCACGTTGATCGGCGTTTAACGGGTTGCTGCTGCAGTCGCCCGTGTCGGCTGGCGCAGCCGCATTGGCTTCGTTCGCTGCTGTGGCTCCGACTGTGGCTCCGACTGTGGCTCCGGTCGTCCTTCCGTCCGTCACTCCGTTTGCCGCACTTTTCTCGCGATTAGCCCGCCACACCGGCAGGATCAGTGCCTCGGCATTCTTGTGGGCAATTTTCTCGGCAAGCTCAAGGGGAAGGCCGGCAAGCCAAGCTCTGGTAAAGCTGGCATGTTCGGGGATGTAGTGCAGACGCTCGGGCGCGAAGGTGTCGGTGCCGACCATGAAGCGATCCGGAAACTCCTCGAACACGGCCGCCCAGTCGGGGTCGACCTTGCCGCTTGTTCCCATATCGCTGCGGTAGGCGAGGTCGGCCCAGAGTTGCTTGTGTTTGCGCAGCATGTCGCCGATAGCGGCCGGACGATCAAACCCAGAATGTGCCCAGAGTATTTTCGCGTTCGGCAACTGTTTGAACAAACGTTCGATCGCATCGATGTCCGAGTGTGCATGCAGAATCAGATTGTTCTGCGCGGCCAGCCTCATCATGGCCCGGACGTTCGGAAGATCGGCGTCGGCACTGTACAGGTGAAACTCGCCAAAGGCGGCGTAGCGATACTGTTTCAGACGTTGTTCGACATTGGCGAGCACTGCCGGCTCGCGGATCCAGGTCGAAATTTCGCCACGCAAGCGGTACGGCCGCAGACTCGGAATAATCAATTCAGGTGCCGCCCGGTAGAGCCGCTGGGTACCGTCATCGTTCGAGCTCGATACCAATGCTGCTTTGAGGCCCGCCTTGCGCATCAGTGCGATGACCTCAGCGGTCGGCACCACATCCCAGGCGTCGTGGCTGTAGTGGATGTGCGCATCAAAAATCGGCAACGGTGCTTGCGCGAGCGCCGGCGCTGATGTGCCTACGGCGTTCATGGCGCTTATGGCGATCACGGCAAGCGCATTTGCCAGGGACTGCAATAGCCGGACCGTCATCGTTCACTCCTGATCACAAATTTCTGCTCGCCCAAACATCCCGCACACCAGGCCGATTCCTGGAATCAGGCAAAATGGCATCTTTCGAGACCCATCTTACCGCGCTATTTTGAACCCGACCGTGTTGACCCCGACCGTGCTTTTTTCCGATCTCAAATCGCTGCCGCTGCTCTCACGGGGCAAGGTTCGAGACAATTATGTACTGGGCGACGATCGACTCCTGATCGTGACCTCCGATCGCTTGTCTGCCTTTGACGTGGTCATGAACGAGGCCATTCCGGATAAGGGGCGTGTGCTGAATCAAATGGCGCTGTTCTGGTTTGATCGGCTGGCCGATGTAGTTGCTAACCACTTGACCGGAATCGCCCCGGAATCGGTGGTCCGTGCTGATGAAGTGGCACGCGTTCGCGGTCGCTCGATGGTCGTCAAGCGTCTGCGGCCGATTCTCGTCGAGGCGGTCGTGCGCGGCTATGTCATTGGTTCGGGATGGAAAGATTATCAGACCAGCGGCAGCATTTGCGGAATACGCCTGCCCGCAGGATTGGCGCAGGCAGAGCAATTATCGATGCCGATATTCACGCCGGCGGCCAAGGCCGAGTTCGGTGAACATGATGAGAACATCACCTTCGACACCATGGTTGCCACCGTCGGCGCCGAACGCTCCGAGGCGATTCGCTCCATCAGCATCGAGCTCTATCAGCGCGCGGCGGCTTACGCGGCCGAGCGCGGAATCATCATCGCCGATACCAAGTTCGAATTCGGGCTCGATGCCGAAAACCGGCTGTATCTGATGGACGAGATATTGACCCCGGACTCGTCGCGCTTCTGGCCGGCGGATTCCTGGCGCGTCGGTATCTCGCCGCCGTCGTACGACAAGCAGTTCGTGCGCGACTATCTGGAGACGGTGACCGGCTGGAACAAAAAGGCTCCGCCGCCGCCGCTACCTGCCAGCGTGGTCGAACGAACCGCGCAAAAGTATCGCGAAGCGTTTGAGCGATTGACCGGACGGCCTTTGCCGCCGCCACTTTGAGAGAGCGCATCGATGACCTTGGCAGATAACCCCGTATTGGTCGGCGTCGTGATGGGCAGCTCGAGTGATTGGGACATCATGCAGCAGGCCGTGGCCGTGCTGCAGGAGTTCGCCGTGCCGTTTGAAGCCAAGGTGGTGTCGGCGCATCGCATGCCCGATGAAATGTTTGCCTATGCCGAGTCGGCGCACAGTCGCGGCTTGCAGGTTATTGTTGCCGGCGCCGGCGGGGCCGCGCACTTGCCGGGCATGCTGGCTGCCAAAACCACGGTTCCTGTTTTAGGCGTGCCAGTGCCCTCGAAGTACTTGCGCGGAGAAGACTCGCTGTTGTCAATCGTGCAGATGCCACGCGGTATTCCGGTGGCGACCTTTGCGATCGGTGAGGCCGGCGCCGCCAACGCCGGTCTGTTCGCCGTCGCCATGCTGGCGCTTCATGATCCGATCCTGGCCGATAAACTGTCCGCGTACCGGCGTCGACAAAGTGATGCTGCACGTTCGATGCAGTTGCCCTCGGCGTGACGCAACCTGGCACCACACAGCACGCGATTGGGCCAGGCGCCTGGTTGGGCGTGATTGGCGGTGGCCAGCTCGGCCGCATGTTCTGCATGGCGGCCCATACGATGGGCTACAAGGTGGCCGTGCTGGAGCCCGATGCAGCGAGCCCGGCCGGCGCTTGTGCCGACTTGCAGATTCGCGCTGCTTATACCGACGCGGCGGCCCTGGACGCACTGGCTGAGCGCTGTGCCGCAGTCACGACCGAGTTTGAAAATGTGCCTGCGCCGTCGCTGTTGCGCCTGAGCGAACGCTTGCCGGTCAGCCCGGCCGCCGCGTGCGTGTCGATCGCGCAGGATCGTCGGCAGGAAAAAAAATTCATTCAGCAGTGCGGCATCCCGGTGGCCGCGTATATCGAAGTCAATAGTGCCGATGATCTCGAGCGCGCACCGACGCAATTGTTCCCGGCGCTGCTCAAGTCGGCGCGACTCGGCTACGACGGCAAGGGTCAGGCCATGGTTGCCGATCGTGGAGAGGCGCTGGTAGAGTTCAAGCGGTTCGGTGAGCCGGCCTGTGTGCTCGAGCAGCGGTTGGATCTCGCGGCCGAGTTATCGGTTGTTCTGGCGCGCGGCTTTGATGGTGAAAGCGCCGCCTATCCGGTCGCTGAAAATGTGCATCATCAAGGCATTCTGGCGCGCACGGTCGTACCGGCGCGGATCGCGCCCGCACTGGCCACGCAGGCCATCGCTGCGACTCGAACGATTGCTGAAGCGATGAATTATGTAGGTGTCTTGTGCGTGGAATTTTTCCTGCTGCGCGACAGTTCACTGGTTGTCAACGAGTTGGCGCCGCGACCGCATAACTCCGGTCACTACACGATTGATGCCTGTGTCAGCAGTCAATTCGAGCAGCAGGTTCGAATCATGACCGCCATGCCCTTGGGTAGTACCGCGCTCAAGTCGCCCGCAGTCATGATCAATCTGTTGGGCGATATCTGGTTCGCGGCTGCTGCAAACGACGGGCAATCTCGGGCCGCCGATCAATCGCAGACCCCGCGTGAACCCGACTGGTCGCGAGTGCTGGGCCACCCCAACGCGCGCTTGCACCTGTATGGCAAGCAGGAAGCCCGTCGGGCGCGAAAAATGGGCCACATCACCGTCATTGCCGACACCTTGGGTGCCGCCTGTTCGCAAGCTGCGGCCATTGAGCTCGAGCTTGGCATCCGGGTCTGAAGCCCAGGGTCCGGCCGTTCAGCAGAGCATTGACGCCGCTCTGTGTGCGCGCGCCGTGCAGATCTGGCAAGCCGGTGGTCTGGTCGCCTTTCCGACCGAAACCGTTTATGGGCTCGGTGCCGATGCCGAACAAGCGTCAGCGGTTCGAGCGATCTACCAGGCTAAAGGGCGACCCTCCGACCATCCGTTGATTGTGCATTTCGCCGACCCGGCCGATGCCGACTTTTGGATTGATCCGGCCGTGAACGCCAAGTCGCTGGATCGATTTCGAATCCTGGCTGAGCACTTCTGGCCAGGACCTTTGACGATGATCATCCGCCGTCGACCGCAGGCGGCCGCCTATGCGGGGGCGGGCCAGGAAAGCATTGGTCTGCGCTGTCCCGGCCATCCGATTGCGCGGCAATTGCTCGCCGCCTTTGCGCTTGCGGGTGGCCGCGGTATCGCGGCGCCCTCGGCCAATCGATTCGGCCGAATCAGCCCGACCACGGCCGAGCACGTGCGCAGTGAGTTGGCCGGCAAGGACATTCTGATTATCGATGGCGGTGCGGCGCCGGTCGGACTGGAGTCGAGCATCGTTGATCTGACCCGTGCCCAGCCGGTCTTGCTGCGACCAGGTCAGATCACTGCCTTGCAGATGGCCACTGCCTTGGCCGAGCCTATTGTCTATTCGAGCAACGTCATTGATCCTGGGCAGATCGATCATCAAGCTCCGCGTGCGTCGGGCACCTTGGCGTCACATTACGCGCCACAAACTCCATTGCAGATCGTTGCCGCCGAACATTTGCCGGCGCTGCGCAAGGAACTCGAAGCGGCGGGCCAACGGGTTGCTGTGCTTGAATGCAATGTCGATGCGAGCCAGTATGCGCGTGATCTGTATACCCGGCTGCGTGAGCTGGATGCCCTCGGTTGCGCGCGGATTCTGGTACAGGCGCCGCCGCAGGGTATTCAGTGGCAGGCTGCCTGGGACCGGTTGCTGCGCGCCCGGTCGGTTGGATAAGACGTACCGAATCACACCGTCAGATACCGCGCAATCACCTCGCTGCTGGCACTCAACTCGCTACTGTTGCCGGTCCATTCGATCCGCCCCTTCTCGAGAACATAGTGTCGATCGGCCAGCGGTATCAGCGGTTTTATGTTCTTGTCGACCACAATGAGGGCCAACCCTTCGGCCTTCAGTGCACCCAGGCAATTCCAGATTTCCTGTCGGATCAACGGCGCCAGGCCTTCGGTCGCTTCGTCGAGCACGAGCAATTTCGGATTGGTCATCAGAGCGCGGCCAACCGCCAACATTTGTTGTTCGCCGCCCGACATCTTGCCGGCCAACTGACCCGCCCGTTCGCGCAGGCGAGGAAATAAATCGAATACGCGGTTCAGCGTCCAGGGTCTAGTGCCGGCGTTGCGAGTCGAGGCGGTAGCCAGCAAGTTTTCGCGCACGCTGAGGGTCGGAAATACCTGCCGGCCTTCCGGAACCAATCCAACGCCGGCACGCGCGATTTTGTACGACGCGGCGCCAGCGTAATCTTGTGCCTCGATCAACACCGTGCCGGAGCCGGGGCGAAGTATGCCGGTCAGGCACTTGATGGTGGTCGACTTGCCCATACCGTTGCGCCCAAGCAAGGTGATGACCTCGCCGCGATCAACCTTCAGCGACACACCAAACAGCACTTGGCTGCCCGAATAACCGGCTTTCAGATCGTCGATCTGCAACAAGCTCATAGCGACACCAAGCTCATAGCGTATCCATGGTCATCAGGCCACCAGCGCTTCGTCGCCAAGATAGGCCTGGCGGACCTGCGGATCCGCCTTGATGGCTTGTGGGCTGCCACTGGCAATGACCTTGCCGTAAACCAATACACTGATTCGATCGGCGAGCATGAAGACTGCGCCCATGTCGTGCTCGACCAGCAGAATCGGGTAGCGCGATTTGAGCTTTTGCAACAGCTCGACCATGATGTGCGACTCGCTGCTGCTCATGCCGGCCAACGGCTCGTCGAGCAACAGGATCTTGGGATTCAGCGACAGGGCCATCGCTAATTCAAGTTGCCGATGCTGGCCATGCGCCATGATGGCGACGGGAGTGTCAGCCTCGGCGATCAGCCCGACCGTGAGCAATGCTTCTTCGGCGGATTGGCGTAGCCGTTGCTCTTGCCTGAACGGTCGCCAGAACCCAAATCGGGCGCTCGCGTTTTCAATCGATCGGGCGCCAGCGGCACTCGCCATCATGACGTTCTCGAGCGCACTGAAGTCACGACAAACCTGGGTAATCTGATACGAGCGGCCGAGCCCGTTTCGTGCCCGTACATGCACTGGGGCGCGGGTGACGACTTCGCCATTGAGCAGGATGTCGCCTTCGTCGGGTGAAATTTCACCGCAGAGCTGACCGATCAAGGTACTCTTGCCGGCGCCGTTCGGACCGATCAAGGCGTGGGTTTGCAAGGCTTCGACCGATAGTGAGACATGGTCAGTGGCCAACAGGCCGCCAAAGTGCTTGACGAGACCACGCGTCTCAAGCATCACGGCTTGCCATCTTCAATGCGCAACGACCATTCACGAAACGAGCCGTACAGACCTCGTTTGGCGAGCCGCACGATCAGCACGATGACCGCGCCCAGAAACAACATCCAGTGCTCGGCGACAAATTTGATCGGAAACGACGACAGATATTCTTCAAACAGCAGAAAGCCCATGGCGCCCAGCACTGGGCCGAAAATGGTACCCATGCCGCCCAACACCACCATGACCACAATCTCGCCTGACACTGTCCATAGGCTGTAGGCCGGTGAGGTGTAGGACGTCAGGTTGGCCAACAGAAAGCCGGCGACCGATGCGACCATACTGGCCACCACATAGGCCAGCAGCTTATAGGCGGTGGTGTTGTAGCCCAATGATTTCATACGCCGCTCGTTGGCTTTGATGCCACGAAGGATATAACCGATGCGGGCATGTACCAGTCGCCAACTCAGATAAAGCAGCAGCAGCAGACAAAACAGAATCAGATAATAAAGTATGTAGTTCGAACTCAGATCGAGCGGCGCCAGCCAGGAGCGCTTGCTCAGGCGCATGCCGTCGTCGCCGCCGTATTGTTTGAGCGACACGCCCAGGAAATAGAACATCTGCGCAAACGCGAGGGTGATCATGATGAACGCCATGCCGCTGGTGCGCAGACAAATCGCGCCGGTCACGACCGCGACGAGCGCACTGCTGGCGAGTGCCGCCAGTAATTGCAGCCAGCCGTTATCGATCTCATGAAAATTCAGCAGGCCGACCGCATAGGCGCCCAGCCCCAGGTAGAGCGCATGGCCCAAGCTGACCAGGCCGGTGTAGCCGATCAGCAAGTTCAGGCTGACGGCGGCCAGGCTGTAGATCATGATGCGACTGAACAGCGTCAGATAAAACGGTTGCGCGGCCCAGAACGTGTAGAGCGGCAGCAACAGCAGAAAACCGATAACGGCGAGCACCAGCCACAATCGCGGCGCACGTAGCGGTATCGCCTCGGGCAGCAGACTCACGAATGGCGCACGGGGAAAAGTCCTTCGGGTTTGAAGGCCAGAACCCCGGCCATGAGCAGGTAGATGAGCATCGAGGCCAGTGCCGGGCCGGCCGCTTGCGCAAGGGTCGGCTCCATCAGTTTGGCCATCCAGATCGGCAGAAAGGTACGGCCCACCGAGTCGACCACACCGACGATCAGCGCGCCCAGAAAGGCGCCGCGGATGGAGCCGATGCCACCGATGATAATGACCACCAACGTCTGAATCAGAAAGGCTTCACCCATACCGGCCTGGACCGACAATATCGGTCCGGCCATGAGCCCGGCCAGGCCAGCGAGCGCGGCACCCAGACCAAAAATCAGTGTGTTGAGCAGACGGATATTGACGCCCAGCGCCGCGACGATTTGTGGATGAGTGGCGCCGGCTCGAATCTGCATGCCGACGCGGGTCTTGCTGATCAGCCAATACAGAAACAAGGCCACCAGCAGTCCGACGGCAATGATGGCGAAACGGTAGGCTGAATAGGTGAAGCCCAGCAACTCGACCGTGCCGGACAAGGCCTGCGGCGTTTGTGAATACACCGGTGAGGCGCCCCAAAAAATCCGTACCAATTCATTGAAGAACAATACCAGACCAAAAGTGGCCAGCACCTGGTCGAGATGG
This sequence comes from Burkholderiales bacterium, assembly GCA_031363055.1. GTDB lineage: Bacteria > Pseudomonadota > Gammaproteobacteria > Burkholderiales > Burkholderiaceae_E > JANLTP01. The sequence continues at coordinate 62,270 of JANLTP010000053.1, read as the reverse complement.
TCACGCTCAAACAAGCCGGCCAGGGCAACTCGCTCGACCAGCACGCCGAGCGCCATCGTCAACGGCACGGCTACCAGTCCGCCGACGATGAACGAGCCGCTGGCGTTGGCAGCGGTGGCGGCAAAGTAGGCACCCATCATGTACAACGAACCATGCGCCAGGTTGACGAAGTTCATGATGCCGAACACCAGCGTCAGACCCGCTGCCAGCAGGAACAGCAGCACCCCCAACTGCAAGCCGTTGAGGGTCTGCGTGATGAACAGATTAAAGAGCAATCAAAGCTTCGTCGGACATTTAAAGCTTCATCGGACATTTGTCGAAGAAGGCGTCCCGGTCCTGCTTTAACGGGGTAGCAACGGTCTTCAGAGTCATGCGGCCTTGGCTGTCCTTGACCGCCTCAAATACATGCAGGTCCTGGATCAGGAAGTTATTGCTGTTGTACTTGATCTCGCCGCGAATGGACGGGTAATCGGCCGCACGAAGGGCAGCCTGGAAGGCTTTCTTGTCTTCAACCTTGCCGGCGACCTTGCGAATCGCCGAGTCCAGCAGCAATGCGCCTTCGTAGCCTTGCGCCGCATACTGCGAGGGAATCCGTTTGTACTTGGCTTCAAAATCCTTGACGAACTTCTGATTGGCGGCATTGGCGAAATCCGGACCCCATACGGTGCCTGAAATCACGCCCAGGGCGGCCTCACCCATCGCGGGCAGCCCGATACCGTCGGTGGTCGAGGAGGTCAGCAGCGGGATCTTCGACTTGAGGCCCGACTGATTCCATTGCTTGATGAAATTGATGCCCATGCCACCCGGCAGGAACGCATAGACGGCTTGCGGTTGTGCAGCGGCAATCTGCGCAATCTCGCCCGCGAAGTCCTGCTGATTCACTTGTGGCCAGAGCTCCCCAACCGTTGGTGTCTTGTAGTAGCGTCGAAAGCCTGCCACAAAATCCTTGCCGGCTTGATAGTTCGGTGCAATGGTCAACACCTTGCCAATTGCCTTGTCAGTGGCGTATTGCCCGACCACTTCGGCTTGCTGACCATTTTCCCAGGAGGCCGAGAAAAAGAACGGCGAACATTGCGCACCAGCAATCGGCGACGGTCCGGCATTGGTGCCGATCAGGAACACCTCTTTTTCGGTAATTTTCTTGTGTACCGCCATCATGATGTTCGAGAAGGTAATGCCGGTAATGATCGGCACTTTTTCTTTTTCGATCAGCTTCTCGACAATTTGCACGGCCACTTCGGGCTTGAGCTGGCTGTCTTCCTTGATGATCTGCACCGGCACGCCACCCAGCTTGCCGCCGTTTTGTTCTACGACCATCATCAGCGCGTCATATTGGTCCTGGCCGAGCGCTCCTTGCGGTCCCGACAGTTCAGCCATGAAGCCGATTTTCAGCGGTTGCTGTGCCTGGGTCGATGCCGAAGGGCAGGTCAGCGCTGAAATAGTCAACGCTGCCGACAGCGCATAACGGTAGTTTGGTTTCATTCCGGTCTCCGATAATTTTTAGTTGGGAACTAGGTCTTTAGCGTATTTTGTACGGTTTTGCGCAATACACAAAGCTGGGCGAGCCCCTGGTCCTTAGCCCTTGCCTGGATGAGTCGCTCCACACTGCGCGCAGAGTCGCTTTTCGGCGGAATGATAAAACGTCTCGAACAAGGGCGGAAGATCGCGCACAATACTGTGCAATTGCACTTCGACGCGATACAGCAAGTGGTTGCAGCTTTGGCAATACCACTCGAAGCCGTCGACCATGCCAAGAGGGCGTTTGCGCTCGATGACCAGACACAGACTTCCGGCCTCCGGGCGCTGCGGCGAATGCCGGACATGGGGTGCCAGCAAAAAAACGGTTCCCTCGGACAGTGCGATCTGACTGCTGCCGTTGGCATCCATGATGTTCAGGAACGCATTGCCTTTGAACTGGTAAAAAAACTCTTCGCACGGGTCATCATGAAAGTCGGTGCGTTGGTTCGGGCCACCGACCACTGTGACGATGAAGTCGGCATCCTCCCAGATTTCCTGGTTACCAACCGGTGGCTTCAATAAATGTTCGTGTTCGGTGAGCCAGCGCTTGAAGTCCAGGGGCGGACGCGAGACAAACGGCAGGGCTTGCAATGAGGCATTCACGATAGTCGGTTCCGTGGGCAATTGACGAGGGGTACTGACGAGGGGCCTTGAGTGGCAGCCGCTGCATTCGATTCGGTTATAGTTGACGATGAATTTCGTCCCAGTTTAGCAGCGCAAAACGCTCAGCAATATCGAATGAATCGCTCAAGTCATGCTCGATCTGTCGTTCTGGTGCGCGGTCTGAAATACGGTCTGCAATTCGGTCTCGCAAGCGTTCTGATCGGCAGTCTGGTTTACGGTCCGTTGATAACGCTTTTGCGGGCACAGGCGGCCGACGAAGAACAGTGTTTTGTCAACGAGAAGCTGGTTGAGACCCCCGCAGCGATTGCGTTGGCGGGACAGTCAGGTGTTATGCGCTGCACGCGCACCTCGACCGCGGCGCGGGTTCGAGAGCTTGAGTTTGTTGCTGGACGCCTGGCGCGACAATCCGAATGGAACGAACTCGGGCAACGGCTCGACACCAGTTTTTACGCCAATGGTGCGGCCAAGACGCGCGCCCGCCAGGTGATGTTCGACGGCGGACCAGCCTGGGATCGTGAAGAGTTCTGGGCCAGCGGTTTGTTGCGCTTGCGCGGCACCTATATCCAGGGCGAGGGCGCCCAGGGTCTGGTGCAAATCTTCCATGAAGAAGGACCGCTGGCCAGTGAGGTCTGGTACGACCGGGGCAGGGTGCTGCGCCGCAAGCGTTTTGCTCTGGATGGCCGCCAGACCGCCGACGAGGAATATCTGGCCGATGGTGAGGTCAAGTCGCTGATGCAACGTTTCTGAGGTTCGATCGCCTGGTTTCCCAGTAATATCCCCAAAAGTGGGCAATTTTTGTGCCTGTTTGGTGCAAACCTGGGGGGGTTATGGAATTACTTAAAAACGGCGCCGACGTCGTCTTTGTTCTGCTCGGCGCGATCATGGTTCTAGCCATGCATTCCGGATTTGCATTCCTGGAGTTGGGCACCGTTCGATATAAAAACCAGGTCAATGCGCTGGTCAAGATATTGGTCGATTTCTCGGTATCGACCATCGCCTATTTTTTCGTTGGTTATTCGATCGCCTACGGGGTGGACTTCTTCACGGGTGCTGAAGCGTTGAGCGCGCGCAATGGTTACGAATTAGTCAAGTTTTTCTTTTTGTTGACCTTCGCGGCGGCCATACCCGCGATCGTGTCGGGCGGCATCGCCGAGCGTGCGCGCTTTGGTCCGCAAATGCTTGCAACTGCGGTGATGGTCGGCCTGATCTATCCGCTTTTTGAAGGGATCGCCTGGAATAGCCGGTTCGGCGTACAAGATTGGCTGAAAGCCGGTTTTGGCGAGAATTTCCATGATTTTGCCGGCTCGGTGGTGGTGCACGCGGTCGGTGGCTGGATTGGTCTGGTCGCGGTGTTGTTTCTGGGCGCGCGTCGCGGACGTTACGGCAAGGACGGCCGGCTGGCAGCACATCCACCGTCAAGTATTCCGTTTCTGGCCCTCGGTGCCTGGATTTTGACCGTCGGCTGGTTTGGCTTTAACGTCATGAGCGCTCAAGAGATCGGCAAGATCAGCGGGCTGGTGGCGGTCAACTCGCTGATGGCGATGGTCGGCGGTACTTTGGCAGCCACACTGCTCGGCCGCAATGATCCAGGCTTCGTTCACAATGGTCCACTGGCCGGTTTAGTGGCGGTTTGCGCGGGTTCGGACGTCATGCATCCCCTCGGTGCGCTGGCCGTCGGTGCGATTGCCGGCGTGCTCTTCGTGCAGATGTTCAAGATCACCCAGAATCGGTTGAAGATCGATGATGTGCTGGGTGTCTGGCCGTTACATGGCTTATGCGGTGCATGGGGTGGAATTGCTTGTGGCATCTTTGGCAGCAAGTCGTTCGGCGGCTTGGGCGGGGTCAGCCTGGGCGCTCAATTCATCGGAACCTTGCTGGGCATTGCAATTGCGGTTGCGGGCGCGACAATTCTTTATGCTGTCATCAAAATGGTTTCGCCGCTGCGCCTGACCGACGAGGAAGAATTCAACGGCGCCGACCTGAGTATCCACAAAATTTCAGCGACACCGCAACACGACGGTTGATCAGCTCGACTGTTCGCGGCTAGGGCCAAGCGTGGAGACGTCGCCGTTGACCAAACGTGTTCTGGCGATGGCAAGCCACTCGCGCATCCAGGCAATCGCAACATCCTCGGGCAATTCGCCCGATGAGGCGTCGAGCTGAGCGCGCTCGCCGATCCGGATGGCGCCCAGCGAGTGCATCAAATGGTCGAGCTTCTTGCCGCCGAAGTTAAAGGTGTCCTGAAAGGTGCGGTCACCCAGGCCGAGCACGCCGTATCGAACATGCCTGAGGTCCGGACGCTGGAGCTGTAGCGCTTCAAACAGGTCATAGGCGCTGTCCGGTATGTCACCTTGCCCATAGGTCGAAGTACACAACAGATACAAGCGGTCGGCGACGAAGATTTCGGGTCCCAGCTTATCCATGGATCGTAGCGTGATCAAGGTTGATTCATCACCAAACGCCAGTTCAATTTCTTGTGCCACGATGTGCGCCGTGCCGGTCATGCTGGCCACCAGAACTTCAATATTCAATTCACAGGCTTTCGATTCAATTTGCGGACTTTAGATTCAATCAGCGGACTTGTCGGTGGCGTTCACGTTGGCGGGTTCGGTTCGCAGAAACACGCCTTGGGCGAGCAAGGCCACCTGCAAGCTGGCGATCGGCACCAGTCGTGGGGTTATCCCCTCGTTGGCGGCGATGGCGGCTGCCACACCGGCCGCCTGTCCAGTCAGCCAGCATTGCGGTATTTCGCGCATGAACGAATGCGAATTCGGATCGCAGGCCAAATGCCTGCCGGGCGTCAGCAAGCCGTCGATCTGCCTGGGCAGGATCGCGCCGTAGGGCACCGAGATATTCGGGAATTTGGGTGACAGGGAGGGCGATACGCCGATTTCATCGCTGAACGGTTGACCTCGTTCCCAGTGCTCGCGCAGCACCGGTGCAGTGCCGAGTATTCGGCGGGTATGACGCACGCCCATTTGCGGCGCCGATTGCAGCAGATAGGCGTCGGCAAACCCCGGCGCATGAGCGCGGTAGTAGCTCAGGTGCACGATCATCAGGTCGCGCGAGCGTTGTTCGATGAAGGTCTGATCTTCGACGTCGAGGGCCGACAGCCCGGATTGGCGGGGACCCATGAATAGCGCGATGTCGTTTCGCCAGGACACGAAAGGTCGCTCGAATAATTCGCAATGATCGCGACCGCCCTGCATGAAGGCAGCAAACTCACGCGGCTTGTGCAAACGGAATTCGATCCAGCGATTCATGTCGACGCCGCCGAACAACCAGGCGGTGTTGGCGCAGTGATGAATATCGTCGGTCGCGATGTTGTTTTGAAATTCGGCGCCGGCACGCGCGAACAGGTCGCCATCACCGGTAGCGTCGATCACTACTTTGGACTTGATGGCGAATCGACCTTCCTTGCTCTCGAAGAGCGAGCCGGTCATGGCGTGATTGTGCATCAATGGCGCTACCGCTGAAGTGTGCAACAGCAGTTTGACGCCGGCTTCGCGCAGCATTTGCTGGGAAATCCATTTCAACCATTCCGGGTTCAACGTTGGCGAGTGCGTCACGATGCCGTGAAAGGCGGAGGTACGCTGTTGCCAGAAAGCCGCGCGTTGATGGTCGCGACTGCCCCATTCGGACGGCGGTGGTCCAGCGATTTCCGAGGCGGGCAGGCGGCTGATCAGTTCTTCGGCAAGTCCTCGTATGACGCTCTTTCCCTGCCAGTCGGTCATGCGATCGATCCAGATCACCAGCCCACCCGTGGCCAACCCGCCCAAATGGTTATAACGCTCGACCAGCGTTACATCGGCGCCCATTCGGGCGGCAGCGATTGCCGCAGTCGTACCGGCCGGGCCACCGCCGACCACCAGTACATCGCAGGTGCACAATACCGGACTTGAGCGAGCCGGTTCTTCGATGAATTCACCGGCTGCCTGGCGAAGGGTGCCGCTGCGCTTCGAGGTGAAAATATCGGTCTCGAAAAATATTCGACCGTTTTCGGGGGGTAGCTTTTGCATGACACCGGAATATAGCGTTTTTCAAAGGAATATCAGAATGGCTTCGAAAATGGGATTGCGCCTGCGATCAAAAGATAATCTTCTCGAGGTTTCAGGTGACTCGACGCCGGGATTCAAAGGTGACGAAGCACGCGCCCGTGAGCTCACCGAGGCTTTGCGTGTGCAATTGATCGACCTGCAAACCCGCTTGTATGCCGAATCGAAACAGCGTTTGCTGGTGGTCTTGCAAGCCATGGATACCGGTGGCAAGGATGGACTGATTCGCAAGGTATTTTCTGGAGTGAACCCAATGGGCGTCAAAGTTGCGCGCTTTGAGCGGCCGACCGCGCAAGAGTTGGCGCATGACTATCTTTGGCGCGTCCACCCGCATGTTCCCGCCAACGGCGAGATCACGATCTTCAACCGGTCGCACTATGAAGACGTGCTGGTCGTCAGGGTCAACTCGCTGGCGCCGAAGTCGCGTTGGAAGAAGCGCTTTGAGCACATTCGCGACTTCGAACGCTTGTTGGCGGACGAAGGAACCCGCATCCTGAAGATTTTTTTGCATATCGATCTGGCGGAGCAGGCACGACGTTTGCAATCCAGACTCGATGAACCGAACAAGAACTGGAAGTTCGATGTGCATGATCTCGAGCAACGCAAGCACTGGAATGAGTACATGAAGGCGTTCAAGGAGGCCATTCTCGAGACCGACCGCAAACATGCACCCTGGTACGTGATTCCGGCCAACAACAAGTGGTATCGTGACTACGCAGCCATGAGTCTTTTGGTAACAACACTTCAGGACATGAATCCGAAGTATCCGAAACCCGACTTCGACCCGGCAACGGTGGTGATCGATTAAAACGGTAGTGATACATTAAATGGCTGATGGATTAAATTCCATTCTCAAATCCGGATATTTGAAACGCTATATTATTCAGCTTTACCTTGTTCTTATCATTCTCCGTGGAGGTACCTTTGATGACCGTCAAGCCGATTCGCCGTGTAGTTCTTGCATTTGCCGCCAGCGCTTTGGCCACATCCTTTATGCCCGCGGTTGCCGTGGCGCAGACCAAAATGAAGGTCGCCGCGATCTACACCGTACCGGTTGAGCAGCAGTGGGTCAGCCGAATTCACAAGGCGCTGAACGCCGCCGTGCAGCGTGGCGAGATCGAATATAAGTTCTCGGAGAACGTCGCCAACACCGACTATGAGCGCGTCATGCGCCAGTACGCTGAACAGGGTAACGCCTTCATCATCGGTGAATCGTTTGCGGTTGAGGCGGCGGCCCGAAAAGTCGCCAAGGATTACCCGAAGATTGCGTTCCTGATGGGCTCCTCGGGCAAGGCCCAGGCACCGAACTTTTCGGTCTTCGATAACTTCATTCAGGAACCGGCCTACTTGTCCGGAATGATCGCCGGTTCGGCCAGCAAGACCAACAAAATTGGCATGGTTGGCGGCTACCCGATTCCGGAAGTCAATCGGCTCATGAACGCGTTCATGGCCGGTGCTCGCGAAACCAACCCCAAAGTTGAATTCATGGTGACCTTCATCAACTCCTGGTTCGATCCGCCCAAGGCAAAGGAAGCGGCTTTTGCGATGCTCGATAAAGGCGCGGACATCATGTACGCCGAGCGATTCGGTGTCTCCGATGCTGCCAAGGAGCGCGGCAAACTGGCCGTTGGCAATGTCATCAATACGCAGGACAAATATCCGGATACGGTCATTGCGTCGGCGCTCTGGAACATGGAGCCAACAGTTGATCGCGCATTGACGGCGGTCAAGGGCGGAAAATTCAAGGCGGAAGACTATGGCCAATATTCGATGATGAAACACAAGGGGTCGGAGTTGGCACCCCTGGGCACCTTTGAAGCCAAAATCCCGAAGGAGATCATCGAGCGGGTCCGGGCCAAGGAAAAAGCCATTCTGGAGGGCAAATTCCAGGTCAAGGTTGACGATAACCAGCCCAAGCCCAGTGCCAGGTAAGCACCCCGTTGACGGGCAAACGATGATCGGCGTGCCAGCGACGACTTCGCACTCGCTTTGACTCGCTGACGTGCTTCGGCTAGTACAGATCAGCAAGCGCTTCGGCGGCTTGCTGGCCAATGATCAGATTTCGCTGCAACTGGCACCCGGCGAAGTGCTGGCGCTGTTAGGCGAAAACGGCGCTGGCAAATCGACGCTGGTATCCATTCTGTTCGGCCACTATGTTGCTGACGCCGGCACGATTGAGATCGACGGTACCATTTTGCCGCCCGGGGACACCCGGGCGGCACTGGCTGCCGGTGTCGGCATGGTGCATCAGCATTTCAATTTGGCCGATAACCTGTCGGTGCTCGATAACGTCATGATAGGTCAGGAAGCGATGACCGCTTGGCGTTCGGATCGTGACGCGTTTCGATCCCGACTGCGGGCGGCGTCTGAGGATTACGGCTTGGCGGTCGATGCCGACGCCTTGGTGCGTGATCTTTCGGTGGGCGAACGGCAGCGCATCGAGATTCTGAAAGCCTTGTTGCGCGGCGCCCGTTATCTAATTCTCGACGAGCCGACGGCGGTATTGACGCCGGGTGAGGTCGAGCAACTGTTTGCGACCCTCAAACGACTGGTCGCCAAAGGTCTGGCGATTATTTTTATTTCTCATAAACTGCCGGAGGTGTTGGCAGTCAGTCAGCGGGTCATGGTGCTGCGCGCTGGTCGGGTGGTTGCTGAAATGGCGACCCAAGAGGCCAGCGTTGACACCTTGACGCAGGCGATGATCGGCCGATTGCTTGACCGGCCGTCGTCACTCGACGAATCGTCGGCAATCCGCGAGGTCTCGGCGCCCGGCGAGGTGTCCGCGCCGGACCGACCAGTGGCACTCGGCAGCGAACGGGCCAGTGACACCGGCAGCAAGTCGGCACTGCGTGTTTATCAAGTCGGTCTGAACCCGATTGCTTCGAGCCCATCAAAACGAGCCGTCCTCAGCAAGATCGATTTCGATGTTCGACGTGGTGAGATTTTTGCGATTGCAGGCGTTGCCGGTAATGGCCAGCAGCCGTTGGCGGAGTTGCTGTCCGGCAGTCTTGCTGCCAGTCGTGGCACCATCGAGGTGTTTGGTCGGCCGTTGCAAGCAACACCTGCGGCCTGGATCGAAGCCGGTGTGGCCCGGATTCCCGAAGATCGTGTAGCGCTCGGCGTCGTTGGCGATGCCAGCCTGGAAGAAAACGCGATCCTCAATGAATATCGGCACCGGCGATACTGCCGCTGGCCGGCGCTGTCGCGATGGATTCATGTACTTGATCGAATGGCGATGAATCGCCGTGCTGCCAGCATCGCTGCCGACTACGATGTCCGCCATGGCGGGCTCGGCCGGGCAACCAGGAACCTGTCAGGGGGCAACATCCAGAAGTTTATTCTCGGGCGTGAATTGGCCGACTCGCCGAACCTCGTGATTGCCAATCAACCAACCTGGGGACTGGATGTCGGCGCGGTCCAGTATGTACACCAACAGTTGCGGGACGCTCGGGCGCGCGGCGCCGCCATTGTTTTAATCTCGGAGGATCTCGATGAGATTTTTACGCTCGCCGATCGAATCGCGGTCCTGTATCGTGGCAAGATGATCACGGCGCGACCTAAGGCGTCCTGGTCCTTGAGTCAGATGGGTAGGGCCATGGCCGGCCAGGCGCTGGCATAAATATGCGACTGGAAAAGCGTGCCGCATCGCCGCTCGGTTGGCTGCTGGCGCCGTTGCTGGCGATCCTGTTTACCCTGGCAGTGTGTGCATCGCTGGTGGCTTGGGCTGGTGCGCCGATCAGCGAGACCTACTCACTGATCTGGCTCGGCGCATTCGGCTCGACCTTTGCGCTGACCGAGACCTTGACCCGAGCGACGCCCCTCATTCTGACCGGCCTGGCGGCTGCAGTGGCGTTTCGCGCACGGCTCTACAACATTGGCGTCGAGGGTCAACTGTATCTGGGCGCATTGGCCAGCATCGCCACCATGAGCCTGCTCGATGCCACCGAGCTGGGATTGCCCGACCCGTTGATCTGGATGTTGATGGTGGCAGCCGGCGCGCTGGCGGGCGCCGCGCTGTTGTGGTTTTGCGCCTGGCTGAAGATGAGTTTTTCGGTCGATGAAGTCGTGACCACCTTGTTACTGAATTTTGTCGTGCTGCTGTTTGTTTCGGCCATGCTCGATGGCGTTATGAAAGACAGCACGGCGATGGGTTGGCCGCAATCGGTGTCCTTGCGCCCCGAACTCGAATTGGGTCGCCTGATCGAGCGAACCCGTTTGCACACCGGCTTTGTCTGGGCAATTCTATTGGCGATTATTTTGGCGCTGATCGATCGTTACACGGCCTTCGGGTTCGAGATGCGCATGGTCGGTTCGAACCCCCAGGCGGCGCAGTTTCAGGGTATGCCAGTATCGAAGGTAGTGCTGAAGACGGCGCTCTTCTCCGGCGGTTTAGCTGGCCTGGCGGGTGTCTTCGAAGTCGCCGGCAGAACCGGCTACCTGACGCTCGATATGTCACCCGGCTACGGCTACACCGGCATCGTGATTGCCATGCTCGCTGGCCTCTCACCGTTGGCGGTCGTCGCCGCAGCGATTTTCGTCGCTGGCGTTCTGGTCGGTTCGGACTCCATGAGCCGGGTGATCGCCGTGCCGAACTATCTTGCCGACGTCATGGTTGCAGTGTCCCTGTTATCGATTCTGACGGCCGCCATGTTGATGCGATACCGGCTGCGCTGGACATGATGGTCGATCTGATCGACACCATCTGGGCAGCGAGTTTTTGGGTCGCGGTATTCAGAATCGCAGCGCCGTTGATTCTCGGTACGCTGGGCGTATTGCTTTGTGAGCGCGCCGGTGTGCTGAACCTGGGCATTGAAGGCATCATGGTCGCGGGGGCCTTCGCCGGTTGGTACACCGTGTTCAATGGCCATCATTTGTGGCTGGGCATCGCGGCCGCCGCGCTGGTCGGCGGTCTGTTTGGTTTGTTGCATGCCTTGCTGACCGTGCGGCTGGCTCTATCGCAACATGTGGCCGGTCTGGGACTGACACTATTCGCCACCAGCATCACTTACTTTACTTATCGGGTATTGTTCCCGAAGGTCGACACACCGCCGACCATTCAAGCCTTCACCGGCGTGCACGGCTGGCTCGGCGCCATTCCCGGGGTGGGCGCCTTTCTGGGCGAACTCAGCGCGGTCACTTATCTGTCGCTGCTGCTGGTGTCACTGGTCGCCTGGATGTTGAATCGGACGCCCCTCGGACTGGCCATTCGCATGGTCGGTGAGAATCCTGCCGCCGCTGAGAGCGGCGGAATCGATGTTTATCGGGTCCGCACCGTCGCAGTCGTCATGGGCTCAATGCTGATGGGCGTTGCCGGTGCATTTTTGACCACTGTTGCCTTCAATGCGTTTTTCTTCAACATGATCAATGGTCGCGGCTGGATCTGCGTGGCGCTGGTGGTGTTCGGCTCCTGGCGACCCGGCAAGGCTTTGTTGGGCGCGTTGTTGTTCGGCTTCTTCGACGCATTGCAATTGCGTTTGCAGCAAAGTGCAACGATCGCGATTCCGTACCAGATTTATCTGATGATCCCGTTTGTGTTGTCCATACTGGCTCTGATTCTGTCGTCGCGCCACGCCGCTTATCCGCAGGCGCTGATGAAACCGTTCATCAAGGGCGAACGATAATCAGTGTTTGACTGCAAGGTTGCCATTTTCGTCTGCGAGGATCCCTATGCTTGATCTGCTGATTACGCACGCCAATCTGCCCGATGGCCGCTGTGATGTGGACGTTGCCGTACGCAATGGCATCATCGTCGAGGTGGCCGCCGGTTTGCAGGCCAGCGGTGTGCAAGCGGCGCAAGTCATCGATGCCGATCATCAGTTGCTGAGCCCGCCGTTTGTCGATGCCCATTTCCATATGGACGCAACCTTGTCGTATGGCCAACCGCGCGTCAATCAGTCGGGTACCTTGCTCGAAGGCATCGCGTTGTGGGGTGAGCTGAAGCCCCTGCTGACTCAGGATATTTTGATTGAGCGCGCGCTGCGCTATTGCGATTGGGCGGTCGGTCGTGGTCTGTTGGCGATCCGCAGTCACGTCGATATCTGCGATCCGCGATTGCTCGCCGTCGAAGCCTTGCTCGAGGTCAAGCGTCGGGTCAAGCCGTACCTCGACTTGCAACTGGTGGCGTTTCCGCAAGACGGCATCTTGCGCTACGATCCGCGCCGCGATCAGCCCGGCTGCACCGACAGTGCGTTCGATCTGCTCAAGCGAGCCCTCGACATGGGCGTTGACGTGGTCGGCGGCATACCCCACTTCGAGCGCACCAGCGAGGCCGGACGCGACTCGATTCGCTTGCTGGCTGAAGAGGCGGCGCGCCGCGGCCTGCGCATCGACATGCATTGTGACGAAACCGATGATCCGCTGTCGCGACACATTGAAACGCTGGCCAGCGAATGCCATCGGCTCGGTTTGCACGGTCGCGTCAACGGCTCACACTTGACTTCCATGCATTCGATGGATAACTATTATGTTTCGAAGCTGATTCCGCTGATTGCACAGTCCGGTGTGTCGGCGATAGCCAATCCGTTGATCAACATTACCATCCAGGGCCGGCACGATTCCTATCCGAAACGACGCGGGATGACCCGTGTGCCGGAGCTGCTGGCGGCCGGTGTGCCGGTGGCCTTCGGACAAGACTGTGTGATGGACCCTTGGTACAGCCTGGGTAGCGGCGACATGCTCGAGGTTGCCCATATGGGCCTGCATGTGGCGCAGATGACCGGGCAAGAAGCCATGCGGCAGTGCTTCGAAGCGGTTACGACGGTGCCGGCCAGTATCTTGGGTCTGACCGGCTACGGACTGGCTGTCGGCTGCTTTGCCGATTTTGTGCTGTTGCAAGCCAGTGACCCGATCGAGGCCTTGCGCTTGCGCGCCACGCGATTGCAAGTGATTCGGCGTGGCCAGGTCGTCGCTTCGTCGCCTGCACAAATTGCCGCGATCGCGCTGGACGGACGCCCGAAGCAGGTAGACTTCCGGTTTGATCGGTAGAGGCTGCGGAAATGCCGATGCCTTGGCAGTAGGAGTGTATCAATGGCAATTACGATTCAGCAGTTTTTTACGGCTTATGTCGAGGCATACCGCAGGCAAAATGTTGATGCGATTGCCACTTTTTTTGCGGCGCCCTGCGTCGTTGCCGATGCTGGTAACCAACGCGTGCTTGGTGATCAGGCCGATATCGTTCGTTATGTGCAGGAGTCGCTGAAGAGCTACGCGGCGCAAGGGGTCACCAGCGAACGTTTGACCATCCGCTCGCTGCTGCTGCTCGGCGACGAGTTCGCGGTCGCCAATGTCGCCTTGTCGATGCTGGGCAGCAATCGCAGCATGAGAACGTTCCATACCGCTTACAACGTGCGTCGCACCGAAGGCAATTGGGCGATCTGGGCGATCACGGCCCACGAACGCTTCAAGGACTGAGCATGCGCAAGGCCTCGGGATTCGCCAACTTGTATGTGCTCGATCACCCGCTGGTGCAGCACAAACTCTCGCATATGCGCGACCGGACGACGTCGACGCGAACTTTTCGGCAGTTGCTCAAGGAGCTGACCTTGCTCATGGGTTATGAAATTACCCGCGACCTGCCGTTGACCACGCAGCGACTTGAAACGCCGCTGGCCGCGATCGATGCGCCAGTGATTGCCGGAAAAAAAATTGCCATCGTGCCGGTGCTGCGCGCCGGCCTCGGTATGGCCGAAGGGCTGATGGAGTTGATTCCGTCGGCGCGTCAGGGTCATGTCGGTCTGTATCGCGGCGCCGATAACCAGCCTATCGAGTACTACGTTCGGTTGCCTGACTTGAACGGCCGTCTGGTCATTGTCTGTGATCCGATGCTGGCCACTGGCAACTCGGCCGTGCATGCCGTGCAGGTGCTGCTGGATCAGGGCGTCGCTGCATCATCGATTCGATTTCTGGCCCTGGTGGCTGCCCCTGAGGGCGTTCGAATGTTCGAAAATGCGCACCCTACGGTACCCGTCTATGTCGCTGCGCTCGATAGTCATCTGAACGAACATGCCTACATCGTTCCGGGCCTCGGTGACGCGGGCGATCGCATATTCGGCACCAAGCACTAAGTTCTCAACACCAAGCACTCAGTTCTCAACACCAAGCACTCAGTTCTTTATTGGAACGCCTGTATGCCCGTCTGGGCGCGGCCCAAAATCAGCGCATGGACATCATGCGTGCCCTCGTAAGTGTTGACCACCTCGAGATTCAGCATATGGCGAATCACGCCAAATTCGTCACTGATACCGTTGCCACCCAGCATGTCCCTTGCGAGTCGCGCGATATCGAGTGATTTACCGCAGGAGTTGCGCTTCATGATCGAGGTGATTTCAACCGAAGCGATGCCTTCATCTTTCATTCGGCCAAGTCGCAGGCAACCCTGCAATCCAAGCGTGATTTCGGTCTGCATATCGGCGAGTTTTTTCTGGATCAACTGATTGGCCGCCAAGGGGCGACCGAACTGTTTGCGATCGAGCACGTACTGGCGCGCAATATGCCAGCACGACTCTGCCGCGCCCAAAGCGCCCCAGGCAATGCCGTAACGGGCCGAATCAAGGCAGGTGAACGGACCTTTCAGGCCTTCGACGCCGGGCATCATTTGCTCGGCTGATACGTCGACGCCGTCCATCACGATTTCGCCGGTGATCGAAGCACGCAGGCCGAACTTGCCTTTGATTTTTGGCGCGCTCAATCCGGGCATGCCCTTTTCGAGAATGAAACCCTTGATGCGACCGTCATGATCGCCGCCGACGCATTTGGCCCAGACCACGAATACGTCGGCAATCGGCGAGTTCGAGATCCACATTTTTGCGCCACTGAGCCGGTAGCGGCCCTTGTCAAATTTCGCCCGGGTTTCCATCGAACCGGGGTCCGAGCCGTGGTTGGGTTCGGTCAGCCCAAAACAACCGATGTACTCGCCGGTGGCCAGTTTCGGCAAATACTTGCGCCGCTGTGCCTCGGTGCCGAATTCGTAAATCGGCACCATGACCAGTGAACTTTGTACGCTCATCATCGAGCGATAACCGGAGTCGACGCGTTCGACTTCGCGCGAGATCAGGCCATAACAGACATAGTTCAGTCCAGGGCCGCCATATTCTTCCGGAATGGTCGGACCGAGCAGGCCGAGGGCGCCCATTTCCCGAAATATGCCGGCGTCGGTTGTTTCATGCCGAAATGCCTCAAGCACGCGCGGCTGCAGTTTTTCCTGGCAATAAGCCCGCGCGGCTTCGCGCACCATGCGCTCGTCCTCACTCAATTGGGTGTCCAGCAGGAGTGGATCTTCCCAACTGAAGACGGCCTTCGTTGAGGATTTGGAAGCGGCTTTGGGTGCAGTCATAGTGTTCATGATGGTCATGTGTTTTGGGCCGAGGGTTGCGTAAATAACGACAATCCGATTGTATCGCCGGGAAGGCCATGTCGTTCACAATACAGGCGCGCCAGGCAGGGCGACTTCCGGCAACCGGGTTAGTCTCGGTCAATCTGGGTCAGTCTGGGTCAGGAATCACTGCCGTGACTTCAATCTCGACCTTGGCGCGGTCTTCCATCAGAGCAGCGACTTCGATCGCGCTCATGGCCGGGAAGCTACAGTCGCCATTCGGCATTCGCATGAGTTCGCGGTAAATCGCGCCGATCGCCTTGCCGGCGGCGAGGTATTCCTTCTTGCTGGTCACGTACCAGGTCATTCGGACAATATGTTCGGGTCCGGCGTTCGCCTCCTTCAGAACCGCCAGAATATTGACTAGCGCTTGTCGCGTTTGCAACGCAAAGTCATCGCTTTCAAACTGGCATTGAGCGTTCCAGCCAACTTGTCCGGCGACATGTATGTTCAGTCCGCGCGCCGCTATTCCATTTGAATATCCGCGCGGTTTCGCCCAGGTGCCGGGTTGCAAAACGCTGTGCATGAGTAGAGATCCTGTTGAAGATGGTTCGGATGATGAATTAACCGCTATTGATGAATTGCCCGTTAAAGATCGGTTCGAACTTTCCAGAGTTCCGGGAACAGCACGACATCAAGCTTCTTGCGCAAGTAGGCAACCCCGGATGTTCCGCCGGTGCCTGGTTTGAAACCAATGATACGTTCGACTGTTGAAACATGCCGAAACCGCCAAAGCCGGAAGGCGTCTTCAAGGTCGACGAGTTCTTCAGCGAGTTCGTACAAAACCCAGTATTGTTCCGGCGACCGATAGACCTTCAGCCAGGCGGCTTCAACGGTGTTGCAAAACGGCCGATCTTGAGTCCAATCACGATTCAGTTGCGCAGGGTCAATGTCAAATTCATGCCGTGCCAGCAGCGCAATCGCTTCATCGTAGAGTGACGGCTCGGCAAAGGCTTGCGCAACTTCACGATGCAAATCCGGCCGATGTTCGTGGACCTTGACCATTTGCGCGCTCTTGTTACCCAGCAGGAACTCCACGCAGCGATACTGGTGTGATTGAAAGCCCGACGACGAACCCAGGTAGGGCCGCAACTGCGAATACTCGGGCGGCGTCAAGGTCGCCAACACATCCCAGGCATGTACGAGTTGCTCGAAGATGCGCGATACGCGAGCCAACATCTTGAAGGCCGGCGGCAGCCGTTGATGACGAATGTTTTCCCGTGCCGCGCGTAGCTCATGCAGCATGAGTTTCAGCCAGAGTTCGGTGGTTTGATGTGCAATCACAAATAACATCTCGTTGTGATCCGGCGAGCGCGGTTGCTGGGCACCCAGAATTTCGTCCAGGTGCAGGTAGTCCCCATAAGTCATCGCGCTATTTGGCATGAAAAATACTTTAGACTTAAACTATCTCGAATGCAAGTAGTGGGGTGAAGCAATGCGAATTGACATTATTGGCGCCGGTCCGGCCGGGCTTTACGTGGCGATTCTGCTCAAGAAGTCGTACGCCGATGCCGACATTCGGCTGGTCGAGCGCAATCGCGCTGATGACACCTTTGGGTTCGGCATTGTGCTGTCCGACGAGACGCTGGCCAATCTGGCGCGTGCCGACGCGCCGACCCACCGCGAGATCGCCGCCCATTTCGCCTATTGGGATGACATACAGGTGCAATACCGGGGACAAATTCTGAAGAGCTCGGGCCATGGCTTTTCCGGCATCCGGCGCCTCACCCTGCTCGAAATCTTGCAGCGACGTGCTGAACAATTGGGTATTGCGGTTCGTTATCAGCAGGAAGCAAAGGTCTCGCCGGATGGCCTGGACGAACACCAGGGCGCGGATCTGTTGATTGCCGCCGACGGAATCAACAGCTCAGTGCGCGAATTTTTTCGCGATGAGTTTCAGCCCGTAATCGACCTGCGCAGCAACCGCTTTACCTGGCTCGGCGCCAAGATGAACTTGCCGGCGTTCTACTACAGCTTTCGCGAAGACGACGCCGGCCTGTGGAATATGCATGCGTATCAGTACACGCCTGGCGAATCAACGATTGTGATCGAGACCACCGATGAAACATTTCGTCGCTCCGGTTTAGGAGCCGATGACGAAGCCGCAACGGCCGCCTACGTCGAGCGATTGTTTGCGGCTGATCTGAACGGTGCCCGGGTATTGACCAATCGATCTCTCTGGCGGCAGTTTCCGACGATCTCCTGCAAACGCTGGCGTCATCGTCATCAGGGCCTGCCGATCGTGTTGTTGGGCGACGCCGCTCACACCGCTCATTTCTCGATTGGCTCCGGCACCAAGCTGGCCCTCGAAGATGCGATCGCGCTGCATGATGCGATATTGCGGGTCTCGGGGGGCAGCGCAAACGTAAGCGCAGGCCTCAGCGCACGCGGCGGCGCAGGCAGCAGCGTCCCGGCCCGACTCGATGCCGATCAGCTCTACCAAGCCCTGAGTGTTTACGAAGAAACTCGCCGCGATGAGGTCGGTCGAATTCAGCATTCGGCGAACGTCTCGCTGGTCTGGTTCGAGAACGTGCGGCGGTTTTGGGATATGGATCCGACCCAGTTCAATATTTCGGTGTTGACGCGCAGCAAGCAGATTACCTACGAGAATTTGCGCCTGCGGGATGCCGGGTTGGTTGAACGGGCAACGCGCTGGTGGAACACGCAAGAAGCGCTGCGCATGAACCTCGCGACACTTGACTCGAGGGGCAACGCGGCCCCCTGGCTCGACAGCGCGCCGATGTTCGCACCCTTGAAGTTGCGCGAACTCTGGATACCGAATCGGGTTGTGGTGTCGCCAATGGCTCAATACTCGGCCATCGATGGGGTACCCAACGACTGGCACCTGGTTCATTACGGCGCCCGCGCCCTCGGTGGTGCCGGTCTGGTGTTCATTGAAATGACCTGCCCGTCGGCCGATGCTCGCATCACACCCGGATGCACCGGCCTTTGGAATGACGAGCAGATGATCGGCTTCAAGCGAGTGGTTGATTTTGTACATGCCAACAGCGCCGCCAAACTGTGCATGCAACTGGGCCATGCCGGCCGCAAGGGATCGACGCAACTCGGTTGGGATGAGATCGACTATCCGCTTGACGAGCGCAAAGGTGAGCGCAATTGGCCGTTGATCGCACCCTCGTCGGTGCCGTACCGAGAAGGCATCAACCAGGCGCCACGCGAGATGACCCGAGCCGACATGGATCGGGTTCTCCGTGACTTTGTACATGCAGCGCAACTGGCCGAGCAAGCCGGTTTCGACATGCTCGAGTTACATGCGGCGCACGGATATTTGCTGGCAAGCTTTTTGACGCCGCTGATCAACAGGCGTGCGGATCAATACGGCGGCTCATTCGCCAATCGCCTGCGTTTTCCGCTCGAAGTGTTTGAAGCGGTGCGCAGCGTCTGGCCACAACACAAGCCAATGAGCGTACGGCTGTCGGCCACCGATTGGGTCGCCGGCGGTTTGACGCCCACCGACTCGGTGGTGGTCGCTCGCGCCTTCAAGGACTTGGGCTGCGATCTAATTGACGTGTCGTCGGGCCAGACCGACCCGCAAAGCAAGCCGGTGTACGGCCGCATGTATCAGGCCGGCTTTGCCGAACAAATTCGGCTTGAAGTTGGCATTGCAACCATGGCGGTGGGCGCGGTCACCTCGGCAGATCAGGTCAATACCTTGCTGATTTCAGGCCGGGCTGACTTGGTTGCGCTGGGCCGACCGCATCTGGCCGACCCGACCTTCACCTTGCGTGCGGCTGCCGAGCAGGACTATCGTGGTGCACCTTGGCCTGTGCAGTACCATCCTGGTGCCACGCAACTGCACACCACCGTCAAGCGAGTTCGGGAGGACGCGGAACGCAAGCTGTTACTGGCCCGCGAAAACTGATCAGTCCGCAACGCCTCAGAGCAGCGTGCAAACTTCGTCAAAATCGAATCGACGATTGCGCTTGAACAGCTTGCTCGGGTCGCCGTAACCGAGGTTGCAGAGGAAGTTGGCTTTGAATCGGCCATCCGGGAAAAATTCGGCGTTTGCCTTGGCTTGATCGAAGCCGGACATGGGACCACAGTCGAGTCCGAGGCCGCGTGCCACGATCATCAAATAAGCGCCTTGCAAGGTGCTGTTACGCAACGCGGTACCTTCGGCAAGCGCCACATTGCCGGCGAACATTTCGCGCGCGCCCTCGCCGTGCCAGATGGTTGGCATGTGTTCAAAAAACTTGGTGTCGGTCGCAATCACTGCCGTTACTGGCGCTTGCCTGACCTTGTCGACATTGCCTGGACTCAACGCAGGGACCAGCCGCTCCTTGGCTTCCTTCGTGCGCAGGAACAATAGGCGCATCGGTTGCACGTTCATCGAAGTCGGGCCCATGCGCGCGATTTCGAACAAGCGCTTCAGCAGCTCGTCAGATACCGGTATGTCCTGGAAGCCGTTCTGAGTCCGGGCATTGCGAAAGAGGATGTCGAAAACCGAGTCGCCGATTGAAGATGCCATGTGTGGTTGCATTCGTCAGGTATGTTAAGGCCGACATTGTATCCGGCGCGAGTTCGATCGCGCTTTACTTCAAGGCGCCAGCCGCTCAATCCGCCATACTTGCTCATCGCGCCGATAGCGAACCCGGTCGTGCAGTCGCGAGCGGCGGCCTTGCCAGAATTCGAGCACCGTAGGCGCGAGGCGATAGCCGCCCCAATGCGCTGGTCGCGCCGGGTGTTCACCGAGCTTGGCAGCCATTTGCTCGGATTGCGTCGCCAATTGAGCGCGTGAGTCGACCACCTGGCTTTGTGGGGAGGCGCAGGCGCTGATCCGGCTGGAGAGGGGACGGCTGGCGAAATAATCATCCGACAGTTTCGAATCAACTTTCGACACCTGGCCTTCGATTCGCACCTGTCGCTCGAGCTCCGGCCAAAAGAACACCAGCGCCGCCGCCGAACGAGCCGCGAGTTCCATGCCTTTTCGACTCTCGTAATTGGTGTAAAACACAAAGCCGGCGTCGTCGACCCCCTTCAGCAATACGATCCGTGCCGACGGTGCGCCTATCGAGTTGACCGTTGCCAGCGTCATGGCCGAGGGCTCACTGGCTCCGGCTCGAAACGCTTCATCGAACCATTGCTGGAACTGTACGAGCGGGTTCGGGTCGACCTTGGCTTCTTCGAGCTCGAATTTCTTGTATTCCTGCCGTAAGTCAGCCAGGTTGATCGGTGTTTGCGTCATGGGTTCAGGACTTTCTCTCGCGGGCCAGTTGATCTGATAAATATTTTGCTTTTTCACGCGCGACGACGTCACCTTGCCGGGCCGCAGCGCTATACCACTGCACGGCCAATTCCAGATCAAGCGTTACACCGGCGCCGCGTTCGTACAAGGATGCCAGCGTGTATTGAGCCGCAACATCGCCAGCCTTGGCGGCTTGCGCGTACCAATGCGCTGCTTGCTCATCGCTCTGCCCAACGCCGCGTCCCAGAAAATATTTCAGCGCCAGTGCATGGGCGGCGTCCGGGTGACCCTGCAATGCCGCCAATTCAAAGTATTGCTGAGCGCTCTTCTTGGTCCGCGCGGTAATGTCGCCGGCCTCCAGCAGCTCAGCCAACATGAATTGGGCCGGCGCAAAGCCGGCTTCGGCACTGCGCTGCAACCATTGCCGTGCTTGCGACCTCGTTATACTTCGGCTTTCGGCGCGGATGTTCATGACCGCCAGGTTATACATCGCGCTGGCATCACCGACGGCGGCAGAGCGGCGGAATAATTTGATGGCTGCGCCCATGCGCCCCGCCTCATAGGCAGCAAATCCCTCGTCATTCCAGAGGCGCACTTGCGCCGGGTCGAGCGCGGCGACCGGTCCTACTACTGTGGTGTACAGAGCCAACAACAGGGCGATGGCGCGCAAGCTCGATCGAACGCAATGATTCGAAAGGTTAAAACGGTGCGGGAAGAGACGGCGTTTCATGAATGTTGCAGTAAATTGTTCGGAGCAAGCCAGAACAGTCAAGTAGAAGAAAAATCAAACGAGAACTGATCTGCAACGAACAAAGAGCCTCTGATCGCTTGAAATGTCAAGCCGTTGGCCCTATCTTAGCGCAACTGGGGCGACCCAACATTAAAGGTGGAGAGAACGATGATTCGCAAATTTTTGGTCGCATCGGCATTGGCAGTGAGTCTCGGATTGAGTGGTTGCGGCTACAACGAAATTCAAACCTTTGATGAATCGACCAAATCGTCCTGGTCTGAAGTACTGAATCAGTATCAGCGACGCTCGGACCTGATTCCGAACCTGGTCAACACGGTCAAGGGTTATGCCCAGCAGGAGAAAGACGTCTTGCTCGGTGTGACCGAAGCGCGTTCGCGGGTAGGGCAAATCAAGGTCGACCCGTCGGACCCGGCATCGCTTAAACAGTTCGAGTCGGCGCAACGCGATATGGGTAGTGCCTTGTCGCGGTTGCTGGTGGTCTCGGAGAACTATCCGCAACTGAAATCAGATGCCAACTTCCGTGAGTTGCAGACGCAACTCGAGGGCACCGAAAATCGCATCACGGTCGCGCGCAAGCGCTACATCGAGAGCATTCAGCAGTACAACGTTCATGTTCGCCAGTTTCCTGCGAATCTGACCGCAATGGCGTTTGGCTACAAGGAAAAGCCGCAGTTTGCAGTCGAGAACGAGCGTGAGATTTCGAAGGCGCCGGCGGTTAATTTCGAGAAGCCGGCTGAGAAGAAGTGACCCCGCTCACGCGCAGTCAAATACTGCGCGGCTGGCGCGCCAGCCTCTGGCTGTTCGCTTCGTTCTGGTCGTCGCTGCTGATGGCGCAGCAGCCGCTACCGGCATTGACCGGTCGCGTCACCGATCTGACCGCCACGCTGAAACCTGCCGAACGCCAACAACTCGAATCGCAACTCGCCGATCTCGAGCGCCGAAAGGGCAGCCAGTTGGTGTTGGTGATGGTGGCCAGCACGCAACCGGAGCCGATTTCTGACTACGCGATACGACTGGCCGAGAGCTGGAAGATCGGTCGCGCCAAGGAGCAGGGCAAGAAGGTCGATGACGGCGTGATTTTGCTGGTGGCCAAGGACGATCGCAAAGTGCGGATCGAAGTCGGTTACGGTCTCGAGGGCGCGATTCCCGATGCGCTGGCCAAACGTATCATTGTCGAGGCCATCGCGCCAAAGTTTCGCGAGGGCAACTACTTTGGCGGCGTGCAGGCGGGCTTGACCGAACTCACCAAACTGATTGATGGTGAGGCCTTGCCTGAACCTTGGCGAGACGCGCACAAGCCGGTTGACGGCAGCGGGCAGGGCGTCGACGAAGGTATCGGCTGGCTCGGCATGCTGTTTTTTGTCGTGGTCGGCGGTCTGATCGCGACCAGTATTTTCGGTCGCTTCGTGGGTTCGCTGGCCGGCGCCGTCGGCGCTGGGGCACTGACGACGGTTTCCGGTTTCGCGCTGCCGTTTGCCTTGTTGGCTGCGGCCGGTGCGTTCATCTTCCTGTTGATTTTCTCGGCTAGCCGAAGCGGTTTGAACCAGGTTGGGCGCCATACCTATCGACCCGGTGGTGTCATTTTGCCGGGCGGCTGGGGCGGTGGTGGCGGCGGCTGGGGAGGTGGTGGTGGCGGTGGTGGATTTTCGGGTGGCGGTGGTGGCTTTGGCGGCGGCGGCGCATCGGGAGATTGGTAATGCAGCACAGCAGTCGCTTTCGACGCGCCATCCGGCACGAATTCTTTGGTGCCCGGCAAGTTCGCGCCCGTTTGCCTGATGCCAGCATGTTGGCCATCGAAGCGGCCATTGCGGTGGGTGAGGCCCGCCATAGCGCCGAGATACGGTTTGTAGTCGAGGCCTCGCTCGATCTTCAGCAGGTTTGGTCAGGTACGCAACCGCGCGAGCGTGCGCTGCTGGTCTTCTCGAACCTGCGGGTTTGGGATACCGAAGCCAACAACGGTATCTTGCTCTATGTATTGATGGCCGATCGTTCGGTAGAAGTCGTAGCCGATCGGGCGGTGGCGCGCAGGATCGCGCAATCGAGCTGGGACGCGGTTTGCCAGCAAATGGCGCAGGCGTATCGCGGCGGTGATTTTCTGAACGGCACCTTGGCGGCGATCGCGCAATTGCATGAGTTGGTCGAACCGCACTTCCCGTCTGGGCGCGAGAACCTGGACGAGCTACCGAATCGACCGCTGATTATCTGAGTAGCTTATCCAAGTAATTCTGCGGTCGCATTGCTTGCAAACGGTGGTTTGCTGGAATTCAGCGGTTCGAGCAGTGTTTCGATGGTTTCGGCGACGTCGAGCAATGCCTCATCTTCATCCCAGCGCCCGACCAACTGCAGTCCGGCGGGCAACGCGACGCCGGCGTCATCGCGCTCAAAGCCGCACGGCAGAGAAATGGCCGGATGGCCACTGACGCTGACCCAGTAACAACTCTTCAGCCAATCGATGTAGGTGCCCAGCGCTTCGCCGTTGATGCTGGTCGGGTAGGGTAGATCATGGCTGAACGGCAACACCTGCGCGGTCGGCAGGATCCAGGCGTCGATATCGCCCATGAAGCGGCGCATGCGCTCGAAAATTTCGGTGCGCAAGCGGTTCGCCGCCGCGATGCGCTCTGCCGTCAGATCCAATCCGAATTCAATATTCCAGACTACCGTATCTTTCATGCGATGCTGGTCACTCCAGTACAGCGCGGCAAAATTTTCGACGAAATACAGGCCACGAAGCGTCTGAAAACATTCATCGGCGCCGGCCAGATCGGGCGTTGCCTGTATCAGCGTGATACCGGCCTCTTGCAGGATATGGGTGGCACGGCGCAGCGCACGATGCACGGCCGGATCGACCGGGATTCGGCCATCGCCATCGACGGTCCAGGCAATTCTGAGCGAACGCGGTTCTCGCGGCAGGGCGCCGGCGCGCTCGTAGCGCAAGATACCGCGCTTCTTGTACTGCGACTCTTCGGACAGCGCGTCGCACCACTCCTTGATGGGTCGCTTGCCCGCCGGAGTGAAAATCGAGCGATAGGATAAGCGCAGATCATCAACACCGCGCGCTAGCGGCCCGGGCATTGACAGCGAACTGAAGCCGTTGGCGCCGGGCCGCAGCAAGGGGTCTGGTTTGGAGCTGGGCCGCATGCCGACAACGCCACAGAAACTGGCGGGGTTACGCAGACTCGAGGCGAGGTCCGAGCCATCGGCAACCCAGACCATGCCGCTGGCCAATGCGCAGGCGGAGCCGCCGGACGAGCCACCGGAGGTGTGGCTCAGCGAATAGGGGTTGCGTGTCGTTCCAAACAACGTATTGAAGGTTTGCGAGCCGGCCGCGAACTCGGGCGTGTTCGATTTTGCGACCAGGTTAGCGTCGGCATCAAGCAGGCGCTGGACGATCGGCTCGTTTTCAGTGGGCACGTGGTCGGCGAATATCGGTGAACCAAACGTGGTCTTCAGTCCCGCAGTACGATGGGTATCTTTCGCGCAATAGGGCATGCCCGCCAATTGACCGACCGGCTCGCCCAAGCTCAGCCTGGCGCTGATCTGCTCGGCGTCCGCGATCACATCATTGCGTTTGCGCAAGGTCGGCAGGGCATTTAGCACCGGATTCATCTGGTCGATCGCAGTCAGCGAGCCGGCGACGGTCTCGACCGGCGACAGCCAGCCGTCGCCGTAGGCGATCAGGTGTTGTCGAATGGTTCGAATCATGACTGGAGACTAGGCGGGTGTTGACACCCTCCTAAACCACCGGGTCCTGCAAGAGTTTTCTGCAGGTCGCCGTATCGAGTTGCAACTGATAGCCGCTGGACAAGGCACGTGCCGAGTCGTCCAGCCGGCTGGCGCGTTGTCCGTCGGTGCAGGCCTTGAGTTCGGCACGATAAGCGTCAAGTTCAGCTCTTAAACGGTACTTGCGACTGAAGTAGTAGCGGGCAAAATGGATCAACAGGCCACCGCGCCAGAATTGTTTGCAGTGCTCCAATTCGTGCACCACGGTTGGCCAGTCGTTCGCATAGTCCTTCGCCAACACAACGAACGGACCCATGCAGACCCCGACCAGACGACCCGGAAGCCGTGGTACGGTGAAGACCGGAACGGGAACGATGCCACCCAGGGAATAAATTCGTGTATTCATTCGCGATATTGTTCGATACAACAAGTTATCACAGCCGTCGCCCGAACTAAATATGCAATCGTGAACTAGTCGATAATCTGATCAAATATTGTGAGCGCCGTTAGTTTGATGCAAAAATCGTGGAGCCATTCGACGCAGTCCCGGCCGTTTTGGCAATCCGTGCTCATGATCGGGCTGTGCCTTGGTTTGCACGCCGTGGTGGTCAATGTCATCGTCAATCAAAGTGCGTTTATTGAGCGTCGACCCGACTGGCGTAAAGCACCGGTTCAAATTCAAATTCTGACCGAGCCGGAACTGCGCGTCGTCGAGGTAACCCCCGTTAATGCGAAGCCCCTGGAGGTGCCCGGGAAGCCCGCCAGCAAACCCGCGAGCAAGCCGATCTATCGGCCAAGGCCAGTGCGGCCGGTCCAGCCGACCCCGCCCGCCGCGCCCTCTGTGAGTCCGAGCGTTGCCAGTGAAACGGGATCGCGCGACGCCGCTTCAGCCGGCGCAGCGCCAGCAGATTCGGCGCTGCCTGATCCTGCCGTGCCCGATGTTGGGTCATCCGCCAGTACCGGTATCAACACCCATGAGTCTGTAAATTCGACCGACAGCGCGACCGCCGGTGCGACCGGTGGATCGTCCGATGCGAACACGGCTGCACGAGCCGATCGGATCAGCCCTGCCGAGGTCAGCGGATCTTTGGACTCAGGGCGTCTGTTGATCGGCAAGGCGCTGCCGGCGCCACCGCCTTCGGGCCGATGGAGCTACTCGATTCATATGGGTGATTTTGATCAAACCGGTTCGGCCGCGCTTTTAAAGCTCGGCTTTGAGAATCACGACACCGCCTATTCGTTGCGCGCCGAAATCAGCGCGACCGGGTTGACCGCGTTGTTCTATGGTGGCGTGCGCAAGGACTTCAGCCGTGGCCGGATCACCGCCAATGGTTTCGAGCCCGAGCGTTATGCCGAGCAACGCAGCAAGGGCGCCGAGCGGTCCACCCAGATCGATTATTCGCGCAAGCAAATTCAGTTTGCCGGGGGTGAAACCGCCAGCTTTCCGGAGGGCACACAGGACCGGCTCTCGAGCCTGTTTCAATTGGGTCTTCTAGCTCGCGCGCAGCCCGAGTTGTTCGTTGCGGGCAAGACAGTGGAAATACCGGAAATGAATTTGCGCGACGTTGAAAACATTCGCTACAAGATCGACGGTCCCGGCGAACTGAAGACACGCCTCGGCGTGTTGCGAACCTTGCGTCTGACCCGCCAGCCTGGCGCCAGTGGCAAGGATCCGGAGATCGAACTCTGGCTCGATTACGATTTCGGCATGATGCCGGTCAGGATTCGCGTGACCGACGCCAGCGGGCGGGTCATCGATCAGGTGATTGACAGCAAATGAGACCGCAAATGAGGCAAGGTCGCGATCACCGCTTTGGCGCCCAGGAATCCTTCAGGCTGACCGCGCGATTAAACACCATGCCAACTTCCGGCTGATGGTCATTGGCGTCGGCGATGAAATAGCCGTGCCGCTCGAACTGCAAGGTAACGCCGGCGTGGATTCGGGCTACTCCGGGTTCAACCCAGGCGGACACTATGCGTTTCGAGTCAGGGTTGATCGATGCCTTGTAATCGGCGCCGCCCGCCTCGGGATTCGCTTGCACAAACAAGCGATCGTACAGTCGCACCTGAGCCGGTTTCGCGTCTCGTTGCGACAGCCAATGAATGTTGCCTTTGACCTTGTATTGATCGGCACCGGCAGTGCCTGATTTCGAGTCTTCCAGATAGCGCGCCTTGGCGCGTACGACCTGCCCGCTGGCATCCTTGTCGCAGCCTGTGCACTCGATGACGAAGCCATGTCGAAGTCGCACCCGGTTGCCGGGAAACAAGCGGAAGTAACCCTTGGCCGGTTGCTCGATGAAATCATCGCGCTCGATCCACAGATGACGTGTGAACAGAAAGCTGCGCAGGCCCAGCTCCGGTTGTTGCGGATGCACGGCGGCACTGCATGCAATGCTCAGCGATTCATCAAGATTCTCGATGACCAATTCGAGCGGATCGAGAACCGCGGCGGCGCGCGGCGCTCGGCGCTCGAGATCGTCGCGCAGCGCCTGTTCGAGGACACTCATCTCGATCCAGGAATCGGCCTTCGACACCCCGATGCGCTCGCAAAACAGTTGCAGTGATTCGGGTGTGTAGCCGCGCCGCCGCAACCCGACCAGGGTCGGCATGCGCGGATCGTCCCACCCGTCGACCAGCCCCAGTTGCACGAGTTCCTGCAGCTTGCGTTTACTGGTGATGCAATAGGTAACGTTCAGTCGCGCAAACTCATATTGATGCGGCAACGGACGCTCGAACATACCGCCCTCGGCCAGGCGTTCGAGCAGCCAGTCGTAGAACGGTCGATGATCCTCGAATTCGAGCGTACAGATTGAATGCGTGATGTTTTCGAGCGCATCCGAAATCGGATGCGCATAGTCGTACATCGGGTAGATACTCCAGGCGCGACCGGTTCGATGATGTTCGGCCAGCCGAATGCGGTAGAGTGCCGGGTCGCGAAGATTGATGTTCGCCGAGCGCATGTCGATGCGCGCGCGCAGGATATGGCTGCCCTCCGGATGCACGCCAGCACGCATTTCTTCGAACAATTTCAAGCTCTCGGCGGCACTGCGATCGCGGTGCGGCGAATCGATGCCGGGCTCGGTCAGATTGCCCCGGCTGCTGCGCATTTCGTCAGCCGTTTGCGAATCGACATAAGCGAGGCCCGCTTCGATCAAGTATTGAGCGAAGCGATACAGTTGTTCGAAGTAGTCGCTGGCAAAATAAAGATTGCTCTCGTCGCCCTCGTCCCAACGAAAGCCCAGCCAGTGCACCACGTCGATAATCGCATCGACATATTCCTGATCTTCCTTGGCCGGATTGGTGTCGTCAAAACGCAGATGGCATCGGCCGCCAAAGTCGCGCGCCAGACCAAAATTCAGGCAAATGGATTTGGCATGGCCGATATGCAAATAGCCGTTCGGCTCAGGCGGAAAGCGAGTCCGAATTCGGGCAGGATCGAGCATCGATGGGCGCTGCACGTCGGCCGGGGCGGGCTTGCCGGACCAATGACGGCCGGCGTACACACCAGCGTCCAGGTCCGCCGACACCTGGTTACGAATAAAGTTGCCTGTTTTGACCGCCGTGGCAGCGTCTGATCCAGCACCCGACATTCAAACTCCCAGCAACTCGACTTCAAAGAGCAGGGTCGCGTTCGGCGGAATGACGCCGCCTGCGCCGCGCGCGCCGTAACCCAGGGCGGCTGGAATAATGAGGTTTCGCGTGCCACCGATTTTCATGCCGGCGACCCCTTCGTCCCAACCCTTGATCACATGTCCAGCACCCAGCGGAAACGAAAACGGATCGCCGCGATCCTTGCTTGAATCGAACTTTTGTCCCACCGTCTGATCCTGATAAAGCCAACCCGTGTAGTGCACCGAGACATCATCGCCCGTTTTCGCTTCGGCACCGGTGCCAATCTTTACGTCTTCAATTTGTAGTCCCGAGGGAAGGGTCTGGTAGGCCATGGTTGATCCTTTCAAGTTAATTGTTGGTTAAACGTGTTGGTCAGACACGTTGTCACACCGGTTTTGTCAGACGCGCGCGAATCGATTCGATGCGCTGCCGATTGACGCCGAAGTCCTTGCGGCCGAGTCGCGAAGCCGAGCGTACATGAATGACCTTGCCCTTGGGGTCGAGCAAAAACTCGACGTCATCGACAAACCCGAGCAACTTGGTCTTGTACTCGGCGTACAGGTAGGTCGACTCGGCCTTGATAATTTTGGCCATCGGGTCTTTTTCCACCAATGACTTCAGTTGCTGGAAACTGCCTTGGGGCTTAGCCCCGGTCGCCAGCGGCGCGATCTTGTGATACTTCGACTCGGCAAAGCTCGAGACCGCGTTCGAGGGCTTCATGTCGACCGACAATAATCGCCCTTTATTGACGCCAATTTTTGTCGGCGCTTTGCCGCTGAACAGACCCAATTCGTTCTCCCTTTTCAGTGCGTACGCAGCCGCTTGAGCAGGCTCGAGGTATCGAAGCGGCGGCCGCCCATTTTTTGGACATCGCTATAAAACTGGTCGACCAATGCAGTGACCGGTAACGGCGCACCATTGTTTTTGGCTTCATCCAGACACAGGCCCAGATCCTTGCGCATCCAGTCAACCGCAAAGCCGAAATCAAATTGGTCATCGATCATGGTCTTGCCGCGGTTTTCCATCTGCCAGGATTGTGCCGCGCCCTTGCCGATCACCTCGAGCACCTGCTTCATGTCAAGTCCCGCCGCCAGACCGAAATTCACCCCTTCGGCGAGGCCCTGCAACAGCCCGGCGATGCAGATCTGATTGACCATCTTGGCCAGTTGCCCGCTACCCGAAGCGCCCAGCAAGGTCACGGCCCGCGCGTATGCCATAGCGATCGGCTGCATGCGAGTAAAGGCGTCGGCTTCGCCGCCGCACATGACGGTCAAGACACCATTGACAGCGCCGGCTTGGCCGCCCGAAACCGGTGCATCAACAAAATGCAGCCCCTGTTCGGACGCCTGCGCCGCGAGCTCGCGGGCGATCCGCGCCGATGCGGTCGTATGGTCCACAAAAACGCTGCCCGCAGACATACCTGCAAAGGCGCCGTGCTCGCCCAGGGTGATGCTCGCGAGGTCGTCGTCATTGCCGACGCAGGCAAACACCAACTCGGCGCCCGCGACCGCCGCTTTCGGTGTGCTCTGCTGACGTGCGCGATCGAAGACTATTGCGCTGTATTCGTTGACCCACTGGTCGGCCTTGGCGGCGGTCCGGTTGTAAACGGTGACCTCATGTCCGGCACGAATCAGATGGCCTGCCATCGGATAACCCATGACACCCAGCCCGAGAAAGGCGACTTTCCGGCGCTCAATCGCGGCGTAAATTTTGTGACTCATGTTCGAACGAAACTCTAGGATGCAGTAAATACGGAAATGTAATTGTAGCGGCAGGCTTCGTTTTTGCTTATTGGCAGGGCCGCAGACTAGTGTGGTGTTTCGGGTCAATCAGCATGAAACACCCTACCAAGGTCTCGGTTTGAGTTGGCGGGCCATGCGCAGCAAACTCCAGGCGATGTTTGATCGGGCTGCCAGCCAGGCCGCCATACGCTTGATGCGACTCGACAGATCCGGTGCGGCCGCCCGGAACTCCAATTGCGATTCGATTCGGCACGCGTTCTGCGGCATTTTTCTAACCGCCCGACCCCAGCGAATACTTGCCCAATACTGTTTGATTTCCACCACGACCGGGCCAGCAGCCGCGTTCTCCGACACGATGGTATTAAAAATGAAATCTTCCGGGGCTGCAAAGCCGGCAGTGGATGCGCTCTGCGGGTGAATTCGATAGTCGGTGAGTTTTGCGCGCACGTAATGCATCGACGCGCCGCGTTTCACCAACTGGTAGTCGAGCCAGAGATCATAGAGCGGCGCTGCCGCTTCCGGGAACGTCGTGTCCAGAACCACCTGGCGTCTAATCACCGCGCAGATCGCCGGATTCGGTGCATTCCAGACGGCGGTCAGTCGCAGGCCCGCTTCAAGGCTGGTGGGCGTCAGCCCTTCGGGCAAACAATCGCGATGGGTTTGGTGCGACAGCGCGCTGGCCGCTTGCGTCAGGGGCTGGCCGCAGCGATCGATCAGATTGAAGTCGCCAAACGACATGGCTAGTTGCTCATTCGCCAGCATTGGCGGTACCAGGCGAGCGAGAAAGTCACTGCGCCAGGCGTCGTCGTCATGCAAGGTGGCGACCAGCGGCGTTTGTGCCAGCCGGATCAACTCGAGCCAGTTACCCTGCGCGCCAAGATTATGCGGGTGCGCGATGTACCGCAGTCTTGAATCCGCTGCTGCCGCAACTATGGCGGCACACTCGGCACTGTTGGCGTTATCGCCAATCAACACTACAAACGCTGCGAACGATTGATTCTGCGCCGACCGAATCGCTTCACGCAAATAGTCGGCGCGTCCATTGGTCGGCAGAATCACCGTTACCAAAGGTGAGTCCGACGCTAGGCCGTCGACTGATTGAGGGGCTACGGGCAAGTGAGATCCGATGACGGGTTTGGTTCGCTTTGCAACATTGATGCAAGTCAGTTTTGGAAGCAATGACCGCCAGTCCGGGATACCTGACGTTGATCGGAAACGAAGTGGCGATCGTTGGCGCGACTCTGAGAATTGGGTGTCGCAGATTGCTTATATTCGCCCATTGCTTTAAATGACCCTCGTCAAAGTACCTGACTCCGTTCCGGATTTTTATCGCCACGTGTATTGCATCATGGGACTTCCCTTTGATGCCCACACGCTCGCGTTAGCACGTCAAGGACTTGTCGAGTCGATTGCGCAACGCAAGCGTTGCGTCATCATCACACCGAACGTCAACTTCATTGCCGCCTGTCAGGGTGATGCTGCCTTTCGCGACCTGCTGCTCAAAAGTGATATGTCACTGGTGGATGGCATGCCGATTTTTCTGATAGCGCGCCTGCTCGGCCTGCCGATACCCGAACGAGTGTCGGGTGCGGGCATGTTTGAGTCCCTGGCTGAGCGACAGACCGAAAATCCGATTTCGGTCTATTTGTTTGGAGAAGCGCCAGGCATCGCCAGATCAGCCAGTGAGGAAATACAGATCAACGCCACGGGCATGACCAGTGCCGGCTGGTTCGAACCAACGTTTTCTTCGGTGGAAACGCTCAGTGAGAGTCAGATCATCGACGAGATCAATGGTAGCCATGCCGACTTCCTGGTGATTGCGCTGGGCGCACAAAAAGGCCAGCGCTGGATCGATCTGAATGTGAATCGCCTGAGCATTCCGGCGATTTGCCATCTCGGTGCGGTCATCAAGATGACCGCCGGCGTGATTCGTCGTGCGCCCGCATGGGTTCAGAAATTGGGTCTCGAATGGCTTTGGCGAATCAAGGAAGAGCCGTTCCTGTGGAGTCGTTACCAGCGCGACGCTTTTGTGTTGCTGAAGTTGCTGTTCAATCGAATCTTCCCATATGTCGGCTTTCGGATTGTTCGAAGACTCTCGAATGGTCGTGGCTTGCCGGCCGAGTCGAAGGCCGGTCGGCGCGCCGGCGTGCAGTCGCTGCGGCTGTCGGGCCACTGGCGCGAGGTCGATTCCGAGGTGCTGCGCAGTGCCTTCACACGCATGGCGGAATCCGGCGATGACATTGAACTCGATCTGAGTGAGTTGACCTACCTCGACAGTGCCATTGTCGGCCTGCTGCTGTTGCTGCGCGGGCATTGTCTGAGATCGGGCGCACGCATGCAGGTCCGCAGCATCTCCGCTCCGGCCAAACGAATTCTGTATTACCTGTGTGCTGAATTCCTGCTTGATCCTGTCATTGGTTCCCCGCAAACCAGTGCCTCTGAACTCAGCAAACCCTTCTCGTTGTCGGGCAATGATGCTGAATTCGCTGAGTAGTGCCTATTCTGAGCTGAGAGCGCGGTACCTGAGCCCGGCGATCGAAAAGCGGCTGGTGTTTTCCCTGATCATCCTGGCAACAGTGGCCTGCAGTGCGGCGCTGGCGTATCGGCTGGCGGCGCCGTTATCGAGCAGTCCGGTGCTGATCGTTCTATTCCCGATTGCGCTGGCGGTGTTTTTCGTCGTGGTCATCAGACATGACCTGGTCCTGCTGGGCATCATCGCCTTGCGTGCAACCATTGATCCGGTGCTGGAAATTTACAAGCAAACCAATGGCTTCGGTCCGGGTGCTGCCATCAATGCCATGATTCTGCTGCTGATGTTCATTACGATCGTGCGCAGACCGGTACCGTTGTTGCGCGGCAGCGTATTGATCTGGCTACCGTTCCTGGTTCTGGCAGCGATTGCGATTGGTGATTCGCCCGATCCGGCGCGCGGAATTCGCATGCTCATGTTGTATGTATCGTACATGTCGCTGTACGCCATGCCGATTGCGCTGATCAACAACAGGGCTGATGCTCGGCGATTTGTTCTGGTGCTGCTCGCCGCCTCGATCATACCGACCGTGGGCGGCTTCTTCGATATTGCGCGCGGCGGCCTATCGGTGGCCGATCCTGATGACCCGGAACTGGACGAGAACAGTGATCTGGCGGTGGCCGATTATGGCGGTTTTCGAATTCAGGGTGTGTTCAGCCATCCGAATATCTGCGCCATGTTTCTGGTCGCGATGGCAACCGCCTTGCTCTATATGATCAAGTCGCGGTTGTTCAAATGGACGGCGCTGCAACGCATCGCGCTGTACGCTTATCTGGTTATGCAATTGGCGCTGCTGGTGGCAACGCAGACGCGCTCGGCCTGGGCGGCGGCTTTTTTCGTCTTTCTCGTCTATGGTGTTTTTGTCGAGCGAAAATTTCTGATCTATATGGCTGCGGCGTTGCCGACCATGCTGTTGTGGCCACCGATTCAGGATCGACTGGCCGAAGCGATCTTTGGCATGCAGATGCGCGCCAACGATCAGATGACCTCCTACGCCTGGCGCGTTGAAATGTGGCGGGCGGCGATTCCGTGGATTCAGGAAAAGTGGCTGTCGGGCTGGGGGCTGGACTCGTACACCGACTATTCAGCGATTTTTTTTCTGCTCGAATACAAGCGCGCTTATGATGCGCACAACTTGTTTATTCAATTGGCCTTTGAAATCGGCATTCCCGGGGTCCTTGCCTTTATCGCGATATTCTTCTGGCTGATTGCCGCCGCTCTGCGATCGTTTCCTCATGCGCGACTCGAATCCGTTTTGATTGCCGCCTCGTGCGTGGGATTTCTGATGATTTCATATTCCGATAACGTCCATCGCTACCTGGTCTCGAACTGGTATCTCTTTTTCATGCTCGGCACCTTGAGCGCCATCACCTGGCTGCCACGCCGCACGCGCTATCGGGTCCGCACCGAGAAACCGCCGCCATGAAGCTCGGCTATCTGATCAATCAATATCCTAAGGTCAGCCACACGTTCATCCGGCGCGAAATTCTGGCGCTGGAGAAATTGGGTCTGAGCATCGAGCGTTATGCGTTGCGCGGTTGGGACGCCGAGGTGGTTGATCCGGCCGATCTGGCTGAGCGGGGGCGTACCCACTTCCTGTTGGGCGGCGGCGTTTCGGGCTTGCTGCCGGCAACCGTTCACGCCTTGCTGTTCTCGCCAAGGCGGGCGTGGCAGGGGTTGGCGATTGCGTTTCGGCAGTGGCAGGGTGGTGATCGCTCGTTGCCATTGAATCTGGTGACCTTTGCCGAGGCTTGTCTGTTGTTGCGCTGGCTCAGCCGCGACCAGGTGTCGCATCTGCATGTTCACTTTGGCACCAACGCGGTGGTGATCGCGATGATCGTCAAGGCGCTCGGCGGCCCTGGCTACAGCTTCACCTTGCACGGCGCCGAGGAATGGGACGGCCCGAAGGTGTTGCGTCTGGGCGATAAGATCGCCGGTGCGCGCTTTGTGGCGGCGATCAGCAGTTACACCCGCGGGCAGTTGAGCCGCTGGTCGAGTGCCGGGCATCACCGAAAGCTGTTTGTGGTCCGCTGCGGCATCGAGCTCGGTCTGTACGACCAGCAGGGATCAACCGTACCCGAGAATCAACGCTTTGTCTGTGTTGGCCGACTCTGTATCGACAAAGCGCAACTGTCGTTGATCAGCGCCTTGGCCGAAGTGGTTGCGCGCGGCTATGATGCGACGCTGGTGCTGGCGGGCGACGGCGAGTTGCGCGCCGAGATTGAATCCGAAGTGCGTCGGCGCAAGCTCGACGCGCGGGTCCGCATCACCGGCTGGATCAGCGGCAAAGCGGTGCGCGAGGAATTGCTGGCCAGCCGCGCCATGGTGCTGCCAAGTCTGGCGGAAGGCTTGCCGGTGGTGATCATGGAAGCGATGGCGTCGCGGCGACCGGTGTTGAGCACCTACATTGCTGGCATCGCTGAACTGGTCGAGAACGGCAAGACCGGTTGGTTGTTTCCGTCCGGTTCGGTGGATGACATGGTTGGCGCCATGATTGAATGTCTTGAGACTCCCGTCAGCCGGCTCGACGCGATGGGCGAGGCCGGTCAACGCAAGGTCTGGGAGCGACATTCGATTGACACGGAAGCGGCGAAGTTGGCGGAGTTGTTCCGAAAGTATGCGACGTGACGGGGCTTGCGATCTTCGCTGGTGTGCTGGCTGGCCCGGCGGCCGCTGTGGCGGCTTGTTTGGTAGCCGCGCTCTTGGCGATTCCTTCGGTGGTGCTGCTGATTGAGGTGCTGCTGGCGCGCCGCCCGATACGACCGCCTGCGGATGATCTCGCCAAGCTCAGCCCTCGGCTGGCCGTTTTGATTCCGGCCCACAACGAGGCGGGCGGTATTGCGGCCACCATCGCCTGCATAACAAACCAGATTGCCAAGCTCGAACCGGCGCAAGGGCATCGAATTATTGTGGTGGCCGATAACTGCAGTGACTACACCGCAGCCGTTGCGCGGGCTTGTGGTGCCACGGTGATTGAACGCACCGATGCGGATCGGCGCGGCAAGGGTTATGCATTGGACTATGGGGTGCGCTTTCTGGAAGCGGACCCTCCCGAGGTGGTGATCGTGGTCGACGCCGATTGCCTGCTGTCGGACGGCGCCTTGCAAAGCCTGGCCAAGGCCTGCGTCGCCAGCCAGCGACCGATCCAGGCGCGCTACCTGATGCGATTTCCCGATGGCAGCGGCGCGCCGGGTGTGCGCATTGCGGAATTGGCGCTGCTCGTCAAGAACTGGGTACGACCGCAAGGATTGGCGCGTTGGGATTTACCTTGCCCGTTGCTGGGCTCAGGCATGGCCTTTCCCTGGGCCATCATGAGCACGGTGGAATTGGCCAGCGGCAATATCGTCGAAGATATGCGGCTGGGCTCTGATCTGGTGGCCGCC
This sequence comes from Burkholderiales bacterium, assembly GCA_031363055.1. GTDB lineage: Bacteria > Pseudomonadota > Gammaproteobacteria > Burkholderiales > Burkholderiaceae_E > JANLTP01. The sequence goes on along the minus strand of JANLTP010000053.1, from coordinate 25,759 downwards.
GGCCATGGACCTCGATATCTGAGTTCGGTGCTGGTGCACAGCACGTTCCCGGTCGCACTGGACGGCCAGCAATCGCAGCGCAAGCGCTGGGAACATGGCCATCTGCAAACCTTGTTGACCCAGGTACCGAAGCTGCTGCGGAACGGCATTAGAGGGGCCGACATGGCGATGATCGCGTTTGCACTCGATCTGGCCGTGCCACCACTGGCCTTGCTCGCACTGACTTTGTTCGGCGCGTTTGCCGTTGCCGTGTTGGCCTGGTTTGCCGGACTGTCGCTGCTACCGGCAGTGATCTTGTTGGCCGCTATCGTGACGCTGCTGCTCGCGGTCGGCCTGGCCTGGGACCGATTTGCCCGCGACTTGCTCGGTTTCGCCGAGCTGCGTTCAATACCGGCTTATGCCCTGCGGAAAATTCCGGTCTACTTGCGCTTTGTGTTTGCGCGGCAGACCGCCTGGATCCGTTCGCGCCGCGATCATGAATAGCCGGCGCGTCTGTACCGTGACCATCGACAGGCTGCGCGTCTGCACCACGACCATCCACAGGCTGCGCACTTGAGTCGTCGTTCGATGTTTTCGCTGGGCGCCGTCAATGCGCTCGATATGGTGATTCAAGTCGTGTTGCCGATGATTCTCGTTCGCTTGCTGAACGAGGGCGACTTTGCGGTCTATCGCGCGCTCTGGTTGCTGACCGGCACTACTCAGGCGGTTCTTGCGATGGCGGTGCCGGCCAGTCTGTTTTATTTCTTGCCGCGGCATTCCCGAACCGACGGCTCGATCTATCTGGTCCAGGCGACGGCCTACCTGTTCGCGGCCTCGGTGCTGAGCTTGTTCACCAGTTGGTGGTGGGCTACCAGTCATTCGATTGCGTTTGCCGAACGATTTCAGGTGGCCGCCTTTGTGGCCCTCTGGTTGTTCTCGACCTTGCTGGAATCGATGTTCAACGCGCAGCGACGAATCGCGCGCCAGGCTCAGGTCAATTTATTTTTTGCGTTGTTGCGCTTGCTGCTGATTGTCGGCGCAGCCTATTTCTATCGTTCCTGGGCGGTGGTACTCGCCGCGCACCTGGGCTTGGGTGTATTGAAGGCAGCGGCCTGCGCGGTCGCGGTCTGGCGCCATGCCGAACCGGATTCCCGACCGACTCGCGCCCATTGGCGTGAGCAATTCCAGTTCGCCTTGCCATTCGGGATATCGGCGGCGCTGTCGCTGACCCGCCAGCGCATCGATCAATGGATGGTCGCCAGCGTTTACTCGAGCGCTCAGTTCGGTCTCTATTCAGTGGCGGCGGTATTCACGCCGATTCAGGGTCTGATTCGCGCGACGGTCAATCAGATGGTGTTGCCCGAGCTCAATCGGCTGGAAGCGCAGGCCGATCTCGAGCGCATGCGGGCGTTGAATCAGCGTGGCAACATCGGTGTTGCCCTCGTCATGTTCCCAACCTTGTTTTTTATCGCCGCCTGGGCGTCCTGGCTGTTGGTGTTGCTGTTCACCTCGAACTACAGCGGCGCGGCGCCGGTGGTGCAGGCTTATTGTCTGGCCTTGTTGATTGATTCCATAGAAGTGGTGACCTTGCTGATCGCCATGCGCCAGGGTCGCTTCATGATGTTCGCCGACGCGGTTCTGATGGTGCTCACCGTGCTGGGCTCATTGCTCGGCGCCCATTGGTTCGGCTTGCCCGGCGCGGCGCTGGGTCAGATCGTAGGGGCCTTGTTCGCGCAGATCGCCACCTATGGACGATGCAGTTTTTTGACCAAAACCTCTGTGCGTGAATTGCAGTCCTGGTCGACGTTGGCCAAGATTGCGGCAGCCGCCGGTTTTGCGGCCGTGGTCTCGAAGCTGGTCATGTGGCCTTTTGGCAGTCCGTCGGCGCTGGCGCAACTGATTCCAGCCGCTGGCATCTTTTTCATTGCCTACTATCTGGCGTTGCGCATCGCTGGAATGGCGAGCCACATTCGCGAGATCTTCGGCGCACGCTTGACGCGCTGGGTGGGCTTTTAGAGGCCAGTCATAACTTCGCGCGTTTCCGCCGCGTGGGATCAGGTCTGAGTCGGTTTGTTTCAGCTTCGATTATCCGGATGTGCATCAAGCGTTTGCATGATGGTCTCCGGCTGGTAAGCATCATGATGTTTCTCGTAACCTTCATCGATCTCGACTTTGCCTGAGCGCTTTTGCTTCTCGCTGCCCGCAACACCATTCAAGACCACGCCCAATACCTTGGTACCCGTGCGCCGCAATTGTTCGATGGTCTTGTTCACCTGTGATGCGGGTGTCTTGCCGGCCTTGACCACGACCACCGTACACGACGCCATCGACGATAACACCAGCGCATCACTGGCTGGCCCCACCGCCGGCGAATCAATGATGACGATCTCAAATCGTTGACTCAACGCGTCGAGCATTTGTGCGAAGCGTCGCGACAGGAACAGCTCCTGCGGATTGACCGACAAGTTTCCAACCGGCAAGACACGCAACTTGGTCTTGGGAACTTTATGGAAGCAGTCCGCCGACTCGCTGCCACCGCCGACCAGATTGGTCAGCCCCTTGGCGTCCGGTGTCAATCCGAGTCGCACACCGACGCGCGGACGTCTGAGATTGGCATCGATCAACAGCGTTCGGCGAGTCATCGAGTATGCCATCGCCAGATTGGTGGCGACCGCAGTCTTGCCTTCGCCCGAGGCGGTCGAGGTCACGAGAATGACCTTGTTCGGCACTTCGACCGAACTCAGCAATACACCCGTTCGCGTGGTGCGAATGGCCTCGGCAAACTCGGTCCGCGGTTGATCCATGTAGACGGTTGAAGTGCCGGCCTCCGATATGCGCGAGAGCTCAGGCAGCGCCGCCAGAATCGGCTGGTTCAGCTTGAACTCGGCTTGCTCGACCGTGTTGAAGGTCCGGTCCATGGCTTTGCGAATCAGCAGGAAAAACGCGCTCAAGCTGACCGCCAGCATGAACGCCATCAAAATGATTCGGCCGCGCTTCGGTCCCGACGCTTTCGGGGCCGGTACGGCGCGATCGATGACTCGAGCGACGTCGGCCTGGACCTCGGCCGACATGCTGGTTTCCTTGGTTCGATTCCAGAACATTTCATAGAGCTGCCGATTCGAGTCGACTTCACGCTCGAGCACGGCCAACTGGAACTCGGCGCGGTTCACGCCCTGCGCATCGATCTTGGCACTATCCAGCGTCTTGCGCATTTCGCGCTCACCGGCCAGTGCCGCTTCATAGTCGCTGACGATCGAGTTGATCACCGAGCGCTTCTGGATCTCAAGTGCTTGCAGGGCCTGAGCCAACTGCGCCCGCGTTTCACGTACGGTCACGTATTCCGAGCCGAGATTCTGTGACAGTTCGGCGAGCTTCAAGGACAGGATATCGGCTCGTGTTTTGGCGGCGGCAACGCCTGGGTCGCGCTGTACGGCACCGACTTCGGTGTTCTTGGCGCCACCCTTGCGAATTTGCTGATAAGCACCTTCCAGTTCAATGCGTCTGGACTGCGCGGCAATCAGCCGATCGCTGACACCGTTCAGGCGCTGCGCAATCATCGACTGCTGGGTGGTTCCCATCTTGACAATGCCGTTGGCCTCGCGAAACGATTGCAACTCGGCCTCGGATTTCGTCAACTTGTCTCGTAGCGAAGCAATCCGCTCGCTGAGCATGGCTGAAACCGAACGCGCCTGGCCGCTGCGTGCTTCACGATCGGCATTCAGATATTCCTGCGCCAGCGAGTTCAGAATCTTGGCGGACAAAGCAGCGTCCGGCGTCTCAATAGTGAGTCGAATGGTGCCGCTCAGACGCAAGGATTCGATCTTGAGCAAGGTCATCAACTGCTCGGCGGCGGCGTCAGCCAATTCGTCTTCGGTCCAGGATTCCTTGGCGGCGCGCGGCGTTACTTTTGCAACGAATTGGCCGATCGGATCGAAATCGAATTTGCGCGGATCAAAGCCCGGCGTATCCCACAGCTTGAGGGCCCGAACCGCGCGTATTGCCATGTCGCGCGATTGCAGGATTTCCGCTTGTGCCTGGAAGTGCTCGCGATTTTCGCCACCTTGACGCAAGTCGTCGATCGACAGAATTCGCGGTCGTCCCATTTCGATAAGCAAGCCCACCGTCGACTTGTAAGTGGACGGTAACGCGAAGGCCAGCAGCGCGGCGAGCGCGGCAGCAATCAGACCGATCGTCAGCAAGAGCTTCTTGTAGGCGACCAATGTTTGCCAAAGCCCGGCAGCCTCGTTGGCGGTGCTGCGCGGCATCGGCTCGTCAATCTCGATGAAGGGTAGCCGGCGATGCAAGCTGGGTGCATTCGCGCTACGGTTGGTGAGTTCATGGTTCATCGTTTTGGCTTCCTGTTGGACGCGGCTGTACGGCAGGATTCGGATTCAACCGGGCAAGCCTGGGCTTGGGTCGATACATCTTGGGTCGATACATTTTTGGCGATTAGTCGGCCCCTGACCCAGGAAGGCTGTCCGATCCCGCTGGTGGCCACCAGCAGTGGCAGGCCGGTTGCCGAAGGCATGGCAAAGTCGATTCTCTGTCCGTTGCCGAGATTGGGAGTTTCCCAGATCACCTGGCTGTCCGGTTGTCGAAATTGCAGTCGCAATTGGGCACCGCCCTGGGCTTGCACCGAGAACGAATAGGTTTGGCCAGGCTGCCAGGGTGCCCAGGCAGTCATGCGCTGCGACTTGCCAACGATCTGCTCGCTGCTGACCGCATCGGCTCTTGGCTCAAATCGCAGCAGTTGTTTCCAGGAGTCGAAGCGAGCTCTCGCGCCGCCCGGCGAGTCAGTCCACGGCCCTCGCATTGACAGCAGATTCAGGTTGCGGCTGAGCGAGGTCTTCTTGCCGTTGCCGTCGAGCCAGCCGTCAACCGAAACCACCCTGCGCAGGGCATCGGCGATGGTATTCAGATCGTCGCCAGCAGCAGAGTTCCAGCCGCCGGCGTGCAGATCGAACCGGGCGCCTTGCTCGACGGGCACCGTGAATCGCGTGTCATGATTCTGATCGACCACCGCGCCGCCATAACGCTTCAAGGTCTCGGCCAGTTTGCGTAAAGAGGGGGTTTGCAAGCGCGTCGTATCGAAGTTCGCGGGCAGCATCAGCAGACTACCCATCGGCACGCCACCGCGATAATTTTGCGCCGCGTTATCGTCTTCTGCGGTGGCCGGAAAGACGTAACCCTTGCGCAACGCTGAGCCATCCAGCGTGATGGCAACAACATGGCGAAACAGGCTGTCGCCATCATCCAGTTCGTGTTGGCGAATCAGACCGGCCATGGTCGGCACGCCAGCGGCCCGGGCACCCTGATGATTGTGAGCCGGGTCCGACCAACCTCGGCCGTTCAGCGCAGTCCACGCATATTGGGTCGCGCGCCAACCGTCGTCGACGCGGCGTAGTTGCCAGAACGAATGAACTATGCCCGTCTGCGGATCAACAATATCGGCGTGGCCGTCGGTACCGGATGCCGGCAACACGTTAGCGGGCCAGCGCGGTATCGTCACCTCTTTAAACACGCTCTCATCAGTGTTCCAGAGGCCATCCGGATTCGTCAATCCTCGGACAACGGCCGCTGCGTCTCCAGACTTGGCCTCGAAGACGCCGGTGGTGTAGGGCCCCGTACCGAAGAATGGGAAGTACGCCGTTTTCGGTAACGTGTAGTCATCCAGCACGGGGTTGATCGGCATGACGTTCCAGGGCGAGTTGGCGGCAAACGGACGTTTGAACGTACCGAATTTCAGTAGCGGTGAGGCTGGCGAACGAACATTGGCCACAGCAATCGGCGCAGAACCCGTTTCGGTCCTGGCCTCGATCGCACACGGCAAGGCTAGCGCCAGGCTCATTAGAATGCCGAAAGAAAGTTTAGGGGCCATGGATCAGGATGAATACGTCCGTCAAAAAATTACGCCAAATTTGCAAACGCCTTACTGTAGCCGTCGCCCTCGACGGTCCGCCTCACGGAACGCCCGGAGACGCACGAGTGCCGACCAACGGCCGATAAATTCAGACGAGTTTGGTGGTCTGACAACGACTGCGGAGATAGCGGCTGTTCGGCCGTTCAGCGCAGCATGTCTGAAACCGGCGCTTCAATTCCCTCGCGTACCAGCGCCGCGCGGATACCGGCTGGCTTCCAGTTCAGCGCTGATTGGCTAGCGGACGAATCGTAGCGCGCAATATGCTGGCGCGATTTCCAATCCTGAAGACTGGGCACGCGACGGTTCGGATGCTTGACCAGATGTTTAAGGCCTTCCTTGAAGAGGTCAATGGCGTAGGATCGCCAGGCGGGCATGCTGCTGCTTCGAATATTGGTTGCCATCGCGCGGCCCAGCTCCTTGACATAGTCCTGACCGGACAGCAGCGGCGCATCGGTAAGTAACCAGGATTTGCCTTCCACGGCTGAGTTGTCGAGCGCAGCGACCAGACCGCGAGCGACATCCTCGACCAGCACGAACGGCAGCTTATGTTGGCCATCACCCCAATACTTCATCGCGCTGGCACTCAGAAATTCGCCGACCCCCCAATGTGCCGGCGTGAAGCCGCGACCGATGACAATACCCGGTCGCAACACCACGACTTTGAGTTGGCCGGCACTATGCATCTCGAACAACAGCGCTTCGCACGTGGCTTTGGCGCGCGCATAGTGATTGCGCTTTTCGATCAGCGGATCGAGCGGCGTATCGCCGTTGATGACTTGTGCAGGATCGCCCGCATAATAGGAATCAATGGTGCCGGTATAGATGAATCGTCGCACTCCGGCCTTGGCGGCCGCCTGGGCGAGCTTTCGAGTCGGTTCGACGTCCGAATTCAGGTAGTCCTGCCAGCGCTTGCCTTCACCCTTGGCGAGGTGATAGAGCGCATCAATATCACGCAAGGTCGTGGCCAGAAAGGCTTCGTCCGACAAGCTGCCTTGCACGAGCTCGACCGGCAGTTGCTCAAAGGCCAGCCGACCGGCCTCGGCGCTTCGGGTCACGACCCGAACTCGCAGTCCCTTTGCAATCAACTGTCGAACCAATACCTTGCCAATGAAGCCGGTGCCGCCGGTAACCAGGATCGTCCGTGGCGGCGATTGTTCGGTGATCGCAGGATTGGCTGACCTGAGACTTGGAGCCGTCGAATCAGTCGCCCTGTCGGCGCAATGTAGCCGCTCGACGATGACCGGCTTGGGGGCACGATCGGCAATGGCTTGACTGGCACTGACGACGGCTTGCGCCAGCGCCGGACTCAGGCGCGGATCGGGCTGGGTATTCAAGCCGGCATAAAACACGTTGACACTGCGAGCGAAGGTCGACGAGTAGACGTTTGACTGTGCGTTGCGCCGCAAGGTGCCGTAGGCCGCGCGTCCAAAATTTGATAGCACTTGCCCGAAGCCGGAGAGCTGGCGTTGGGCTCCGTCAAACAGATCATCGACCAGTGGATTCAGACTTCTGACTTCCGAGCGCTGATAAACATCGCGATCGAAAAAGCACAGCGCCGAGGCGGCGAGTCCGAACACACGAATCGAGCGTTCGGGTGCGCCCATGCGCGTCGACAGGCGAAGATTTACTTCGGTCTTGCCGGCTCGTGCGCGAACGAACCAGTCCCGATAGGCGACTCGACCCGGTGAGATCGGTAACTCGTCGCCGACCATGACATCGAGAATGTCGATCGGTCCCAACAGGTCAACCGCAAATGCCACCAGGTGCGGTCCGAGCTCGTGGAAGATATTGCCGGGTTCGGCCGTCAGCCAACCGCCGACCGGGCCGGCCGCCAGTTGACCGAGCGGGAATTGCCAGGTCAACTCGAGGCGAGCCAGCGGGCCAAAAAAACCCTGCTGATAGTCAGCGCGCAGACGTTCATAGGCGCGGGCGAACAGGAAATTGTGATTGACCGCGAGGGTTTTGCCGCGGCTGTGCGCCAGCGCGACCAATTCGTCGGCCTGCGACGCCTGCAGCACGAACGGCTTTTCAGAGAAGACATGAACACCTGCGTCGAGTGCCTGTCGGGCCGCTTCAAAATGGTGTTGTGGCGGCGTCAGAATGTGAACCGATTGAATGCCGGAGGCGATCATCGCTTGCAGAGAGTCGACTGCATTCGGGCAGCCAAAGCGATCGGCGGCGGCGCGCGCACGGCCAATCGCAACATCGGCGACAGCATGCAACGCGACGCCGGGCGTGCCCTGCAAAGCGCGCGCATGGGAGTCGAGAATATAGCCAGCGCCCAGCAATCCGACTTTTAGAGTCGATGAAGACAAAGTGTTATTCAAGAGTGTCGAGCCGCAGTCAGGTCAATGGACGATGATAACCGGCACCGCTTGTGCGCTGTGTGCAGTGGGGCGCCGAACAGGGTATCCAGATGACCAAACATCGGTCAGCGGCTGAAGCCAAATCCGAGGCCCAGCAGGAACAGGCTCCAACCGGTGAGTCCCAGAAAAATACCTCGTGCCTGCGAATACCAGGCGGCACGGCGCTTTTGTACCGCACGATCCACCAGGTGGTAGAGCAGCACTGAGACAGCCAGCCCGATCAGTACCGAGAGGATGGGCTGCAGCAACGGATCTGACATACCGAGACGCTTGTAAACAAAGTTGACGACAAACACACCGATCCAGTGATTCAGGTAAAACGGGTAGGAAACCCCGCCCCAATATTCACCGCTGGCGGTACGCTTCGATTCGAGTGCGATCAGCAATACGGTCGATACCGAGAAGAACGGCGCTGCGTGCAAGTACAGTGCCGAGGAAGTCAACAAGGCAGCGCCGCTGACCGCGAAGACGACCCAGGTGAGTGCTCTTGCAATCGGCTGCAAGTACCAATTCCCAAAGTGGTAGCGACTGACCGCCGCCAGCACCCCGAAGCAGATTGCATCGAAGGTGCCGGTCAGGTAAGCCAACACGCTGAGTGCCAACCACAAGTAAATCGAGCGTCCGAAACGGCTCGGCAACAAACACAGCAGCAGGGGTGCGACCAGATAAAACTGTTCTTCGGCGCAAATACTCCAGAAGTAATTGCCGGTGCCGTCCAGCGGCATGCCGGCGGCACCGCCCAGAAACTGTGGCTGGCCAAACAGGTTGTAGACAAAAGTGAGTTTGTAGACGAAGAACTCGATCCATCGATCGGTGATCGGCTCCTTCAGCAACGAGGCGGCGACCAGCAGCACGATGGCCAGAAAATACGGAATCCAGATGCGTGCCGCACGATTGAAGTAAAAGCGCGGCAGGTCGCTGACGCTCGAATTCAACAGGATTCCGCCGATCAACCAACCACTGAGCGCAAAAAAGACTTGAACCGCCAGGTTGGCGGGATGAAAAACCTCGAACATTCGAGCGTGATCACACGCAACCAGCGTCGCCAGCAGTATGCGCAGCCAATCAAAATACGGAAAGCCGGCGGTCGCTGCCGGTTGCGCAGTGCCCGCATCGCCGTGGCTCGGGTCTGCGTGGCTCATGCTGTGAATGTATTCGTTGAATTCGTTGAATTAGTTGAATGCGTGGGATGAAGTCTGGCCATTGAATTAGCGTCGTGATCGAGCCGTTCGACTTCGAAGCCGCGCTGTCGTAACGCAGCCAGAAGGCTGTCGTCGTCGACCAGGTGGTAGGCTCCGACGGCGACAAAAATGGGCTGACCGTTGACCGCAAGCTTGCTCAGCAGTTCCGCCATTCGAGTATCGCGATCGGAAAAAAAGCGGGTGCGCAGACTGATCTGGTGTTGATCGTCACCCCACAGTTCGGCCTTCAGTTGCGACAGCGCTGCCAGATCGCCGCGTCGCCAGGCAGTGAGCAAATCACTCATCAAACCGCCTCGGCGCTTGATGAGCGCAAACCAGTTACGGAGTTGCGTGCATTGCTCAGGCAGCGATCCGCCGGCCAGCCCCAATACCTGATCGATGGGTCGCTCGAGTTCGACAATGGCCATGTCCCGTTGGCGCGCGGCGCCCAGCAAGTACTGCTCGACGCCATAGTCGGCGCGTACGCCCTCGAGGCTGTCGCGCGGCGTGCCGAAGCGAAAGTTGGCGAGCCACCAGGGCTGCATCGGCAGCATCTCGGTCCATTGCTCATCTGTGTATTTGAAATAGTTGCGAATTTCGTTGAGCAATTCGGTGTCGAACAGATCGGCAAGCGTGAGCTCGGGCGGCAAACGTACATAAGGTCGAAAGCCCGCGACCAATTCGCTCCAGTGTTTTCTGGCATCGATCTCGATCGCCAGTTGTGACGATTGCTCGAAGGCCTTGGCCACATTCGGGGGCAACGGATAGAACGATGCAAGGCCAATGTGCAGGGTACCAAAGAGGTACAGCAGCGCGCCATCCGGGCGGCGCGCGCGAAAACAGGCCGGGGCATACGGTTGCATGCGATCGCGCAGGGCGGGTAGTGAGGTGGGTAGCGAAACGGGTAGCGAACCGCAGGCCGGCAAAGCCGAAACCACGGCGGCGCCCAGTGCGAATCTGAGTGCTTGTCTGCGCGCTCGGCCGATCGCCGCTGGCGATCCGCATTGGCGAACGGTTGAAGGGATTTCGGCGGCATGCATGTTCGAGCGCACTGTACATCGACTCCACCCGACGCCTGAAATTCCATGCTCGATGCGTTGATGTTTTGCTGCAGCTCGAGTCCGTGGCGGGTTGCGCTCAGCGTTCGTTGAACACCAACCCCATCAACGTCACGCCGGCATGCTGCAGGCTGGCGTCGAGTTCGGCCAGTTGATCGGTCGGGGTTTTGCCGCTGCGGGCAACCAGCACCGCACCCTGGGTTCGCAGCGCGATGGCCTGCGCATCGGCCGAATCGTTGGCGGCTGGGGTATCAACCAGAATCACATCAAATTCGCTCGCCACTTCGGCCAGCAAGGCCGAGAAACGTTCCGGCGCAATGTTGCCCTGGCTGTTGGCCGCGACTGCACCGGCGGGCAAGACGGCGAGTTCAGGAAAGGCCGGAAAGCGCGCAATTTCCTGGACGCTGTCTCGAACAGCCAGCAAGGCACTGCGGCGTTTCGGATTCTGAATCTTGAACATCAGATGCTGCGAAGGGCGCTGCAAGTTGCCATCGATCAACAGCGTTCGCTCGCCGGTTTGCGCAAAAACCACCGCGAGATTGGCGGCCACAAAACTGCGGCCGACGCCGCGTTCGACGCCCAGAACTGCCAACGCTTTATGAGGCCGGCTGGCGCTGAACCAGCGCATGATCAGGCGACTGCGCAACGCCCGCATCGATTCGCCGATTGGGCCAAACGGTCGATAGGCGGTGGCGAGCTTGGACGAGAACGAACGATCACTAGCGGGCAGATACGGGCAGTCAAACTGTCGCGATAACGCGTGATCGATTTCCTGACTATCGGCCAGTCCCAGCGAGCGAGCGGCCTGGCCGAATCGCTGACCGGTCCGGGTTTGCTCAGCGAGAATTCGCTCGACTTCCGGTGCCGTCAAGGTGCCGGCGTCAATCAGCAGCTCTCCCAATAATCGACGCGCACTGGTGAGATCGCTGACCTCGGCGAAATCGGCGTCGCGAGAGGGCAAGATCATTGTCTGCATCGATTTCCCAGTAAACATGGTTGTGACCCGATTGGCGAAGGCGCATTGCGACTAATAGCCGAAATTTAAGGCCGCAAGCCGACTTCGCGACACCCTCAGGCGACGGGCGGCGTGCTCACTATGGGAGACGGTCAGAAAGCCGTGAAGATTCAGAAAAACTGATTCTCCGAGCCGGTCTCAGCCAGGAGCCTTGAGTCCTGCGCCGAATTGATCGGCCAGATCCAGAAAGTCGCGGGCATGCATCGAAAACTGCGGCTCGCGTGCCAGATCGTTGCGACCGCGTGGCCCGAATTCGGCAGGCCGCTCGATGAACGCGGTGGCGCAGCCGCAGGCACGGGCCGCTTCGAGATCGTCCTTGTGGGCCGCCACGAGCATCATTTGCGCGGGCGCCACATCAAACACCTCACAGACGCCCAGATAGGTCTGCGGATCGGGCTTGTAGTGACGAAAAACCTCGGCCGAAAGAATCAGGTCCCAAGGCAAGTGGGCGTGCTTCGCCATGTTGGCCAACAGACTCAGGTTGCCGTTCGATAGCGTACAAATGGTAAATTTCTGCTTCAGTCGGCCAAGGCCCGCGACTACATCGGGCCACGGCTCGAGTCGGTGCCAGGCTCGATTCAGATGCTCCTTCTGCGCCTCGGTCAACGTTGTGATGCCGAAGTCGCTGAGGATCTGCTCGAGGATCTTTCGATGCAGATCATCGATCCGGGTCCAGCCCAATTCGCCGGTGCGAACCCTGTGCATGGCGGGTTGGTAGCCATCACGCCAAGCCAAGGCGAATTCGCTGCCGCTGATCGAGTGCTGTTCGGGTGTCAAGCAACCTGAAACTTTCAAGTTCTCAAATTCCCGACTGATCGAGCCATGCCAGTCGACGACCGTGCCAAAGACATCGAAGGCCAGGACGAGCGGTTGATGTAGCGAATTCATGATTCCACCTTGATGCCGGCGCGCTTGATTAGCGCTTGCCAGCTTTGACTTTCATCGCGATATATCCGCGCAAACTCGGCTGGCGTCGCGGAACGCGGATTCGCGCCCAACTTGCCCAGTCGATCAATCATGTCGGCGCTGCGAACGGCCTGCCCAAACTCCTGATTCAGTCGGCTGACGATCGGCTCAGGTGTGCCGGCCGGCGCAAACACGCCGAACCAGTTGCTGATCTCCATACCGCTGATGCCGAGCTCGGAAAAGGTCGGCACCGTGGGTAAGGATTCGGAGCGCCGCGCGCCGCTGACGGCCAATGCCCGTATCTTGCCGTCGCGAAGGTGGGTTTGAGCTGAAACGATGCTGTCCATCAGAAAGGTGATCTGACCCGAGACAAGATCTGGGATCACCAGACCTGTGCCGCGATAGGGAATATGCACCACGTAAAGATTGCCCGCTCGCCACTTGAACATTTCTGCCGACAGGTGCGGGTAGGTGCCAATGCCACTGGAGCCGAAGTTGAATTTGCCGGGGTTCGACTTGAGCATATTCACCAGGCTCGGGCAATCGGTGGCGGCAGACTGGGCGCTGACCACCAGCACGCTGGGCGCCTCGCCAACCAGGGCTACCGGCGCAAAATCCTTGAAGGCGTCGTAGGGCATTTTGCTGTTGAGCGCTGGTGCGATTGAATGCGTTGAGCTGGTCGCCATCAAGAGCGTGTAGCCGTCTGGCGGCGCCTTCGCGACCATATCCGATCCCAGGGTGCCACCGGCCCCCGGCTTGTTATCGATGATGATGGTTTGTCCGATAGCCTGGGCGATTTTCTGCGTCAGGATTCGCGCAATGATGTCGGTAGCGCCGCCGGCTGGAAATGGCACGACCATCCGGATCGGTCGGGCGGGATAAGCCTGAGCCCAGACCGGCAGGGCAGCGCCAGAAAGCAAAACCGCCAGGCACTGCCGGCGGCTTTGTGCAACACGAGGCGATTGAACGACGCTTGCTGAAGGCCGTTCAATCACTTTTGGTGAACGCTTAATCATCGCCGGCAAACGCTTCTTCCCGTTTCTTCGAAACCGCAGGCAGGAACACGATGACGAGCAGTATGGCGGCTGCGACCAACAGGCCCAGCGACAACGGCCGGGTGAAGAACACCGTCGGATCACCACGCGAGATGGTCATCGCGCGTCGCAAGTATTCTTCCATGAGCTTGCCCAACACAAAACCGAGCAGCAACGGCGCTGGCTCACAATCGAGCTTTTTGAAGACATAGCCCAGGAGGGCGAACGGAATCGTCATGAAGACATCAAACACGTTATTGTTCAACGAATAGGCGCCGATACAGCAGAACAACAGAATCGCCGGATACAGCACGCGATACGGCACCGTCAATAGCTTGATCCAGACGCCGATCAGGGGCAGATTCAAGATGACCAGCATCAGGTTGCCGACCCACATCGAAGCAATCAGACCCCAGAACAGTTTCGGGTTGCTGGTCATGACCTGCGGACCCGGCTGAATGTTGTGAATCATCATGGCCGCGACCATCAAGGCCATCACCGGCGTGGTCGGGATACCGAGCGTCAGCATCGGAATGAATGAGGTTTGGGCGCCGGCGTTATTGGCGGCTTCCGGTCCTGCTACACCCTCGATGGCACCCTTGCCGAACTCTTCCGGATGTTTGGATAATTTCTTTTCCATCGCGTAGGTGGCAAACGAGGCGAGCACTGCGCCGCCGCCAGGCAAGATACCGAGGATTGATCCGAGTGTGGTGCCACGAATCATCGGCATGATTGAACGCTTGAATTCAGGCATGGACGGCAACAGTCGTCCGACCTTGTTGGTGAATACCTCGCGATTTTCGCGTTGCTCGAGATTGATGATGATCTCGGCAAACCCGAACATGCCCATCGCGACCACGGCGAACTCGATACCGTCGGAGAGTTCAGGAATCTCGAATGAAAACCGGGCCACGCCGGAGTTGACATCGGTGCCGATCATGCCAAACAGAAGACCTAGCAATACCATGCACAAGGCCTTGAGCACCGAGCCGTGAGCCAGCACGATCGCCGCGATCAGGCCGAGCACCATCAGTGAAAAGTACTCGGCCGGGCCGAACTTGAAGGCCAGTTCGGCCAAGGGCGGCGCAAACGCCGCCAACAGGAAGGTGGCAACGGTTCCAGCGAAAAACGAACCGATGGCGGCAATCGACAAGGCAGCGCCGGCTCGACCCTTGCGCGCCATCTGATAGCCATCCAGCGTCGTCACTACCGACGATGACTCGCCCGGCAGGTTAACCAGAATGGCGGTCGTTGAGCCGCCGTACTGTGCGCCGTAGTAGATACCGGCCAGCATGATCAGCGCCGACGTCGGATCGGTCATTTTGTAGGTTGCCGGCAACAGCATGGCGATCGTGGCCAGCGGGCCGATGCCCGGCAGAACACCGATCAAGGTACCCAGCAAGACACCGATAAAACAGTACAGCAGGTTCGAGCCGCTCAAGGCCGTGGCAAAGCCGAGCCCCAGATTAGAAAACAGTGCTTCCATGAGATCGCTCGCTTATTTCGTCAAAAAGGAGGGCCAGACCGGGAACTGCAACTCAAGCCCCCAGACGAACACCACGTAGGACAACACCAGCAGGAACACGGTTGCGAGCGCCGTGTCGCGCCAGCCGAATTCATGGGAAGCCTTGGCGGAGATGAAAATCAGTGCAATCAAGGCGATGACCATCCCGAGTTTGGGAAGCAACAACGCAAAAACAAGCACCGCGACCAGCACCATCACCAACTCTCGCCAACCGACCGCCAGCAATTCCGTCTTTGGCGTGCTCTTGGAGGTTGCCGCCACGCAGATCAATGCGCCGAGCACGGCCAGCATGCCGCCCAGCACAGTCGGGAAATAGCCCGGCCCCATCTTGGCGGCGGACCCCAATTGATACTGTCTGGACAAAACGACGAATAGAAGTCCGAGAATCAGGAACATAATTCCGGACCAGAAATCGCGCTTATTGCGGATTTGCATGCTGACTGTCTCCCCTAGGCATTAGTTTTTATCGTATCTTCAGCCGACGCAAGTTGCAAGCATAGCTCAGCCTGCCGCGTTGACCAAAGCCTGCGCGAGAAAATCCATTCACCGAATGCTTTTGATGACTTATTCGCCGACTTCCGAGGCGGCGCGGATTGCCGCTTCACCGTAGCCCAATAAGGAACTCAATACTTCGGCCGTATGCTCGCCCAAGCGTGGCGGCGGCAAACTGTACTGCACCGGCGTCGCCGAGTATTTGACCGGATTGGCCACCAGCTTGACTGCGCCGGTATCTTCACGCTCGATGTCAACCCGCATGCCACGGGCCTGGACCTGCGGGTTGTCAAAGGTCAGATCGAGGGTATTGATCGGCCCGCAAGGCACACCGGCGCGCTCGAGCGCATCGATCCAGAACTCCCGACTGTGCTTTCTGATCATGGCTTCGAGCAGAGGTATGAGCGCCTCCCGATTTTCAATTCGGTTGCGCATTTTGAGAAATCGAGGATCCTTGCCGAGAGCAGATTCGCCACCGGCGTCACACAGGCGACGGAACTGCTCGTCGTTGCCGGTCGCGACGATGATCCAGCCGTCGCTGGTTTGAAACGTCTGGTAGGGCACCACATTGGGGTGCGCATTGCCCCAGCGTCTGGGCAGTTTGCCGCTGACCAGATAGTTGGTGTTCATATTGGCGAGCATGGCCACTTGCACGTCGAGCAGTGCCAGATCGATACATTGCCCGACGCCGGTGCGGTCGCGGTGGAACAGCGCCGCCAGGATCGCCTGGGTGGCGTACATGCCGGTAAACAGATCGGCTACCGCAACGCCGACTTTCTGCGGGCCACCACCCGGTCGCCCGTCCGCCTCGCCGGTTACCGACATCAAGCCGCCGATGCCCTGAATGATGAAATCGTAGCCCGGCCGGTGCGCCCAGGGCCCGGTTTGGCCGAAGCCGGTGACCGAGCAATATACGAGCTTCGGGTTGACCGACACCAGGCTGGCGTAGTCCAGTCCGTACTTCGCCAGTTGACCCAGCTTGTAGTTTTCAACCACGACATCGCTGATCGCGGCGAGCGCTTTGACCGCTGCCTGGCCCGCCTGACTGGCCAAATCGAGCGTGATGGACTTTTTGCCGCGGTTGGCGGCCAGGTAGTAAGCCGAGTCGGCTGTATCGACGCCGGCTCGATCCTTCAGAAATGGTGGCCCCCAGGTTCGCGTGTCGTCGCCGGCGCCGGGTCGCTCGACCTTGATGACCTCGGCGCCCAGATCCGCCAGGTTCTGGGTGCACCAGGGGCCGGCCAGGATTCGAGACAGGTCTAGAACTCTGATACCGCTCAAGGGACTGTTCATGCGTTAGATCCGTTCATGACGCGTCATTGACGACTCGTTATAAAGTATTTTGATGCGCAGGTAAAATCGGGGTTGGTGCTCAAAATGGACTGCTGCGGCTTGCCCGTCAGAATAATTACGTATGAATTCGGCCGAAATACGAAACAAATTCCTGAAGTTTTTTGAATCCAAGGGGCACACCATCGTGCCGTCCAGTGCGCTGGTTCCGGCCAATGATCCGACCCTTCTGTTCACCAACAGCGGCATGGTGCAATTCAAGGACGTGTTCCTGGGATTCGACAAACGCTCGTATTCGCGCGCCACGTCATCGCAGCGTAGTTTGCGTGCCGGCGGCAAACACAATGATCTGGAAAACGTTGGCTACACCGCGCGGCATCATACGTTTTTCGAGATGCTCGGCAATTTTTCGTTCGGCGATTATTTCAAACGCGATGCGATTCGATTCGCCTGGGAATTGCTGACCACGGTGTATCGGTTGCCGGCCGAAAAATTATGGGTGACGGTATACGCCGATGATGACGAGGCCTTCAACCTCTGGGAACAGGAAGTCGGCATACCGCGTGCCCGGATTGTGCGCATTGGCGATAACAAGGGCGCTCGTTACGCCTCCGATAATTTCTGGCAGATGGCCGATACCGGTCCTTGTGGTCCGTGTTCGGAGATCTTTTATGATCACGGCCCCGAAGTGTTTGGCGGCCCTCCCGGCAGCCCCGACCAGGACGGCGATCGCTACATCGAGATCTGGAATCTCGTGTTCATGCAGTTCGACCGGGATGCGGCCGGTAACCTTAATCCGCTGCCCAAGCCCTGTGTTGATACCGGCATGGGCCTCGAGCGCCTGGCGGCGGTGTTGCAGCAGGTCCACAGCAACTACGAAATCGATCTGTTCCAAAGCCTGATTCGCGCCGCCGCGCGGGAATGTGCGGTCAGCGATATCGAACTGCCGTCGTTGCGGGTCATCGCCGATCATATCCGCGCCTGTGCGTTTCTGATTGTCGATGGCATCATCCCGGGCAATGAAGGCCGCGGTTACGTCCTGCGTCGAATCATTCGACGGGCCTTGCGGCATGGCCACAAACTCGGGCAGACAAAGCCGTTTTTCTACCGGTTGGTCACCGACCTGGATGAGGTCATGGGCGATGCCTATCCGGAACTGCGCCGCGCCCGCACTCGGGTCGCAGAAGTCCTCAAGCAGGAAGAGCAGCGGTTTGGGGAAACGCTGACCCACGGCATGTCCATTCTCGAAACCGCGCTGGCGGGCGGCTCGAAGCAACTCGATGGTGAAACCGCCTTTCGCTTGTACGACACCTTCGGCTTTCCGCTCGATTTGACCGCTGATGTCTGCCGCGAACGCGGTATTTCGGTCGATGAAGCCGGTTTTGACGTCGCCATGACCCGTCAGCGCGAGCAGGCCCGCGCGGCGGGCAAGTTCAAGGCGGCGGCAGGCCTTGAATACAGCGGCGCCAGTACTCAATTTCATGGCTACGACACGCTCGAGTACAACGCCACCGTGGTCGGGCTATTCAAGGAGGGCAGCGCGGTCGAAAGGCTGGGTGAAGGAGATGCGGCTGTGGTGGTGCTCGATCACACGCCGTTCTATGCGGAGTCCGGCGGACAGGTCGGCGATCGCGGCGAGCTTTTGGAAATCAACCCAAGCCCCGAGCTTCGCAACCCAGACTCCGAGACTCGCAAACCGAACTTTGCACTGCATTTTCGTGTTGACGACACGCAGAAAATCCAGGGCAGTGTATTCGGTCATCACGGCGTTTTGACCAAGGGGTCGCTCGCCCTCGGAGTCGTGTTGGTAGCTCGAGTCGATGTGGCCGCGCGCGCCCGGATCGTGCGTAATCACTCGGCCACCCATCTGATGCACAAAGCCTTGCGCACGGTACTGGGTGATCATGTTCAACAAAAAGGCTCCTTGGTCGACACGGAAAAAACCCGCTTTGACTTCAGCCACAATGCGCCGGTCAGCGATGAGCAGATTCGTGACGTTGAGCAGCTTGTGAACCGTGAGGTGATGGCCAACCTGCCGAGCCATTCGCGCGTCATGCCGTTTGATGATGCGGTTCGCGAAGGCGCCGTGGCGCTATTCGGCGAGAAGTACGGCGACTCGGTGCGCGTGCTGGACATCGGCTCGTCGCGTGAATTGTGCGGCGGAACCCATGTGCAACGAACCGGTGATATTGGCCTCTTCAAGATTGTCTCGGAAGGCGGGGTTGCGGCCGGAATTCGTCGCGTCGAAGCGGTTACCGGCGAGCGAGCGCTCGATCAGGTGCAACTGAGCGCGCAAACCATTGGCGTCATAGCCGCCGCACTGAAAACCGTGCCGGACGAGATTGGTGGGCGGATCGCGCAACTGATCGAACACAGCAAGACGCTCGAGCGGGAGTTGGCGCGCATCAAATCGAAAATGGCGGTCACCCAGGGCGGCGATCTTTCCTCGCAGGCGCTGACCGTCAATGGCATCAAGGTCGTGGCTGCCCTGATGGATGGTGCCGACGTCAAGACCTTGCGCGAGACGATGGATCGCTTGAAGGAAAAGCTCAAACACGCGGCGATCGTACTGGCGGCGATCGATGGCGACAAGGTCAGTCTGGTGGCCGGGGTCACACCTGAATTGATAACGCAACTGAAGGCTGGCGACTTGGTCAACCATGTCGCGCTGCAGGTCGGAGGCAAGGGCGGCGGGCGTGCCGATTCAGCGCAGGCGGGCGGTAATAATCCGGGCGCGCTTGCGGCGGCGCTCGCCTCCGTGGCGGCCTGGGTGCAGAGTAAAACGGCTCCCTGAGTGCGGCGGATATTTGCTTACACCCTACTGAATCACTCGGCGTTTTCGGGTAGCCGGGTTGCCGTTGCGTTGGCCGGGCTGGAGCTCTCAGCGTCGCCTTTTGCAATTGGCTTGATTCTGTCGTTCTACAGCTTGTTGCCGTTGTTTCTGTCGGTGGCCGGCGGCCGCTGGGTGGATCGAGTTGGCATGCGGCTACCCATGTTGGCCGGCAGCGCGCTGCTCGCCTTTGGAGTCAGCGTGCCGTTCCTGACCTGGGACATTGGCAGCCTGTACTTGTCCAGCATCACGGTCGGACTAGGATTCATGGGCTTTCACATCTGCACACAGAAAGCGGCCGGCGATCTCGGCGGCGAAGCGCGCAGGAAGGAAAACTTCAGTCTGCTCGCGATCGGCTATTCGGTCTCGGGCTTCGTCGGGCCGACGCTGGCTGGACTGACCATCGATCATTTCGGCTTTCGATCAGCGTTCGCGGTGCTGACAGCGCTGCCGTGCGTGACGCTGGCGTTGATCTGGCGCTTCCCGTTGAGTGTGAGCCCGCCCGAATCTGCGATCACAGCGCCAGCCTCGGCGCAGGGTTCAACTCAGATGCAGAGTCCAGCGCCCGTCGCCGGCAAACTCAGCGAGCTGTTTCGCGATCCGGCCCTGCGCCGGCTGTTCATTGCGGTGGTGCTGATCTCGGCCAGTTGGGATGTACACCAATTCATGGTTCCCCTGTACGGCGCGCAACACGGGCTGTCGGCCTCGGCGATCGGGCTGGTGCTGGGAACCTATGCGGTCGCGACCTTTGTGATTCGATTGGCTTTGCCCTGGCTGTCGCGCCGATACTCCGAATGGCGCTTGATCCTGATAGCCATGTGGACCGCGTTTGCGGTTTATGCCGTCTATCCGTGGTTCCCCACTTTGCCGGTCATGCTGACCTTGTCGTTCGTGCTCGGCCTCGGTCTGGGCGTTTGTCAGCCGATGATCCTGTCGGCTCTGCATCGTTATGCGCCGGAGGGTCGCGTCGGCGAAGCGGTCGGTTTGCGAATGACGCTGGTCAGCGCGACGCAGACCGCATTGCCGACCGCATTTGGAGCACTCGGTGGCGCGCTCGGCCTGGCCCCCTTGTTTGTTGGTATGTCCTTGTTGGTCGCCGGTGGCGCCGTCTGGGTTCGTCGCGGATTGCCGATCGAGGAACTGCTGCGCGGTGTCGGTCGTGGCGCGACGTCGATTCGAAGCGGTACTCCTGAAGATGCGTCGCCGTTGATCCCGGCGGCGACCCTGCAACCGCCGGAGAAGTGATGAACGAAATGGCCCCAAGACCCGCGCCGGCGACGCTCGGCGAATTGTTCATGACCTTCACCCAGCTTGCCCTGCATGGCTTCGGTGGCGTTTTGCCCTGGGCGCAGCGCGCCATCGTCGAACAGAAGCACTGGTTGTCGCGCGAGGAGTTTGTCGAGCTGCTGGCGTTCAGCCAGTTGTTACCCGGACCCAACGTGGTGAATTTGGCGATCATTGTTGGCGACCGTTACTTCGGCTGGCGCGGTGCGGTGGTCGGCTGCCTGGGCATGCTGGCCGTGCCCGCGCTGGTGGTAATCGCCATGTTTGCTGTTTATGCGCAATACTCAAGCCTGGCGGTCGTGCAGCAATCGATGGCCGGCATGTCAGCGGTCGCGGCCGGTCTCATTATGGCCACCGCCATCAAACTCGCGCTGGCCCTTCGCAAGCGCTGGAAGTGGCTGGTGTTCGGTGCCGCCGCCTTTGTCATGATCGCACTGCTTCATCTGCCGTTGTTCGCGAGTTTGTGCGTATTGCTACCGCTGGCGGTGCTCAGTGCCTGGTGGGCCGAACGATGAGCGCCGCCGACTTTCTGGACCTGTTGGCGCACTTCGCGATGATTTCGATGTTGTCGATTGGCGGCGCGCTGGCGACCTCATCGGAGATGCATCGCTATCTGGTCGATGAACGCGGCTGGATCAACCATCAACAGTTTGTAGAATCGATAACGCTGGCGCAAGCGGCGCCCGGCCCGAACGTGCTGTTCGTGACGCTGTTGGGCTGGCAAGTGGCCGGCACGGCAGGTGCCCTGGCGACGACGCTCGGTGTTCTGGTTCCGTCGAGTGTTTTGACGTTTTATGCGAACCGATGGCGCGCTGCTCATTACACCTCGCATCTGGTGCGCGCGATCCGGCTTGGCCTGTCACCGGTGGCGATTGGCATGACCGCTGCCGCCGGTTGGGTGATCGCCGCCAATAATGACTTCAATCCGAGATTGGCGGCGCTGACGGTTTTGACGATGGCGGTGGTGCTGCGCTCGAAGATTAATCCGCTGTGGTTGATCGCGCTGGGGGCGGGACTGGGCGCATTGGGCATTCTGTCGTTGGCCTGATCGGAGATAATCGCCAACATCATGCTTAATTCTGACTATAAATTTTGCCCGCGCTGCGCGAATCCTTTGACGATTGACGCCGTCGCCGGTCGCGAGCGCAATCACTGCACGACCTGCCGCTTCACGCACTGGAATAATCCGCTGCCGGTGGTTGCGGCGCTGGTACAAGTCGGCGATGAAATGTTATTGGCGCGCAATGCTGCCTGGCCGGCCAGAATGTTCGCGCTGATCACCGGCTTTCTGGAGGCCGGCGAAACACCGGAGGAAGGCATTCGCCGCGAGATCAAGGAAGAGACCAATCTCGACGTGCTGCAGACCAATCTCATCGGGGTCTACGAGTTCACGCGCAAGAATGAACTCATCATCGCCTACCATGCCGAAGCGACCGGGTCGGTTGTGTTGTCAGAAGAGTTGGTCGAGTACAAAATGGTCAAGCCGGCCAACCTGAAGCCGTGGCGCGCTGGCACCGGCATGGCGGTCGCCGACTGGATGCGTGCACGTGGCTTGCCGTATGAGTTTGTCGACTTGCCGGTGCGTCCGCGCAACGATTGAATACGAACAAATCGATTGAACACGAACAGATCGATTGATTCCGAACAGATATTGATCATCCAAGAAACCGAGGAATTGTCATGTCAGGAATTGAAGTGAGTCAGGAAGTCGATGCACGTGGCCTTAATTGTCCGTTGCCGATCTTGCGAGCAAAGAAAGCATTGACGGCCTTGCAATCCGGCCAGGTGCTCAAGATCATTTCGACTGATCCCGGCTCCAAGCGCGACTTTCAGGCCTTCTCCCGGCAAACCGGCAACGAACTGCTGCAGGTTGAAGAGTCGCCCAAGGAATGGGCGTTCTATTTGAAGCGTCGTTAAAGCATGAATTTCAAGTTTGATTTTTCTGGCCGTGTGGCGTTGATCACCGGCGGCGTGTCGGGCATAGGCGCTGCGGCCAGCCTGGCCTTCAAGCGCAGTGGTGCCCAGGTGATCGCCTGTGGCCTGACGGCAGCGGAGTTGCAGAGCGCATGCGCGGATCCGCAATTCTCGGGTATCGACATTCGGGCGCTTGACGTGACCGATGCCGCCGCCGTCAAGACCCTGGTCGGCGGTCTTGCGCGGCTCGACTTCGTGGTGAATTCGGCGGGCATGATCCGCCGCGAAGCCGAGCACGACCCCGAGGTCTTTGATCAAGTCATCGACGTCAATGTTTCGGGCGGCATGCGCGTCACCTCGGCCGCTCGCCCCTTGTTGGCGAAGACCCAGGGTAGTGTGGTGTTTGTCGGCTCGGTGATGTCTTATTTTGGTGGCCCAAAGCAACCGGCCTACTCGGCCTCAAAAGGTGCGATTCGTAATCTGACGATGTCGCTGGCGGCCGCTTATGCCGTCGATGGCATTCGAGTCAATGCCGTCGCGCCGGGTTGGGTAATGACCAATCTTTCGAAGGGTGCGCGTGAAGACCCCGTGCGCAACGCCGGCATCATGAGTCGAACGCCAATGGGTCGTTGGGCCGAGCCATCCGAAATCGCTGACCCGATGTTGTTTCTGTGCTCCGAAGCGGCGCGTTATGTCACCGGCACTTTGCTGACGGTGGATGGCGGCTATACCTCGGTCGGTTAAGCTAGGTTGCTGCCTATTTTTCTATTTGATCAGTCCCAACTCGAGTAGCTTGGGCCGCGCGGCCTCGACCGCTTGTTCGCCGCATTTTCTTGCATATTCCTTGTATCCGAAGGTTGCCGATGCGAAGTACCTCATCGGTACCCGGATGGCCACATCGGCCTCGGCCAGTTCACGCAAGATCATTTGTTCGCGCATGATGCCATTGGCCACCCAACTAGGAAAAATACTGGCCCAATCCGGTGTCTCGATTAAATTGGCAGAAACATCGATGGCGATAATGCGCCGGGCGCCGAGCCGTTTGGCCGTCAGCACGGGCACCGGTGCGACCAGATCGCCATCGCTGTAAACATGTTCGCCGATCTTCACCGGAATGAAGGTGCCGACAATCGAGCTCGAGGCGCGCACCGCTGCACCGACGTTGCCACTGCCGAATTCGGTGCGCTCGCCGGTCGGAATTCGGGTGGCCACGGCGACAAAGCGGATCGGCAGCGCTTCAATCGAGCGGCCACCCACTGCCCAATCAATATCGCGCTCGATGCTGTCGCCAGTGACCCAGCCGAAGCGATGCCAGGTGAGATCGCCAATCCAGTTCATCGGATTGGACTCCAGCACCAGTTGCCAGATGCGTTCGATCGGCATTCCGGAGGCGTAGAGCGCGCCGATCAGCGAGCCGATCGAGGTGCCAACGACGAGATCGGGCTTGATACCCATGCGACTTAGTGCTTGCAGCACACCGACATGTGCATAACCTCGAGGTCCACCCGAGCCCAACACCAATGCCAGCGAGTAATCGCCGGTCTCGCCAGCACGAAGCGGCATCGGCAGACGCTGGTTCAACGCGATGCGCGGCGCCGAACTGCAGCCTTGCAAACCGGACGCTGCCGCCGCGCCCGTGCCAGCAAGGGCCATCAGCTTCGTCAGTAAGTGGCGTCGCGAAGTAGGGCTATTCGGCAATTCGGGTCCGTTGTTCGGTCAGCTTGCTGCGGCTGCTCCGAAAGCCTTCGAGTCGATTGCGCTCTTGCGCCACCACAGGGGCAGGCGCCCGTGCCACAAATCCTTCATTGGCCAGTTTGAGTTGCAATTTGTCGATTTCAACTGACAGCCGAGTGATCTCCTTCGAGAGGCGATCACGCTCGGCACCGACATCGATCTGGATGTCGAGCATCAGTCGATGCGCACCGGCCATTTGTACCGGCGCCTTAGAGTCGGTGGGCAGTTGTCTGGCCAGACTGACCGATTCGAGTTTGGCCAAGGCCTTCAAATAAGGGAAGGTCGCCGCAATCCCGGTGCTGTCGCTGGCGATCATCAGGGGGAGCCGTTGCGCCGGCGAAATATTCATTTCTCCGCGCAAGGCGCGACAGCCATCGACGAGTGCCTTCAGCTCGGTCATCCAGGCTTCGGATGTGGGGTCAAACTTGCTGGTTTCAGCGCTCGGAAAGCGCTGTTGCATGATCGAGTACTGCTGTGCGGCAATGGCTTCTTCGAGCTGCCGGACATCGCTGGTCTGCTGGCCGCGTTCACCATAACGTTGCGCCAGCGGAGCGACCTTTTGCCAGAGCTCTTCAGTAATGAAGGGCATGATCGGGTGTGCGACGCGCAAGATCGTCTCAAGCACGCGCAACAGGGTTCTTCGCGTACCGCGATGTGATGACGCCTGGTCGCTTTGCAACTGAACCTTGGCTAACTCCAGGTACCAATCGCAGTACTCGTTCCAGACGAATTCATAGAGCAACTGAGCGGCTCGATCAAATCGATATTCGGCGAGCGCGGCCTCAAAGCTGGCGATCATCCGGTTCAGGCAGGAACTGATCCAGCGGTCGGCCGCCGTGAAATGCATATAACCGCCGGGCACACACTGATCAGCAGTGTGTGGGGCAAAGCCGCAATCGTGACCTTCGCAATTCATGAGCACAAAGCGGGTCGCATTCCAGAGCTTGTTGCAGAAATTGCGATAACCCTCGCATCGGTTCAAATCGAAATTCAAGGTCAGCGAAAGCGGCGCCAGCGCTGCAAACGTGAAGCGCAGGGCATCGACACCATAGGCCGGTATGCCCTTGGCGAAATTCTTGCGAACGTAATTCTCCGCCTTATCACGATGCGCGGGCAGCATCAGTCCCTGCGTCGACTTCTCGATCAGGGCTTCCAATGTGATGCCGTCGATCAGATCCAGCGGGTCCAGCGTATTGCCCTTGGACTTGGACATTTTCTGGCCTTCGGAGTC
>JANLTP010000042.1:0-4560 GCA_031363055.1 Burkholderiales bacterium | reverse complement strand
CTCGCCATCGCGGCCAACATTCGTGAGCCAGAAGAGGTCTCCGCGCTGTTCGACAAAGTTCAAGTGGATCTCGGCCCGCTCGACGTTCTGGTCAACAACGCCGGCGGGCAATTTCCACAGGCCGCGATCGACTTCTCGATCAAGGGCTGGAACACGGTGATCAGCAATAACCTCAACGGCACCTGGTACATGATGCAGCAGGCCGCGCAGCGCTGGCGCGACCAAAAGCGCAGCGGCATCATCACCAACATTGTCGTGGTGGCTGATCGCGGCATGCCGGGCGTCGCCCACACCGTCGCCGCGCGCGCCGGGGTCATCGGCCTGACCCGCACCGTGGCAATCGAGTGGGCACCGTTGGGTATCCGCGTCAATTGCGTTGCGCCGGGCCTGATCGGTACCGAGGGATTAGCGGTGTATCCACCGGCGGCATTCAAGGAGTTTCCGAAGGCCAACCCGATGAAGCATTGGGGCACGCCGATGGATATCGCAGAGGCCTGCTGTTATCTGGCGGCGCCCTCGGGCAAATTTATCACCGGTGAGGTCATGACCATCGACGGTGGTGGTCGCTTGTGGGGTGAACTGTGGACCGCTGGCCGACCTGAATATTTCGCTTCATAGCGTCGAAGATGAACTGAAGCAGTTATTTCAGGTCAGGCTCCCGGAACTCCTGAATCACACGAGCCAGCGCAGGGCTCGGCACGGCGTCGCGCCATACCAAACCAACATCGCCAATGTCGTGCGATAACGCCAACGGCAATACACTCAAGGTCTTCATTGCCTGCTGATGTTCGGCAGCGGTACTCGACAACACGCCGAGTGCGTCACAAGCGCGCAACAGCACCAGGTTCGCCGTCGCCGAGTTCAACTCGAGCAGTATCGGTGGCTGCGAGACTTGGGCCGTCGCAAAACTGCGCTCAATCGCTTCGCGAAGCGGCGTACCCTTTGGCGGCATCAGCCACGGAAAGCGCTGTACATCGCGCCAGTTCAGACGCCGTCGACCAGCCAACGGATGCTTTGGCCCGCAAACAATTCGATGCCGATCAGCGAACAGTCGGTAACAGGGATACTCCGATCGCAGGGTTCGCTCATCGAGCCTTGTCACCAGTAAATCGATTTCATTTCGCCCAAAGCGCTCCCACAAGCCAGCGGCAATATCCTCGATCAAAAAAATTTCGATATGCGGTAATTCGGCGCGCAAACGAAGGATGACCTGCGGCACGATTGCCGAGCTGGCAACCTGCATCGCGCCGATACGCACGCGACCGAGCTGTCCTGCACGAATGGCACCTATCTCGTCCACCAGACTACGCGCATCGTTGATAACCCGTTCGGCGTGCGCCAGCACGGGCCCCGCGAATGGGGTGGGCCGCAGTCGCTGGCCTCGTACAAAGAGCGGCGCACCAATGGCCGATTCGATGTCGGCAAGCCATTGCGATACCGCTGGCTGCGTCATACCCAGCGCCACCCCGGCAGCAGTCAGGCTGCCATGGCGCGCAATCGTCAGGAGTATTTCGAGATGACGAAAGCGCACTCGTCGCAGCCAAGCAGGGTGCTGCAGCTCGATTGGTTTCAGACGCATTTCAACGGCGTATCTCGGGCTAAGTATAAGTATTTGCTTATGAAACCAGCAGTTTATTCGGCTTTACGTTTTAGATCGAATCGGCGAGTATGTTTGCTTGCCGGCAAGTAACTTGCATTTACGGAGCACAACCGTTGAAATCTTCTATGGTCGACGCGCATGGATTTGCCGCGCAAAAACTTCATTCCCCTGAATTTAATCCGCAACGACGCAACACGTTGCGCGCAGTGGCGCTTTTTTCCGGTGCCTCGGCTCTGTTAGCGCAGCCAATCGCTCGCGCGCAAAGCCAAGTTAAAGATTGGCCGAATCGAGCGATCCGGCTCATCACACCCTGGGCGGCTGGCGGCGGTACCGACATCGTCGCTCGGCTATTCGCTGATCGCCTGCGGGTCGATTTGGGACAGCCCGTGATCGTCGAGAACCGTGCCGGTGCGGCGGGCAACATAGGCTCCGAATACGTCGCACGTCAGCCCGCAGACGGCTACACACTGCTTCTGACCTCCGCCAGTTTTGCCATCGCGCCGTCGCTGTATCGAAGCCTCGGGTTCGATCCGGTCAAGGATTTCACACCGGTGACCAAAATCGCAACAGCACCACTGCTGGTTCTGACTCGGATGGATTCGCCGATCAAGTCGATTGCCGATCTGATCGCGCTCTCCAAAAAAGATCCCAAGGGCGTGACCTACGGTTCGTTTGGCAACGGCTCGCCGTCGCACCTGATCGGCGAGAGCATCAATAAATTGGCAGGCATCTCGATGACCCATGTGCCGTACACCGGTCCTGGCGCCGCGCTTGACGTCACCAGCGGCGCCTTGACGATCGCCATTCTTGACGCGTTATCGATGACGCCGCAGGTCAAGGCCGGCAAACTGCGCGCGATCGCCTTGAACGGTACACAACGTCTACCGGCACTGCCTGAAGTACCGACCCTGCTGGAGGCCGGCGTGTCGGTCGAAACAGTCGGCTGGCACGCGATGTTCGCACCTGCCGATACGCCGCGTGAGATCGTCGACAAACTGAATCAGGCCGTCAATCGAATTGCTGCTCAGCCGGAGACACAAACCAGGATCAACGAAGCCGGTTCATTTCCAGTCCTGCCGCCAACCTCCGCCGCACAATGGGGGGAGTTATTCCGGCAGGATGTAAAGATCTGGGCAGAGTTGGTCAAGCGTTCGGGCGCCACCATCAATTAGAGCAAGACCGAGGAACGATCATGACCAGCGAACAACCAGCCATCCGGGTCACGCGCGACCTGCCTTTTGGCGAGGCGGTCATCGGCTATGGTGGCCCAGCTAGCCAGACACGCCCGCTGCTGATGGATGTGTACGAGCCCACGGCTGCTGGCCCATCATCACATCCGGTGCTGATGCTGGCTCATGGCGGCGCCTACCACCGTGGTTCAAAAGAGCTCGACGAATTCGAACAGGACGGCTCCACCAACACCTCGGTCGCCGAGTATTGTCAGCGATTCGCTCGACGCGGTTATGTCTGCTTTTCGATCGGCTATCGACTTACGCAGGAGCGCGCGGCGCCGCAGGCGGTCGCAATCAAGCGTGACCGCAGCCGGGTGGCGCGCGGTCGAATCGACCACGTCCGCGAGTTACTCAAACTTGCACCCGCCAGTGATCAGGAATTACTCAATGGCATCGAGGGCGCCTTTGCAGACGTCGCCATGGCGGCTCGTTTTGTATATAAACATGCCGAGCGATGGCATGCCGATCCAGCGCGAATTGCCATTGGCGGATTTTCTGCGGGCGCATTTTCTGCCGCTTATGCGGCCTACGCACTGGGCGCGCCGGTCGCCGCTGTAGTGTCTTTGTCCGGCGGTATGGATCTTGAAGACGCCAAGTACTACCTGCAGGGCGCCGGAGGCCAACCACCGGCGCTCGTCATTTCAAGCGAATTCGATTTGCCCGGCGTACCGCAACGCAGCGCCGCGCTGGCCGATTGCGCACAACATTCGGGTTTGGGCATGCTGCGCTACTTCGTCCCGGGTGCGCCGCATTTTTACAGTCGCAACGCGCTCGGGTTACTTCAGCAGTCGACGATCCCGGGCGCAGAGGAGCAATGTACGGTCGAAGCCGCCATTAAAAACTTTCTCGACTACGCGCTGCGGCCCGCTTCAAGGCCTTGAGAGGGTGTCGGGTTTAATACCATCCCGGCTTGACGTCAGCAGCCAGCATTTCGCCATACACATCCTTGCGGCGATCGCGCAATACCTGGTTGAACTCGTTCCAGTTGCGCTTGCGTCGTGCATCAGCCAGATCGACATCGGCATAGATGATTTCCTCCGCCGTGGTCGACGCCGGTCCAGCGATCGGCCAGCCGGTATAACTGACGATCAAACTCGACCCCAGAAAGGCTTGACCACGCTCGGTGCCGACCCGATCGCACGCGGCAATGAAGACCGAGTTTGAATGCGCCGCCGCCATACTGAGTATGTTGGCCATCGCTTCACGGTTGGGGTCCTGACCAGGAATGGGCACCCAATTGGTGGGCACACAAATTAGGTCGGCACCTTGCAGCGCCAGCAGTCGGTAGGCCTCCGGAAACCAGCCGTCATAACAAATCATTGCGCCGATTCTGCCGATCTCGGTTGCAAACACCGGGAACCCAAGGTTACCGGGTTCGAAAAACAAATTCTCTTCATTCCATAAATGCATTTTGCGAAACCGGCCAATGTATCCATTGGCGCCAATGACCACCGCCGAGTTGTAAAGCATTGATCCATCGCGCTCGGCGATACCCGCGACGATGATGAGGTTGTGACGTCTCGCTGCGTCGATCCAGGTTTGCGTCGTTGGCCCGTCCGGAACGGCCTCCGCCAATTCGAACGCTTCTGCCCGCGAACCGAACAGGTAGCCACTATTGCAGAGTTCTGGCAACACAATCAGATTGGCAGAATTGGCAGCGGCGCGATCGATGAATTCCAGACTCTTGCGAACGTTCTCGTCCTTGGATCCGACGCGCGGCTCCATTTG
>JANLTP010000008.1:0-41354 GCA_031363055.1 Burkholderiales bacterium | reverse complement strand
CGACGCATCGCGAAGGGCTACAAACCCCTGGTCAAAATTGAATCGGCACAGGTGGTCAAAATTCAGTCGGCGCCAACAAATTTCGGGTCAACATGGGCACCATCGGGCGTAACCAGTCAGTTCACCTGTAATGGTGGCGATGGTAATATTCCTACTTCTGATTCTTACCAAGTTAAAGGCATCCGACTATGTTTGTCACCGAAAAAGGTCAGGTCACGATCCCCAAGCATATTCGCACTGCGGCAGGCGTCGCGCCGGGCAGCGAAGTGTCGTTCAGCTTGGAAGGCAGCAAGATCGTGATTACGCCAATCGCCACCGGCGTCAACAACGACAGGCGGGCGAAATTGCGCGCCGCAGCGGCTCGCGTACGTGCCACTCTGAACCCTGAATTCAAGCAACTTGGCGCCGACGAGATCATGCAATTTCTTCGCGGTAGCGATGGCGTGCCGATCAAATCAAAACGTGGCGCTCGCTAGTGTGACGTTTCAGACTAACCTACTCGACTATGACGGCAGCGCCGGTGTGCTGGTCGACACGAATGTCTGGGTCAACTGCATCGACAAGGCCAGTAAGCAACATGAGTGGGCAGTAACACAGCTTCAGTCGTCCAGCGAAAGGTCTCCCCTACACGTAAACCTGATCATCTATACCGAGTTGCTGGTGCCGGGGCCTGATGTCAACGCCCTGAACGCGATGCTGGACGTTTACGACACCCTGCGAAGCCCGCTACCCTGGACTTGTGCGGCGCTAGCCGCCAAGGCGTTTGCACTGTATCGCCGCCGTGGCGGATCGAAGCTGTTACCGATGTCAGACTTTTATATTGGCGCACATGCGGCGGTCGCAAATCTGAGCATTCTTACGAGCGATCGGGCTGGCTATACGAGCTACTTCCCCCGGCTAACGATCCTTGGACCGCCGTAATCGGACGCCTCGCAAGGCCGTTCGAACTTCACCCAATCAGACGACGCTAACGTTTCGAGCCCACCGTCGCGCCCGCGCTGCCGAATGAATCGGTGTTTTTAAGAGCGGCGCGGGTCCATAAACCACCGAGTACGTCAATCACTGCAAAACTCAACATAATGGGAGGCATCCAGCCCATCAACACAAATCCAATGAAAAAGGGCGACACCAAGGCCAACCGTCCAAACACCGTCCACTCGAAGAACTGCCGCGCATCCACTGCCGACGCCCTCCAGTAGTAGTACCCAATGAAGAATACGAGCATGCCGACCAAACGAATCCAATGTTCCTCGGTAACGGCTATGCCGAGGATCTTCAGCAGCAAATTCGGCGCAAAAATTAGTGTTGCGGCTGTGCCGAACAGATATATCGCAAAAACTCGTATGCTGAGCGCGACATTATTCATGCTGGTTCTCCTCGTCGATGATTTGAAGATCGTACTGCAACTGTCTCGCTGTGTCCTCCCCTACATAGGGCAGATAAACTAACTGGACCGTTGCGTAGGTCTAAGGTTCCTGCGCCAGCCCAAAGTGCGCCGATCGGTATTGAAGCCAATTGCGGATCAAATGAATATTCGCATAAACCATATTCACAAAAATCATTTTTTATTTGTGTTACTTCGATTCACGCGGTTGGCGCCACCGTATCCATCTAAGCATCTTTGACGGCAGGCCAGGAGCGCAAACGCTCCAAGATTTCGTCGGCAATTCCTGGTTCGAACAGAACGCTCAAATGACCGAGCGCGCGCAGTTCGCTCGACTCGATACTCTGATCAAATCCGGAGGTGTAGGGGATCACCACGTTGTCATGGGCGGAATAAAGGGCCAGCGCGCGAAAGTCGGGCCGGGCCGAGTGCGCGAGGACCCAGGCACTGCGGTGCGCCATTTGGACGAGATTTTTCCAAGGAATGAACCGTGCAATTCGGGTGCCAAACCACGGAGTGCAGAGTGTCAAGAGCTGGCACTGAAGTCCATCGGCGGTTACCCCGTTGGTGGTCCTGGACTGCAGCCAGGCGCGGCACACCAACCCGCCCATGCTGTGGCCAATCAGAAAAACATGATTAACGCCACGCGAGCGCAACTGCATGATACGTTTGTTCAACTGAGCGACGTATTGATCAATGTCGCCAAACATCGGAGACAAGTTCAAGCTGTCGAGACCGGTAATGCCCTGCCGGCGTAACTGTCGTGCCAACCACCACCAAATGCCGCTGTTACTCATGAACCCGTGCACCATCAAGACCACGGTCGTTGATTTTGAATTTTTCAGGCGTGGTGCCAGGAAGAATGACAACGGGATCAATAGGCTAAATGCCAGCAGCGTGGCAACTGATTCCTTTGCCATCATGCGCAAACGTGCGCTCGTGCTCATCGGTGGCTGAACCGGATTCAAGGCATGGGCGGCCAGAAACGTGGCGAGAACCAGGGCAACCCGAACTGCAATCAAGTACACCAGGATACAGATCGACAATTCGTCGAGCCGTTGAGCCATCCCGTCGCCCAGCATGAAGTAACCGAAAATCAGGCAGTAGCCGATTTCGAGAAGCAAAATTGCAATAAGCGCAGTGGGCAGCATCGTTGGTCTGCCGAGTATATCGGCATTGTTGGCGGCGAATTGACCGATGTTTCGCGCCATAATCTACACTTATCGGCGCGAATGAGTCTCTTTCACGCCAACGAGGGCATTGATGGAAAATTCAATCATTGCACAATTGCTCCGCCTGGCTTGAAGTGAACGGATGAACAGAATGGGCAAACGAACGCTCCAGCTAACCGACACCCTATATCAGTACCTGCTTGACCATTCGCTGCGAGAACATCCGGCGCAAACCGCCCTGCGCACGACGACGATGCAGCACCGCTACGCCGGCATGCAGATCGCGCCCGAGCAAGGGCAACTGATGGCGATGCTCATCAAACTGACCGGTGCCAGATACGCGCTGGAAGTAGGCGTGTTCACCGGCTACAGCGCACTCACGGTCGCACTGGCGCTACCCGACGACGGCCGCCTGTTGGCCTGCGATGTCAGCGATGAATACACGCGGATCGGCAAACCGTTTTGGGAGCACGCCGGTGTCGCGCATAAGATTGAACTATGCCTGGCGCCCGCGATCGAGACGCTCGACGTTCGACTGACCGCGGGCGAGCAAGGCACGTTCGACTTCGCATTCATCGATGCCGACAAGACCAGTTATGACGCCTATTACGAACGCTGCTTGCTGCTGGTGCGACGCGGCGGCTTGATCGCGATCGACAACATGCTGTGGGACGGCGCAGTGGCCAGTCCGTCAAAGGATCCGGACACGCTCGCGTTGCAGGCACTCAATGCCAAGTTGCACTCGGATCAGCGCATCGACCTGTCCTTGCTGCCGATCGCCGATGGCGTGGCTCTGGCGCTAAAGCGCTGAGAGCACGTCGGTCGCGGCGTTGCGCTCGACATCCTGAAAACCAAGGTCTCGCGGAGGTCAACCGCAGCCTATTGTTATGTAATACTGCAATGCAATTGCGATATTGCATAGTATGCCTGGTTCTTCCAAAAGATGCTTATCCCCCGCTTACTCACCCCAATTGCCCTGGCCAGGGCTCGCGACTACCCTGTGGTTACGATCACTGGACCGCGGCAATCGGGTAAGACGACCCTCTGTCGGCAAGCCTTCCCGAGTCTCGCCTACGTCAATCTGGAGGACCCTACCGAGCGAGAATTTGCTCGGAACGACCCGCGCGGATTCCTTGGCCGTTTGCGAGACGGGGCAATCATCGACGAGGTACAACGCGTACCGGATTTGCTCAGCTATATCCAGGTCCAGGTCGACGAACACAATCGACCCGGTCAATTCATCCTGACCGGCAGCTACCAGTTCGAGTTGATGCGAACGGTGACTCAGTCACTGGCCGGACGCACTGCCCTGCTTCGCCTTCTGCCGCTGTCGATCAATGAATTGAGACGAGCCAGAATCGATTGTTCAGTCGATCGGCTTCTGTTTTGCGGTGGTTACCCGCGCATTTTCGCGGACCCATCGACGCTGGATCCTTCGACCTTGTTGCGTGACTATTTCGAAACCTACATCGAACGCGATCTCAGGCAACTGATCGATTTACGCAACCTGAGCGAATTCAGACGTTTTGTGCAGCTTTGTGCGGGACGTTCCGGGCAACTACTGAATCTCCACAGTCTGGGCAATGACGCTGGAATTACGGCGAATACTTGCAAAGCCTGGATCAATCTGCTCGAAGCGAGCTTCGTCATATTCCGGCTGCCGCCATGGTTTGAGAATCTCTCGAAACGCCTTGTGAAATCGCAGAAACTCTACTTTTACGATGTCGGTTTGGCGGCGTGGCTGTGCGGTATTCGAGATCAAGGGCAAGTCGCCTCGCATCCGCTACGAGGGCACTTCTTCGAAAACCTGGTCATCCTCGAGTTTCTCAAGCATTTCGCGAATCAAGGCCTGAATCAACCCTTGTACTTCTATCGAGACAGCAATGGCGTGGAAGTCGACCTGCTAATCGAGAACACGAATCGGCCCGGAGGGATCGGACTGGTAGAGATCAAGTCAGCCGAAACTTATCACCACCACTTTGCGAAAAACCTGTACCAGGTGGGGTCGATGTTAGGCGAGCGTACAGCGCGACAAATGGTTGTGTACGGAGGCAGCGACAACTTTATTCGACAGGACATCGAAGTCGCTGGAGTCGCAAGTTAAAGCGAACGCCGATTTCACTGCTCATGGCATTTCGGACGAAGCCAAGCGGCTTCATCGATCACGCAGCCTTGTCGCGTGGAGTACCCCTTGTCGTGTGGAGCACCCATCGAACCGATCGACGGGTGCTGCTATAGCGAAAGCCTGCTAATCGGAGCTACCGGGCAAACCGTCCGCGCTGCGACGGTTGCGGCCGAAAGCCGCCGACGCCGCTCGGCGCGTTGCTGCGACTGGGCTGCGCCGCTACTTGCTGTGCGGGTTGTTGTGTACCGGTTTGCACTGATCGTGGCTGGCTTGTGGACGGTACCACTTGCAAGGGCCGCACCGCTGGCTTCGGACCCGCGTGATTCTGCACAGGTGCCGAGAAACTGCGTTGTACCGGCGCGCTGTTGCGAACCGGCGCTGCCGGTGCATGTCGATTCGATGAACGCTGCGAACGCTGTCCACGCCCTGGCGAGCTCGATCCCCGTCCTGGCGCACTTGGCCCACGACCTTGCGAGCTCGGTGCGCGCGGCGCGTTGGCGCCTCGCCCTGAACCATTGATGGTGCGACCAAAGCCCAGCACGATCGCTTCCGGACGATCGTTCGGATCGAGCTCGAACCCCGCAATGATCTTGCGCGGCAACTCTTTCTTGATGAGCTTTTCGATGTCCGCCAGAAACTGGTATTCATCGATGCACACCAGCGAAATAGCCTCACCCTCGGAGCCAGCGCGACCGGTGCGACCGATCCGGTGCACATAGTCTTCCGCCACATTCGGCAATTCATAGTTGACGACATGCGGCAGCTCGACAATGTCGAGTCCGCGCGCGGCGATATCGGTCGCAACCAACACTTGCAGGCTCGAATCCTTGAACTCAGCCAGCGCACGGGTGCGCGCACTCTGGCTCTTGTTGCCATGAATGGCCAACGCCGAGATCTTGTCCTTGTTCAATTGCTCGGCCAATCGATTCGCGCCATGTTTGGTGCGCGTGAACACCAGCACCTGGAACCAGTTGTGTTCCTTGATCATGTGCGAGAGTAGTTCGCGTTTGCGGCCGCGGTCAACCAGAAAAACCGACTGAGTAATCAAATCGGCGGTCGCATTGCGGCGGGCCACTTCAATCAGCGCCGGTGCGTTCAGCAAACTGTCGGCCAACACCTTGATCTCGTCGGAGAAGGTCGCCGAGAACAACAGGTTCTGGCGCTTCTTCGGCAACAGGGCAAGCACGCGTTTGATATCGCGCAAAAAGCCCATGTCGAGCATCCGGTCGGCTTCATCGAGGACCAGAATCTCGACCTGCGACAAATCAACCGTGCGCTGGCCGACGTGATCGAGCAAGCGGCCCGGCGTTGCCACCAAAATGTCGACTCGGCCTTGCAACTGGCGGATCTGCGGGTTGATGCCGACACCGCCAAACACGACGGCCGAGGTGAACGGCAAGTGTTTGCCATAGTCGCGAACCGACTCTTGAATCTGTGCGGCCAACTCACGCGTCGGCGTCAAGACCAGAACGCGGACTGGCCACTTGCCCTTGGCGTTGCGTACCGACGGATTGTCGGACAGGCGCTGCAATATCGGCAAAGTGAAACCAGCAGTCTTGCCGGTGCCGGTTTGAGCGCCGGCCAATAAATCGCCACCGCCCAGAACGGCAGGAATGGCTTGTTGTTGAATAGGGGTAGGTTGTGTGTAGCCTTTATCGGCAACGGCACGTACCAGGGGCTCGGACAAGCCGAGAGCTGCAAAACTCATGGAATCCCAATCGGGAGGATCGTCGACCTGCCGCATGCCTGTAGGAAGGCTTTGCTTGTGGCACCAGTCGGGAAGACGGAATTGTTACGGAGGATGTCTGATTTGACTGCGGCAAGGGGACTGGTCATCGAGGCCGCAGGCGGATACTACCGCGTTTCCGGCAAATTCGGGTTGACAGTGCCGTCTAACAGACACACGGCGATACACAAGCGGTCTGCGGCGCGCCAAATGGCGACGTATTGATCGTTTGCCATACCCAAAATTCGGTATTCAAGACCGGCTTTCACAACCCAATACTCAAAACAGGTTTAGCTTGCGTGCCTGGTCTGCGAGCCAAGGTCCGACCGTACGCAGGTGCCCAATCGTCTGACCATTCAACAGCGGCGGTCCAAACGCGCCTGAGCCCGTAACGGTCGCAACCCGCGTCGATGTCACGCCAAACGAATTCGCAAGACCGGCTTGACGACCCGGGGCGACCAATCCGGCAGCCGCCGTCGGGCTCTGCGGATGAGGTCCTGGTCGCGCGGCTAATCGAGGACCACCCAAGCGGTCGTCAAGCGCTGCGATACCGTGATCAAGCGACGAGATCGTCATCCTTCCGACAATATTGTCCGCACTGTTTTGGTATGCGCGATTTACTATGTTGAATTCGCGTTTGTAGGTGAGTACCGCCGCCGCAGTTCGCGGTCCGTAAGTTCTCGCCTCGATGCGCGCCGCGTCAGCATCCAGAACGTCCAGGCGTACCAGAGCCGATTGAATCAGTGCAACATGTTCACCGCGCGCACCGGGCGCTACATGCGCCGCGTCCGAGGCCAGGCAGGCCTGCAATTCTCGACTTGCCAGAAACAGGTCAGAGCGAAGTGGTATGGGTGGCTCCCAAAGGGTCAATGTAGCGGCAGCCGGGCAGCAGTTCAACGACATTAAAGAGAGCTTAGTATGATCGAACAATTCGATGTCATCGTGATTGGTGCGGGTCAGGCCGGGCCGGCACTGGCGGCGCGCTGCGGCCGTCAGGGTTTGAAGACCGTACTCATTGAACGCGACCAGATGGGCGGAACCTGCGTCAACAATGGCTGCATACCGACAAAATCTCTGATTGCATCGGCGCGGGTCGCAGCCCTGGCGCGGCGCGCGGCCGATTATGGTGTGGTCCTCGATCAGCCACCGCGCATCGATATGCCGGCCGTCAAGGCCCGCAAGGATCGCATAGTGCAGGCGTCGCGCGCTAGGGTCACAAAATGGATGGCTAGCGCCGAGAACGTCAGCGTGATTCACGGCCATGCGCGCTTCACTGGTCAGCGCGAAATAGCGGTTGCCGACCGCAGGCTGGCGGCCGGAAAGATCTTCATCAACACTGGTGGGCGGCCCGGCGCGCCCGCGCTAAGCGGTATAGAAGGTGTATCTTATCTGACCAATATCTCGATGATGGATGTCGACGCAGTACCGGCGCACTTGATCATCATTGGCGGTAGCTACATCGGTCTCGAGTTCGCGCAAATGTATCGGCGCTTCGGAGCCGAAGTAACTGTCTGCGAGAAAGGACCGCGACTGATCGCTCGCGAGGACGAGGACATCAGCGATGAAGTCCGCGCAATTCTGGAACGGGAGGGCATCGTCGTACGGACCGGCGCCAATTGCCTTGGTGTGGAACGCAACGGTGCAGGCGTACGGGTAGGCGTGGATTGTGAATCCGGCGCGCCGAAGATCGAAGGATCGCATCTGTTGCTGGCCATCGGGCGCACGCCGAATTCCGACCAGCTTGGCCTTGAGCACACCGGCATTGCGGTGGATGAACGCGGCTTCATCACCGTCAATGACGAACTCGAAACCAGTGTGCCTGGTGTGTATGCGCTCGGCGATGTCAACGGGCGCGGTGCCTTCACACACACCTCGTGGAATGATTATGAAATCGTCGCAGCCAACTTATTCGACGGCGGCGCACGTAGGGTTACCGATCGGATTTCGACCTATGCGCTTTTCATCGATCCACCCTTGGGCCGGGTCGGCCTGACCTTCAACGAAGCGCGCGCCACCGGTCGAGCGATATTGACTGCAAAAATGCCTATGTCGCGCGTCGGTCGTGCCCAGGAGACGGGTGAAACTCAGGGCTTCATGAAAATGGTGGTCGATGCACAATCAAAACGAATTCTGGGCGCGGCGCTGCTCGGCCTGTCCGGCGATGAAGTCGTTCAATCCGTTTTGGAGGTCATGTATGCAGATCAGCCCTACACTTCGATTAACCGCGGTGTGCATATCCATCCGACCGTGTCCGAATTCTTGCCAACCTTGCTGGAAGGTTTGACAGCGTAAGAAAGTTTGACAGCGTAAATACGTCAAGGTGCTGCCTCGGCTGCCGGCGGCGACACTGCTTGCGGTGACTTATTCACAAACTGAGCAATAATTCGCAACGGTCGAGTTCAAAATTTCACTAATAAACAGGGGAGCACAATGCGAATTCAGAACAAGGTAGTCATCGTCACCGGTGCGGGCGGCGGTATCGGCGAAGGAATCGCCAAGCGCCTGGCACAAGAGGGCGGCAAGGTGGTCGTCAACGACATCAACAAAGCAATGGGCGAGCGAGTCGTCGCAGAAATCACCAAAGCCGGCGGGACCGCCTTATTCTTCGCTGCCGACGTCACTAAATCTGCCGATATGAAAGCGTTGGTCGATGCCGCCGTATCGCATTACGGCAAGCTCGACGTCATGGTCAACAACGCCGGCTGGACCCACCGAAATCGCCCTGCCCTCGAAGTCAGTGAAGACGAATTTGACCGCTGCTTTGCGGTCAATGTCAAAAGTATTTATCTCGCTACCGTGCACGCGGTACCGGTATTTCGAAAGAACGGCGGCGGCAGTTTTATCAATATCGCCTCGACCGCTGGCATTCGCCCGCGCCCGGGTCTGACCTGGTACAACGGATCAAAAGGTGCAGCGATCATGACCAGCAAATCGCTGGCGGCCGAGTTCGGTCCGGAGAACATTCGCGTCAACTGTATCAACCCGGTCTTCAATCCGGACACCGGCCTGTCAGCCGAGTTTGCCGGCGGACCGGTTGATGACGTGCGGCGCGCCAAGTTCCTCGCGTCCATTCCGTTAGGTCGATTCTCGACCGCGCTCGATGTCGCCAATGCGGCGCTCTATCTGGCCAGCGACGAAGCCTCGTTCATATCGGGTATCTGCATCGAGGTCGACGGTGCGCGCTGCGCTTAGGAGCACCCCCAGGGCCGGGCTGCGCCCAGCCCGCCCCCCGCGGGGGTTCAAGCAAAGTGGCAGAGCCACATTTGCTTGAGAGGCCGACAGGTCAGGACGCAGCCGACGCCAGTTTTTCAAGGCTTGCACGACTCAGCCCGAGTCGTGCACCGGCGGCACAAATATCGTTCCAGGTGGTGCTATCGACCGGTACACCTTCGGCGTTTCTTTTGAGCCGCATCTCGCGCTCGGGTTCGCCGGCTACTCGCAGCTTGTCGAAGCCCGATGCGGTCGGCGTCTGGCGCAGCCAATCTAAAAACGCTGACGTTTCGGATGCGAAAAAATCGGCGGTACCCAAACGCACTGGATCGATGAGAATTGTCAACATGCCGTTCAACACCCCGCGCGTACCCTTGTATTCGCGATGCCAGGTGCCGCCGCCCGCCAGCGCGCCGCCGAGCAGTTCACAGATCAATCCCATGCCTGAACCTTTGTGTTCACCGAACGGCATCAATGCACCAATCGGATCGATGACAACATAGCGTGGATCGTTGGTTGGATTGCCCTGGTCGTCAATCAACCGCCCGGCCGGTACCTGCTCGCCCTTGTTATGAGCGACCCGCATCTTGCCTTGGGCCACCACGCTGGTTGCAAAGTCGAGAATGATCGGCGGTGCATCAGGCACCGGAATACCGATACAACACGGGTTGGTTCCCATCCGACCATCACCACCACCCCAAGCCGCCACAATCGGGCGCGACAACACATTCACAAAATGGATCGACACCAGTCCTTCGGCGGTTGCTTGTTCGGCCCACTGTCCGATACGCCCGAGGTGATGCGCATTGCCCAGACCCATGATGCAACTACCGGCTTGTTTGGCGCGTGCGATGGCGATGGCCGTGGCATCCTCGCCAATCACCTGACCATAGCCGCGTTGCCCGTCGATCGCGATCATCGCGCCGCCGTCAAAATTGATCTTCGGCGCCTGGTTGACGACCAGCCCGCCCTCTTGCAACGACTCGACATAGCGCGGAATCATGCCAACGCCATGCGAGTCATGCCCGGCGAGGTTGGCGCCGACCAGCGCAGTGGCGACCAGGCGCGCCTCGCGCGCCGAACTGCCGCCCGCCAACACAATGGCTTCGATCGCTTGGGTCAAGGATTGCGCCCTGAAATTCAGATAGTCAGCCATGTTCGGTCTCCGATTGATTCTCCGATAATATCCGAGTCAGAGACAAAGCCGGACGCTAAAGCGCCGGCTAATTGTGGAGACAGCAATGTTCAAGACCCGATTCACAGAAATGTTTGGCGTCCAGTACCCGATCGCTCAAGGCGGCATGCAATGGGTCGGTCGCGCCGGTCTGGTCTCTGCCGTGGCGAACGCCGGGGCGCTGGGCTTTCTGACCGCGCTGACGCAACCGACGCCCGAAGAATTGACGCGCGAAATCGGCCGCTGCCGCGAGCTGACCGACAAACCGTTCGGCGTGAATCTGACCATCTTGCCCTCATTAAAACCACCGCCCTATGCCGAGTACCGGCAAGCGATCATCGAGGCCGGTATCAAGATCGTCGAGACCGCCGGCAACAATCCGCAGGAGCACATTGCGGTGTTCAAGAAAAATGGCGTCAAGGTTATTCACAAATGCACGTCGGTGCGCCACGGCGTCAAGGCCGAGTCGATCGGCGCCGACGCCATTTCGATCGACGGCTTCGAATGCGCAGGCCATCCGGGCGAGGACGACACACCGGGCCTCATTCTGATTCCGGCGGCTGCCAACAAGATCAAGATTCCGATGATCGCCTCGGGCGGTTTCGGCGATGGTCGCGGCCTGGTGGCGGCGCTGGCGCTGGGCGCCGAGGGCATCAACATGGGCACCCGATTCATGGCAACGTTGGAGAGCCCGATTCACCAGCGCGTCAAGGAGCAGATCGTCGAGAACGATGAACGTGCCACTGACCTGATTTTTCGCACCATGCGGAACACCGCGCGCGTCGCCCGCAATGCCGTCAGTCAGGAAGTACTGGCCATCGAGAAGCGCGGCAACGCGACCATTGATGACATCCGCCATCTGGTTGCCGGCACGCGCGGCAAGGTGGTCTACGAGCAGGGTGACCCGCAGTTCGGCATCTGGTCGGCGGGTATGGTGCAAGGACTCATCGACGATATTCCGAGCTGCAAGCAACTGATCGATCGCATCATCGCCGAGGCAACGCAGATCATCAACACACGTTTGCAGTCAATGGTGCGCTGACGACCCGCGTCAACGATACGCGCTAACGACCCTTGAACTGCGCCGCGCGCTTGCCGATGAAGGCGGCAACGCCCTCACGAAAATCGTCGGTCTTGCCAGCCTGGGTTTGTATTTGCGCCTCCAGGTCGAGTTGCTGTTCGTAGGAATTGCGAGTCGACTCCCAGTAAGCGCGCCGGATCAGCGCCAGTGATTTCGGGCCATCGGCCAACTGACGTGCGATTGACATCGCGCCGTCCATGAGTTGAGTTTGATCGTCATACAGCCGGTTCACCAAACCCCATTCATACGCCCGCTCGGCCGGCAGCTTTTCGGCGAGCAGCGACAACTCCATGGCTCGGCCCCAGCCAATCAGACGCGGCAACAAAAAGGTCGCGCCACCATCGGGAATCAAGCCAATGCGCGCAAACGCCTGAAGAAAATAGGCGTTTTTCGAGGCACAGACGAGGTCTGCCATGATGGCCAGGCTCATGCCAACGCCGGCGGCCGCGCCGTTGACGGCAGACACCATCGGCATATCGAGATCGCGCAAGGCCATCAGCATGGGGTGATAGCCACCCCGCAAGGTATCGCCCGAGCTCTGACGCGGCTTGCCCGCATCGTCAGCCAAATTCGCACCCGAGCAGAACGCCCGTCCCTCGCCCGTCAGCAACAAGCAGCGAGCCCCGTGCGCTGGGTCGGCGATTGCCCGAACCGCTTCACGCAGTTCGCCAAGCATTTGTGCACCAATGGCGTTCAGAACTTGCGGGTGATTGAATTTCAGAACGGCGACCTTACCGTCGAATTCCAGTGAGATACGCTGATAAGTCATATAGGGCTTTCCGTCGTGTCAGGTTTGCGGTTCAATGCGAAAAGTACGGCCACTGAGATGTCGGCTAAGGTGTCGGCAAAGGTGTCGCGTAAGTTCTCGGCTAAGGTGCCGCCTAAGGTGTTGGCTAACGTGTCTCGGCAAGAGCAGCATACGCGACAAAGCGGTTTTCGATAGCGAGGTTTGTGATGAAGCAATTGGGCGATCTGAAATTCGGTTGTACCGCCAACGGCAGTACCCACCAGGACACGAATATTCCGGGAATTACCGCCAAGGTCCAAATGGTCAAGGAATCCGGTGTCTTCGACTATATCGACCGCGCGCCCCCCGATGACGAGTTCCGTGAACTACTGAAGGCCAGCGAACGATACGATCTGCCGGTGTTGGCCAGTGGCTGGTTCTACACCTTGGGTCGCGACGAATCGGTATTCGAGCAGAACATTCTGAAAGGCCGCTTGCTCGGCACCCGCGTACACAACGTACAGGTTCTCACCCATCACGCCGACGGTCACTTGCTGAGCAACTCGGAAGTCGCCGATTTTTACATGAGAGCACATGACTTTGGCCTGCGCCATGAAGTCACTCCGTGTTTCGAAGTTCATGTCAACATGTGGTCGGAACATTACGGCCGGGTTGCACAAGTAGGAGAGTTGGTCAGGCAGCGCGGCGCGCCGTTTTACATGACGCTCGATCACAGCCATGTCATTTTCAAGATGGACAATCCGAGGGAGCAGGAGGTCCAGAACATGAAGGCCGATATTGAATCGGGCCTCGTCATTCTGGATCCTGCGAAGCCAGGCAATGTCTCCAAACAATGGATCGACGCCAACTATGTGCATCATGCGCATGCCCGGGCCGCCATTCCTGCGAATCCGGTGAACACCTGGGGCAAACATCCCGACGGCCGCACCGGGCGCGGCATCCAGTATCCGTTCGTGCAACCGAAGCCTGGTGAATATTTGGCTGACTGGGATGAACACAAGCTGGAGCCCTGGAAACGCGTGGTTCGCGA
Organism: Burkholderiales bacterium; assembly: GCA_031363055.1. GTDB lineage: Bacteria > Pseudomonadota > Gammaproteobacteria > Burkholderiales > Burkholderiaceae_E > JANLTP01. The sequence goes on along the minus strand of JANLTP010000008.1, from coordinate 27,704 downwards.
CTTGCTGGCCTATCACGCCAGCCATGATGAGAGTCCGATCCGGCAAATTTCTTGCGAACACATACCGGCCCCTGACTATGGCGCCGGCCACAAGTATTCGATCTTCGAACAAAATGTTGCCTGCGCACGCTGGCTTCGCGAAGAGTGGGCCAAGGCGCTGGCGGCATGAATTCAAAATTTACGCCAACCAGTAGCAACCTCAGGTCAATCGAAAAGTATCGCCGCAAAGCCAACATTTATGATTCGACGACCGGCGGCACCAATACGATCCGCCACCGGACCATCGAGCGATTGCGGCTGAGACCGGGCCAGGTGGTCCTTGATGTCGGCTGCGGGTCGGGCGTCAGCCTCGCGTTGCTGCGTGAGCGGGTGGGTTCCGAGGGCACGGTTTTCGGGTTCGACCAATCACCGGAAATGCTGGCTCTGGCCCGAAAAAAGTGTCTCGAAAAAGGCTGGTCCAACGTCCAGGTACAAGAAGGTTTTGCCGAATCGGTGCGCTTTCCGAAACCGCTTGATGCGATCCTGTTCCACTACACCCATGATATTTTTCAGAGCTCATTGGCGGTCGAGAACATTTTGTCGCAGGCGGCACCCGGTGCCCACATTTCGATTGCCGGCATGAAAAATTTCGCTTGGTGGACCGGACCATTCACCTTGATCTCATTTCTAAAGAACTATGCGTGGAATGGCAACCCGCGCGGTCAGTGGCAGCCCTGGCGCCTGATCCGGCCGCACCTGGAAAATTACCAGTGGGAGTCGACCCAATGGGGCATGGGCTACATGGCGTCGGGCACGAAGCGCAAACGCGCCGACTAGTCAGTTCGTCAGTTAGTCGGTCGCGTCAACCGAGAACGCCATGCTCGTCACCAGACCCACCACCGCACCCAGAGAGACCGTCAAGCCGATCATGGCCAATACTGGTGTCGACGAAAACGCCAGCACGGCAAAACCGATAAAGGTGGAGGCTGCCGCCAACAGGACCGAGACACTGGATCGCTGCCGCTCCTGAAGGTTGGTCGATAGCGTCGAAAAGAATAAGGTGTAGTTCGAGGCAACACCGACCACCAATAGCACCGATACCAGGTTAAAGAGCGTCAGGTGGCTCTTGAGCAGCAGCAACAGTCCGCTGGTGATGGCCACTGCCGAAACAATCGTGGCGACCATGGAAAGCACTGCCCGGTAGCGCCGCAACTGTATCAGCAGCACCAGAAAGATGCCGGCGGTGCCGATCAGGAACGCGCGCATGGTTCGCTCGCGATAGTCGGCCACCAGCACCTCGACATCGGCCTTCAGATCAATCAGATCGACACCGGCGAGCTTCGCGTCGACGATCCGCTGTTTGACTTCGGAATTCGATCGCGCGCTGTCGAGCAGGATCAAGACGCTCACGCCCTGTGGATTGCGCACGATCTGCGAATCCAGCCAGGCGCCCAGAATGGTCTTGTCGTAATAGTCGCTTTCGATCAGCGGCCCGCTGCGGGTCGCCGCAATCGCTTCGACAAAAGGCTCGAATGCCTGCGCACTGAGATTACCGCCGCTGACCGCTTGAGCAATGCGTGCCCTCAGCACTTCGCCGGCTGGTAACACTGACTGGCGACGCCTTTGCTGCTCCAGGCTGGGCAACAGATCACTGGGACTCTCGAAGCCTGCGAGCAGTTTGTCAGACACCAGCGTTTCAAGAAAACCACTGGTTGCCTCGGCGCGCTGCAGCGCCTCTTCCAGGGAGGCGCCCTGCACCGCGATCATGGTTCGAAGATCGGGAACCCCGATCGAGGTTCGGTAACTGAGGTCTCGAGCCGTCGCAACCGATGAACTCGACGACAGCGCATCGAGACTGTCATGCCACATGGTTTTGTGTCGGCTCGCGATCAACGCTGCCATCGCGACGGCGATCAAAAGCACCAGCCAGCGCAATCGGCGCATACCCAGCGCGACCGAGGGCAGCCAGGAAAATCGCAGCGATGACTCGGCCGCCATGGCATCGCGAAGCCGGTGGCGTGGCAACAGTGCCGGCAACAGCCAGCGTGCACAAGCGGCTGCCACCACCAAACCGACCATCGAAAACAGGCCGAGTTGCTTCAAGCCGGCGAAGCCTGAAAAATACATCGCTGCAAAACCGATCAGCGATGTCAACATGGCCAGGAACACTTGCCGCCAGAATCGTCGACTATGCTGTCCGTGCTCATCAGCCTGAACAAAAGTGTAGATCGCGTAGTCGACCGCCTCACCGATCAGCGTGACCCCGAACGCCAGCGTGATGCCATGAATGGCGTTATCCAGAAATCCCACCACGGCAAATCCAGCCAATGCGCCGCTGGCGACCGGTATGACCGCCATGATCAGAAAACGCGGACTACGCAAAGCCCACAACAGGAGACCGGCCACCAGAAAGATCGCGATCAGTGACAGCCGCATGGCGTCCTTGCCAATCGCATCATGCGAGAGCACATTGAAGTAGCCAGATCCCGCAAACTCGACCGCGGGTTTGGGGAGACTGGCTGGCCATTGCATAAGCACTTCGTTGGCGCTTTGTTGAGCGAACTTGATGGTCCGGGACATCGCTGCAATATCGTTGCCCTTGGCCTCGGTTTCGACCAGTAACAGAGCGACCGTTCCGTCGCTGCCCAACCAGACGCCTTCACCAGTCGATGACGCCGTACGATGCGACGCTTTTTCGAGCAACTGCAACGCGGTCAAGGTCGGATCAGCGGTTGCGATCGACTTCAGTGCAGCACCTTGTGCTGACACAAGGGTCCTCTCGAGTTCCGCAAACGAGGTCGCAAGACCCGCTGTTGAGAACTGGTCCTCGGTGGTCTTTTTACTCAGCAGATAACGAGCTGCGAATACGCGATCGCGTTCCACCGCATGCTCGTTCAGATCGCCGTTACTGACCCAGGCAAACTGGCGGTCGCGGGCCAATCGGTTGCGCAAGGCCTTGCTGGCGTCGATCAGTGCGGCGGTCTGCTCAGCCGAGGGCGCGGCCTTGGCGGCGCCCGCAGACAGTTGCAAACCGATGACCATGATGCGCGTTGACAGCCCGTCGCGCAGTTGATCCATCATCAATCGCTGGCTGGCGTTGGCAGGCCCTGGCAGAAAGGACGAGGCATCGGTCACCACGGCGGTACGAGAAACCTGTATGGCTGAAGAAACGACCAATACCAGCCAAACGATCCAGATACTTGCTCTCATCCCCGGATGTTAGCAAAGCCCGCACAGGGCACTACTCATAACGCAAGGCTTCTATGGGCTGAAGGCTGGCGGCCTTGCGGGCCGGATAAAAGCCAAAGAAGATCCCGATCGCCGCTGAAAATCCGACCGCCAAGATGACCGCGTTCAAAGATAACTCGGTCCGCCAACCCGCGAAATTTCCGACCGCGTAGGCTGCTCCAATGCCCAGAAACACACCGACCAGTCCACCAATCAGCGCCAGAGTGGTCGCCTCAACCAGAAACTGTTTGAGGATGTCGCGACCCCGGGCACCGACTGCCATTCGCAAGCCAATCTCGCGGGTTCGTTCGGTCACGCTGACCAGCATGATGTTCATGATGCCAATGCCGCCGACCAACAAACTGACGCCAGCTACGGCCGCCAGCAAATAGGTCAGCACTTTGGATGATGCTTCCTGGGCTTGCAAAATTTCGGTCAGGTTACGCACACTGAAGTCGTCATCTTGCGACGGTTGCAGCTTGTGCTTTTGGCGCAGCAACTCACGAATATTGTCTTCGGCTGCCTTCATAGACATGCCGTCACGGACTTTCACGCTGATCGAACCGATCCGCTTCAGGCGACCGGTGGTTTGCCCCTGCACGCGGTTACGCAAGGTCGACAGCGGCACAATGACGACATCGTCCTGATCCTGGCCCAGGGAGTTTTGACCCTTGCGCGCCAGCACACCGATGATGGTCACTGGAACCTTCTTGATGCGGATAGTCTGTTCGAGCGGATCGGCGTCGCCAAACAGGCTCTGCGCGACCGTCAACCCGATCAGTGCCACTTTGCCGGAGCCGCTGAGGTCGGCGGCCTCGAACTGACGCCCCGACAGCAAGGACCAGTCGCGCGCTTCCAGATAGTCGTTGTTGGCACCGAAGATGGTGGTGCTCCAGTTGCTGTTGCCCGCCACCACCTGGGCGCCCGCGCGAATGGTGGCGGCGGCAACCTGCACCTCCGGCACGTCACGCGCAATGATGTTGGCATCTTCTTCGGTCAAGGTCTGTGAACTGCTGGCGCCCAGGCGCACACCCGATTGGTTGATCGAGCCCGGCAGCACCAGCATGATGTTCGAGCCGAGGCCCTTGATCTGCTCTTCAACCCGTGACTGTGCGCCGCGGCCGATCGCGATCATCGCAATGACGGCGGCGACACCAATGATGATGCCCAGCATCGTCAGAATCGAACGCAGCTTGTTCAGCGACAAGGCCTTCAGTGCAATTCGGAAAATCGCGCCAATGTTCATGTCACCTCGAGCGCGTCGAGTTGTTCGCGGGCGTTGGCGGGTCGATTACGTTCATCGCGCAGTAATTTGCCATCTCGAAACGTGATGATGCGGCTGGCAAAGGCGGCAATCTCCGACTCGTGCGTCACCATGACCACGGTCTGGTTGGCGCGGTTCAAATCCTGGAACAGCGCCATGACTTCGACGGAGGTACGTGAGTCCAGCGCGCCGGTCGGCTCATCGGCCAGCAGCAGCACCGGGTCGTTCACAAGCGCGCGCGCAATCGCCACGCGTTGCTGCTGACCGCCGGAGAGCTGCGACGGCGTATGGTCCATGCGCTCGGCCAGGCCGACTTGTTGCAAACGCTTTTCCGCGCGTTTGATCCGGGTCTGCTTGTCTACATTGGCGTACAGGAGCGGCAAGATGACGTTATCCAACGCCCGGGTTCTCGGCAGCAAATTGAATTGCTGGAACACAAAACCGATGCGCCGATTGCGAATGCTGGCGAGCTCGTCGCGCCCCATGCCGGCGACTTCTTCATCGGCCAATTTATAGCTGCCCGAGCTCGGCGCATCCAGGCAACCGACCAGATTCATGAAGGTTGATTTGCCCGAGCCTGACGGCCCCATGATGGCGACAAACTCGCCCTGCTCGATGCTCAAAGTGACACCGGCCAGCGCATGCACGATCTGATCACCCATGTAATAGGTTTTGGTCAGGTTCTGCACTTGGATCAGATTCATGAGAACGTCACCGGCCTAAAAAATTCGCGGCGGGCCGCCCGGCGAACGCGAGGCGCCGCCGGCCGCCGCTACACCGCTGGCCCGACCGGTAATGATCTCGACACCCTCTTTGAGCTCGCGCCCCGACACCTCGGTATTGCTACCGTCGGAGACGCCCAGACGAACATCAATCGGTTTCGGACGGCCGCCCTCGAGCACGTACAGTTTGGTTCGTGCGCCACCAGCTCCGGCGCCGCGCCCAGCCATTTCGGCCAGAATCGCTTCGTACCGAGGCTTTTGATCGGGCTTCAGGATGTCGTTGATTTTCGCGCGCATCTCGGCGCGGTTGGCCGCTGCGGCTTTGCTGCGCTGCTCTTCGGGCATATCACGCAGGGCCATGTACTTCGATCGCATACCGGCTGAAATTTCATCCATCTTGAGTTTCTGGTCGGCGTCGAATGCCAACTCACGTTCGAGACGTTCGCGAAATTCGCGCGCTGCGCCCGCCGCGCCACCGCCGCCGGCACCAGCGCCACCAACGCCACCAACGCCGGCACCGCCCCCTGCACCGCCCGGCCCAGCGCCGCCACCCGGTCCAGCAGCGCTGCCAGCCGCGCCATTGGTTCCCGCTGCCGAGTCCGCTGCACCGGCAGTGCTCACGGTTTTGGGCATGAGCGCCAATTCATCCGCATTGGGCCGAAAGCGCAGAGCGGAATTCGCGACTTGCAAGACGTCAGGGCGGCTCTCGGTGACCACCCGCACATTGGCCGTCATGCCCGGCAGCAGGACGCCATCGGCATTCAGAAAGACCACCACGACGGTATAGGTGACGACATTCTGAACGTTCTGAGCGGCCTTGCGAATCTGTTGCACGTTGCCTTCGAAGGTGCGGCCCGCGAACGCATCGACCGTAAACGTCGCCGCCTGACCGACCCGGATGCGGCCAATATCGCTTTCGTCGATCGCCGTATCGACTTGCATATCGCGCAAATTTTTGGCGATCACAAATAGCTCGGGCGATTGCAGACTGGCGGCTACTGTCTGGCCAGGCTCGATCGAGCGTTTGATCACCACGCCATCAACCGGACTCTTGATGATCGTCCGGTCCAGATCAACTTGCGCACTGGCCAACGCCGACTCGCGCTGCTTGACCACCGCCTGATTGTTCTTCACTGTGGCCTGCGCCACCAACAGCGAAGCGCGCACAGATTTCAGATCTTCCTCGAGCGCACGCATCACCGAACGCGCTTTGTCGCGCTCGGCCGGTGAAATGAAATTGCGCTCGAGCAATTGCTCCTTGCGCGACAGATCAAGCCGGCCTTCAGCGAGATTCACCTCCGCTCGGGTCACATCGGCACGGCGAGCGGAAACCTGGGCGTCCTGCACCAGCACCTGCGCGCGGGACGCATCGAGATCGGCACTGGCCTGGCGCATGCGATAAGTAAACGTTTCCGGATCGATGCGGGCGATCACCTGATTGGCCTTGACCTCGCTGTTGAAATCGGCCGTCACCTCCTTGATTTGTCCCGACACTTGCGAACCCACCGAGACAATCGCTACCGGGTTGATCGTACCGGAGGCCGACACCGCAGCGGTCAACAAACCCTTGCTGATCCTGGCCGTCTTGTACGCTGCAGCGTCGGTGCTGCCGCGTTGCAGGAACCAATAAAGGCCACCGCCGAGCAACAGCGCCAGTCCAACGCCAGCGGCAATCAGACGTTTACTCATCGGCAAAGCGCGCCCGGCTTGATCACTTTCAGGTTTCGTACTTTCACGTCACGCACTGACCCGCAACATGATCTTGCCGATATGCTTGGAGCTTTCCATCAGCTCGTGCGCCTGGGCGGCCTCGGCCAGATCGAAGCTGCGAAAAATATGCGGCAGCATTTCACCGCGCTCGATCCTCGGCCACACCTGGGCGCGCAATTCATTGGCCAGTCGCGCCTTCTCGGTATCACTGCGTGGTCGCATGGTCGAGCCGGTGTAGGTCAATCGTTTGGTCATGATCGGCATCCAGTCAACCTCGACCTTGGAGGTCTGCAGCCAAGCGATTTGTACCAGACGACCTTCAAAGGCCAGTACCTTGAGGTTACGACCGACATAATCGCCGCCAACCATGTCGAGAATGACATTGACGCCGCGTTTGGCGGTCAGGCGGTTGATCTCTTCGACAAAATCCTGATCGCGATAATTGATGACCGCATCGGCGCCCAGCCGTGTGCAAACTTCGGCCTTGTCGGCGCTACCAACGGTGGTGTAAACGGTCGCGCCCCAAGCCTTGGCCATTTGAATCGCCGTCAGGCCAATGCCGGACGAGCCGCCATGGACCAGAAACACGTCGCCCGAACGCAACCGACCGCCCTCGATCATGTTGGCCCAAACCGTAAAGTAGGTCTCGGGCAAGGCAGCGGCTTGCTCCAGAGTCAAGCCCTTGGGTACCGGCAGGACCTGGCCCTCAGGAACGTTGACATATTCGGCGTAACCGCCGCCGTTGCTCAACGCGCAGACGGCATCACCGATTTTCCATCGCGTGACATTTGCGCCTACGGCTGCGACGGTGCCGGCAACCTCAAGACCAATGTATTTCGACGCGCCAGGGGGCGGCGGGTAGGAGCCGCTACGCTGCGCCACGTCGGGTCGGTTTACACCCGCGTAGGCCACTTTGATGAGGATCTCATGCGCCGCGAAGCCGGGAACCGGGCCGGTCTTGAGCGTCAGAACCGACGGTGCGCCACCGGCGCCGTGATCGATGTAACGCATTGAATTCGGGATCGACATGGTTGTGAGCACCTGATCAAAAAGGATTTAAAGGATTTAAAGGATTTATGAGTGTTTAACGGATTTACAATGTGCAGTTGGACTTTAGCATTTCACCATGTCGACATTACATCATTTCACGCCCGGCAACTTCGAATTCCTGGAAGGCGGATTTCCCTATTCGCAAGGCGTCATTGCCAGCCCAGGGTTCGAGTTGGTGCGCGTCCGCTTGGCCAGCGCACCCACCATCGCCGCCGGCTTTGAGCGAATCGCACAACATTTGGAAAGCATCGGCCGACCTCTGACCGCCTTGTGTGCGATCGAGCTGCGCTCGCCCCGCCCGTTCAGCTTTAGCGGCTTTCACGACTTCAATGTCGGCTACGTCAATACCCTGACCCAATGGGGTCTGGTGCGAAACGGCCTGAATCCGGTCGGCCGCAGCAATGTCTGTCCGGTGTTCGATGCGCCCGGCGAACCGGTCTTTCACGCATTCTGTTACACCGTGCCGGCCGAGCATGCCTCCGCACAGCCGTCGACCTCCTCGAGCACGCGCGACTTCGTCGTCGCCGGCAGCGGCGAATGGCCCGACGGGCAAGCGTTTCCGCAAGCAGTCATCGCGCGTGGTGATCTGTCACCGGCCGGACTGGCCGCCAAGGTGGACTTTGTCATCAAGACGATGAAGGGGCGTTGTGCTGGTCTGGGTGGCGACTGGCGGCGTCTGAGTGCAGCCCAGATTTATACCGCCGAGAATTTTCATGCGCTGCTCGAGAGCCACTTCGCCAGCGCCGGTCTGACTGCGATCGGCTTGAATTGGCATCTGTGCAAGCCGCCCATCATCGAACTTGAGTTCGAGATGGACGTGCGCTCGCTGTCCTGCGAGCGGGTACTTTTCGAATAACCATCGACGAGGCGAACGACTCGCTCGTGTCGCTCTCCTCATTCATCTTATTCTTCTCATTCGTCTTGTTCTTCTCACTCGTATTTGTAGGTGATACCGGTGAACAGCAGGGTGTCGGTCTTCTTCAAGCCGGTGCCTGGATCACTATTGACGCGGAGCCCCAAGGTTGTCTGCAGACTCAGCGAACCACTCATCGCGACCGATAGTCCGGCATCAAACGCCGTGCGGTACTCTCCCCGGTCCGACAGGTTCGGGTAAATCACCAGGCGCTGCTTGAACTGCGTGGTTGGCGACAGCTTGTGGGTTGACTCTTCGCCGAGCAATATTTCCAGACGGCTGTAGCTGCTGCGGGTTTGATCGGCAACAACGGTGGCATTGATGTAGCGGTCGTTGGCATAACCAAGACCCACAAAGACATCGAAGGTGGTCGGATCGGATTTGATGACGTGGTAGCCGACACCCCCGGCGATCGCCGTTCTCAGACTCAAGTTCGCCAGCTTGTTGCGTGTCAGGTCGCCTTGTCCGAACCAGAAGTATTGGACATTCAGATCCTGATTGAAACGCGCACCCAGATTCAGCAAATTGGCGGTGGCTGAGTCACCTGATTTTCCATATATTTGCGAGCCATAAATATTCCACTTATCGGTGGCCGTCGCCTTGACGGCATCGCCGTTGATATTCAGGAGCTTCGAGCTGGTATTGCCGCCCACCAGGCTCAAGCCGGCAGCGATTGCGCCACGCCATTGGCCATCAGGCTTGATGGTCGTCTGAGCCAAAACAGAGCTGGCAGCAACCGTTACCGCCACAGCAAAGAGGAGTTTGATCGAATACGAAATTTTAACAGTCAGGAAATCGGGCGCCGCGTCTTCGCCAGCCACGACCCGAGAATGCCCTTGGGCATAAAGATGATAAAGATAATCAGCAACAATCCGTAAATGGTCAAATCAACACCAAGCACCTGATTGCCGATCAGTACGCGCAGCGATTCTGACAGCGCCAGCAGCAAGATGGCACCCACCGTCGGTCCGAGCATCACAAACATGCCGCCCGCAATGACCCCAAAGACCATTTGCAACGACACGCCAATTCCGGATACGGTCTCAGGGTTGATGTAGAGCTGATATTGCGCATACAGGACGCCACCCACGCAGGTCATGACGGCCGATAACATCGTGATGGCAAGCTTCGAGCGCGTGACATTGATGCCGATCGACGCCGCAGCGTCTTCTTCCTCGCTGATTGCCTCGAGAGCCAATCGACTCATGCTGCGATCGACGCGGTGCCAGATATACAGCGCAATCAACCAGCAGCCCAGCATGATGTAGAACCACACCAGCTTGCTCGAAAACTGCATACCGGACAGCGACCAGGAACTTCCGCCACTTAACGCCGACTTCGGCGTCACGCCGAGCGATCCGCCGGTCGTGTCGCGCAGGGCAACGATCATCAGCCGGGCGACCTCGGACAAGGCCAGCGTGACCAGCGCAAAATAATGGCCAACAATCTTGAATCTGAAACAGGGGTAGCCAATCACGAAGGCGACCACCAGGGTCAGCGCAATGGCCGCGAACATGCCGATCCAAGGCGACACCCCGAACCAGTTCCAGAGCATGGCTACCGTGTAGGCGCCAATGCCCAAAAAAGCGCCATGCCCGAAGCTGACCATACCGAGGCGACCCATGATCGCCCAACTGGTGTAGACATAGGACCAGAGCAGTCCCATGATCATGAGGTGCAGGGGATAGTTGCCGACACCAAACAAGGGTGTTGCCAGCAGCAACAGCAAAAGAACGACTGCGATGGATTTATTCATCGGCGTTTGTATTCATCGACGTCTCGCCAGAATACCTTCAGGTCGCCAGAACATGAAGGCGATGAAAAATACGAACGCAATCACGTAACCCCATTCGAGCTGGAACAGAAAGCCACCTACGGAGATGAATTGCGCAAACAGAAAGGCCGCGATAAATCCGCCGATCAGATTACCCAACCCGCCGAGCACGCAGATGAGAAACGTCAAGGGCCCAAAGGACAGGCCGATGGCCGGATGAATGTCGTATTGCAGTACCAGCAGACAGGCCGCCAGACCCGCCAACGCACCGCCGACGGCGGAGGTCAACAAGTAAATCCTGCCAGGATTCACGCCCATGAGCGGCATGATGGCGCGGTCCTGACTGATCGCCCGAATGGCGGTACCGACGTAGGTCCGGGTCAGGAACAGGTACGCCGCCAAAATGGCGATCGCCGCCACCACGAACGCGACAACGCGCGCAAACGATACGTTCATCTCGCCAATACTGACACCCGGCAAGCGCACGCCAATATTTCGGAATTCAACACCGAAGATCACGGTGGCCAGGGCCTGCAGCAAAAACAATACTCCGCCGGTAACCAACAACTGATTGATCGGCTCGGCGCTGAGTACCGGGCGAATGATGTAGTAGTGCATCAGCGCGCCGAGTGCGCCGACAAAAACGATACAGCCCACAAACGCCAGCGGCAGGGGCCAGCCCAAGGTCACATGCAGCCAGTAGATCATGTACATGCCAACCATGATGAGCTCGGCATAACAGATCCAGACCACATCGATGACACCGAAGATCAGATTCAAGCCCAGCGACAGCAGCGCGAACAAGCCACCCAGCAACAGGCCGTTGATGACGGCTTCCAGCAAATAGATGTCGAAGATTTCAGACATTGCAATTGTTCCGTTTGCCCATGCGACCAGACCCCAAGATCAGTCTAGACCCCAAGATAAGCCCGCCGAATCTCGTCGCTGGCCAGCAGCTCTGACGCCGGCCCGCTGCTGCGAATCTTGCCGGTCTCGAGCAAGTATGCCCGGTTAACGACCTTGAGTACTTGCTGAATATTCTGTTCAACCACCAAGACGGTGTAGCCCTCGGCACTCATCTTGCGAATGACCTCGAAAATGGATTGCACAATCACCGGCGCCAGACCCGCCGAGGGTTCATCGAGCAAGAGCAGTTTCGGGCCGCTCATGAGCGCGCGGCCAATCGCGCACATTTGTTGCTCGCCACCTGACATCGTGCCAGCCAACTGCAAGCGGCGCTCTTTCATGCGCGGGAAAAGCGCATAGACCATCTCGAGACGCTGGCTGAATTGGGCGCGCGCTGCCGGCATGAACGCGCCCATTTTCAGATTGTCTTCAACAGTGAGGCGCGGGAACAGGCGTCGACCCTCAGGCACTTGCGCAATACCGAGCGAGATCACCTCGTGCGAGGCAATATCGTTGTAGTTGCGACCTTCCATACTGAGATCGCCGGTCGTGGCCTGAATCAATTTCGAGATGACTCGTAGCAGAGTCGTCTTGCCCGCGCCGTTCGGGCCGATGACCGCTACCGATTCGCCGGCACGAACCTCAAGCGAGACATCGAACAGCGCCTGGAACGTACCGTAACCGGCCGAGATATTACGGATTTCCAACATTGGCTTGAGGGTGCTCATCAATCTCTCAGGTGCGATTCTGCGCAGCGATCTGGTCCTGCACGGATTCCGCATCGGTGCCCAGATAAACTTCGACCACCTTCGGATCGCGCGTGACCTCCGACGGCTTGCCCTGCGCGATCAGTTCGCCATGATCGAGCACCAGACAACGGTCAATGACGCGCATCAGCACGCCCATGATGTGCTCCACCCAGATGATCGTGATGCCGCGCTGATCGCGGATTCGCTTGAGCATATCGGCGGCTTGATTCATTTCGTGTTCATCAAGTCCACCTAGACTTTCGTCGGCCAACAAAATCTTCGGCTGAGTCGCCAGCGCCCGCGCCATCTCGAGCTTTTTCAGGCCAGCGGCACCGAGCCCGTCGACCCGCGCATCGGCACCGCGCGGCAGGTCGATCAACTCGAGCGCATCGCGTGCCCTCTTTTCGGCCTCGATGCGGCTGATCCGCTCGCGCCCACCATAAAACGCAGCCAGGGTGGCGTTCTCGAGAATCGACAGCCGTCGAAACGGTCGTGGAATCTGGAAGGTGCGTGCAACACCGAGCTTGCAAATCTGGTTGGCGGTCAGGCCACCGATTTCGCGACCATCGAGCCTGATCGAACCGGCGCTGGGCGCATACAAGCCTGATATGACATTGAAAGTTGTGCTCTTGCCCGAGCCGTTCGGACCGATCAGGCCCAGGATCTCGCCCTGGGCCAGCTCGAAAGAGACCTGATTGACGGCGGTGAAGCCGCCGAATTGTTTGGTCAGCGCGTCAACGCTGAGGATCGCGGCCGTCACTGCAAGGAATAAGCATGGCCTTTGGGCAAGGGCAAGACCGCATCTTTGGTCTTGATGGCACTGGGCCAAACAATGAACGTGTCGCTGGCGTTGTACTGCATGACCACTGGCGAAGAGCGCTCGTTTTGCCCCGACATCTTGTTGCCCGGCGGGAAGAACTTGACGCCGTAGCCTTGAATCGAGCCGCCCACTGGAATGTCGGTCTCGAGCGACGCCTTGCGCAGTGCCTCGGCATCAAAACCGCCGTGTTTCTTGATCGCGCGCGGCAAGACATCCGAGAAGAAAATCCAGGCATTGTTAAAGCCCATCGACAAATGCGGCGGCACTTCGTCGACCTTGACATCGGCCTTGTAGCGGCGGACCATTTCCTTGGTCAGATCGCCCAGGCCGGGCTTCAACGTCGCCGGATCGAGCAACTGCGCAGCAACCGGGTCGACGTTGTACAGCAGGTTCGCGTCCTCCTTGAAGGTCGCAAACAACTTGTCGTATTGACCGTAACCGGCGCCATGGCCGATCAGCGCCGACCACTTCAAACCTTGCTCCTTGGCTTGCCGCAAAAACAGCGTGATGTCCGGGTTGTAGCCGGTATGCAGAATTACATCGGCGCGGGCCCGCTTGAGTTTCGTCACCAGCGGCGAGAGATCCGGCGAGGTGGCGGCATAACCTTCCTTGAGGGTGACTTGCATGCCGAAGCCCTTGCAGGCGCTTTCGTTTCCAGAAGCAACACCGACGCCGTAAGGGCCGTCTTCATAAATAATCGCAACCTTCAGATCCTTCGGGTCCTTGCCAAGCTTGGCCTTCGCCTGTTCATTCAAAAATGAGCATGAGGCCTCACCAAACTGGTCGGAATGCACTTGCGGCCGGAACACGTACTGCAGGTTCTTGTCCTTGAACACGGCCGAGGCGACGCAGACATTGGCCCACATGAATTTCTTCGCTGCGTCGGCCTTTTGCGCCAGCGGTACGCAGTGGGCGCTCGAAAAAACGCCCATCAACATGTCGACCTTTTCCTGGCTGACCAGCCGCTCGGCTTCATTGATCGCGACCTCGGCCTTTGACTGCGCGTCGACATAAAAGGGTTTTATCTTGACGCCCTCGACGCCGCCTTTTTCGTTGATCATGTCGATCGCGTACTTGGTGCCGAGGTAAGACGCGTTCGAGCCACCGGCGGCGAACGCACCGGTCAGATCATAAATAACGCCAATCTTGATTTCCTTGCCCTGCGCCAGTGCTGACGAAGAGCCCACCAAAGTAAAAGCGGTAAACGCGGTAAACGCGGTCAAAGCGGTAGGAGCGGTAAGAGCGGTCATTGCGGTCATTGCGGTCATTGCCAGCGCGCTCAAGCCGCTCAGCGTCCCAAGGCCATTCGCCTGGTTGAATCGTTTTAATGCATTCAGTTTCAAAGTTGTCTCCTGCAATCGTTATTTTAGATTTTGTTCATGAAATTCGGGTCTTCAAAACCCATACATTAAATGCTGCGTTACCTAATAATAAAGGAAGTTCGGGAAATAATCAGAGACCGAACAGCCGGCTCGCGGCGCTAATATGAAATTCGTCTTGTCAAAGAGGATCCCATGGACTTCAACATTCCGCAGCCGATTCGTGACTACCTGATCGAGCTGGATGAATTCATCGAACGCGAAATCAAGCCGCTCGAGCAGGCTGACGACAACATCCGGTTCTTCGATCATCGCCGCGAATGGGCCCGAACCGATTTCGAGAATCAGGGATTGCCAAGGCACGAATGGGAGGAATTACTGGCCGAGATGCGCCGCCGCGCCGACCGCGCGGGGCACTTCCGCTTTTCGCTGCCTGAGGAGTACGGCGGCAAGAATGGCAGCAATCTGGCCATGGCAATCATCCGCGAACATCTGGCCGCCAAGGGGCTGGGGTTGCACAATGATCTTCAAAATGAGAGCTCGATCGTCGGCAATCTGCCAGTCATTCTGATGTTTCGTGACTTTGGAACCGCTGAGCAAAAGAAAAAATTCATTCCAGGCATGCTCGGCGCGACCATGAAAACCGCCTTCGGGCTGACCGAACCGAATCATGGATCGGATGCCACCTGGATGGAAACGCGCGCAGTTCGCGACGGCAACGGCTGGCGAATCAATGGCGAAAAAATGTGGAATACCGGCCTGCACATCGCCACCCATGATCTGATCTTCGCGCGTACCTCCGGCAAGGACGGCGAAGCTCGCGGCATTACCTGCTTCATTACGCCCACCAACACACCCGGCTTCAAGGTCGAGGAGTATCTGTGGACCTTCAATATGCCGACCGATCATCCGCGTATCTCGTTGACCGATGTCTGGGTACCGGATGACGCGATCTTCGGCGACCCGGAAGACGGCCTTGCCTTGGCGCAGCACTTTGTTCATGAAAACCGCATCCGCCAGGCCGCATCGTCTTTAGGCGCGGCGCAGTTCTGCGTCAACGAGAGCGTCGCTTACGCCAAGGTGCGCAAGCCCTTCGGCAAGCCGCTGGCGGCCAATCAGGCAATCCAGTTTCCGCTGGTTGAATTGCATACCGAAGCGGCCATGCTGAGGACACTGGTCTATCAGACTGCCTGGCAAATGGACCAGATGAGCAAGCCCGAGGTCGCGCGCAAGCTTTCGGACCGGGTGTCGATGTGCAACTACCGCGCCAACCGGCTGGTCTGCGAAGCAGCCGATCGCGCCATGCAGGTCCACGGCGGCATCGGTTATTCGCGACACAAGCCGTTCGAGCATATCTATCGTCATCACCGCCGTTATCGCATCACCGAAGGCTCGGAAGAGATTCAGATGCGCAAGGTGGCTGGGCATCTGTTTGGCATGATCGGCGGCAAGTCGTAGTGGTTTCAATCGAGGATCCCAGTCATGCCTGCTCTGGTTGACCCCGCCACGCTGACTGCACGTTTGCCGGCCGCCTTGTCCCGACATCTGGGCGCAACCGGCGCGCCGCAAAACATGCAGCGGGTCACCGGCGGCGCCACCAAGGGCACCTGGATCTTCGAGGCGAACATAGACGGTCAATGGCAGCGCCTGGTCTTGCAACTGACCACCGCCCGCGCCGGCGGCGACCCGGTACAGGCGACTCGCCTGACGGCCGAGCACGACGCGCAAATCATGAAAGCGGCGCGCGCTCAACGAGTGCCGGCGCCCGAGGTCTGCGCTGTTCTGCTCGAGGACGATGGTCTGGGTCCGGGTCACATCACCCGTTGGGTCGCCGGTGAAACGGTGGCGCCGAAAATATTGCGCGATCCAGCCTTTGCGCTGGCTCGCCCGCAACTGGCAGCGCAATGCGCACAAGCACTGGCTGGCATACACAGCATACCGGCCAGCACCGTCGAGTTCCTGACAGCCATGGATGCGTATTCGCAATGGCAGCGCTACCGCACGATGGTTGATCGGCAGTCAGTCGAAATTCCCGCGCTCGAGTGGGGCCTGCGTTGGGTGTACGACCATTTGCCGGCACCGCAAACGCTCACCGTTGTGCACGGCGATTTCCGGCTCGGCAATCTGATCATCAACGAACGCGGTCTGGCCTGCGTCATCGACTGGGAACTGGCGGCACTCGGTGACCCTATGCAGGATCTTGGCTGGCTATGCCTGAAGACCTGGCGTTTTGGCGGGCCACAACCGGTCGCTGGCGTTGGCCTGCGAGAGAGCCTCTATCAGGTCTACCAACATGCCAGCGGCGTCGCCGTCGATGCACAGCGTGTGCGCTTCTGGGAAGCGTTCGGTCACGTCAAATGGGCCATCATGTGCCTGAGCATGGGGCTCGGTACGCCGGGCAGTGCGCCGGGTACGGTTGGGCTCGAACACAGCGTCATCGGCCGAAGGGTCGAAGAACCGTTGTGGGATTTGTTGCAACTGCTGGAGGATCAAAGTTCATGAGCGTTCCGAGCCGCGAAGTGCTGATCGAGGTGGCGCTGGAATATCTCGAACATGATCTGCTGCCCACTCTGCAAGGTGAACATAAATTCAAGACCCGGGTCGCCGTCAACGCCTTGCGCATCGCGCAACGCGAAGCCGCCCACCCTGCTCGGGCGTCGGCGACGCTTGAGCGAAATCACGAACTCGTGCAGCAAATTCGCAGCGGCCAGATATCGACCGATGATCCGGCGCTGCGCGCGTACTTGCGCCAGTCACTCCGGGAGGCACTGGCCATCAATAATCCGAAGTGGCTGGATCGCCCCTGAGTCGCCAAACAACCCTGAGCGGCAAAGCGCCCCGCGCCTAAAACAACGCGTAGCCACCATCGATCAGAAAGGTGTCGCCGGTGTGATAAGTCGATGCGTTACTGGTCAGATACACGGCAATACCGCCAAAATCATCACCATTGCCCCAGCGCCGCATCGGAATGCGCGGCATGACATTACCGACGAATTTCTCATTGCCGATCGAGCGCGCCGTCATGTCGGTTTCGATCCAGCCCGGCAGAATAGCGTTGGCACGAATGCCGAATCTCGCCATCTCAACTGCCAATGCACGAATCATCGAAATCAGACCGCCCTTGGTCGCCGCGTAATGCTCGGAGCGGGCAGCACCTTCGATGGCCGCCAGCGACGCCGTGCCGACCAGCGTGCCGCCGCCGCCCCGCTCGATCATGTGCCTGGACGCCGCCCGCAAGGTATAGAACGCGCCGTCCAGATTGACCCGCATGACGCGATTCCACTCGTCACTGGTCATTTCCGCAAACGGTTTGCCACCCTTGCCCGACACACCGGCGTTGGCAAAACAGGAATCTACCCGACCCAGCTTGGCGACAGTTTCGGCGAAGGCGGCATCGACCGCCTTCTCGTCGCCAACATCACATTGCAACGCCAACACCTTGCCACCGAAGCTCGCCAACTCGGAGGCCGCAGCGTCGTTCTTTTGCGCGTTGGTTCCCCAGATCGCAACACCGGCACCGGCCTGCGCCATCGCGCGCGCCATGCCTAACCCAATGCCGCCATTGCCGCCCGTCACCAGCCCGACTTTACCCGTCAGATCAAACGCTTTATAGGTCATGGTTGTATCTCCTCAGAGGTTCAATTGTGCCATTAGCGCCGGGGATGCACTAAACAAGTCATCGTGCCCGCGTTTCGGCGCAGTACACTGGATTTTGGAGGCTGTGAAGCGAACTCCGATTATTTGTTGGACACGGACTCAAGGACGGGCAAAAAAAGGACGATACATTATGAAGGACGATCGATTGAAGAACGACCCAATGAATGACCCGTCACAGGCGACAAACCAGGCATTGCCGCACAACCAAGACCTGCCGGTCATCGGTTTCATTGGCCTCGGTGTCATGGGCACGCCCATGGCCGGGCACTTGGCACGCAAGGGCTACCACTTGCGGGTCTATGACCTGAGCGCCGCACCGGGCGACAAACTTGCCAGCGAATTTGCGCAGATCATCTTCGAGCGTGATCTACGTACTCTCGCACACGCATCCGATATTGTCATCACCATGTTGCCAAACGGCCAGGTGGTTCAAGACGTGCTGTTGGGAAAGGGCAATGACGGTAGTGACGGCGGCAACGCGCTGATCAACGCACTGCGCCCGGGTAGCCTGGTGCTCGATACTTCATCATCCGAGCCCTGGTTGACCCAGCAAAGCGGTAAGGCGCTGGCCGAGCGCGGCATCGAGATGGTTGATGCACCAGTGTCCGGAGCGCAGTGGGGCGCACAAGCCGCCGAACTGGTCTTCATGCTGGGCGGCAGCCCGGCCAACATCGCGCGCGTGCAACCCTTGCTCGACATTATGGGACGGGCCAGTTTTCACCTCGGACCCCTGGGCAGTGGCCACGCGATGAAATGCATCAACAACACCATTACCTCGATGACTTTCATGGCGACGATCGAGGGTTTGGTGATGGGCACCAAACTGGGTCTCGATCCCAAGGTCATGAACGCGGTGCTCAATGAATCAACCGGCATGTCCTGGATCACCCAAAATCATATCGAGCAGCGCATCACCAACCGCAGCTTTGATGATCCCTTCAAACTGGCGTTGATGGTCAAGGACATCGGAATTGCGATGCGACTGGCACACGACATGAACCTGCCGATGCCCCTGTCGGGTCTGGGTCACCACTTGTGGCAGTCAGCTTTGCAGCAGGCCGAACCGCACGCCAGCGTCAGCGAACTGGCGCGCTGGGTCGAGCGCTTGACGGGGGTTCGGATTGATTCGCCGTAGTCTCAGGAATCAGTCAAAACTCCGGCCATGCGCTGACCCGGACGGCGAACGCCTCGGACCGATCAACGAGCGATAACTTAAAGCCAGCGCTTGCGCCGCCGGAACGACTTCAGATTCTTGAAACTTTTGCGCGTTGAACCACCGCCGCCCAGATAAAACTCTTTGACGTCTTCGTTGCTCGCCAGTACGTCACGTGTGCCGTCGAGCACGATCTTGCCAGACTCCATGATGTAGCCGTAGTCGGCGACGCTGAGCGCCATGTTGGCATTTTGCTCGACCAGTAATAGAGTGATTCCGAGGTCCT
Source organism: Burkholderiales bacterium (assembly GCA_031363055.1). GTDB lineage: Bacteria > Pseudomonadota > Gammaproteobacteria > Burkholderiales > Burkholderiaceae_E > JANLTP01. Next base: position 8,174 of record JANLTP010000008.1, on the reverse strand, counting down.
GATTTAATTTTCGAATGATTGAAAACACCTCCTGAACCAGGAGTGGCGCCAGGCCCATTGACGGTTCGTCGAGCAGGATCATGCGCGGTTTGGCCATCAGCGCGCGTCCGATCGCCAGCATCTGTTGCTCACCGCCTGACAGATATCCGGCGAGTCCGGTTCGCTCCTTCAAGCGCGGGAAATAATTGAAGACGCGCTCAATATCACTTTCGATCGCGTCTTTGTCGCGACGGGTGAACGCGCCGACGCGCAAATTTTCCAGCACGGTCATATCACCAATAATGCGGCGGCCTTCCATCACCTGGAAGATGCCGCCGCTGACAATCTTCTCTGGCGCAAGCTTGGTAATGCTGTTGCCCTCGAAGCGAATATCGCCAGCGACGATTTCACCGTGCTCGGAACGCAGCAGTCCCGAAATCGCCTTCAGCGTAGTCGACTTGCCAGCCCCATTGGGGCCCAGCAAGGTAACAATTTTGCCGCGTGGCACCTTCAGGCTGATGCTTCGCAGCACCAGCACGACGTCGTCGTAAACGACCTCGACGTTTTCAAGTTCGAGCAGGTGCTCCGACGCCATTGCCGTCTTCTAGAACCCAAGCCATTCGGCCTTGCGATCAATCTTGATATCGGCGACTTTCTCAATCTTGATGGCGCCCTTGCTGAGCAAGTCAATCAGTTCGCCCTGATCGGTGTCGGCAGAAATCACCGCCCGTGACAGGCCAACGGTATCGACCGAACGATGATCCTTGTCGGTCCAGGTAACCGCCGGACACATTCCATCGGTACCCAACGGCACAAAGTCCCTCATGCCCTCAAGCGCCGCCTTGATACCAGGGCCGTTCAGTTTGCCGGCCTTATCGGCCATACGCATCGCTTCGGCCATGTACAGAACCTGGCAGGCACCGCGCACATACGGCAGACCGCGATAAACCTTGCCTTCCGGATCGGACATTTTCGAGATCTCGGCGAACACCTTCATACCAGGAACGTTGGCACCCCACTGCGCCTGGCTGACTACCCACACCAGACCGTTGGCGGCCTTGCCCGTGGCCTTCATACCCGGCTCGTCCATGCCCCAGATGTTGGCCATGAATTGAACATTGACACCGACGGTGGCGCATGAGCGCAACAGCGCAACGTTGGCGCCGGTCGTGTTCGCGAGGAACGCATAGTTGGCGCCCGACGATTGCAAGGCCAAACACTGCGCCTTGAAATCACCGCCAGCCAGCGCGTACTGGATCGACGGAATCACTTGAAAGCCAAGTTGTTTGGCGAGTTCTTCGCCGGCCTCCTTGGGTGCCAGCGGGTACGGATGATTGTCGCCCAGGTGAATGTATTTCGGCTGGCCCGTGCCGCCCTTTTTCTTCCAGTCGTCAGCCGCCCAGGTGATCAGCGCACGTGCGCCGTCGGAGTAAGACGGTGCTCCAAAGAAGTTGTAGGGCGCCGGTTTGATCTTGCCGTCCTTGGCCTTGGCGCTGGTGCCGGACGGGTCGGTCAAGTGACCTGAGAGCGACAACGAGAAGTACGGAATTTTGTCTTCGGCGATAAAACCCACCATGGCCTCGGTGTCATTGGTGCCGTAGCCCTGAATCACGATCGCACCTTCGTCTTTCCACTTTTTGTAAAGTTGGATCGAGCGTTGTGTCTGGTAGCCGTAGTCGACCGTTTCGACGTCGAGCATCTTGCCGTTGATGCCGCCGTTTTTGTTGATCCAGGCGAAGGCATCGATCTTACCAGGGCCTGAGATTTTGCCAACGCTCGAGGTCGCACCGGTGTAATCGATCAGGTTGCCAACGCGAATTTTTTGCTGCGCGAATGCTGGTGTCAGCGCCAGCGCCGACGCCAGACCTGCGCTGAGCAAAGCTGTGCGGGTAATGCGGGAACGGTTCATCAAGTGTCCTCCAGATTAAGGGTTACTGCCAACGGGTTGCTACCAAAAAATTGCTACTCAAAACGAAAACGGAAACAGCTTCCAATAGGCTTTGATCTTGCGCCAACGTGCCGCCAGACCGTCGGGCTCAAACACCAGAAACAGCACAATCGCAAGACCGATCGCCATTTCCTTCAAATACGCCAGTCCCTCGGTAAAGGCTGCACTTTGGCCGACCCCGAAGGACTGAATCGTGCGCACCACCGATTGCATGAACTCCGGCAAAACCATAATGAAGGCTGTGCCCAACAGACTACCCATGATCGAACCCAAACCGCCGATGATGATCATCGCCAGAAAGTTGATCGACAGCGCCAGATCGAACGCTTCGCCCGACACGAAGCCGGTGTAGTGCGCCATCAGCGCGCCTGCGATGCCGGCGTAAAACGACGAAATACCAAACGCCAGAATTCGATAGTAAGTGAGATTGATGCCCATGATCTCGGCCGACAGGTAATGGTCGCGCACCGCCACCATCGCACGGCCGTCCCGGGTTCGCATCAGGTTCGACGCCAGGATGTACAGCGCGACCAAATAGGCAAGGACTACGAAGTAGTAGGTGCGATCGCCCGAGAGCTTCAAGCCAAACAGGTTGAACGACCCGGCGTTGGCGCCGGCTGCGCCGCCGGAGAACCATTCAGCACGACTAAAAAAGTCTTGCAGCACGAACTGCGAGGCCAAGGTCGCGATGGCCAGATACAGACCTTTTAGACGAGCGGCTGGCAGACCCACCAGCACGCCAAGCAGCGCCGTTGCGAACCCCGCCAACGGAATACTGAACGCCACCGGTAGCCCCAATTTGCTCGAAAAATACGCCGACGCAAACGCACCAAAGCCGAAGAACGCCGCATGGCCCAGTGAGATTTGGCCTGTGAAGCCGACCAGAATATTCAGGCCGAGTGCAGCGATGCCGTAAATGGAAATCTGGATCACCAAGGCCAGCCAATAGGACGACACCAATGACTTGCCGCCGAACTGCAAAGGCAGCATGCACAACAACAGGACGCCAACGGCGCAGGCGATCAATGAACCCCTGGAGGGAAAGATTGTCTGATCAGCCGAATAGCTGGTACGGAAGTCGCCCGCCGGACGCATCGAGGTCGCCATATCAGACTCGCTCGATCGCTTTGTTACCGAGCAAGCCGTACGGCTTGATCAATAGAATCAACAGCATTGCGTAAAACGGCGCGATCGTAATCAGATTGCCGAACTGCAGGTACTCGACGTCGAGAAATTGTGCAAGGCCTTCGAGTAAACCGATCAATAGGCCGCCGACGACCGCGCCGATGACACTTTCAAGGCCGCCGAGAATCACAGCCGGAAACACTTTTACACCGACATTGGCGACTGACGCGGACACGCCCGACACCAACCCGACCACCACGCCGGCCAGTGCTGAGACCGCTGCCGAGATCGCCCAGGCAATGGCGAACACATGCTTGACCGAAATGCCCATGCTCTGCGCGGCTTGCTGATCGAAGGCGGTGGCGCGCATCGCCAGGCCCATGCGTGAGAACTTGAAGAAGTAGGCAAAGCCGGCCATGATGATGACCGAAATGACCAGACTCATCAGGTACGCCGTCTCGACGTTAAGCCCCAGGATTTGCACCGATTTGGTCGCGAACACTTGCGGAAACGGCTGCGCAAAGGCACCGAACATCCAGCGCAGCAACGCTTGAAAGAAGATCGACAAACCAATCGTGACCATGACAATTGAAATGACCGGCCTGCCGATCAGCGGTCGCAGGACCACCACTTGCACCAGCACTCCGAGCACTGACATGAAGACCAGACACACGGGAAAGCCGATCCAGAAAGGCAGTTTCATAGAGGTGACCAGCCACCAGCAGGTCCAGGCACCGATGAGCACAAATTCGCCCTGCGCGAAATTCACGACCTGGCTGGCCTTGTAAATCAATACAAAGCACATGGCAACGACGCCATATAGCGCACCGACAATCAGACCGTTGATCATCAACTGAATCAGCAAGGTGGTATTCATGTGGGCTGGGTCATGAGCGGTTCAGAACTCGAACCGGCAAAGTAGTTCGGATTCGCTGGCGCGTGCCATCTTGAAACGCGATCTCGGTATCGACATTGACCTCAGATGCATCGGAATAAATAGCGTCAATGATGGTCGCGTATTTTTCGGCGATGACACTGCGGCGAACTTTGCGGGTGCGGGTCAATTCGCCGTCGTCAGCATCGAGCTCTTTGTAAAGCAAGACGAACTTGCGTAACTGTTGTTCGGGCGGCAGGCTGATGTTGACCCGGCCGATTTCTTCCGCGACGAGCGCGTAGATTTCCGCGCGCCCGGCGAGATCAGAGTAGGTGGTGAATGACATGCGCCGCTGCTCGGCCCACTTTGAGACAATGGCAAATCGAATACAAACAATCGCAGCCGGGTAGTCTCGGCGATCGCCAAGAATCACGGCCTCGCTGATGTACGGCGAGAACTTCAATTTGTTCTCGATAAACTGCGGCGAGAAGCGCTCGCCGGCATGGGTAGCGGCCAGGTCTTTGAGCCGGTCGATAACCACCAACTGGCCGTTGGGCTTGAAGAAACCGGCATCGCCAGTGTGCATCCAGCCATCGTGCAAACCGCCGGAACCCAGCCCATCATTCTCGTAGTAGCCCTTGAACATGTACGGATGCCGCGCGGCGATTTCGCCGACACCGTGTTGGTCGGGTTCGTGAATACGCAGCTCATATTCAGCGTTGAGCCCACCGCCGACGCCGTCGAAATCACGATCGCCGGGCCGCTGCGTGCAGTAGATGCCAACCAACTCGGTTTGGCCGTAGATCTGCAGCATCGGCACGCCCATAGCCATGAAAAATTTGAACGTGTCCGGACCCATGGCGGCTCCACCGGTGGTCGCAAAGCGCAGGCGCGAAAAGCCCAGGCGATCGCGCAGCGCGCGCATCACGCCCCATTGCGCCACCGAGCTGTGTTGATCGCGCTCGACGGCAGCCACCGCCGTTTTCACGCTCCAATCGAACAATCGCTGCTTGAACTTCGAGGCATCCATCATTTGCGCGCGCACATTGGCGGCAATCTGCTCCCAGGCACGCGGCGCCAACAACATGAAGGTCGGCGCAATTTCGCGCAGATCGGCCATCACGGTTGCTGCAGCTTCGGCGAAGTTCAACTTGTGGCGCGCGACGACCGGCTGGTAGAGCGCCATAAACTGCTCGCCAATCCAGCTCATCGGCAGCAGCGACAAGTACTCGTCCTCGGGACCAATCTTCATGAGCTCGCAGTAATGCGCGACATGATTAATAAACGGCGCGCTGGCCAAGCAGACAAGTTTAGGGTTCGAGGTGGTCCCCGAGGTAGAACACAACACAGCGATGTCGCTGCCCTGCGTCGCGTCGACCAACTGGTCCCACAAATGGGCGTTGGCTGCCTGATCGTGGCGAGCTCGCTCTAACAGTGAATCACGTGAGATGAGGCGCGGGTCAGAATACTTGCGCATGCCACGGAGGTCGTTATAGACGATGAAGCGAATCGAGGGGATCTGGTCGCAGACACGAAGGATCTTGTCGACTTGTTCCTCATTTTCGGCGACCACCAGCGGCGCGCCTGATTGCTTGAGCAGGTAGGCGATCTCGGTATCGAGGGCGTCCTGGTAAAGACCCAGACTGCGCGCACGAACCGCATGCGCCGCGATGGCGCTGGCAATCCAATCGGGTCGCGAATCCGAGATGATCGCAACCGCGTCACCGGCCGCAATGCCAAGTCCGTGCAGACCGATCGCCCAAAGCCGTACCTGCTCTTCCAGTTCGCGCCAATTAATACTTCGCCAGATACCGAGCTGTTTCTCTCGCTGAGCCGTCTCGTTGCCGTGCCGATGCGCATTGTGGCGCACCAGCTTGGGCAAGGTGTCGTGAACCGCCAAATGCGCAAAGCGTGCCGGCAACGCGACCTTTGCAGCGTTATCGAAAGCGATGTCATCGAGTACGGTGCTGGCACTCATGCAGCCTCAGCATCGGCCGAGCTGACGGTAGAATGTTCCTGGCCAAGGTAGGCGCGTTTGACTTCCTCGTTCGCTTTAATATCATCGGGCAGACCTTCGGCAATCTTTCGGCCAAAATCGAGCACCATCATGCGGTGTGACAAGTCCATGACCACACCCATGTCGTGCTCGATCATAACCACGGTCATACCCCACTCCTCGTTCAAGTCGATAATGAATCGCGCCATGTCCTCCTTCTCGGCGAGATTCATCCCGGCCATTGGCTCGTCAAGCAAGAGCAACTCGGGCTTGAGCGCCACCGCGCGGGCTAGCTCAACCCGTTTACGCAGGCCATACGACAAGGTGCCGGCATGTGCGTTGCGGATGTCCTGTATCTCCAGAAAGTCGATGATCTCTTCGACCGCCACCCGATGTTCCGCCTCTTCCTTTTGCGCGCCACCGATCCAATAAGCCATACCTCGCACGAAGCCAGACTTCATCAAGTGGTGGCGGCCGATAGTGATGTTCTCAAGCACCGTCATGCCGGCGAACAGCGCGAGATTCTGAAAGGTGCGGCCAATACCCAAGTCGGCACGGTGTCGCGGCCCGAGCGCCGTGATCTCACGCCCCTTGTGCAAGATGCGCCCACTGGTAGGCCGGTATCGTCCGGAAATACAGTTCAAGATAGATGTTTTACCAGCACCGTTGGGACCGATGATCGAAAAGAGTTCGCCCGGAAAGACCCGACAGCTCACATCGCTCATGGCCTTGACGCCGCCGAAGCGCAGGCTCACGGCATCGAGTTCAAGAATCGGAGCGTCGCTGGTCGAGCTCCGGGGAGCGTCGCTCAAACTACGTCCCGCAGTGCAACAAAAAAACGGCGGCGGTGCCTCGAATCCCAGGAATACCGGGACAATCGCGTGTAAGAACCAACATCCTGCCTCCTCTGGATGCCGAACCGAAGCTCGGCTGCTTAATTATTTTCGTTTGATTGTAACGAAAGCGACAGTACGCGCACGGACTGGCCTGCAAGTCCTGGCGGTTGCGCAGGTCGATAACGATTCGCACAGTCACTCCCGTCCTCTGGAATTCCTATCCTCAATGACACCGTTACCAGCGGTGTTGTAGCAAACCGTTGTTACCCCGAGTTATAAGGTTAGTCTACAGTTCGTGGCAGTGCAGACACAGCAAAACAATGCGAACAAAAATTAGGCACGAATCAGGAGGATATTTTTGGCAAAGTTGATTCACACCATGATCCGGGTGCTCGATCTGGATCGATCGGTGTCGTTTTATGGGCAAGCCTTTGGCTTGCGCGAATCGCATCGCTTGGATTTTCCCGACTTCATGCTGGTGTACCTGCGCGGCGAAGGCTCCGACGCTGAAATAGAACTCACGATCAATAAAGGGCGCACCGAACCCTACAGCCATGGCAGCGGTTACGGACATATCGGCTTTGCGGTCACCGACATAAACGGCACCCGTAAGCATTTTGAGACTCTGGGCTTCGCGCCGACGCCCGTCAAGGAATTTCGCCATGGCGAAACTCTATTGGCGCGGTTTTTCTTCGTGACCGATCCCGATGGTTACAAGATCGAAGTGCTGGAGCGCGGCGGGCACTATCTTTAGCGGCATTACCCGTCGGACGCGTTACAGCGATCGACGAACTAAACCCACGATCGACCAACGACTGAGGAGACTGAACATGAAAACAATAATGCTTAAAACTGAATCGGCGGCGGCGAGCTTCGCCCTCACTGATGCCCCGGCGGTTTTCACGAAATCCGACCTGCCGCTGGCGCGTCGCGAGTTTCTCAAGGGCACCGCGATTCTGTCCGGCGTTATTGCGCAAGGTACTGCCTTATCGCTGCTGACCCCTTCGCTAACTTGGGCCGCCGAACTATCGGTGCTCAACGAAGTCGAAGGCAAGTTCCTGATGCGCCTGACCCAAGTTATTTTTCCGCATAAAAAAATGCCCGAAGCGATCAACGCAATTGCGGTCAAAGACCTTGATGCCGCAGCCAAGGATGCGGCGGTCGCCAAAGACCTGCGTGACGGCATCGCGGTATTGAACAAAGCCGCAGGTGGCGATTGGATGAAAGCGGCGCCGGCCGGCCAATTGAAAACGGTTAAAGACAACACCGCGTTGCCACTATTCCAGAAGGTTCGCGGCCAATGCATCACCTCCTTGTACGATAACCAATTGGCCTATGCACACTTTGGTTACGAGGGCGAAGCGTTCAACAAGGGCGGCTACATCACCCGTGGCTTTAACGATCTGAAGTGGCTAC
>JANLTP010000257.1:0-53617 GCA_031363055.1 Burkholderiales bacterium | reverse complement strand
GAAAAATCGTCATCGATGAGCACTGGAACCCGGGCCACCGGCGTGTAGCGCGCCAAGGTCGATTTGAACTCATCGGTGAACAGGCTGAGCCGGTGTTCGACAAACGGGATCTCGAGTGTTCGCATCAGCAGCCACGGACGCAATGACCAGGAGGAATAATTCTTGTTACCTATGTAGAGCGACAGCATAGGGCCTCTAACGACTCGCTTTGGCGCGCGCGATTGAGTGTATGTCGGTGTTCCCGGACAAATAGCCCGGTGCAACAGCGCTCAGACTGGCGGGCGTGATGCCCAATGCCGGGAAGCCGGCTGCTTGCAGATTGACCAGCACGTTATCGACCTTCAAGGAGGCAAAGTTATCACGCGACATCAGGGTCGGACCGGGCATGAACTCCAGCAGCGTTGCTTGTAATTTTCCCAAAAAGTCCGGCAACCCGAAGACGGCGCGCGGATGGCCGCTGCAATTTGCCGCCAGGGTGACCAAGTCTCGAAGTGTGAACACTTCGGGGCCGCCCAACTCGTAGGTTTTGCCGATCGATGATGACATATTCAGTGCGTTGATCATCGCTTGGGCGACGTCTTGCACAAACACCGGTTGCAGTTTGGCATCGGCACGCGCCAACGGCACGAACGGCGCAAATTGTGCGAGCGTGGCAAACAGATTCAGAAAGGAATCGCGCGGACCGAACACCACCGACGGACGGAACACGGTCAGCTCCAGCGCGCCACGGCTTCGCAGCGCCTGCTCACCGGCCGCTTTCGAGCGCAAGTACATCGACGACATCGAGTGTTCACGGCCTTCGCGAACGCCGAGTGCCGACATATGCAACATACGTTTGGCGCCGGTGCTGATGCAGGCATCGGCAATGCGACGCGGTAACTCGACATGCGCAGTGGCGAATTTCGGGCCGTAAGGAACCCCGGGACGATCGTGCAAGACACCGACCAGATTGACCACGGCATCGACGCGGGCCACCAGACCTTTGAGCAGCACGGGTTGATAAATATCGGCCTGTACCACTTCGACAGTTGGCAAAACCAGCAGATGCCGCGCACGTTCGCGACGGCGTGAAGGAACAATGACCTGATGACCTTGCGCCGCCAATTTGGCGACCAGCTCGCTGCCGATGAAGCCACTGCCACCAATGACCAGAATTCGTCGATATTTCATGGCAGCTCCGAGGGCGATGCCGCTTTCGGCGAAATGCTGCCGAGCCGTTGTTTCAAGGACTGAGGCTCACCCGTGAACAGGGCCGAATAGAATGTCGCGTTCGAGAGCACCTTCTTGACGTAGTCGCGGGTTTCGCTGAATGGAATAATCTCGGCAAAGATGGCGCCCTCGACCGTACCCGGCAAGGTTGAGCGCCAGTTGCGCGGACGGTTCGGACCGGCGTTGTAGGCGGCTGATGCGAGGACCGCTGAACTCTCGAGATCGTCGAAAACGCTCTTCAGGTAAAACGTGCCGAAGCGCAGATTGGTTTGCAATTCGGAGAGCTGCTCGACCCGAAAATCCGTGACCGCCAATTTGCGTGCGATCCAGCGTCCGGTGGCGGGCATGATCTGCATCAGTCCCGAGGCGCCGACCGAGGAGCGCGCGTCCATGAGGAATCGAGATTCCTGACGGATGAGGCCATACACCCAGGCCGGATCCAACCCGGCTTCCTTGGCGAACGGTTTCAGTTGTTCGTGAAATGGGCTGATGAATCGCAGCGCAAAGTCGTGTTCGGTTTGGGTGCGGTCAGCCGTGTTGACACAGCGATCCAGTATCTTGCGACGGCAGGCCCATTCGGCCAGTGCCAGCAGCGATCGATCGCTCATGCCGCGCAGTTGGTAGTTCCACTCCCGGTTGCCTTCCATACGCAGCCCAAGCCGGTAGAACTCGACTGCGCGCACGATGCCCTCGTTGCGATCGATCTCGGCCAACTCTATGTCGGTCGGGCCGCTCGCACGGGCCGGCACGTTGATCAGCACGCCCAACTCTTCCGAGGCCAGTTGTCCGTAAAAATGGAACTGACCGGCGATGCTCTTGAGCATGCTTTCGGAGGCCTCCTTGCGGCCATTGGCGGCATGAGCTCGTGCCGTCCAATATATCCAGGTGGGATCGCGCTGCAGGGTGGGACTCATGCGTCGCACTACACCTGTCAGTAAAATCCAATCCTGCGCACGCAACGCGGCGCGGGCGAGCCAGACCAGCGTCTCATCGCCGATCGGCGAGTTGTCCTTGGCGCTGCCAGCCAGCGCCTCGCGCACGAATCTCAGCGCCTCGGGCTCAAGCTTGCGCATGGAGGCGGCCGCAATCTGCGACCAGGCAAACTGTTTGTCGATCGCACTCAGACTGGAGCTGCCGAGGCGTTCGGCGGCAGCCGCGGTGTCCTGGCGGGCCAGGCGCGACAGTGCAATCTGCTCGATTTCGCGGCCGCCGGCACCCAGCGCCAGCACTCGCATGGGCTGCGACAGGGCCTGTTCGATTCGATCAAGATCGGCGCCGGCCAACACCGCCACGCGCCGTATGCTGTTGGCTGAGTTGAATTCCAGAGTCTGCAGCAGTTGCCGGTAAAGATCGTCGCGCTTGAAGCCACCGCTACGAATCAGTGTCTCGATCAGCGTGACGCAGGCTTCGCCTAGCTCGCGCGTCTGACCCAGCAGGTTGCGTGCAGCCACGCCCACGCTTTCCCCACGAGCGGCTTTGGCACTGAGTTGATAACAGTGCGCTTGGCTATCGTCCTGCAGCACCCAAAGCGGGTATTGGGTCTCGATCGCCGCCCACTCGTTGCGGCGACCGAGGTTGAGCATCCAGTCGCGGCGCAACAGATCAGTCACCAGCGTGCCCGAATTGGCCGCCATGAACTTGCGCACTTCAGCATCAACAGCCGAGTTGGACTCGGTCCGCTTCTCGGAAAGCTGTAGCCGTAATGACCAGTACTGGACATAGGCCTTCAGCGGATGTTCGCTGGCTTTCGGTGCCAGTTGCTCGAAGCGCAGCACATTGTCGGACGCCATCGCCGCGCGTGCCTGCACAAAGGCGTCATCGACACTCAGCGACTCGACCGATTTCAAATTGACCAGACGCTCGGCGCGCTCGCTACGAGTTTGGGCGATGCTCGACTTATTGAGTTCTATGCCAGGCAGGCCGATCACGCTGGGCAGGCCAGTCATGAGGCCGAATGTCAGCAGCGCGCAGCGCAAGGCTCGCAACCACGTGCAAGGCATGGGTAGAATCTGCGCAGACGATTGCGAACGCCAGTGTCGGAAAGAGGTCATTGTTGATAGTGCCACCGGTTAGCCCACCATTATCGCTTGAGAACGGCGACAACGGTGATCGATCGTCAGCGCGACGCCGCTTCATTGCGTGGCGACAACAGATCGCGCCGGATTTGCGGGCTCAATCTGACGCACTGTTGTGTGACAGTGTCTGGCGATTGCTGCACTCGCTGATCGCGCAGCCGGGCAGGGTGGTCATCGGCGCCTACTGGCCGATACAGGCTGAACCCGATCTGCGCCCGCTTTATGATCGTATCTGGCAGTTCGGCGCCCAAGCCGATTGGCAACTGGCTCTGCCCAAGGTCATCGGCAAGGGACAGCCCCTGGTGTTTGGCCGTCTGCTTCGCGGTGGCGCATTACGCCCGGCCGGGTTTGGCGTGCAGATTCCCGAACCCTTTTTGGCGATTGAGCCAGATCTGCTGATTATTCCTTGCGTTGCGTTTCGGGCCGATGGCTATCGACTGGGCTACGGCGGCGGATATTTTGATCGCACGTTGGCGCAACGTACGTTGGCCGATCGCACGTTGGTCGATCGCACCCATGCAGATGTCACACGGGCACCTCGCGGCTTACGAACGATCGGTGTCGCATACGACGAGTGCGAGTGGCCGGACTACCAACCGCAGGCGCATGATCACAAGCTCGACTGGCTGGTTACACCAAGCCAAACGCTGACATCTGTTGTTCCTGCCGCTTCTTGCGCTCGCGAAACCAGGTAACGAATTTGCTGGCCGACAAGGCCTTCGAATACAGGTAGCCCTGGGCAAAGTCACAGCCCAGGCGCTTGAGAATCTCGGCCGCTTCGACCGTCTCGACGCCTTCGGCCAGAGCGCGCATATCGAAGGTATGGGCCAGATCGACCAGTGCATTGACAATGCGCTCATCGCCGCGTTCAGTGGTGATGTCGCGAACAAAGGTTTGATCGATCTTCAGCTCGTGCAGCGGGAATTGACGCAAATAGGCGAACGATGAATAGCCAGTGCCGAAATCATCGATCGCCAGATGGCATCCGAGCGCCTTCAGCTGGTTCATGAATTCCAGCGCGGTGCGTTCATTCTGCACAATCGAGCTCTCGGTGAGCTCGAGCGTGAGGTTGCGCGGGTCGGCGCCCCAGGTCGACAGTGCCTGCGAGACCTGGGTCGGAAAGGTCGGATCGGATAGTGACAAGGCCGAGATATTGATGGCGACGCGAACGTCGACGTCGTGGGTTTTCCAGAACATCTGATGGCGAAGTGCGGTGTTCAGAACGAATTGAGTCAGTTGACCCATCATGCCGCGCTCTTCGCAAATCGACGCGATCAACTGCGGGCTGACGGTACCGCGCTTTGGATCGGTCCATCGGATCAGCGCCTCGACCGCGACGCAGGCGTCGCTGCGCAGATCGATTTGCGGCTGGAAAAAAACCTCGAGATCATTGTTTTGCAGCGCGTGTCGCAGATCGCGTTCGAGATCGTTGCGATTGATCATCGCCTCATCCGACTCGAGCTCGGTGATTTCGACGCGCTCGTCGGACTGGGCAGCCGCCGCACAGGCGTCAGCCGCAGCGACCAGCAGGACCATGGGATCGGCGCCACCGGCGCGCTTTAACCAGGCGGCACCCACGTTCGGGCGCAACTGAACGATCAGTTCCTCGCCGTCGTGTTGAATATGGATTGGCCGCGCCAGACCTTGCTGGATGGTCCTGGCGGCCAGCTCACCGAGCGCCGCATTGGGCAGATCAGCCAGCAGCAACCAAAGTTCTTCATGTGACACCAGTGCATAGCGATCGAGCGGCCGCAAAATCGCTTGAATGCGCTTGATGACTTCGAACATCACCGGTCGCGACACCGATTGCTGGGCCAGCGCTTGCAGACGATCCGAGCGGTTCAGGTTGACGACCATCAGGACGCTGCGGGAAGCGGCGTCGGACTTCAGAATTTCGCCGGTATGATTCAGCAACTCGCGCGCCGACAGTCGGGCTGACGCGCGCGCGCTCGGCCCGGGCACAGCCTCGGGCGCGCGCTCGGGCAATTCCAGTGCGATGTTGTTAGAGGAGGTTGGTGGCATGAGCGACGTTATCGGCGTAATAGTCACGAAGCTTCAAGCCAAAGGCACCCATCGGCAAACCACGGGCGATTCGAAGCCGCTGCCCTTGCTCATCGGATTTCGATTGGAACAGGTCACGCTCTACCGGGTTGGAAAGAGGACGCTTGTCGGGCCAGGTCAACATCAGGACCTTCGGTTCCAGGCGGCGCACCCGATTCTGGGCCACCACGACGGCGATCTCGCCGCTGGAGAGTTCCACCAGGGTACCGACCGGAAACACGCCAATTGACTGGACGAACTGTTCTACCAGTGCCTCATGAAACGAAGTGCCCGCCCAGTGATACATGTTGACCAGTGCGTCCTGCGGTGCCTGCGCATTCGCATAGGGCCGTGAGGTCGTCAAGGCCGAGAAACAATCGGCAATGCCGGCGATCCGGCCGTAGACGCTGATGGCGTCGGCCTTCAAACCCGCTGGATAGCCGCTGCCATCCATGCGCTCATGGTGCTGCAAGATGCCCATCTCGACCTCAGGCGGCAATTTGCCCGTGGTGTTCAGAGCCTCGATGCTGTATTGAACATGCATCTTGACCGCATCATGTTCCTTCGGTGTCAACATGCCCGGTTTCTCGAGCAGGGCGCGCGCGACATTCAGTTTGCCGACGTCGGCCAGCATGCCGATCATGCCCAGTTGGCCCAACTGCTCTTTCGGAAAACCCAGCTGTCGCCCGAGCGACACCATGTAGAGCGACACCCGAACGCCGTGCGAGTAGGTGGTGGTGTCTTCGTCACGCAACCGGGCGATCCACATCATGGCGTCCGGATTCGACACCATGCTGTCGACCATGTCGTCGACCGAGCCCTGGACCTTGTCGATATCGGGAATCGCACCACTGCGAATATCTTGCAGTACGCGCTTCAGTGTCGACTCGCTGGTCTTCAGTGCCGATCGGGCGCGGGGCAATTCTTCCGGCACCGATTTGCTTTCGGCGTAACGAACCAGTTTTGCGCCGGCGGGCAATGTGCTGCGAATTTCAAGTTGGAGCGCGCGTTTTCCGGCCTCGATATCGTCCGAGCGACGCTTCGACGTGGCGCCGCTGCTGCTAAAAAGGTCATTCAGACTTGACCATAACCGCTTCCAGATCGGCGCGTCGGCGTCCTTGCCGTTGGTCGGCGATCCGGCGCTCGAGCGCACAAAATCGCGAAATCGCTGCTGCGAAGTAGCCGGTGCCTTTTCGGGTAATTTGACCCGCTGTTTGCCACTGGCTGGTAGGGGCGTCTTTTCGGCGTTGGTTTCGGCGGCCTTGACCTGAGCTTCGGCGCCCCGCAACGACTGGAACTGCCCCTTGGCACTGTTGTCCTTGGCATCGTCGGCGAGCTGTTCGGAGTCGCGAATTCGACCGGCGACGGCGGCTTGCGACAAATTCAGATCGACATAAACAAAGCGGCAATATTCGCGCAGATTCTGCAACTCGGTGTCGCTGTCAATCTCGAAGCCCTGAATCAAGAACGGTGTGTCGACCCAGGGTTTATCGAGTTGGGCGACCCACATACCGAGCGTCAGCTTGGCCACCGGAATCCGGAAATGGCTCTGAACCAAGGGCTTGGCCGCCGCCGACTTGTTCAGCTTGGACTTGACAGGGGGTGTGGCTTCTGCGCTTGACATGGGGACCTGATGGATTCTCTTAAGAGCATCCTAGCCGCTGGGGTTCGTGATCGAAAGGCTCGGCGGCTGAAAAGCCGGTGCAATCCGCGATTTGCCGATTGGCGGTCGCGATGACGGCATCGACGGCAGGGCGACACAACAGTTCGCCGCGGCGGCGTGTGAACCGCGCCGTAACGCGGGTTTCGCGCCGCAGTGCTACAGCCTCGCCAGGATGTCCAGACTGGGTGCCGCCTGGTTCAGGGTGTAGAAGTGCAGGCCTGGTGCGCCGCCGTTCAACAGTTGCTTGCACAGGCTGGCGACCACATCGAGACCGAACTCGCGGATGGAATCTTTGTCGTCACCAAAACTCATCAGCCGGCCCCGTATCCAGCGCGGGATTTCGGCGCCGCAACTCTCGGAGAATCGTGCCAATTGTGTGTAGTTGGTGATCGGCATGATGCCGGCAACGATCGGCAACTCACAACCTTGCCTGCGCGCATCTTCGCAGAACCGGAAGTACGCATCGACGTTATAAAAATACTGGGTGATGACCGAACTGGAGCCGGCGCGAACCTTGGCCATGAAGGCATCCATATCGGCTTGTGGCGAGCGTGCCTGCGGGTGTACTTCGGGATATGCGGCGACTTCGATGTGAAACCAGTCGCCGGTGGTGGTACGCACGAATTCAACCAGGTCGCTGGCGTATCGGAACTCACCGGCGTTCAGCATGCCGGAAGGCAGATCGCCACGCAGGGCAACCAGCCGACGAATTTTATGTTGCTTGAACAGATTCAGCAATTCAACAATGGATTCCTTGGTCGCGCCAATGCAGGACAAATGCGGTGCCACTTGCAGGCCTTCAGCGGCCATTTCGGTCACCACCGCCAATGTCTTTTCGCGCGTCGATCCGCCAGCGCCATAAGTCACGCTGAAGAACTCGGGCTTCGCCTTATTGAGTTGCGCTCGGACGCCCCGAAGTTTGACGACGCCTTCCGGTGTATTGGGCGGAAAGAATTCGAAGCTGATCGGAACGCCACTGATTGGCACGGAACCGATTGGATCGATACTGACGGGTCTGTTCATGGCAATGGCCGATACAAGGTCAGCCGTGCAACACCGGTGCTGATCGGCGTTGCACGGATCAAAGAGCTGAAATCGCAAGAATGTCGGACTACGTCAGGAATCCTATTCAAGTCAATTCAGTCGCGATTTAACGCGAATCAATATCGATAGTGGTCAGCCTTGTAGGGGCCGGCCGACGGTACACCAATGTACGAAGCCTGATCGGGGCGCAAGGTGGTCAACTGCGCATTGAGCCGCGAAAGTTGCAGCCGAGCCACTTTCTCATCCAGATGTTTCGGCAAGGTGTAGACGCCGATCGGATAGTTCGCTGTATTCGAGAACAGTTCGATCTGCGCAATCGTCTGGTTCGCAAATGAAGAGCTCATGACATACGAAGGATGACCGGTGCCACAGCCCAGATTCACCAGGCGACCTTCGGCCAGCATGATGATGCGCTTGCCATCGGGGAAGATCACATGGTCGACTTGCGGCTTGATATTTTCCCAGGTATACAACTTGGCCGAGGCAATATCGATTTCATTGTCGAAGTGACCAATGTTGCAGACGATCGCCTGATCTTTCATGTTTTTCATGTGCTCATGCGTAATCACATGAAAGTTGCCGGTAGCGGTCACGAAGATGTCGGCCTTGTCGGCGGCGTAATCCATGGTGACGACGCGATAGCCTTCCATCGCGGCCTGCAGTGCGCAGATCGGATCAATTTCGGTGACCCAGACTTGTGCTGACAGGGCGCGCAAGGCTTGCGCCGAACCCTTGCCGACGTCGCCGTAGCCGGCCACGACCGCAATCTTGCCGGCGATCATGACATCCGTGGCGCGCTTGATGGCGTCGACCAATGATTCGCGGCAGCCGTACAAATTGTCAAACTTGCTCTTGGTAACCGAGTCGTTGACGTTGATGGCCGGGAATGCCAGCTTGCCTTCCTTGTGCATCTGGTACAGCCGCAAGACCCCGGTGGTGGTCTCTTCGGTCACGCCCTTGACGTGCTTCAGGCGCTTGGAATACCAGTGCGGATCTTTGGCGAGTGTGGCATTGATTGACTTGAATAACTCGATCTCTTCTTCGCTGCCTGGATTGTTCAGTACTGAACGATCGGTTTCGGCGCGGGTGCCCAAATGCAGCAACAACGTGGCATCACCACCGTCGTCGAGAATCATGTTGGTGTAACCGCCGTCGGCCCACTCGAAGATCTGATGCGAGTACTGCCAATATTCAGCCAGCGTTTCGCCCTTGTAGGCAAACACCGGTACACCGACTTCAACCATCGCGGCTGCAGCGTGATCTTGCGTCGAGAAAATATTGCACGAGGCCCAGCGTACTTGGGCGCCCAGTGCCGTCAACGTTTCGATCAACACGGCGGTCTGGATGGTCATATGCAACGAACCGGTCACACGTGCGCCTCTGAGCGGTTGCGCGACTGCGAATTCCTTGCGGATCGCCATCAGGCCGGGCATCTCGGTTTCGGCGATCTTGATTTCTTTGCGACCCCAGGCGGCCAACGACAAATCGGCGACATGGTAGTCAGAAAACGGGGCGGTCTTTTTTAATACTGCGGACATGTTCACTCCATTAAAGAGTGGCTTTGATTCATGCTGTCCGGGCGCGGATACAACCGTCGTGGGGTGCTCGTTGCCCGTAGCCAAAGCCACGGATTAACGAGCGCGGTTGCAACAGTAAGTGTCTCGAGCCTGGCGGGATTCGAATCAGCCAAAGCTGAGTCGAATCCGTTGCAGCGCTCCTCGAGAACTTCGAATTCTAAACAAAGAATCCGGAAAAGAGCTTAAAAACCTTGCGAACGGCCGATCCGCCCTGGATCGACCTATGCGGCTGCGCGCAGCAACGACGCCTTGTCGGTTCGCTCCCAGGTGAATTCCGGTTCCTCGCGACCAAAATGCCCATAAGCAGCAGTTTTTTGGTAAATCGGGCGCAACAGGTCGAGCATCTGAACGATGCCTTTCGGACGAAGATCGAAGTGTTGACTGATCAGATTGGCGATTTTTTCATCATCGATCTTGCCAGTGCCATGGGTGGTGACCCAGACCGAAGTTGGCCGTGCAATGCCGATGGCGTAAGACACCTGAACGGTGCAACGTTCGGCCAGACCGGCGGCCACGATATTCTTGGCGACATAACGGGCGGCGTAAGCGGCCGAGCAGTCGACTTTGGAAGGATCCTTGCCTGAGAACGCACCGCCGCCGTGAGGCGCAGCACCACCGTAAGTATCCACAATGATTTTGCGACCGGTCAGGCCGCAATCGCCTTGCGGGCCGCCAACCACAAATCGGCCGGTGGGATTCACCAGATACTTGATTTCGCCCTTGATCAAGTCTTTCGGCAACACTGGCTTGATGATGTCTTCAATCACCGCTTCAGTCAGCATGTCATGCGAAATGTCCGGCGCATGCTGCGTCGACAACACCACCGTATCGATCGCATAAGGTTTGCCATCGCGATATTTGAGCGTGACCTGTGACTTGGCATCCGGACGCAGCCAGGACAGTCGGCCGTCGCGACGCAGGTCGGCCTGACGCTCAACCAGACGGTGCGCGTAATAAATAGCGGCTGGCATTAGTTCCGGCGTTTCGTTGCAGGCGTAGCCGAACATCAGACCCTGGTCGCCGGCGCCTTGTTCGAGATCGACGCCTTTGCCTTCATCAACGCCCTGGGCGATGTCCGGGCTCTGTTTGTCATAACAAACCTGAACCGAGCAACCCTTGTAGTCGATGCCGTATTCGGTGTTGTCATAACCGATGCGTTTGATCGTGTCGCGAGCAATCTGGATGTAATCGATGTTGGCGCGCGTCGTTATCTCGCCGGCCAGCAGTACCAGACCCGTCGTACAGAGCGTTTCGGCAGCAACCCGCGAGTACTTGTCCTGCGCCAGAATCGCGTCGAGGATGGCGTCCGAGATCTGGTCGGCGACTTTATCGGGGTGGCCCTCGGATACCGACTCAGAGGTGAAAAAATATTCGTTCGACAAAAAACTTCTCCTTCAATAGCAGGCAATGTTGGCGGACAAAGCTTGCCAAACCCAGTTGCCTGGAATCGGCATGCATTCGCCCAGTCTGGCGTTGCCGACTCATGAAGAAGTGGCTTCGCTTTAGCGGAATTTGATGAATCGCCCCGCAAGTTGTTCGATTAAACCGGCGACACCTCGATTGTATTCGAACATTGCCCATGCGTTGCGCCTCTACAACACAGCGTCAAAAACTCCGTCATTGCCCGAAATACGACCGCAACTAGCGCGCACTAATCCTGTCCAATGGAGTCTTGTCGATTTTTGGGACTCGCGCGTCATGTACCCGTCGTTGTTGGGTAGCCGTTGGTTTTGCATTCGATGGTTTTGTGTTCGTTGATGTGCATTGGTTGGTGTGTATTCGTTGGTGTGTATCAGATGCTTGCGTTGTTTCGATTGATCAGCAGATTGCCGCTGGGCGCTGTGCAGACCCTGGCTGGCTGGCTGGGTTGGCTAGGCTACCTGTGCTCGCCGTCGCTGCGTGGGCGCATCCGCAAAAACCTCGATCGCGCTGAAGCGGCCGGCGGCGTCAATCAAGCAGACGCCCGGATTAGCTCGGATCGTACGCCCGCTTCCGAACGAATCGTCGCTTCAGAACGCTTGGCCCGCCAGTCAGTGGTGCATTCGGCCAAGATGATCGGCGAGTCACCCTGGCTCTGGTTCCGACCGCTGGCGCAAGTCGCCGCCAAAGTGCATTGTGTCAACGAGCAAGTGCTCGATGAAGCCGAGGCGCTCGGTAAGGGCGTGCTGTTTATCACGCCGCACATCGGCAACTTCGACGCAGCGGCGCGCTGGTATGCCTATCGGCGCGGCGTCACGGTGTTGTTCAAGCCGCCGAAGCAGGCGCTGCTGCAACTTGCCATGAAAGCGGCGCGTAGTGGCGAGCGCATGCAGGCGGCGCCGACCAGCGTTGCCGGCTTGCGCATGTGCCTGCGCGCCTTGCGATCAGGTTCGGGCGTCGCAATTTTGCCCGACCAGGTGCCGACCGAGGGCGATGGTCGTTGGGTACCCTTTTTCGGTGAACCGGCCTACACCATGACCTTGCCGCAACGACTGGTCGAGATGTCGGGTGCCGCCGTCGTGCTGGTTCTGTGCGAGCGGCTGGGCAACGGCCAGGGTTGGCGATTGCACGTCGAACGGATGCTCGAGCCGCCGACGCCCGAGGCCACCAATCGCACCATGGAGCGCATGATCGCGCGTTTGCCGGCGCAATATCTGTGGAGTTATAACCGTTACAAGCGCCCCGCCCATGTGAGCGCGCCTTGACCGAGTGGCTGATTCGGTTTGGTGTCTGGTTATTGAGCTGGATTGCGCGCGCCCCTTACCGGATGGTCAAGGCGCTCGGTGAGTTCAGTGGCACGCTCGCCTGGTCGCTGGCCGGGCGTCGCAGAAACATTGCCTTGACCAATCTGCGATTGTGCTTGCCGGAACTTTCCGAGTCGTCGCGCCGACGTATAGCGGAACAACATTTTCGCTTTTTTATGCGCAGTTTTTTTGAGCGCTTCATATTCTGGTTCGGCTCGGAACGCCGAATCCGCTCCCTCGTCAGCTTTGAAGGGTTGGAGTTGTTCGAGGCCTTACGCGGCCAGCCGGTCATTTTGCTGGCACCACATTTCTGCGGGATTGACGCCGGCGGTATCCGCTTGCAACTCGAGTCGCCGTTTGCTTCGATGTACGCCAATCAGAAAAGCAAGGTGCTGACCCGGGCGATGACGCAGGGACGTACGCGATTTCCGGGTTCGAAAATGTTTTTGCGCAATGACGGCTTGCGCGGCGCGATTCGGGCGCTACGCGCCGGGGTGCCTTTTTACTTTCTGCCCGATATGGATTTGGGTCCGCGCGATGCCGTGTTCGTGCCATTTTTCGGAGTCACGGCCGCCACCGTGACCTCGGTCGAGCGTCTGGCGCGGCTCACCAACGCTCAAGTCCTGCCCTTGGTCACGACGATGACCAGTACCGGCTACATTGCCAAATTTTTTCCGCCCTGGCAGCCCAGCCCCGATGCCTCACTCGAGCAAACCGCCCGTGACATGAATGTATTCATCGAGCAGCGAGTGATGGAAATGCCGGCTCAATATTTATGGACACACAAACGCTTCAAGACTCGGCCGCCTGGACAGGCGAGTCTCTATTCATGATCAGCGATAATCGCGGCATGAGACTGAAATTCAGCAAGATGCAGGGTGCCGGCAACGACTTTGTCGTGATCGACGCCGTGCGCCAGAAGGTTGACTTCAGCACACAACAGTGGCGCAAGCTGGCCGACCGGCACTTTGGTGTTGGCGCTGACCAGATTCTCGTGGTTGAGCCTTCGCATCAGGCTGATATCGACTTCCGGTATCGAATATTTAACGCCGACGGCGCCGAGGTCGAGCAGTGCGGCAACGGTGCGCGTTGTTTCGTTCGCTTCGTGCGTGATCAGGGATTGACCGACAAGCGTTCGCTGCGCGTGCAAACAATGAACGGCGTGATCGAACCCAGCATGGCCGACGATGGTCGTATCACGGTCGACATGGGCGCACCGATCTTCGATTTGCCGAACATTCCGTTTGATTCGACCTGGCTGGCCCACGCGACGATCGGTGATGACCGGGTCTGGACGCTGCCGCTGAACGGACGGCAATGGAAGTTATCGGTGCTCTCGATGGGCAATCCGCATGCCGTGCAAACCGTCGCCGATGTTGCGGAGGCACTAGTGATGCAGGATGGTCCGATCCTGGAGCGCCACCCAGCGTTTCCGAAACGCGCAAATATCGGCTTCATGCAGATCGTCAATCCGCATGAAATACGTTTGAGAGTGTTCGAGCGCGGTGCTGGCGAAACCCTGGCCTGCGGCTCGGGTGCCTGCGCTGCGGTGGTAACCGGAATCCGCCGCAAACTGTTGCAGGGCCCGGTCGATGTTGTAACGCGAGGTGGCCGACTGACCATCGATTGGCAAGGCGGATCGGTCTCGATGACCGGGCCGGCCGAGTCTGTATTTACCGGTGAAATCGAGATTTGAAATGAGCGCCCAGAGCGAACTTGAACAGGCGCAAGCCGTGGCAGACTACTTGAGCAAACATCCGGAGTTCTTCGTCGACTTCGGTGCCGTGCTCGCCAAGATCAACATTCCGGCCGCCCATTCGGGGCGCGCAATTTCGCTGCACGAACGGCAACTCGAGGTGCTGCGGGAAAAGAACCGCGCGTTGGAAATGAAGCTGGCTGACCTGATGAGAAATGGTCAGGAAAACGATGCGATCGTCGAAAAAATGCAGCGCTGGACTCGCCAGTTGCTGCTGCAACGCGATGACGCCAAGTTGCCTGAGCTGGTAGAGCACGGCATGAGCGAGATATTTTCAGTGCCGCAAGTGGCGCTGCGGCTGTGGGGGGTTGCGCAAGAATTTCGCGAACTGCCCTGCGCTGCGCCGGCCGACGACGGCCTGATCGAAGAGACACATGCATTACAACGACCTTATTGCGGCGAGAGCAAGAATCAGGCTGCCAGCCTCTGGTTGCCGTCGGCCGGCGCTGATACGCGTTCGCTGGCCCTTTTACCTTTGCGCAAGGGCATCGATCCGAAATCGTTTGGACTGCTGGTGTTGGGATCGGCCGATGTCGATCGCTTCCGCGCCGGCATGGGTACGGCATTTCTGGAGCGAATTGCTGAAACCGCCAGTGCCAGTCTGTCGCGGCTGATCAGTGCCACTGCCTGATTCATCGGTTTCATCGGTTGCGGCGGCCAACGCGTCGGCAGTGGCAGCTGTGGCGGCTGTCGCATCAGTAGCTGCAGCCACCGATTTGCCGGCGTGGATCGAAAGTTATCTGCTCCATCTGCGTACCGAACGCGCCTATTCGCCGCAGACCTTGTTGAATTACCGCTTCGACCTGTTGGCGCTGGAAACATTGCGCGCCGACCGCGATTTGGGCGCGTTGACCGAACATGATGTGCGTCGCTGGGTGGCTCGCCGCTCACGCGAAGACAAGGCGCCGCGTTCGATTGCGCGCACCTTGTCGTGCTGGCGCGGCGCGTTTGACTGGCTGGTATTGCGCGGCCAGGCGCAGCAAAATCCGGCGCGCGGTGTGCGTGCACCGAAAGCACCGCGGCGACTGCCGAAGGCGATTTCGGTCGATGCCACGTCGCAATTGCTCGATGCGGTCGCGCCGATTGGCACCGCCCCCGGGGCGCAGCAAGATCCCTTCAACAGCAGTCGCGACCAGGCGATCCTCGAGTTGTTCTACTCCTCGGGCTTGCGATTGTCCGAACTGACCAGCCTTGATCTTCAATACGTCGAGCAGCCCGGGCATCGTTCGGCCAGTTGGATCGATCTCATGCAACGAGAGGCTCATGTGCTCGGCAAGGGCGGCAAACGGCGGGTCGTGCCGATCGGTGGCCAGGCCGCGCAGGCACTCCAACTCTGGTTGGTCGAGCGGCAGCGCTGGAGCGTATTGCATCCGCACGCCGACATTCATGCCTTGTTCCTGAGCGTTCGCGGCCTGCGCCTGGCTAATCGCAGCGTCCAGGAACTGGTCAAGCGCCGCGCCATTCGGCAAGGCATGCCGACCCGTCTGCATCCGCATGTGTTACGGCATTCATTCGCGAGTCACGTGCTGCAATCCAGTGGCGATCTTCGGGGCGTCCAGGAAATGCTCGGTCACGCCAGTATCGCCACGACACAGGTGTACACCGCGCTCGACTTTCAACGATTGGCCGCCGTTTATGACGTGACTCATCCGCGCGCCAAGCGGCGCGATGTTTCGGGTGGCTAGCTTGAAAAAGCAGGCCCGGAAAGCGACGCAGGCTCATGCGGCCTGGCCCAGGAACGCAGCCAAGGGCGCGCCCAAGAGTTCGCCCAAGACAACGCCCAAGAGCCCTCCGAATGTGAGTCAGGAGCGTCAAAGGACGCGCGACAAGTTGGCCCCGCTGCCACCGCCACCGTCATCGCCACTGCTGAGCGCGCAGGGTGCCACCGCAATTGCGCGACTGGTTCTGAAAGCGGGTAAAGAAAAATCCCTGCATCGTCGTCACCCGTGGATCTACGCCGGTGCGGTCGCTCAATTGGAGGGTTCGGTCGCCAGCGGCGACACGCTGGCCGTTCACGCTGCCGACGGCACGTTCCTGGCTTGGGCAGCCTACAGTCCGAATTCGGCGATTCAAGCACGCGCCTGGTCCTACGCCGAAGATCAACGTCCAGACGCCCGGATGATCTCGGATCGGATTGAACAGGCGCTCAAGCATCGTGCGACCCTGGCCCTGCGAACCAATGCGATTCGCCTTGTTTTCGGCGAGGCCGATCAATTGCCAGGCCTGGTGGTCGATCGTTATGCCGATCAACTGGTGGTGCAATTCTTTTCCTCGGGGGTAGAGTTCTGGCGCGACACGATCGTCGCCGCGCTGCAAAAATTTACCGATTGCCGACTCGTCTACGAGCGTTCCGACGCGGCCGCCCGCGAGCGCGAGGGATTGCCGAGCCGCGAGGGCGCGCTGGTTGGTGCTGCGCCTGAGATGCCGATCCGGATTGTTGAGGACGGTGTTCATTACGCGGTCGATATCGTCACCGGCCACAAGACCGGCTTCTACATCGATCAGCGTGACAGCCGAGCACGAGTCGCCGCGCTCGCTCAGGGCCGTCGCGTATTGAACTGTTTCTGCTATACCGGCGGCTTTACGCTGGCGGCATTGGCCAACGGCGCCGTGTCGGCGTTATCGATCGATTCGAGTGAACCGGCGTTGCAACAGGCGCGCGCCAATCAGCACTTGAACGGCATTGCCGATCAGCACTGTGAGTGGCGCAACGCCAACGTTTTCGAGGCACTGAAGTCGCTGGCCGTCGAAGGCCGGCAGTTCGATCTGATTGTGCTCGATCCGCCGAAGTTTGCGCCGTCTGCGCACCACCTCGACCGTGCAGCCCGTGCCTATAAAGAAATCAATATGAAAGCGCTCAAGCTGCTGGCGCCGGGTGGCGTGTTGCTGACGTTCTCGTGTTCCGGCGCCGTGTCGGTTGATCTGTTTCAGAAGATCGTCGCTGGAGCGGTGATCGATGCTGAGGTTGATGCTCAATTGATCGAGCGCCTGGGCGCTGGTGTCGATCATCCGATGCTGATGACGCATCCCGAGGGTGAGTATCTGAAGGGATTGCTGCTGGCGCGGGTTTAGTCACGTTGGCGCCAGGCGCCGCTCGATCTCTTCATGAAACACCCGCATCGGATACTCGAGTTTACCCATTTGCAAATGCGTATTGGCGCCGGATTTCAGACCGGTCTGAATCGCTTCGGCCGCTGCAATATCCTCGCGCTGAAACACCGTCTTCTCGATCAACTCGAAGGTCTTTTCCCAATGCGGCGTCCAGTCGGCGCCGGATTTGGCGGTGGGAATCATCATGGTGTGAATCCAGCGTACCTGCTCGGGGGCCGGCGAGAACATGCCGATCAGACTCACATAGTCAGGGTGCCAGATTAAAAACGTATTCGGAAAAATCAGTTGAGTCGGCGTTGACAGCCGACACAGCTCGGCCACGTTGGCTGGCACTTCGAAGGCCTCGAGCATGCTGCGCCGGCCGACCAGCAGGGTCGGGTGTGGCCCGTTCCAGGCGTTGGCGGTGACGCTGTCGGCGAAAAACGGGTAGATGGTGTTGCGATGCAAGACGCGCAGATGATAAACCTCGAGAAATGCATCCGCCGTCAGTTTCCAGTTCGCTTGTCGAACGTAGTCGACCTTGCGAAACAGTTTCAGGTCGGCCAGCCCCATCCAGTCCAGCTCGGGCGCAAGTCCGGCTAAATATTCGGTCGCACAAAACGAGGCGCCGGGCTTTCGTTTGACAAAAATCAGGCCCGCCGCTTCGTCGCACGGCAACTCGACCAGGTTCAAGTTGGCTGGGTCCAGCCCTTCGAACGCGTCGGCATGCAGTCGCGCCCTCAACTGACCGTCGAGCGCATAAGTCCAGCCGTGATAGGGACAGACCAGCGATGTCGCAGGCTTGCTCAGATTGGGCGTCGCTGCTCTGACCAGGGTCATGCCGCGATGGCGGCAGACATTCAGAAAAGCACGTGCCGATCCGTCGCGTTCCCGAGTCAAAACGATTGGCACATTCAACGCATCAAACGCCTGTGTCGAGCCTGCGGGCAGTTCATCGGAATGAGCAGCGACGATAGGCAGCTCACCGAACAGCGAGTCTTGCTCGCCTTGCCAGCGTGTCGCATCGAAATAATGACTGACCGGAACGCGCGCGGTGCCAGGGCCCAGTTCGCCCGACCCTTGCTGGCGGCAGAGGTCTAGGCGCGCAACCAAATCACTTAAGGTCGGCGGAAGCCGGTTCAGTAACTCGCCCGAGAGTGCAGTAGAGGGTGTCATATTGGCGAACTCCAGTAAGGGGTCAGTGCAACATTACACTAGAAGTGATACCAGACCGCTCGGGCGACTACATTCAGGCCGAGTTCGCCCGAACCAGTTCATTCAAATATTCGAAGTCACGCGTTTGGACATGCGAGATACGCCATTCGATCGGGTCGCCGTGCAGGCCCAGCGCCAGTCGTCGAATATCGAGAATCGGTGTGCCGGCATCGATGCCGAGCAGGGCGGCAATGTCGCGGCTGGCGGCGCTGGCGCGCAGGCGCTCGCTGGCGCGGGCTACCGACTGCCGATACTCCTGATAGAGATCGTACACCGTCGAGTTGCGATTGCGAACGATCGCTTCGGTCAGGCCACGAAAACGCTCGCTTGCAATCGTGATGTCATCGATAGCGGCGACCCGGCCCTCGATGGCCAGTGCGTTTCGCAGTCGAATGACCGGCGCCCGCTCCGGGATGGCCAGTCGCTCGGCTTCTTCCGGGCGGGCACGATCGCGTTGAAAAGACAGCAGCCTGACCTCGGGATGCGATTTGGCGCCGTCCACCGGAGCCAGGTGAAAAAAGTAGAACAGCAGGCGATCGCGCGAATGACGATTCACAAAGGTGCCCATGCCCTGGCGGCGCAACAACAGACCCTCGGTGACCAGATCATCGACGGCGCGACGCAAGGTGCCAATCGCCACGCCAAAGCGTGCGGCCAGTGCATGTTCGGGGTCGATCGCCTGGCCGACGGTCCAATGTTGGCTGGCCAGGAGGCGCAGCAATTCGGCGCGAATTTGCTGATAACGAGGCAGGGATTGCATGACTGGATTAGACCCCAGAAACCAGACAGCGAAAAAGCCGGCAATCACCAGTCATTCAAGTCATCTAATTGACATTCATTGGAGCCTGACCTAATCTGCAATCGGACGAAAAACGAGGAGGAGCAATGATTCATTTTGTACTGCACGACGCCCAGGATACTGTGGCGGTGGTGGTGGTTGAAGGGGTGAACGCCGGCATGAAGCTGAAGGGCTGGATCATGGACGAGGACAAGTTCATCGAGATCAAGGCGCGGCAAGATATTCCCATAGGTCACAAGGTGGCGCTGGCGAACATGAAGGTCGGCGATACGGTCATCAAATACGGCATCGACATGGGCAAGGTAGTCGCGCCGATCAAGACCGGTGAGCATGCGCATGTTCACAATATCAAGACCAAGCGTTGGTAAATCACACAGTCACAACAACAGAGACAAACATGATTTCAAAGAAAACTACGTTTTGGGGCTACCGCCGCAAGAACGGTCGGGTCGGTGTTCGCAACCATGTGATTATTCTGCCGGTCGACGATCTGTCGAACGCGGCTGCCGAGGCAGTCGCCAATAACATCAAGGGCACCTTGGCCATTCCGCATCCGTATGGTCGCTTGCAGTTTGGCGCTGACCTCGATCTGCATTTTCGTACGCTGATCGGCACCGGTAGCAATCCGAATGTTGCCGCCGTCGTCGTCATCGGTATTGAGGGCGGTTGGACGCAGAAGGTTGTCGAGGGCATTGCCAAGACGGGCAAGCCGGTGGTCGGTTATGGCATCGAAGGTTTTGGTGATCACGAGACCATTCGCAAAGCCTCGAAGGCTGCCAAGGAAATGCTGCAAGAGGCCAGCGAGATTCATCGTGTGGTCTGTCCGGTCAGTGAACTGTGGGTGTCTACCAAGTGCGGTGAGTCGGATACGACTTCAGGATGCGGCGCCAACCCGACGGTCGGTAACGCCTTCGACAAACTGTATAAAACTGGCAACACCCTGGTGTTCGGTGAGACCACCGAGATTACCGGTGGCGAACAGATCGTCGCGGCGCGCTGTCGCAACGACAAGGTGCGCGATCAATTCATGTTCATGTTCAATCGCTACCAGGACGTCATCAATCGTTACAAGACCAGCGATTTGTCCGAGTCGCAACCGACCAAGGGCAACATCGCCGGTGGCTTGACGACGATCGAAGAAAAAGCACTGGGCAATATCCAGAAGATCGGCAAGGAGTGCATCGTTGACGGTGTGCTCGACAAGGCCGAAGAGCCGACCGGCAAGGGTTTGTGGTTCATGGATTCATCATCCGCCGCGGCCGAGATGGTGACCTTGTGCGCGGCGGCCGGGTTCGCCGTTCATTTCTTTCCAACTGGCCAGGGTAATGTCATCGGTAACCCGATCTTGCCGGTGATCAAGATCTGCGCCAATCCGCGCACCGTTCGGCTCATGAGCGAACATGTCGACGTCGATACCTCGGCACTGCTGCAACGCGAATTGACGCTCGATCAGGCGGGTGACAAATTGCTTGATTGCATGATGCGTACCGCCAACGGACGGCTGACCGCAGCCGAGGCACTCGGTCATCGGGAGTTTGTGTTGACCCGACTTTATGAATCGGCCTGATACCCTGCGGAGCTGGGTCGCCGATCGTGGTCGGTCTGCGAGCCAGGCGCGAAAAAAATGAGCCGAGTCGCGCTGGCCGAGGCCGAGCAGCTCGTCGTTCAGGCATTGCAGTCGGCCGGCGCGCACGAGGCGATGGCGGCGGCAACTGCGCGGGCGCTCGTGCAAGCCGAGTCGCAAGGCTTGTCGTCACACGGCTTGGCACGAGTCGAGCAATATTGCACTCATTTGCGCAACGGCCGGGCCGAAGGCAAAGTTTTGCCACAGGTGATTCGCGATTCGCTGGCTGCCGTTCTGATCGACGCCGGTGAGGGCCTGGCGTTTCCGGCCTGCGCGATGGCCGTTGACGAGGCGATCTCGCGCGCTCGTCGTTATGGCGTCAGTCTGGCCGCAGTGACCAACAGCCACCATTTTGGCGTCGCAGGCGATCATCTCTGGCCAGTCGCGGCGGCTGGGATGGTCGGTCTGGCTATGGGGAACTCGCCGGCAGCAATGGCGGCGGCGGGTGGCAAACATCCGATTTTTGGTACCAATCCAATTGCTGCGATTTTTCCGCGACCCCGGCAAGATCCGATCTTGATTGACCTGTCGCTGTCCGAGGTGGCGCGCGGCAAATTGATGGTCGCAGCGCGCGAAGGCAAGGCCATTCCCGAGGGCTGGGCGCTCGATGTGGACGGTCAGCCGACGACCGATCCGCAACGCGGCATGGCGGGCTCCATGTTGCCAATCGGCGCCGCAACCAGCGCCAAGGGTGCGATGCTGGCGTTGATTGTCGAGTTGTTGGTGACGGCACTCACCGGTGCCGCATTCGGCGCGCAAGCCACTTCGTTTTTCGTCGATGAAGGCAATCGACCGCGATTGGGTCAGGCGTTTCTGGTGATCAATCCCGGTGCTTACGCGGGTCCGCAAACCTATGCAGAGAGAGTTGAGGCGCTGATTACTGAAATGATGCGTGATTCCGGCGTTCGCATTCCGGGCCAGCGACGCTTCGAGCGGGCACAGAGCGCCGCCCGTGATGGCATCGAAGTCGACGACACTTTATTGGCGCAATGGCGTGCGCTGGCGCAATCGCGGCCGAAGTCATGAGCCAGTCAATCGTCAGCCAGCCAAAAGTGAACCGCTCAACGGTCGGTCATTCAAACGTGAACCAGTCAAGTGCCACCCATTTCAAGGTCTCGATCTGGCGCGGCAAGGCGAAGGGCGATTTCGTTGAGTACCCGGTCGCACGACAGCCCAGCCAGACTGTGCTCGATGTCGTCACACAGGTCCAGCGCACGCTTGATGCGACCCTATCCTATCGCTTTGCCTGTCGGGTCGGCATGTGCGGCTCCTGCGCGATGACGGTCAATGGCGTGGCGCGTTGGACCTGCCGCACGCACGTCGATCGGGTGCTCGAGCGAGGCGCTGACGGTGTCGATCGACTTGAAATCGCGCCGCTCTCGAACCTGCCGATCATCAAGGATCTGGTTACCGATATGTCGGAGTTCTTCGACAAATGGCAAAGTGCCGGCGGCCAGTTCAAGGGCGCGCGCACACGGCAAGATGACTTCGCCAGAATTCGACCCGACTCGACCCGGCGGCAAGCGGTCGACGCCGGTATCGAATGTATCGGCTGCGGTGTTTGTTATGCGTCTTGTGATGTCGTTGAGTGGCGCGCCGATTTTCTCGGTCCGGCTGCACTGAACCGCGCCTGGACTCTCGTCAATGACGAGCGGGACACCACCGGCAATCAACGCCTGCGTGCGATCGCCGGCGACGTAGGCTGTCATGCCTGCCACACCCAGGGCAGTTGCAGCGAGCGCTGCCCGAAAGGCATCGAACCGACGGCCGGCATCGCTGGCCTCAAGCGCGTGGTCGCGCGCGCAGCGATGCGCGGTGAGTTGGACGAAGTCTGAATGAAAGCCAGCCAGCAAGCCCGCCTTTGGTATGTCCAGCGCATCAGCGCGGCTGTGCTCGCGTTGTGTGTTTTGATCCACCTGGCGACCATTTTGTATGCGATGCAGGGCGGTATCTCGAGCGCCGAGATTCTGGCCCGCACTCGTGGCAACGCCGTCGTAGCCCTCTTTTATCTGTTGTTCGTGGTGGCTGCCGCCGTTCATGCGCCGATCGGCCTGGCGCGGATCAGCGAAGAGTGGTTGGGCTGGCGCGGGCGTTCGCTGAACATTGTTATGTGGATTCTGTGTTTGTTACTGCTAGGTTCTGGCGCCATCGCCGTTTGGGGTTTGGTCGGTGGCCAACCCTGATCGACTGACGGCCATGCGGCGCAATGATTCGCGTGCACGCCGACATGTCGGTTGGTGGGCGTTTATATTTCATCGGGTCTCCGGGCTGCTGCTGAGCCTGTTTTTGCCCTTGCATCTGCTCGCGCTGGGCCAATCGCTGCGCGGCGATGCCGCGTTGGGTGAGTTCTTGCGCTGGGCCGATCAGCCCGTGTTCAAGCTCGCAGTCTGGGGTCTTACCGTTTTGCTGGTCGTTCATCTGGTCGGCGGCATTCGATTGCTCTGGATCGAATTCTTGCCGTGGAAGGGCCTGCGCCGAGGCATGATATTGACGACTGCAATGTTATCGATGTTGTTTGGGCTCGCGCTGGCCGTTACCATCCTGTTTAGCCATTAGAAGTTCAGGATTCGAATTTAGGGAGACTGCCGGTGTACAAGGTCAGACTGAAGATTGCCATGATGCTGTCGGCATGGGCGATGCAGATCAGCGTACCGATGCTCGCGCAGGCACAATCACCGCCGCGAACGCCGGCTGATATGACATCCCAGCCGGCTTGGCCGACCAAGCCGGTGCGTCTGATCGTGCCATTCGCCCCAGGAGGCACCACAGATATTGTGGCGCGGCTACTGGGTCAAAGTCTGTCCGACGCCTGGGGGCAAACGGTGGTGGTTGAGAACCGTGCTGGCGCAGGCGGCAATATTGGCGCGGATCTGGTCGCCAAGTCAGCGCCCGACGGTCATACCTTGTTGATGACTTCAGGCAGCGTCTTTACGGTCAATCCGTATCTCTACAAGAGCCTGCCGTTTGATCCAATCAAAGACTTCATGGCGATCACCATGGTGGCCAGTGGCCCGATGCTGGTTTCGGTTCATCCGTCGGTCAAAGCGAACAACCTCAAAGAGCTGATTGCCTTGGCTAAGGCGGAACCGGGCAAGATCAGTTTCGGTTCGGCCGGCGTCGGTTCGCAAGTACACATGGCCGCCGAGAACCTCGCCTTTGCAGCCGGTGTTCAACTGCAGCATATTCCGTACCGAGGCGAGTCGGCGGCCCTCAATGATCTGGCGGGTGGACAGATTCAAATGATGGCGGGCAATTTGCCAGCGGCGATCAGTTTTGCCAGTCAGGGCAAGATTCGTCCTTTGGCCGTGACCGGGCGCGAGCGCACCAAACAACTGCCGAACGTACCGACGGCGGCCGAAAGCGGTTTGCCCGGGTTCGAAAATATCGGTTGGTTTGGTTTGATGGCGCCGGCGGGCACAC
This sequence comes from Burkholderiales bacterium, assembly GCA_031363055.1. Classification (GTDB taxonomy): domain Bacteria; phylum Pseudomonadota; class Gammaproteobacteria; order Burkholderiales; family Burkholderiaceae_E; genus JANLTP01. The sequence goes on along the minus strand of JANLTP010000257.1, from coordinate 29,382 downwards.
CGACATCGGTCATCACCAAGATCCACGCCGATACCGTCAAGGCGCTGGCGCAGACGCAAACCAGGGCGCGTCTATTCGTCAATGGCATGGATGCGGTTGGCAGTGCCCCTGTGGCCTTTTCGGCAGCGATTGCCGAGGAATCGAAACGCTGGCAAGCGGTCATCAAAAGCCGTAACTTGAGCGCGCAATGAACGCACCCCTTCAAGACTGTCTCGCTCTCGATCTGCAGGTGGTCGAAGACGCCGCCAAGGAGCTGTATATTCGGGCGCTGAAGATCCTGCCACCGGATATCAAACAGGGTTTTAATCGATTGGCGGGTACGGAAACGGCGCCGACCGCGCAGCGAATTCTGGCAACGATGTTAAGCAACATCAAGGTGGCCGAGGCCAACGACAACTTGCTTTGCCAGGACACAGGCTTGCCGATTTACACCGTCACGATTGGTCGGCAGGTCACGGTCGATGGGGTTGCGCTGAAGCAGGCGATCCGTCGCGGCTGCGAGCGGGCGACGCGTGAGCATCCGTTGCGCTCATCGGTGGTTCATCCCCTGACCCGCAAGAATAACCACACCTCAAGTGGCATCGAAATGCCGGTGATTCACATTGACTTCGACGAGCGCGAGGGCGTGTTTGAAATGGCGATGATCCCGAAGGGCAGCGGTTCGGAGAACAATTCGTTTCTGCGCATGGCCATTCCCGCCGAAGGTGTTGATGCGATCAAGACCTTCGTCATCGACTCGGTCATCGCCGCCGGCGGCAAGACCTGTCCACCGACCATTGTCGGCGTCGGCATTGGCGGCACGTCCGACCTCTGTGTATTGCTGGCCAAACGCGCCGCCACCCGAGCACTGGGCAGCCACTGCAGTGACCCCGATGGCGCGGCCCTTGAGCGCGCGCTCAGTGAGGCCGTCAACCTGCTCGGCGTTGGTCCGCAGGGACTGGGCGGCGACTCGACCGCCTTTGCGGTTCACATCGAGCTGGCCGCGACACACATCACGATGAATCCGGTGGCCGTCAATATGCAGTGCCACTCGGCGCGCCGCTCACGCGTCACCATTTCATCGGCCGGTCTGGTGTACGGATTCTGAATGATGGATTCTGAGATTTGGATTCTGCGCAACGAATTCTGCGCAACTGAATCTGAGATACGGGTTCAGCGATGACGCACTACGTTCTGAGTCTGCCAATCGGCGAAGAAGCAGCGCGCGAATTACGAGTTGGCGACACGGTCACCTTGCAGCGGACGCTGTTTGGTATTCGCGATGCCACACAAATTGCGCTGTTTGATCGCGCTCGCAGCACGCGATTCGATCTGCGCGGACACGCCGTCGTGCACACCGCACCGAATGTCAAGAAGGTGCCTGTCTCCGAGCAGTACCCGTCGGGATATGAAGCCTTGTGTGTCGGTACCACCACTTCATCGCGGATGGAGCGCTTTACCCGACCCCTGATGCAGCAACACGGCGTTCGCCTCGTTATCGGGAAGGGCGGTTTGCACGCCGATTCGCTGGCTGCGTTTGCGCAATTCGGCGGCGCTTATCTGGCGATTGTCGGCGGCGCAGCAGCCCTGCAAACGAGCTGGATCGAGGCGATCGAAGACGTCGATCTGGACGATCTGAATCCCGAATCCTTGTGGCGCTTTCGGATTCGCGACTTTGGCCCCCTGTTGGTCGGCATGGACAGCCACGGTGGCAGCCTGTTTGCGGTCGTTGATGACGCTGTGCAGGCGCGGCGCGCCGCAGTGCTGGCGACGCTCGGCGTCTCCCCGTCTGTCAAGGACGGCCTTTGAAATCGATTCAGCGCTCGCGTACCGACATACTGATTCTCGGTTCAGGCGGGGCCGGCCTGTTTGCCGCGCTGCATGCGCATCAGGCGGCGCCTGGGCTGCGCATTACCGTCGCGGTAAAAGGCCTGCTGGGCAAAAGTGGTTGTACGCGTATGGTTCAGGGCGGCTATAACGTTGCGCTGGCCGAGGGCGATTCGATCGAGCGGCACTTCATGGATACCATCGAGGGCGGCAAATGGCTGCCCGATCAAGAGCTTGCCTGGACCCTGGTCAGCAAGGCGGTCGAGCGAATCCGCGAACTCGAGAACGAACTCGGTTGTTTTTTTGATCGTAACGCCGATGGCAGCGTGCATCAAAAAGCGTTCGCCGGACAGACCTTTGATCGAACCGTACACAAGGGCGACCAAACCGGCATCGAGATCATCAATCGGCTGGCTGAACAGGTCTGGGCGCGCAAGATCGAGCGCCTCGAAGAGCATCGAGCGGTCGCACTGATTCGCAATCGCGGTGGCGATGCGCTGGCCGGTGTGCTGCTCATCAATATTCGTGACGGCAGTTATCATTTTGTTCAGGCCCGGGCAGTTCTGTTGGCTACCGGCGGCGGCCCGACCATGTACAAGTACCACACACCTTCGGGCGACAAGAGTTGCGACGGACTGGCCATGGCGCTTGCGGTCGGTCTGCCGCTGCGCGACATGGAGATGGTGCAATTCCATCCGACCGGTTTGCTGGCCGGCGCCGGTACCCGCATGACCGGAACGGTTCTGGAGGAGGGCCTCAGAGGAGCCGGCGGCTGGTTATTGAACGGCGCTGGTGAGCGATTCATGCTGGCCTGTGACGAGCGCGCCGAACGGGCGACACGCGATATCGTGTCACGCGCGATTTACGCGGAGATGCGCGCCGAACGCACCACGCCGAATGGTGGCGTCTACATCGACATGAAGCCACTGGGTCCCTCGAAAGTGCGTGAGTTGTTCAAGGGCATGGTCTCGCGGTGCAGCGATTGCGGCTTCGATCTGGCCGCCGGGCGCGTCGAAGTAGTACCGACAGCCCATTACATGATGGGGGGCGTGCAATTCCGCAAGGATTGCTCGACCGCACTGGCGGGCCTGTTCGCAGCCGGCGAAGATACCGGTGGTGTTCATGGCGCTAACCGTCTGGGCGGCAATGGCGTCGCCAATTCGACCGTTTTCGGCGGTATCGCCGGTGACTCGATGGCCGCCTGGGTGCAGGCCGGTGCGCCGTGGCAAGAGCCTGATACCGGCGCCATTGACGATGCGATCAGTCTCTGTGAACAACCGTTCAGCAAAACCCGGGTTGGCCCCTCTGGACTTGAAAGCATTCGTGAGACCCTTTATGAACTGATGTGGGTCGATGCCGGTATCAGCCGCAGCCGTGCCAGCCTTGATCGCGCGGCGCGTCGGCTGCTTGAATTACAGGCCGAACTGTCCGAAACCGGCGTCGCCGACAACGATCGCTCGTTTAATCTGACCTGGCATGACTGGTTGAATCTGTCGAGTCTGATTCGAGTCAGCCAAACTATCGTGCACGCCGCGATTGCACGCGAAGACTCGCGCGGCGCACACTTTCGCGAAGATTTCCCACAGGTCCGAGATCTGGAGCGTTCGACCTACACGGTTGTGCGCGAGCTACGCGGTGCGCTGGAGCTTTCGCTCGAGCCGGTCGCTTTTGATCTGGTGCAACCGGGTCAGACACTGATTTGAGGTTACCTCCTTATTCAACCTAAAGTCGACAGTCCGGTAAAACATTTCTAGATTTTGTGTTGACGGGCATATTTGGTGTAGACTTCGCCGCGTAGGTATACCCAAGTTCATCGCTCTGAAGTTCAGAAAGTCCCTTCGGTTTCGGTTTAGCACCTTACAAGTGCGGGTCTGGCGCTACTCCAATCGCCAGCATTATCGGTCCCGGTCGAATTTCCCCTCAAGGATTGTCTTGCGTGTCTCTGCACTGCGCTGGCATTTGCTACGCATTTTTTTAACTTGATTGAGAAATCGATATGACGACCCAAATTGGTACTGTTAAGTGGTTTGATGATGGCAAAGGCTTCGGGTTCATTACCCCCGAAAGCGGTGGCAAAGACCTGTTCGCGCATTTCAGCGAAATCCAGGGTGGTCCGGGATTCAAAACCCTGGCCGAGAACCAGCGCGTTCAGTTCGAAGTAAAGCAGGGCCAGAAAGGCCCGCAGGCTTCGAATATTCGCCCTGTCTGACGTCACGCCCCGTGGGCTGTTGATGTGGCGGGCGACTTGCCTGCTGAATCGACTGAGTTCCAGAAAAAACCCCGAGTATTTCGGGGTTTTTTTTTATTCGATAATCGATCGGTCAAAAACCAAGGGAGCAATGTTCATGGCAAACAAACATGGCGATTTCATTTGGTATGAATTGTTGACGACTCAAGCCGATGCGGCTTGCGCTTTTTACAGTTCGTTACTCGGTTGGGTGTCCAATGACTCCGGCCAGGCGGGCATGGATTACCGAATCTTGACTATGGCTGGTGAGGGTGTCGGCGGACTGATGGCCATCACCCCTGAAATGTCGGCCGGAGGCGCGCGACCCGTATGGCTAGGCTACATTGGTGTCGACGATGTCGATGCCAGCGCGGCCAGCATTCTGGCTGCCGGTGGCGCCGAGCATATGCCTGCCGTGGATGTCCCCGGCGTCGGCCGAATGGCGATGCTCGCCGACCCGCAAGGGGTTCCGTTCTACATCATGAAGGGTGCCTCGGACGAAACCAGCCATGCGTTTGCCGCCGACCGACCGCGGCTGGGTCACTGCGCCTGGAACGAACTCGTGACCACCGATCAAAGCGCTGCCTTGTCGTTTTACGCTGGTCAATTCGGCTGGTGCAAAGACGGCGAGATGGCGATGGGCGCGATGGGCAAATATGAATTCCTTCGCCACGGTAGTGTCATCGGCGCGATCATGACGAAGCCGCCTGAACAACCGACGCCAAACTGGAATTTTTACTTTCGAGTGCCGGATATCAGTGCGGCGGCGACGAGGATCAAGGCAGGAGGAGGTCAAATCCTGAATGGCCCGCATGAGGTCCCGGGTGGCGATTGGACGATCAACGGCCTGGACCCGCAAGGCGCAGCGTTTGCGCTGGTCGGTCAAAAGAGCTGACGTTTTTCAGTAGCGCTTGACCAAGGTCAGACTGCCGCCTTCCTGCTGCATCGCGGTTCGGCTCAGGAAGGTCATGCCCAACAGCGCCGGGCCTGCCAAGTCGTCGAGCACCCAGGTCTCGACATTGTTGGCGGTGATTTCGCCAATTCGCAGACTGTCGATGCGAATCGCGGTGCCGTATGCTGGACCGTTGGCGGTGTTGGCTTGAACGGTTCGGCCATTGGCGAGATTTAATCCAAGGCGCAGTGCGTCGGCTCTCGAGATTGCGACAATTGAGGCGCCCGTGTCCACCAAAAACTGCTGCGGCTTGTTGTTGACGAAACCTGTGGTCACATAGTGGCCGCGGGAATCGGCCATCAGGACCACTCGACCGGCACCCGATCCCCCCGAATTGCCAGTGCCGCCGGCCGGCAGACGCATCGGCCCGGCGCCTAAATCAATCCGGAATTTTTTGCCCGCAGCTTCTACCCAAATTGAATTCGCCTCGACCGTGATAATTTTCGCGCCATCGACCAGAGCGCCGCTCTGGACAATCCTCGGGGCACCGCCGGCGACCGAAACCACTGCCTTGCCGCCGGGCAATATGCCCTGTAAATCAATGGCTTGCGCATAGGCGGCGGGGCCCGCCGAGAGGATTAGTAGCGCCGCAATGGTCTGTTCGACGAAGGTTCTGCGATTCGGGCTGGTCAACGGGCAGGAACGGCGAGGGCGTTTGAGGGCGGGCATTCAAGATCTTCGCGTCTTCGGCGGTTTTCAGCGCGAAGTTCCCGACTGACGGCCACGCCGAGGCTCCCAGCGTCAAGCAGTATCAATCCGCATCGATCGGCATGGATTCGCGTGAATCCGCGTGAATCCGCGTGAATCCGCGTGAATCAACACACCCGGACCTTTCGCGAAGTTTGACCATAGGTCGGCCTCACAGTAGAATCGAGGGTTCTCGAATTTCTTTATGCTCTTTGGAAGGTTCCCATGTACGCGGTCATAAAAACCGGCGGCAAACAATATAAAGTTGCTGTTGGCGAAAAAATTAAAGTAGAACAGATACCGTCGGAAGTTGGAGCTGAAATCACCATTGACCACGTCCTGGCAGTAGGCAGCGGCGAGACTTTAAGTCTTGGCTCGCCTCTGGTAGCTGGTGCAAGTGTTTCGGCGACGATTCTGTCTCACGGTCGGCACGACAAGGTGCGCATCTTCAAGATGCGGCGTCGCAAGCACTACAAGAAGTCGCAAGGCCATCGGCAAAACTATACCGAACTGTTCATCGGTAAAATTGCTTCAGCCATGGGTGAGACCTCGGCCACTGTGCCGGCGATTGTGGTGGCTGCCAAGGCCGACGACCTCGAAATCATCGAAGGTATTGGTCCGAAAATCGCGCAGATTCTGGCGGCAGCCGGTATCCGCACCTTTGCGCAACTGGCCGAAACCTCGGTGGAGCGATTGACCGAGTTGCTCAAGGCATCCGGTCCGCGATTCGCTTCGCACAATCCGGGCACCTGGCCCGAACAAGCGACGCTGTGCGCGGCTGGTAAATGGGATGAATTCAAGACGCTGACCGAGTTGCTCGACGGCGGCGTTCGCAAGTAAATTGGAGAATTAGACATGGCACAGAAAAAAGGCGGCGGCGCGACGCGAAATGGGCGCGATTCTCAACCCAAGATGTTGGGCGTCAAGGCCTACGGTGGTGAAGTTGTCTCGGCTGGCTCGATCATTGTTCGGCAACGCGGCACGCCGTTTCACGAAGGCATGAACGTCGGACGCGGCAAGGATCACACCCTGTACGCGAGGGTCGACGGCACGGTACGGTTTGCGGTCAAGGGTGCATTGCGCCGCCAAACGGTTTCAATCGAGCCGCTGGTTCAGTAAGCTGAAGGATGCGGCAGAATCTGCGCTTCGAAGCGGCCTTTGGTTGGTAAGTTCCAATCGCTTCGCGCAGTCCTTCAGAGCCCCGCCTTGCGGGGCTTTTTAATTATCGAGTCACAGCATTATCGAGCCACCGCATGAAATTTATCGATGAAGCGCGTATAGAAGTCACGGCCGGCGATGGCGGGCCGGGCGCGTCGTCGTTTCGGCGTGAAAAGTTCATCCCGTTCGGAGGCCCGGATGGCGGTGACGGCGGTCGCGGCGGCAGTGTGTTCGCGCTCGCCGATCGCAATATCAATACGCTGGTCGATTATCGCTACCAGCGAAAATTCGTTGCCCGAAATGGTGAGCGCGGTGCTGGCTCGGACCGGTATGGCGCCGGCGCTGACGACATCGTTTTGCGGGTGCCGGTTGGCACACAGATATTCGATGAAGAAACCGAAGAGCTGTTTGCCGATCTGACCGAACACGATCAAAAGCTGTTGCTGGCCAAGGGCGGCGACGGTGGCTTCGGCAACATTCACTACAAGTCGAGTACCAACCGGGCGCCTCGGCAGAAAACGCCTGGCTGGCCGGGTCAGGCCCGGCGCTTGCGCTTCGAGCTGAAGGTATTGGCCGATGTCGGGTTGCTCGGTATGCCGAATGCCGGCAAGTCGACCTTGATCTCGGCGGTCAGCAACGCCCGTCCAAAAATCGCCGACTATCCATTTACAACCTTGCATCCGAATCTGGGCGTCGTGCGCGTCGCGCCCGAGAAAAGTTTTGTCATGGCCGATATTCCGGGGCTTATCGAAGGTGCCTCGGAAGGCGCGGGCCTGGGCCATCAGTTCTTGCGGCACTTGCAGCGTTCGCGCTTGCTGTTGCATATGGTTGATCTGGCGCCGCTCGACGACACCGCCGATCCAGTGCGTGATGCCCGCGCCATCCTCAAGGAACTCGCCAAATACGATCCGGAGTTGGCCGCCAAGCCACGTTGGCTGGTGCTCAACAAGATCGACATGATTGCGCCCGAAGAACGTAAGCCGCGCATCGATGCGTTTGTGAAGAAGCTGCGCGGCCGTGGCAAAAGTGCCCTGCCGATCGAGCGGGTATTCGCCATTTCCGGGTTGACGCGCGATGGCTGTGAGCACTTGTGTCTGTCGATCTACGATTACCTGGCAACGGTTCGCGAGGCCGAACATCCGGAGTTCGATGTTCGCATGCAGGAATTGCCTGGTTAACCGATCACACCATGTCCACGCAACGATCCGTCATAGAGCCAGCACGCCGGCTGGTGATCAAGGTGGGTTCGACTCTCGTGACCAACGACGGTCGAGGTCTCGATCGCGATGCGATTGCCAATTGGGGTCGGCAAATTGCACACTTGCGCTCGCTCGGCAAACAGGTGGTCGTCGTGACCTCAGGTGCAGTGGCCGAAGGCATGCAACGCCTGGGCTGGAACCAGCGGCCTAGCGAAATGAACCAGTTGCAGGCCGCTGCTGCGGTCGGACAAATGGGTCTCGCACAAATGTATGAGACCTGTTTTCGCGAACACGCGCTGCAGACGGCGCAAGTTTTATTGACTCATGAAGATCTCGCCGATCGCACCCGTTATCTGAATGCACGCTCAACCTTGGTGACCTTGCTGGATCTGAAAGTGGTGCCGGTCATCAATGAAAACGACACGGTCGTGACCGATGAAATCAAATTCGGCGATAACGATACGCTCGGCGCGCTGGTCGCGAACTTGATCGATGCCGACGCGCTGATTATTCTGACTGACCAGCGCGGTCTGTATACCGCTGACCCACGTCGCGACACCAACGCTCAGTTCCTGGCGCAAGTGGTGGCCGGTGACCCGGCACTCGAGCAGATGGCCAGCGGCGTCGGCAGCGCGATCTCGAAGGGCGGCATGATCACCAAGGTGCTGGCCGCCAAGCGCGCAGCCAGTGGTGGCGCACACACGGTGGTGGCGTCCGGCCGCGAAGCCGATGTGTTGATCCGGCTCGCACAAGGCGAGTTCGTTGGCACTCAATTCACGGCGCAAATGCCGCGCATTGCGGCACGCAAGCAGTGGTTGGCCGATCACATACAACTGCGCGGCAAGGTCAGGCTGGATGCCGGCGCAACGCGAGCGCTGACTCTCGACGGCAAAAGTTTATTGCCGATTGGCGTTGTCGAAATCATCGGTGAGTTCGAGCGCGGTGATGTGATCGGCTGCCTCGATATTGACGGCACTGAAGTCGCTCGCGGCCTGAGCAACTATTCATCATCCGACGCCCGCCGAATCATGCGCAAACCTTCGTCCGAGATCGAATCGATTCTTGGCTACACCCAATCGCCGGAACTTGTGCATAGGGATAATCTGGTTTTGCGTTGAAGGCACAATCCAGCACCAACGTCTCACGGATTCAGTCGACCCGGCATCCGCTTGTCAAAGCGAAGCCGTGAGAATTTCCATCCAGGTAGTGCCGGCCTGTTGCTCGATAACGATACGATCGCCCTCGAGCCGATAGGTCAATTGGCAATGGTCTCGTGGGTTCGAGAGTACGTCGGGATTCAGAACGACATAGTTGTGCCCGGGCGCATGGCGCGCCGATGCTGTGATCAATCCCGGATGCCCTTCCCGATGCAGCCTTGCGCCCACCGACTGCGTGTAGCGATAGTCTGTCTTGTGTGTCAACGCGGCATGTTTCTTGATCAATGGGCGAAAATCCAACAAGGCGGCATCACAGGCGACTGCATACACCTTGCGCTCGCCGATCACACGCTCGGTGTCGTAACCGGCGTCGGCGAGCAACCCGCTGAACCAGTGGTACGCGGTTTCGTATGCGGTGGTCGCAACCGAATCGCCGCCATACCAGACGCCGAATGATCCATCCGAGAATCGGCTGGCCTGCCAGTGTTTGAAGGGCCAATCAATGACACTGAACCATTTGGCGTCTTCGAATGGCCGGTGGATCACCGGGGTTCTGGACTGGTACGGTGGTGGCTTGACTTCGTCCTCGAGGTGCTGTGCTCGCACCCAGTCGTCCGGGTTGTCGCTCAGGTCATCGAACAGGTTCTGTGACGTGCGAATGGAGACGATGTTCCGAAGGACATCGCGATGAACATCGGACAACGAAACTTGTGAGAACAACAAGTCATCAAACACGGGTCGTCAGACCCCACGCGCGCGATCCAGATAAGCGCGCACCATAAGCAGACCGGCGAATCCCCATTCGTCCACGACTTCCACCGGAGCACGGTTGTCGAACGCCTTGTTCCGGGTCGACATCCAACGGTATGCCAAATCTCGATTCTGGGGAAATAGCAGTCGCAGATTCTTGTGAATGCCCAACAGGTGACCGACGCGCTCGTATTGGTCCCGGCTCGTGCCAATCGGCTCGCCCTTGCGATAACGCGTCAACGCCGCACGGTTACTCGCCGCAATCCCTAGCAAGGCCGCCTGATCTTCAGTGGATAACTTCCAATGATCCAGCAGCGTCATCACCATTTTGGCTAAGGCGCCTCGGTCTTGCGGGACCGGGCTATGACTTGAAGGCCGTAGCGCTGCTGCCATTTCTACGCCCCTTGATGACGATTACCGGATTGTCGTTAATGTAGCATAATGTTTCGATAAAAACAATATATGTTTCTAAAGAAACGCTTCATTGACCGGCCGGATATAGTTAGGCGGCACCGCAACGTCTCACAGCGCCGTGTCACAGCGCAGCGTCAGCATCGATTTCGTCCTCCGATCACATCCTCGATCCGGATCGGTAACCGTCGGATTCGCTTGCCAATCGCATGGTAGACCGCGTTGGCGATCGCGGCTTGGATGCCTGCGGTACCCAACATGCCAATCCCCTTGATGCCGCCCGCCAGGTGGGGGTCGTCTTCGTCGATCAGGGCGATATCAAACTCCGGCATATCGGCGTGTACCGGTATCAGGTAATCGACAAAGCTGTCGCCAATGATCCGGCCGGTGTTGTGGTCGGTGATGGTTCGTTCGTGCAGCGCCATGCCAATGCCACCAATCAAACCGCCGACGTACTGGCTTTTCGCCAACAGCGGATTCAGAATGCGGCCGGCCGCAAAGGCGCCGCAGACGCGACGCACGCGAATCTCGCCCAATTCCGCATCAACGCCGACTTCGACGAAGACTGCGCCATACCCCATACCACTGACGCTCAGGCTTTGGAGCTGGGTTGCAGCACTCGCACCTTCGAACTCCAATCCGCCGGGCGCATGGCGCGCCAACACGTCGACGAGCGGCTCGCGCGCCGCATGGGTCCGGCTAAGGATCATGCTGTCGCGAAACTCGAGGTCATCGATCGAATCATCAAAGAGTGGCGACGCCTTATCAGCAACGACCAGGCGCGCCAGGGCTGCGCGAAGTTGCGCGGTCGCGTCGGCGGCGGCTGGAAACATGCTGGCGGTGACTTGCGAGCCGCCTGAGAACGGGCCGTCGGGCAGGTGGGTGTCACCTAACTCGACGGTGATCCTTGACATCGGAAGGCCCATCGCGTCGGCCACGATCTGGCCGAGTGCGGTATAGGTTCCCGACCCCATATCTTGCGTGCCGCACTGAACCGTCAATGTGGCATCGGCGTGCAATCGAACCCGAACCTTGCAGGCTTGCCGAATGGCCGAATACAAGGTGCTTGCCATGCCCCAGCCGAGTCGCCAGTGCCCGTCTGATGACGCCGCCCGCGCGGGGCGATTGGACCAGCCAAAGCGCTCGGCGCCGACGCGGTAGCATTCGCGCAGGCCGTTGCTGCTCCAGGGCCGACCGGTTTCCTGATCATGATCGGCGAAGTTGCGCACCCGTAGCTCAATCGGGTCGATACCCAGGCGCTCGGCCGCTTCGTCCATGGCCGATTCCAGCGCGAAGGTACCCGGTGCTGTGCCGGGTGCGCGCATGGGCACGGGATGCGGCTCATTGGTGCGCACCAGGCGATGTGTTGTGCTCACATCAGAGCAGGCATAGAGCACACGCGTGTAAACAGCGGTGGAATCGGAATAATCGGCGTGCGTGGATGTTTGTGCGACGACGTGATGAGTGATACCCGTCAAACGCGCGTCGCGACTGAACCCCAATGACAAATCCTGAAGCGTCTCCTGTCGACGCCCGACCAACGTAAACATTTGCGCGCGCGACAACTCCAATCGCACCGGTCGCCCGGTGGCCTTGGCGGCCAGCATCGCCCAAAACATCCACGGCCACCACAGTTGGCCTTTGCAGCCAAACCCGCCGCCTAAATATTGTGAAATGACACGCACGTCGCCGGCGGGCATTCCAAAGGCATGGGCGATGATCGCACGAGTGCCAAAGACGGCCTGAGTGGCGGTATGGACCACCGGTTTGCCGCCTTGCCACCAACATACGACGGCATGCGGTTCCATCGGATGATGGTTATTGACTGAGGTTTCATAGCTGTCGCTGAGCACGAGTTCGGCTTGCTCAAGCGCCAATGCGGCATCACCGCGCTGACTTGACGCCGGGAAACGTCCCACCAAGGCAGGCGCAAACGCCGTATCCCGCGCCTGAGCCAGGTGGGTCACGGCAGTGCGCGCTTGCGTGTCGATACGCACGGCGCGGGCAGCTTGCCTGGCCTGCTGCACGCTGCTCGCAACGACCAGCGCTACTGGCTGCCTGGCAAAGTGAATAACTCGTTCGCGAATCAGTGCCGTCGCCGGCGAGGGCGCCAATGCGACCGACTCTGGATACGACACCATACCGGCGTAGCCCGCCAAGTTGCCGGCGGACGCAGCGTCCACGGACAACACGTCGCCACAGGCAATCGGAACTTCGACCAGCGCAGCATGCAACATGCCCTCAGCCGGCGTCTCCGCTGCAAAGATTGCCCGGCCGGTCACCTTCAGTGCCGCCTCATAGCGCAAGACAGAGGTCTCACTCATGGCTGGACTCCAATCATTTGTTGGCTGCTTTGTTGGCTGCGTTGGAGGCTGCTCTGCAGGCTGCGAATGACGGCCGATCGCAACAACTCTATCTTGAAGCCGTTCTGCGATAACGCTCGAGCACCCTCGATTGCCAGATCAGCGGCGTTCGTGAACGTTGGCAGGTCAGGCTTGCGGCCAAGCAGCGCGGCTTCGCTTTTGCTCAATCGCCAGGGCACCGGAGCGATACCCCCTGCCGCCAGTCGCGCATCGATGATCAGGCCGTCTTCGATCTGCAAGGCTGCGGCGACTGAAATGACCGCAAATTCAAACGATGCACGGTCGCGGATTTTCAAATAGGTTGAGGAAGCAGCGAAGCGAGCGGCATTGCCGACTGAAACTTCGGTGATCAATTCGCCAGCACGCAGTGTTGTCTCTCGTACAGGATCATCGCCCGGCAATCGGTACAGCTCAGCCAACGGCATGCGGCGAGTGCCGGCCTGCCCCAGAACCTCGACCTCAGCATCGAGCGCGGCCAGCGCCACGGCCAAATCCGAAGTATGGGTTGCGACACACGTGGCACTGCCACCAAACAGCGCAGCCTGACGATTCTCGCCCGTGAGCGCGGCACATCCTGAACCGGGTGTGCGCTTGTTGCACGGCAGGCCTTCAGCACGAAAATACAAACAACGGGTTCGTTGCAGCAGATTTCCGCCCATGCTCGCCATGTTCTGGAGCTGGCCGCTGGCGCTGGCTCGAATCGCCTGCGCGATCAGCGGATGAAATTGTTGAACGGCCTCGTGCCGGGCGACAGCACCGAGCCGGGACACCGCACCCAGCGCGAGTTTTCCATCGTCATAACTAATCTGATCGAGTGGCAGGCGAGAGATATCGACGACCTGTCGCGGCCTTTGCAGTCCAGCCTTCCAGAGTTGCAGAAAATCGGTGCCACCGGCCAGAAATGCGGTGTCCGGTTGCGCGCCCAGTAACGCGGCATCTTTGGTACTGCTGGCGCGCAGGTATCGGAAGCCGGTGCCGCTCGCGCCGATATCACTCAACCTCGAGTCGCTTGATCCAGAGTCACTCATAATCCAGCGACCTCCGCAATGGCCGCCACGATATTCGGATACGCGCCACAGCGGCACAGGTTGCCGCTCATGCCTTCACGGATCTCGGCGAGCGATTGCGGTTGCTCAGCCAACAGTGCGATTCCCGAGAGAATTTGCCCTGGTGTGCAATAGCCGCACTGCAGCGCATCATGGCGAATGAATGCCGCCTGCAGCGGATGCAAATGTTCCGGTGTGCCTATGCCCTCGATCGTTGCCACGTCGGCGCCGTCGTAACTCGCGGCGAGCGCCAGACAGGACTTGATACGAAGACCTGCGACGAGTACCGTACAGGCACCGCAGGAACCCATGTCACAGCCTTTTTTGGTGCCCGTGAGGCCGAGCTGATCACGAATGAGATCCAACAGAGTGGAGCAAGAGATGATCGTTTCCTCGTGTTGCCGGCCGTTGATGGTGATCGAGAGCGCGACACGATCGTCTGAAGTAGTTGCATCGACTGGTGTTGTTGCTTCGACCGATGTAGTGGCTTCGACCCAAGTTGTCGCTTCGACCGATTTTGTGTCTGGAACCGAACTGGCTGCTTGCATAACGATCACCCCGTATTGATCCACTGATTATGGCAAGTTCCGGCCGGCCTACATCCGACCAAAGGTCTGCTGCGTTTCGAGCACACGAGTTTTCAGTCGAATGACGACCCCGCATTAAAGCGGGTCATCTATACGCCGATACGCGTATAGATATGTGCTCCGACGCGACGTTTCGGCTACGCTCTGGTTGCGCGCTGGCTGGCGTTTGTCCTTCGTTCAACAGTAACGTCCGCTCAATCGCCATTGCCAGTGTTGTCTGCGTCGCGTTGACCGCACTCTCGCCCAACACCTCGCACAATCGTGTGTCGACCAGACGATGCGGTACATCCCACAGGTATTTCATTTCAACCAGTTCACGCAGCATGGGCGAAGCGAGGGCGGCGACTTGCATGAGTGTCCATGGCAAGGTGCGAATCGTCAGCTTCTGCCTAGCCTTGATGATGCCCTGAGAACGCGCTGCAGCTTCGATCTGTGCAAGCATCTCCTTGCCAGTTACCGTGTAGCCTTGAAAGTGAAATACCTCGAACGTTGACAATTGCTGACGGCGCTCGGCGAGGGCGACGAACGTTTTCACAAGATCAGGCAAGTAGGCCCAAGCATGAATCAGTTCCTGATTTCCCGGATAGGTCAACAGTGCCTTGTTCAGGTCTTTCGCAATGACCAGATCGAACCATGAACCTGATCCGGCGCCGAAAAAATCGCCGGCGCGAACGATGATCGTTTGCAATCCTTGGGCGGCACGTTCGCGCAAGTCTGATTCAATCTGGATGCGGATTTTGCCTTTTCGGGTTTGGGCGCGCTGCGGCGTGTCTTCGGTCAAGAGCTCCGGCATGGCTTTGCCGAAGTTGTAGACGTTGCCCGGGAACATCAGCGTCGCGTCGAGACTCTGTGCGAGATCCATCGCAGTTCGGGCCAGCGGCAGGGCTTCGCGTTTCCAGCGGGTATAGATCGGGTTCAGGGCATTCACAACAACCGACACCGACTCAAAGTCCGTGGTGTTGCGCATCAGTTCGCCCCCGATCTCCTGAATTCGGGCCGAGGTGTTGGCAGAGCGCCAATGCAGTTCGCGTCGCGTATGAGCGAGCACTCGCCAGCCGGCCTGCGCAAAGGCTTCGCACGCTGCCTGGCCGAATCGGCCATTCGCGCCGAGTACGAGTACGGTCGATGCACGAGCTGAACTGTGTGTGGTCATGATGAGGCTTTCGGTAAAGTTTGACGGGTTCAGGGTTGACAGGTTCAGGGTTGACGAGTTCATAAGTGCTATTGTTGAAGTTATTCCAGTAGTACGCAATTGCCTATCAAAGAACAGCAGGGTTGCAATAATGAATAACACTATTTCAATGCCGTCGAATGCCGCAAGCGCTACCGACTTTGACTGGACACTGATGCGCTCGTTTCTCGCTGCCATCGAGACCGGTAGCCTGCTGGCGGCGTCGCGTCGCCTGCACGTCAGTCAGCCAACGCTGGGGCGGCATATCAACGAACTCGAGCTGCAGTTGAACGCGGTGTTGTTCGAGCGTACCGGCCGAGGACTCAGACCGACAGCAGCGGCCATCTCGATCGCCGAGCATGCACGCGCGATGGATAACGGCGCTGATGCCATTCGACGAACGCTGACCGGGCGCAACGCGCAGACAGCGGGTACAGTGCGGATTACCGCCAGTCAGACGGTGGCCTGCCTGCTGCTGCCGCCCCTGCTGGTGCGACTGCAACAACAGTCACCCGAGATTCAAATTGAACTGGTCGCTTCCGATCAGATCAGCAACCTGCTACGGCGTGAAGCCGACATTGCTGTGCGCATGGTGCGGCCCGACCAGAGCTCGCTCATAGCGCGCAAGATCGGCTCGCTTGAACTCGGTTTGTACGCCAGCAACGACTATTTGAAGCGCTTCGGAACGCCGACTCGCGCCGGCGATTTCGGCAAACACCGATTGATAGGCTATGACACCAACGACATCATCATCCGTGGCTTCGCCCGCAACGGCGTCGCGCTCGATAGAGATCACTTTGTGATTCGCAGCGACGATCATCTGGTTGCCTGGCAAGCGGCGCTGGCGGGCGCCGGTATTGCGGTGCTTGCCCAACATGTGGCGCGCACGAGCCGACAGTTGCATCAGGTGTTACCGACGTTACCGCTGCCGCCGCTGCCGGTCTGGCTGACGGTGCATCGCGAGATTCGCACCAGCCGCCTGATTCGGCATGTTTATGATTTCCTGGCCGTCGCCATTCCAGCGGCGATTACCGATTAAATGCGAGTGTCCTGCGAAAGGTTGGCGCGAAGCGCGCTCGCGTGGCCTGCTCGAACGCATACGCAAAGGCAATCAGCTTGGCTTCACTCCACTGTGTTCCGACGAAAGACAGGCCGATCGGAAGCCCATGCACTTGACCCATGGGTACGGTGATGTGCGGATAACCGGCCACCGCCGGTGCCAACCCAACACTGCCGCCAACCGAGTGATCGCCGAGCACCCAGTCGGTCATGCCAGCGGGTCCTCGGGTCGGTGCGATGAGCGCGTCGAGCTGATGGTTTTGCAATGCCGCGTCGATGCCAAGCGGACCGGCCAGTTCGCGTGCACGCTGACGCGCCTCGAGGTACGCAGGCTCGGTGAGTGGACCCTTCGATTGAGCGTCGTGGAAATAGCTCTGGCCGAAGTAGGGCATCTCGCGAACCTGCTCGGCTTCATTGAAGGCGATCAGCGCCTCAAGTGACTTTGGACCGGTTCCCGTTCGGCCCGCCAGATACCGATTGATTCCGTCCTTGAACTCGTAACGCATCACCAGTGAAGCATCCGAGCCAAATTTCCCTTGCGTCGGAATCTCGACCTGGTCAATGATGACGGCGCCCCGGGCGCGCAAGAGGTTCAAGGCCTCCTCAAAGACGGCATCCACCGCGCTGTGAAAACCGGCGGCCGCGCGCAGCACCCCGATGCGGGCGCCGTTCAGGGCCTCGGCATTCAGGAAAAGCGTGTAGTCCGGTACCGTCCGATGCTTCAGCGGTTCGGTCGCCGAGTCATTGGCGTCGTAGCCCGCGAGTACCGTCAGCAACAGGGCGGCATCCGCGACGGTACGCGCCATGGGACCGGCCGTGTCCAGACTGGTGGCCAGCGGAATAATGCCGGCGCGCGAGATCAGCCCCAGCGTCGGTTTGATGCCAACGATGCCGTTGACGCTGGCTGGACTGACGATTGAGCCAATCGTTTCGGTGCCGATCGCGACCGAGGTGAGGCCGACGGCGACCGCAACCGCCGAGCCTGAGCTCGAGCCCGACGGACTGCGATCCAGGATATACGGGTTGCGAGTCTGGCCGCCACGCGCACTCCAGCCGCTCGAAGAACCTCGGCCGCGAAAATTGGCCCATTCACTGAGGTTGCTCTTGCCCAGAATGATCGCGCCGGCGCTGCGCAAACGGCCGGCGACGAAGGCATCCTGCTCTGGCCGTGAGTCGATTAGCGCAAGCGAGCCTGCCGAAGTGAGCATGCGGTCGGCCGTATCAATGTTGTCCTTGAGCAAAACGCTGATGCCATGCAGAGGGCCGCGCAGCCGATTTTCGCGCCGCTCCTCGTCGAGACGCGTCGCGATGGCCGCTGCCTCGGGATTCAGTTCAATGATGGCGCCCAGGGTCGGACCGGCGCGATCTAGACGTTCGATGCGCGCGAGATAATGTTCGAGCATTGTGCGGGCGCTCAGCGTACCTGCCACCATTTGCCGCTGCTGCTCGGGAATCGGCATTTCCGCGAGACTCATGCCGGCGTGGTCACTACTCATGGGGATCACGGCACAGCCACTGCCTATCAGAGTCGCAGCACACGCGGCGCGTCGCACGACGGCCCTGAGGCGAGCTTGCAACGAGGGTGAGGCGGGCGAGCGGCAATCGTTGGCCCGCAGGCGCGTGTTGGTCCGCAGGCGCGTCCGACCAGCGTCAGGTATGTTGTGTGGCGTTCTCGGGAATTCGATTCGGGTTCAACCATAGCGAATTACGTCGGGGCCATGATTGTGCCGTATCCCAATGAAAACGCCGCATCCAGGCCCGAGGCCGGTGCGGTGGTTTTCGAACGAAGGAGGTGCCGTTTAGTACGAAGGCATCGCCTCTACTTCTTGGGCGGCCTCAACCGCTTCTTCGCTGGACTCTTCTTCCACTGGGACTTGGACCATCGCCATCATTTCCGCGACCGAGATGACGCGGCGAAAATCGGAGTAGAAACGCACACCGGCGCGGTGGGTTGCGTACATTCTTTCGGCGGCGGCGACTGCGGCCGTCTGGTCCAATAACATCGAGGGCAGGGTATAAACCTCGGCGGCTAATCGATCAAGCGAACTCTCGTCGTACATTGCGTCCATGTCAGCCTTTCGAAAGGTATCCATTGGAGAAACCTCTCCAATTTAGGCCGTCGGCTGATTTTGCATGTGACGTATTTAACGTGCTAACTGCAATAACTGCGTCCGGCTGTGACGTAAGTCTCGCCGGACGCGAAATTTTGCGGGGCCTTTCAGCGACTATCGGTCAGTTTGGTCGCGTGAACGGATGGCCTGTATCTCTTCGCGCAGCCGATGGTCCCACTGAGCCAGCTCGAACAACCGTTCATCCTCGATCCGATTTCGGTAGGCCTGCTTGAATCGCGCGAAGGCGGGTGGAAACCAGGCAGCCAGTGCCACCGCCGCTCGCAGCACCACCAACATGGCCAGTACCGCCAGCGTCCAGGCGCCGATCCATTGATAGGCAATTTCGCCCTCGATCGGCGCGACCCACCAAGCGGTCAGGCCAGCGGCCACGGCGGTCGCCAATCCGACGATCGCGAATATCTGCAATGCGTTCTGGCGATCGTCGCGGGCCAAAGCCCTGGATAAAGAGGTATAACCGGTCAAGACCCGTTCAAGGCCATCATGCGTTTCGGAGTAAGTGCTCATGTCGTTTCCTTAGGAGAGGCAGCGTTCTGTGTTTGACGCCATGAGTTCAATTTGCGGCTTTGCGGCATTAAATGCAAATGATATATGGTGAGGTAATCTATTCAGGATGGTGATAGTATGAAAGCCCGATTGCCCAGGTTTGGTCGTCGCTTCTCGAACTCGCCGCCGATCCTTCTGTCTCGTCATGAATTTCCGAACGCTTGATCTGAACTTGCTGCGCGTCTTTGACGAGGTGATGGCCGAGCGCAACCTGACGCGCGCGGCGCGCAATCTGTCCATGACCCAACCGGCGATCAGTAATTCGATCAAACGGCTGCGCGAGCATATCGGCGACGAACTGCTAGTGCGCTCTGGCTACGGGGTGGTAGCCACACCGTTGGCCGAGAAACTTTGGCCGGTGATTCGCGAGGCGCTGGCCGGGCTGCATGCCGCCATGGTGCCGGATCGTTTTGATGCGGCCACGGCAAAAGCCAGCTTTCAATTGGCCATGGCCGACGCGACCGCCGCGTTGCTGGTACCTGGATTGGTAAGGCTGATTGAGGCGCAGGCGCCCAGTGTGAATTTGCGGATTCTGCCCCTGACCACTCGTGATCCACGCGGCTTGTTAACCAGCACTGATCTCGATGTCGCCGTCGGCTTCTTCCCGGTGGCGCTGGCGGCCATTACCCTCGATGGCATGCAGCAAGGCAGCGGCGAAGTGGTGCGGCATGAGCGTCTGTATGACGGCGAATATGTGTGTGTCATGCGCCGCGACCATCCGATGGCCAAGCGCAAGTTGACATTGGACGCGTATTGCGACGCCCATCATCTATTGGTCAGTTTCTCGGG
This sequence comes from Burkholderiales bacterium, assembly GCA_031363055.1. Taxonomy (GTDB): domain Bacteria; phylum Pseudomonadota; class Gammaproteobacteria; order Burkholderiales; family Burkholderiaceae_E; genus JANLTP01. The sequence continues at coordinate 9,345 of JANLTP010000257.1, read as the reverse complement.
CCGCCCGTATGGCTTTATTGATGAGGCGCTCGCCAACGTGCATCGCTCGCGACGGATTCTCCTGACCGTCAATCAATTTTTCACCGCCGGTCGGGTGGTCTCAAACTCGGACTTGCTGACCGTGCTGCCGCGGCATTTTCTGTACGCCAATGGAATGCAGCAGGATTTTGCGATTCGTGACCTACCCTTCAAACTCGATCCGGTGCATATCGATATGATCTGGCACCGACGCCAACACAGTCGACCCGCGCATCAGTGGCTGCGGCAGGCCGTGATTCAGGCGGCACATCAAGGCTTTGGCGAAGCCAGGAAGTTGGATGTCTGAGCCGCTCGTTTGGGTTTGAAGGTAACCTATCGGGACTTCCACGACGCGCTTTAATGAGAATCGAAATGAAAAACGCTTTTCGCTTGATACTTTTGTCGCTGCTAGCCTTGTTGGCCTGCTCGGGCAAGGCGAATGCAGCCACGGAGACGAGTTCCGATATCGATGGACTGGCCGCAACTTATTCGCAGCCGGATAATTTCAATGGCCTCGCCGCCGTTATCGTTGCAGGCTCCGGGCCGACCGATCGCAACGGCAACAATACCTTTGGATTAAAAACAGACGCCTATCGATTGATCGCCGAGGAACTTGCTAAAACCGGGGTCGCTTCGGTGCGATACGACAAGCGCGGCATCGGCGGCAGTGCAGCGCGCGTCAGCACCGAAGAGTCGCTGACGATCGAACAATTCGCCGATGACGCGCTGGCCGTTTCGAGCTGGCTACGTCTGCAAAATGGAGTACGCCAGGTGGTTCTGATGGGCCATAGCGAGGGCGGCGTGATTGCGCTTCTGGCGGCTGATCGGGTCAAGCCGAAGGCGCTGGTGTTGCTGACCACGCCCGGGCGTCCGTTGGCGGGTCTGATCCGGGAACAGATGTCGCACCCAGCCGTGCCGGATGCGATTCGCCTGAAGGCGCTGCCGATATTGGCCGCGCTGGAACAAGGCGAGACCGTCAGCTCGATACCCGATGAACTGATGGGTCTGTTCCGGCCGAGCATTCAAGGGTTCCTGCGCTCCTTGATGAAGATCGATCCTGCGAAGCTGCTGGCCGCCAACAGCGTACCGACGCTGGTGATCGGTGGCTCGAAAGACGTTCAGGTGACGCGCGCCGATTTTGATGCACTGACGCGCGCGCGTCCAAAAATTGAATCGCTCTGGGTCGCCGAGATGACCCATGCGCTGAAGGCATTGCCGAGCGGCGCTCTGCAGCAGCGGACCTACACCGATCCGTCCCTGCCGCTGGCCAGTACTCTGATGCCAACCATCAACGGGTTTCTGAAGCCGTAAGCGTTGCTCGGTTCGTTCGGCGCGTCAACCTCAACAACCATCCCAGCCCGCGCTCGATATCATCAATGAAAGTAAACACGGCCGGGACGACCAGCAGGCTCAGCAAGGTCGAGGTGATGAGTCCGCCGATGACGGCAATCGCCATGGGCGAACGAAAACTGGGATCGGCGCCATAGCCCATCGCAATCGGCAGCATGCCGGCTCCCATTGCAATGGTGGTCATGACAATCGGGCGCGCACGCTTGTGGCAAGCATCAACCAGCGCGTCAAATCGGGACATGCCGTTGCGACGTGCGACGATGGCATACTCAACCAACAGAATTGAGTTCTTGGTGACAATGCCCATCAACATCAGCAGACCGATCAGCGCCGGCATCGAAAAGCTCTTGCCGGTCAGCAACAGCAATATGAACGCGCCGCCGATCGACAATGGCAAGGCGGCCAGAATGGTGACCGGTTGCATGAAGTCATGGAACAACAGCACCAGAACGAAATAGATACAGAGTACGCCAATGCTCATGGCCAACGCAAAGCTGCCGAACAACGCCTGCATTTCCTGTGCGTCGCCTTGCTCGACATGTCGAACACCGGGTGGCAAATTTCGCATCGTTGGCAACGCCATCGCCTCTTCATTGACTTCGCCTAGTTGCCGGCTCGCGAGCTCGACTTCAAGCGTGACGTTGCGACTGCGATTCAGACGATCGATCTGCGCCGGGCCGCTTTCGATGGACAGGGTGGCGACGTTGCCGAGCATCACCGGTCCGTTCTTGCCGGGAACACTGAGCCGCGCCAACTCATCGAGGTTCGCTCGAACACTATCGGGAAGCTTGACGCGAATCGGTACCTGTCGCTCTGACAAATTCAGTTTCGGCAAGCTGATGTCGTAGTCGCCAGCGGTGGCAACCCTGACCGTCTCGGCGATCGCCAGCGTGGTCACGCCCAGATCGGCGGCCCGGGCTGCGTCGGGTCGCACAATGACTTCCGGGCGCGTCAAGCTGGCGGTTGAGTTGACGTTGCCGATTCCCTGCAGGCTGCGCAGTTCGCGTTCAACGCCGCGTGCCGCCGATTCGAGCGCAAGCGGATCTTCGCTTTGCAAGACCATCTGCATTTTGACGCCGGTGTCTTGTGGTCCGACCAGCAAACGAACACCGGGAACATCATTCAGACGTTTTCGAATATCGTCCTCGATGCCTTGCTGTGGTACTTTTCGCTCGTCGCGTTTGCTCAGAAGAACCGTCAGCACGGCACGGCGCGCCTCGGCGCTGGCACCGGGTGCAAAGGCATCACCGGAGGAGCCGGCACCGACCGAGCTGAACACCTGTTTGACGTCGGGCAACGTGGCGAGCCGCCGGCGCACTTCTTCTGCGGCCGCCTGTGTTTGTGCCAGTGTCGCACCCGGTGGCAGCTCAATATTGACCATCGTCTGCGCACGATCGGCCGGCGGTACAAAACCCTTCGGTAGTCGATCGAGCAGCGCCACTGACCAGACGAAAAAAATCGCCGAGGCAATGGCGGTGATCCAACGATATTTCAAACACCAGCGAACCGACCGCAGATAGCTGCGCATGATCCAGCCGTCTGCTGGTTCAACATGTTTTGCGGGTTTCAGCAAATAGGCGGCCATCATCGGGGTCAGCAGCCGTGCAACCACCAGTGACGCCAGGATGGCAATGACGGCGGTCCAGCCGAACTGCTTGAAGAACTTTCCTGGAATGCCGGCCATAAACGCGGTCGGCAGAAACACCGCAACTAAGGCAAAGGTGGTCGCAATGACCGCCATGCCGATTTCGTCGGCTGCTTCCATCGCGGCCTGAAAGGGCGGCTTGCCCATCCGCAAATGGCGCTCGATATTCTCGATTTCTACGATCGCGTCATCGACCAAAATGCCGACCACCAGCGCCAGCGAAGTCAAGGTCACCGTGTTCAGGGTATAGCCAAAGTACCAGAGTCCGAGAAACGTTGGAATGACCGACAGCGGTAGTGCGGCCGCACTGACCAAGGTCGCGCGCCAGTTGCGCAGGAACGCCCAGACCACGATGATCGCCAGCAGGGCGCCTTCGTACAATAGCTCCATCGAGCCCGAGAAATTTTCGGCGATTGCCCAGGAGTTATCAACCGCTTCGACGATGTTCAGGTGGGTGTTCTCGGCGCCAATTTTAGTGATCGCGGCACGGGTTTGAGCGGACACATCGAGCTCGCTGGCACCGCGCGTACGCAGCACTTCAAAGCCCACCACCGGTTTGCCGTTCCACAAGGCAATCGATCGCCGCTCGGCATGGGTATCGGTCACCGTGGCAATTTGATCGAGACGGATTCGCCGACCGTCGGCCATCGGCAATTCAACGCTGGCCAATTCGCCGGCAGTCTTGACCGTGGCGATGGTGCGCACCGATTGCTCGGCGCCGCCAACATCGCCGCGCCCGCCTGGCGACTCTTGCTGCACGAGCTTGATACGCCGCGATACATCGAGTGCCGACAAGTTCAGCGCTGCCATTTTTGCGCTGTCCAGCTCGACTCTCACTTCGCGATTCAATCCGCCGATGCGTTTGATCTGACCGATACCCTTGACGCTCAGCAGTTTTTTGGCCACCGTATTGTCCACGAACCAGGACAGACTTTCTTCGTCGGCCGCACTGAACGCACCCGCCGCCGCCGGCGCGACGACGTAGATGGCCACCGGCCTGCCGGCGTTGGAAACTTTGGTGATGGTTGGATCACGCAAATCGCTGGGCAAGTCAGCGCGCACCCGGCCGACCGCATCGCGAACCTCATTGACGGCATCGGAGCCATCTTTCTCGAGCACGAACTCGACTGTTATCGAAACAGTGCCATCGAGAATCTTGGTGACAACGTTTTTCACACCCTGCAGCGTTGCAACTGAATTTTCAATCTTGCGCGCGACTTCGGTCTCAAGCTGAGCCGGGGCCGCACCGGGCAGACTGGCATCGACAATCACCAGCGGCAATTCGATATCAGGAAAGTCCTGAACGCCGCTGGATTTGAAGCCGATCACGCCGGCCAGCGTAAGCAGAATAAACAACAGAATCGCCGGTACCGGATTCTTGATCGAGAGTGAAGAAAAATTGATCATGATTTACTTCGAAGCCTTGGCGGTCGTGTTGATGATGCCGACCAGATCGCCGTCATTCAGAAACCCGGCGCCCGTAGCCACGAGCACCGAATCGGGCTTCAGACCGGACGTGATTTCAATCATGTCGCTTGAGCGACGACCGGTTTGTACGCGCGTTTGAACGACCCGGTTATCGGTGCCAACGCGAAAAATGTAGCTAAAGCCATCTTTGACGACGACTGATTGCTGCGGCACCGAGATCGCGTCACTGGCTCCGAGGTCAAACTCGCCGCGGGCGAACATGCCGCTCCTGGCATCGCTGCCGGCGGGCAGATCGACGTAGACAAGGGTGTTTCGGGTCTGCGGATCCGAGGTGGGCGCAATGGTTCGCACCGTACCGCGAATGGGGGAGCCGTTGGCCGGAATCACCGTGACTGATTTTGCAGATTTGATGCGCGCGATCTCGGTAGCCGTCACCTCGGCCCGCCATTCGAGACGATTTTGCCGGACCATGCGGAACAATTCCATACCGGCTGGCGCCACTGAACCCAGGGTGGCGCCACGTGCGGAGATGACGCCCGCATCGGGCGCGACTACACGGGCATATTTGAGTCGTAGATTTTGTTGCCTCAGTTGCGCTTGCGACGATGCAATACGGGCGCGTGCGGTACTCTCGGCGGTCAGATACTGACTGATCTGTTGTGCGCTGATCGCGCCGGTGTTTTGCAACTGCCGCGCCCGCTCAGCGTTAGCTTGCGCCTCTGCCAGCGCCGCTTCCGACTCCGCCAGATTCGCTTTCACCAGGGCGATATCGGCCAGCACCGACTCGGTTTCGAAGACGGCCAGTATCTGGCCCTTCTTGACTTCGTCTCCGACATTGACCTTGACATCAATGAGTCGCAGACCATTGACTTCGGCACCGACAACCGCTTCCTGCCACGGCGCGATATTGCCATTGGCGCTGAGCTTGAGTGGCCATTCGCCGCTGCTGGCCTTGACCGTGGTCACCGTTAACGCCGGTTTGCTGATTACTGGCGCTTTGGTTGCGGCCGTTGTGGTTGCTGGCGTTGTGGTTGCCGGCGTTGTGGTTGCTGCCGTCGGCGTGATGACAGAGGCGGGCGCGTTTGCGGTCGCCGTCGCTGATTTCGCATTCGCCCGGTCTTGCGCCCAAGTAGTTGAGGATACGCTCATCAAAATCATTGACAGGCTGATTCGGTAGAAAGTGTTCACGTTGCTTCTCATTCGGATTTGACTGACTTGCTGTAGTACAACGATACGGGCTGCTGCGAGACTAAGGCTTCGACGGTGCTAAGGCTTCGACGGTGTTTGCGAAGTCCAGCCACCGCCCATGGCGCGATAAAGACTGACCCAGGCGGTCACGCGGTCACGTTGGATGGCGATGACATTGGCTTCGGCAACCAGTGACAGGCGGCGCGATTCCTCAAGTTCGAGGACCGACCCGACGCCTGCGCCAAAGCGTGACTGCGCGGCGGCCAGATTGGCGCGATAACCGTCGGCGGCGGCGTTGACGTCGGCTTTTCGGTTGTTGGCGCTGGCCAGGCGAATCAATGCTTCCTCGACCTCGCGAACCGCCTGCCTTACCTTCTGCCGATAATGGGCTTCAGCCGACTGATAGTTTGCCTTCGCGGTCTCGACGTTGGCAAGGCGTCGGCCGCCGTCGAATACCGGCAGCGTGATGGCTGGCCCCACTGACCAGGTTAGCGCCCTGACGGTCTGGCCGGCAGAGGCCAGCAGCACGGGTGCAATGGATCCGGACAGCGACAGCCGTGGATAACGTGCCGCTTCGGCAATGCCTATGTCGGCACTCGCCGCTGCCAGTTCGCGCTCGGCCGAGGTCAGATCCGGTCGCTGCGTCAGCAGTTCGGCAGGCACTTGCGCGATGCTGAATTCGGCCACCTGCGGCTGCCGGGCCTTACCCTTCGCGAGTTCATTGCGCATCGCGTTTTCCTCTGACCCGGACAGCGCCACCAGGGCCTTCACCGAAAGATCGCAGTCCGCCTGTTGCGCGATCAGCCGGGCTGCTGCGTCCGAAGCGCTGGCCTTGATCAGCGCCGCATTAGCCGGCGCCTGAAAGCCGGCTTTCGCACTTAATTCGGTCAGTCGCGCGGTCTCGCGTCGGGATTTCAAATCTTCTTCGAGCACCATCACCTGCAGCTCGCAAAAACGTAGTTGCAAGTAGAGATTGGCGACTTCGGTGGCGACCGCAACACGAGCCTCGTGCCAGTCAGCCTGCCGGGCGTCGAGGCGGGCGGCTACCGCTTCGCGCTCACGCCGGTTAGCCCCGAACAGGTCAATCTCCCACGCTGATTGCGCTTGCACCTGGGTCAACGAACGGACGATGACCGGTCCGCCGAACGAAACGGCCGCCCGATTAAAGTTGGTACCCACGTCCAGATTGGGCTGCGATGCGGCGCTGGCTGCGATGACCTGTCCACGCGCTTGAACAATTCGCGACTGCGCCTGTGCAACGCTTGAGTTCTCGGTCTGCGCCTGCTCGATCAACTGGACGAGCACCGGATCATCAAACTGTTGCCACCATTGTGCGAGACTTGCCTTGCTGCCGTTGTGCGGCTGCGTTGTTTGCCAGGCGGCCGCCATGCCGGACGGGGGGCTGGTGTAGTTCGGGCCTACCACGCGGATGGGCGCGCAGCCGGCGATCGCTGACAGCAATGCAAGCCCCGCCAGTGTTCTACCGATCCGTTCCATAAAATTATTCAATCGGTTCTTATCCACTTTCAATCGGTACTTCAGTCGGTACTTCAGTCGGTTCTTATGCACGTTCGGACTCCTGCAAATGCGCACGCCGCGATTTCTCGGCGTCGATCATGGCCTCGGCGTACATCGCCAGCCGAACTGCCAACGTATCGATTGCCTTGTTGGTGCTGATGACCTGCGGGGCAATCGTGTCGACGACCGACTGACAGACGAAGAAATGGACAGCCATGCCGACAATACCGAATGCCAGACGCTGCACGTCGATATCGATTCGGCGGATACCGAGTTCATCGACCAACAGGCGAAGCATCAATTCGTGGCTGGGTCGAATTTCGTTATCGATGGTCTCCTGCCAGACGCCGGTTGGCTCGATCATTTCGCGGTAATGCAGCTTGATGACGCGGCGCGTGTCCTCGCCTCTTTTCAGCGGCTCGAGGAAGTCTTCATAAAACAGCCGCAGTCGATCGGCAAGACTGAGTCCGGTCTCGTTAAAACGCGGCTCAAGGCTGTGCGGGCTCGACAGCGACTCGGTGAATACTGCTCGGTACAGACCGGCTTTATCCCCGAAGTAGTAACTGATCGATGCCAGATTGACTTGCGCAGCGCGAGCGACTTCGCGCACCGAGGTCTTCTGAAAACCTTGGCGTGCGAATAATTCGAGGCCGGCCGAGATCAGGCGCTGGCGGGCTTCGATACCGTCAGCGCGTATCGGCGTATGCGTTACCGCAGAAATTTTCTGCATGTGTCCTCGAAAAAAGGATGGCTTGCAATAAGACTGACCAAACCGAGTAAGCCAGACGAAGTCAAACGATGTCTGACATTGTCAGACGTATCAAATAGAACAAACGTTTGTTTTATATTAATCAAACATTTGTTTAATATCAAGCAAGGGTTGGACGAGTAAAGGGTTATTGCCGGCATTAGGCCGAAATAGTCTTTGAATTCAGACGTTTGGATGATCGACGCGAGCGACCGATGCGCCTAAGCTGGAATCTGGCTATCGCGAGATAGAGAGCGTTAGCAAATCGGAGTCACCCATGCTGGAGTCGCCCATGCCCTACATACCGAAATATTCGAAAGTTCAGCGGGGATTTTCAGCCCTGACGTCGTCCACGGCTTTGTCGTCGACTCGTCTGTTGTCCCCTCTGCTTGGGTCATATCGTTGCGCGCGGCTCGAGGTCGTGCTCTCAACAATGTTGTTGTCAATCGGTTCGATCACCGAAACAAGCGCTGCCGCTTCGCGCGCGCCTGTCATAGCCGGCTCGGCGAACGTACAAACCATCACTGGGCGATCCGCGGCCGTGCCAAAGAGCAATAACAAGGGCGAATCCAAGCTCGCGCGCAAGTTCAAGCTCAAGCGGCAAGGCGAGCCTTGGGAGGTGCGTATCGTCACCGCTGATGGACGGGAGCAGGTTTACCAGGGTTTCCGCGAACGGACACCGCGACGCGAAGCTCGGTCCAGTGGGCGCACTTCTGGAGCGACGATGGAGGGTCGCAGCCCGCGGACCCTGCGCCTGCACGTCGCGCGACCTCCCTGAGGTTGTTCGAGATCGTTGGCGATGATCAGCCTTCGGCAACCGGGTGCGCTGCCATCAACTCAAGTGCCTTGACCAACGCCGAGTGATCGAGCTGATCCCAGCCGCTGGCCGCACAGGTCTGCATCAACTGCGCGGCCGAGGCGGTTTGCGGCAAGGCCACACCCATTGCTTTGGCGCCGGCGAGGGCCAGGCTCAAGTCTTTCTGATGCAGCGCAATCCGAAAGCCCGGTGCAAAGGTGCGTTTGATCATGCGCTCACCGTGCACTTCAAGAATGCGGCTGGCCGCGAATCCGCCCATCAGCGCAGCGCGCACTTTGGCTGGATCGGCGCCGGCCTTGCTGGCGAACAGCAAGGCTTCGCCGACCGCAGCGATGTTCAGTGCCACGATAATCTGGTTCGCGACCTTGGTCGTTTGGCCATCGCCGTGACCGCCGACTAGGGTAATGTTCTTGCCCATCAGCTCAAACAAGGGTTTGATCTGCGCGAATCCCGCTTCGGTTGCGCCCACCATAATCGTCAGGCTGCCAGCCTTGGCGCCGACTTCACCGCCCGACACCGGCGCATCCAGATATTCACAACCCATGTCAACGATTTTCTGCGCAAAAACCTTGGTCTCGATCGGCGAAATCGAACTCATGTCGACCACCGTTTTGCCGGCACTCAATCCGCTGG
>JANLTP010000248.1:0-89014 GCA_031363055.1 Burkholderiales bacterium | reverse complement strand
ATGCGTGGTCAACGTGATGGACGTAGCCGCCTGGTCATGCCGGCCTGGGAGCTCGACTCCAAAGTCGAGCCGCACGTGCTCGATCTGTTCGCCTATCTAACGGCTCGTTCGGACGGCAAGCTGGGACCCGGTCGGCCAAAGTCGCGTTGACGATGGCAAACGAAACTCCAGTCGCGCGGCGAAGGTAGGCATGAAGACCGTCATTTCCGAAGCACCATCAGTGCAGTCCGTCCCTGCGGGCTTGGTGCGGTCACTGAGCCTGCCTTTGGCCGTCTTGTTCGGACTTGGCGTGACGGTAGGCGCGGGCATCTACGTGCTGATCGGCGCGACGGCCGGGCGTGCCGGTATGCATGCGCCGATTGCCTTCGCGTTGGCGGCGCTGGTCATGGCACCGACGGCTGCCTCATTTGCCGAGTTTTCTTCCAGGATGCCGGTTAGTGCCGGCGAAGCCGCTTACGTCGGAGCGGGGTTTGGTTCCGCACAACTGGCACGCCTGGTTGGGTTGTTGGTGATTGTTGTCGGCATTGTCTCAGCCGCTGCGATTGCCAAAGGTAGTGCCGGATACATTCGCGAATTCGTCGACCTGCCGGCCGTACTAATCGTCGCCGTCGTCGTTATCCTGATGGGTACCGTGGCGGCCTGGGGAATTCTTCAGTCGGTGTTGCTGGCCAGTGCCATGACGGTGATCGAGGTCGCTGGTTTGGTGGCCGTGGTGTACTTTGGTGTTGTCAATACGCCTGATTTCCTGGCTCGGCTTCCTGAAGTGACCGCTGGTTTGGGTCAGTCAGCGGTTGTTGCGGGTGTCCTTTCAGCCTCCTTGCTGGCGTTCTTCGCCTTCATCGGGTTCGAGGGCCTGGCCAACATTGCCGAAGAAGTGAAAGAGCCACAACGCAATCTGCCGAGGGCTATCTTCCTCACCTTGCTGATATCCACCTTCTTCTACATCATTGTGGTGTGGATCGCCTTGATTTCGGTTCCTCGTGACGAATTGGCGGCCTCCAGCGCCCCGCTGAGTCTGGTCTTTCAGCGGGTCACCGGAGCCTCGCCGGCCGTCATCAGTGGCATCGCCATTGTCGCCACGATCAACGGCATCATCGCACTGATCGTCATGGCCTCCCGAGTGATCTATGGCATGGCCGATCGACACATGCTGCCGGCGGTTTTGGGCAGCGTTCATCCGCGCACCCGGACGCCAATCAACGCGACTGTACTGGTTAGCGCAGCCGTGCTGATCCTCGCGATTGCGTTCCCGTTGGAAAGTCTTGCCGAGGCGACATCGCGTCTGACGCTGGTGATCTTCGCATTGGTCAATGCGGCGTTGGTGATGCTCAAGCGAAGGGCTGAGCCGACGCCTGCCGGATGTTTTACCGTGCCCATAACGGTGCCGATCGTGGGTTGCCTGCTCTGCCTGGCGTTGTTGGCCGGAGGTCTGGTGGGCTGAATGAGCCGCGCTGTGCCGCTGGTCTTGTTGAAGATTGACAATCATCAACGCGCCTGACGGGTTGCTCGCTGACGATATCAGCATGTATGCCCTGACTTCAACATCTTCGGCAAATTGCTTTGTGCCGAGTTCTGGCCCGCTGTGGTGATGTCTATCGTCCGTTGCCTGGCGGCGATTGGGTGCTGCGTGTTGGTGAGTACGGTCTTCGCCCAGCCGACAAGCCTTGATGCGGCGCTGCTCCAGCGCATTGAAGCTTTTGTTGAGCGTGAACGGCAAACTTCGGGCATTCCAGGCATCGGGCTGGCGATCGTACACTCAGTCGGAGATGCCTCGACCCGCATCACGCTGCGTCATCTGCTCAACCAGACCAGTGGTTTCTCGCGTGCCGATGGCGTGACGCCGCTGCTGCAAGACGGCTCAGCCAGCATCGAGGAACTGGCGCGCGGACTGGGCGCCGTGCTGCAAGCGGTGGCGGGCCGTCCCTGGCAGGACCTGTTGCAGGCGCGGGTACTGCGTCCGTTGGGCATGAGACACAGCGATACCGACCATGACGCCGCGCGACAGGCGGGCATGACCGCCGTGCATCGGATGTGGTTCGGTGTGCCGGTGGTGCAAAACCTGACACTGCCACCAGGCTTTGCGCCAACCGGCAGTTTGGTAGCCAGTGCCGGCGACATGGCGCGGTATCTGGATATGATGTTGGCTGATGGCAGCACCGCTGAAAGTACCGCAGAAAGCCCGTTGGTGTCGGTGCACGGTGTGACACAACTGCTGGCGCCCGCCTCACCGCCTGCACGTTCGCATTTGTTGTCCGCCGACTTCGAGTTCTGCTGTGGCGAGGGCTGGTTCGTAGGGCCTTTCGGTGCTGCCACCGACGCCCGCTGGCATCTGGGCAACATGGCCTCGTTCGTAGCCTGGATGGTGTTGTTGCCGGACACACAACAAGCGGTAGCGATACTGATCAACGCCAACACCGAGTTACCCTGCAATGACGTTAACGCGGTGATGAGCCGACTGCCGATCGGTGTCGTGAACCTGCTGCGTGGGCAGCCGGTGCCGGCAGGACCGAGTCTGCGCAGCGCCTACCTGCGATTTAATGCCGAGTCCGCGATGGTTGTCATCGGGCTGGCCGCGTTGGCCTGGTGCGCCTCTCGTACGCGCCGCGACCGGTGGTCAGTGTTGATGTTGCTGATGGCGCTCGTGATGGTCGTCGCCTTGCCGTTGATGGGCTTGGGCGCTGCGATCCTGTTGGCCTTCGCACCCGACCTCGCATTGGTTCTGGCGGCAGTGGTTGCTTTGCTTTGTGTGCCGATGCTGGTGCGCGCCTGGGCCAGGATTCGCCGTTCATTATTTCGCCGCAGCGGCGTCGAGTTGCCATGAAGCGCCAGCGCGTTTTGGTTGTCGTCGGCATCGTGCTTTCGGTCGTCCTGTTTGCAGTGCTGTTGATCCGCTCGCGCTTCGAACGTGATTTGCAGGTCGCCGCCGAACGCGCTGCGCAAGGCAGTGTTTTGTTGACGACGCGATGTGGCCCGATCGAAGTACAGCAGGCCGGCCAGGGCCTGCCTTTGCTGATGATCCATGGCAGCGGCGGCGGCCACGACCAGGGCATGGCTTGGGCGCGGCCGCTGGTGCAGCAGGGCATACAGGTAATCGCGATGTCGCGCTTTGGCTACTTGCGCACGCCACGGCCTGTCGATGCAACACCGCAAGCCCAGGCCGACGCGCACATCTGCCTGCTCGATGCGCTGGGTATTACCAAGTCTGCGGTTATGGGTGTCTCTGCGGGCAGCCCGTCGGCGATGCAGACGGCGATCCGTCACCCGGACCGTGTCAGCGCGCTGGTGCTGGTTGTTCCCATCGCCTACAAGCCTGGCACGGTGGTCGACACCGCGCCGCCAGTGTCGGACGACAAGGACGCGCTGCTGCTGCGCCTGCTCGGTTCGGATTTCCTGTTCTGGACCGGGCAGCAAGTGGCGCGCGATTTGCTGATCCGCCATGTGCTGGCGACACCGCCCGAGCAGGTGGTTGCCGCCAATGAACAAGAGCGCGCCCGCGTCAACGATCTGGCCGATCGAATCCTGCCGGTTTCTCGCCGCGCGGATGGGTTGCGCGACGACACGCGACTGGGCAAGCGCCTCGGCCCTTATGCGCTTGAGTCGATTCGCGTGCCAACGCTGGTGATCAGCGCTCGTGACGACGGCTTCGGCACCTTCGCGGCAGCGCAATATACGGCCAGCCGCATCGCCGGCGCGAAGTTCATCGGCTTCGAGAGCGGTGGCCATTTGCTCGTCGGGCATGACGCCGAAGTGCAGGCCGAAGTCGCTGCACTGCTCAATCGCGTGGCAACGCCATGAGCAGTGCGGGCCGAGGCGGCCGGATAGAAGCTGAAGGCCGACCATCGCGATATCTGCGTGCATTTGCGCTCATCACTATCAAAAACCTGACGACGCGGAGGCGACTCATCCGCGTGCCTGACCGTGCCCGATCTTAAATACTGTGGATTCCGCTGATTGCGTCGGCGCTAGTCGGCGCGCTGGTCTGGTGGTCCTGTCCGCGTACCAGGCGCCCTCGCAGACCACGGCTTCATCGAAATCGACGTCGGTCGGCATCGCCGCAATCGCCGCCCGTTCGTGCAGGCACAGATAATCGGCATGTGCGCCGTAGACGACGGGCGATAAACCGAACACGCGATCCCCCCAACTTGAATTTCGTGACGCCGGCGCCGACTGCCTCGACTTCACCGGCGAAGTCCATGCCAAGGATCGTGAGCTTGGGCCGGGGCAGCCCGGCGACGAGCCGCACAAAAAACGGGTGCGGTCGGAGCATGCCACGCGCTCAACGGAGCGTCGTGGCGCTTTGCTGAGAGGCATCCGATGATGCTGCGTCGCTTTGGCAGATACAGTCTGGCATCTAGCCATTGTTTCGCAAACGCGCCACTACCCCGCCCAGGGTGCGATCTTGCCTGGGCGGGGCCGCGCTCGCAAGTCGCGCAGCAATTGCTGGAAGGAAGCCGACTCGGCGAGTAAGGTCTCGGCTGCCGCGCGTGTGCCGCCGCCGGAAAAGGTGAGTACGACCAGCAGGCTGCTGATGTCGACTGCTGCACGTGCCGTTTGCGTGAAACGGTAACGCTGTAGCGGATTGAAGCGGGTGAGTTCCGGCGTGGGCGGCGGCTTCCTGGCGTCGTGCTTGATGGTCGCCGATCTGCTGTCCGGCTTCGCCAGTAACACCTCCCTCAAGCTGCTGAAGGAGAGTCTGCTCATCGGTGGCTGGGTCGCCATGTGGCGGCCACTGCAAATATTTCGCTACGGGTGGTGGCCCATTGTTCGAACGGGCAGGATCTATCGCAACCTGGGGCGCGCAATCGTGCACGTTGGACCTTCGAAGGCGTAGCGGCATGCTTGGACCAGGTGCTCGCTGAAAGCGGGCCGGCAGGTCGACATCATGCCGTCAAATGGCAGCAGGCGTGTTATGACACCTTGGGAGGGCCGCTGGTCCAACTATCAGGAGCGTGATGGCATGCGAGTGCCGATCAGCGGCGAAGTGGCCTGGCTCATGCCTGAAGGCCGCAAACCTTACTGGCGTGGGACCATCACTTCACTGCAGTAGGAATACGCACCTTGACAGACGTCAGGCTTGATCTTCCCGATCAACCCAGTCAACCCAGTCGACCGCATGAACTCTGAGATAGCCGTTTACTGCCTCGCCGATGGTCGGGAAGAATCGCTCCTCATCTAACCGTGAGAACAAACCAAAACGCTTGAGCTTGTCCTTGACCGGATCCTTCATTTCGGCAAAACACAGCTCGATTCCGGCCGAGTTTAAAGCCGCATCGAGTTCGTCCAGTGTATCGGCTGCAGTGACATCAACACTGGTCATCGGCTCGGCTCCAACGACGATCCAGTGTACGGGCGTGGGCGCGGCATTGACCGCCTCCAGTACGCGATCCTTGAACAGCTCGGCGTTGGCGAAGCAGGTGACGGACAACCAGAACTCCCAACGCTGAATTCGGTAGATTCGACGCAGGTCGGCAATTTCGATCAATGCAATTGCCGAGGCAATCACGACTGCGGCGATCAGCACGGCTGGCAGGTGTTTGTTTCGCTTGAACAGCAGAATGACCAACAACGTACCCGCCCAAAGTCCGAGCGACGCCCAATGGGTCTTGCCCGCCCATATCGCTTCCACAAAAGCCCGCGATGAAATGAAAATACCGCCCGCTTGAACCTCGAAACCGAACAACATCGGTAATTGGTTGATCAAGACGGTCAGGGCAATCCCGTTCATGTATCCGTAGCGAATCGGCTTCGATAACAACTCGGTTATGAAGCCCAGCCGTGCGGTACCCGCAAGCACACATAAACTTCCAGAGACAATCGCGATCATGCCGGCCAGCGCGATTGCCCACTGTGGATCACCGACCGATAACGGCAACACCACGGCGAGTACCAGTGCAACCAGCGACGAATCAGGCCCGAGTACCAGCACGCGACTGGGACCGAACAGCGCATAGGCCAGAAGCGCAAACAATCCCGGTGCCCAACGGGCCAAGCCCGTTGGCGATCGAGGAGCGTTCAAGACAGGGTGACTTTGCTGAACTTGCCCCATATTTTGTCGATCGCCCGTCGATCGGGTGGTACGCTGGCACTCAGGTATCCCCGGGCAAATGATGCACCCGCGGACAACTCGGGGTTGTTGGGTTCAATCTGGCGCAGCCATTCATCGGCAAAAGCTACGTCGTTTAGTGCGCCCAGCTTATTTTGCAGTGCTGTCAGCCGGCGTAGGTATCGCCTGGCCGATCGCGACGAATACAGCGACTGAAAAAACTCGGCTCCATAGCGCAAATTCTTGGCAACGATTCGAGTCCGATGGTGTTCTTCGGTGGTACCGGTCTTCAATTGGTGGACACTCTCGGGATCATCGACCCGGATAATACCGGCTTGGTTGGCCGCCAGTTGCTGCAGGCAGTTGCTGCAGGCAGTTGCGTATGATGACCCGATACCCCTGCGCGGCGCTCAGCTCGAACGTAAGTTCACAGCCTCCTTGAGTTTTTTATTCACGGGCTGGCGTGGGCCGCGTGGTGAGGATGATTCTTGCGTTGGGATTTAAGTGCGTATGCGTCACGTTGTAGGCCAGAGTCAATAGGTTTGCGAGCAGGGTCTGGACGCTGTGCAGCGGCAAACCATCGTCGGCGCGCTTGCTGGCGTCCTTGTCTTTGGTGTGCTGGGAGCGAATGGCCTTGGCCACCGGCGAGGCGCGCGTGGCACTGGCGCAAGCCAAGTGTTCGTCATCGACCGAAACGCCGGCTCGACAGTCAATGCTCCATGAACCACACCCTTGAATCGATCCGCGAAACAAACCAAACTTCGAGCATCGAAATGAAGGAGTGATTGAGCATGCAGATGCAGAAGAAGGGCCAGGGCCGGTCGTACTGGGGGCCGTTGTTGCAGGAGCTGGCGGCCGAAGGCAAATCGCTGACGGAATTCGCGAGGCAGCGAGGGCTGTCGATACACAGTTTGGGCTGGTGGCGGCGCTGAGTGTTGAGTGCAAGCAGTTGCTGTCGGTAGCGTGGTTGGTGGCGCTGAGCGAGGCGCTGAACGGAGCGCGCTGATGCACCCGGGCAGCCAGATCGAGTCAGGGGGCGCTTACCGCACAAAAACATCCGAAGATCGATCATTTAACACGCGAGTTGAGAAAGACCGGTTACGGTACTACTTTGACACTAAAGCTGACACTCGAGCTGGCACCCGACAGCAGGCCGCCGCTCAAGGTCCAGACCAGTGCACCGGTGCCATTCACTGCCGGCTGTGTCGTCACCGAACAACCGGTGATATTTGCCGGATTCGCAGCGCATGCGGCGGTGACGAAAATCGTGAACGCCGGCGTCGAGTCATTGATGACGAGATTGGTCAAGGTACCAGTGCTGTCATTGCGGTAGGTAATCGTGTAGATAATCGTATCGCCCGGCCAGGCTGTCGGGCGGTCGACCGACTTGGTCAGCGTCAGGCCAGCGCTGGTCGGCGTGCCGACGGTGGTGGTGTCTGTATGCAGATAAATTGCCGACAGCGATGGCGTCGCGTTGGTGTACGTAAAGCTCGCTGTGATCGTCACCTGATTTTGAGCACCGAACGGCGCCGCCGCCGGTGCAAACTGCTTCAGCAACACGCAGACCGTATCGCCCGCCAACACGGCCAGTGGTGCACTCAGGACCGGCTCGCCCGCATCGATGCCGCCGCTGCAGTTGCTGTCCCGGTAAATCACTTCGCTCCAACCGGCGAACGTCGGAGTAGCCAACGCACTGCTGCTGAAACTGACCTGCCCGGCACTTTGGGCGACAAAGGTGTGCGCGAAGAAATGGCCGCTGCCGGGCAAAACGGTTTGGATGCCATCGGTCGAGAAGGTGTTCACGGCGACGTCACCGAAATTGATATTGCTGTGCGAGGTACCGATTGCATGAACAAAGCTGACCGTATCATTGTTGCGGTTGTAAGCGCCGGCCGCAGCGCCTGCGGTTGAACCTGGCGAGCTGCCGGTCGACAGAAATCCGCCCGGATTGGTTTCGACCACACATAGGTTCGCGCCATTGAGCGTCGCCGGCGGTATCGGCAGGCTGTAGAGACCACTGCCATCGGTGGTCGCCGTTGCGAGGGTCGCGCTCGCGCAATCGGTCAAACGGACCGTGACGCCAGCCAGTCCGATTTCGGTGCCATTGAAGAGGCCGTCATTGGCAGTGCCGGTCAGCGCGCCGTTATCGCGAAAGACACGACCGCTGATCGAGGTGCCGTTGTTCAAGCCGAAGTTCTGGTTGACGAGGTTCGAGCCACTCAACGTCACCGCTTTTGAATAAGCAGGGTTCTCGGTGCCGAACCACGGCGCGGGAACATTCGGTATCGTGTCGGCGGCGGTGTTGTTATCGTCAAGGATGACCGTATAGCTGCCGTTAGCGAAGGCCGCAAAGCTGTACGCACCGCTGGCCGGGTTGATCGCCACACTTTGCTGCACGACGCCGCCTGACAACAGCTTGGCGTACAGGGTCAGCCCGGTGCCGGCTTCGACGCCGTCTTTGCTGGCGTTGGCGTTGCCGTCGGCATAGACAAAGCCACTGATTCCGACACCCACTATCAGGGTGCTACTGGCCGTGGTGCCATTGCCCGCGCTGCTTGACGTCACCACCGAAGTGACGTTGGCGATGCTGGCCGCCGAGCTGGCTGCAACATTGACACTGACACTGCAAAATCCGCCCGGTGCGAGTATCCCCGAACTGAGGCCGATGGTGTTGGTCGCGGCAGCGCCACCGGTGGCGGTAGCGCTGCTGCCCGAGCTGCAGTTGACGGTCGGCGAAGGCGACGTTGTGTTCAGCAAGCCGCCCATCGCTGGATAAAGATCATTGACCGCAACGCCGTTCAGTACGTCGGCCGCATTGGGATTGCTGACGGTCACTGTCAAGACCGTCGTAGCGCCAACGTTGACAGGGTTCACCGAAAAACTCTTCGCGACGCTGGGTGGCGACAGAACGCGCAGGGTGTTGCTGGCCGTACCACCCGTACCGCCGTTCGAAGACACTACCGCCGACGACACATTGGAGTAGATACCGACGGCCGGAGCAGTGACATCGACCGCCGCAGTGCAGGTGCTCGCAGCGGGAATGCTGGCACCGGTCATGGTCACGCCGGTCGCCAAAGCGGTCGGCGCAAACAGCGCCGTTCCGCAGCCTGACAAGGTCGCGTTCGGCGAAGCGGCGACCGTCATCGCACCGGGCAGGGTCGGAAAGGTATCCGTGAATTGCACGCCGTTCAGTGCGGTCGCGGTATTCGGATTGGTTAGCGTGAAGGTCAGCCGGGTCACACCATTGCGACCGATCGGGTTGGTACCAAACACCTTGCTGATACCGGGCGGCAAGATCGAAATATTCAGCAATGCACTGGCGGGCGCAGTATTACTGCCACCGTTAGCAGTCGTCAGCGCAGCGGCGGCAATGGTGTTGGTGTACGAACCAATGGCCGATGCGGTTACGGTGGTAGTGATCGCGCAACTGCCGCCACCCGGAATGCTGCCACCGCTCAAGCGCAGACCGACATCGCCCAGCGTGATCGAACCGCCGCTCGAATCGGTCAACGTACCACCGCAAGTATTGGTGGTCGTGGTATTGGCCAGGGTCATCGCACCCGGGCTGATCGGGAAGACATCAGTGAATGCCGCACCAGTCAAGGTCTGGGCGTTCGGGTTGCTCAGAGTCAAGGTCAATAGACTGGTGCCCGTGGGACTGATGCTGGCGGGACCGAACGACTTGGCGAGCGTTGGCGCACCCAGAACCGTGATGGTCGCGCTCGAGGCAAAGGCGTTATTGCCGGTCGGTGTTACGACCGCACCGACCGCAATGGTGTTGGTGAACGATCCGGCACTGGCTGCTTGAACGTTGACCGAGATCGTGCAGCTTGAGCTGGCCGGAATCGAGCCAGCGTTGATCCGAATTCCGCCGGCGCCAATCGCCAGTGCGCCACCGGTGTCGTTGCTGACCGAACCGCCGCAACTATTGCTGACGGTGGTATTGGCGAGCGTCATGCCCGACGGAAAGGCATCGGTCAGCGACGTCAATGGCAGGACCACTGCATTCGGATTGGATACGCCAATCGCCAGCGGAAAAGGGGCGCCGGCCGCCACCGTCGTCAGCGGCGTGGCGATGGTGCCGAACGCCTTTTGAACGCCCGGCAACCCAACCGATAAAGTTGCATTGGCTGCGATCGTATTACTGCCGCCATTGGTCGTGACCAGCGCGCCGACCGCGATGCTGTTCAGATAGTTGCCGCCGGTTGCGGCGCGCACGTTGACCGTGATCGTGCAGGTGCTAACGGCGGCAATCGAGCCACTAGTCAGCCTGATGCCCGCTGAGCCGACTGCCAGCGCAGAACCGGTGTTGCTGGTCAGTGCGCCGCCGCAGGTATTGGAGGTCGTCGTGTTGGTCAGCGTCATGGCGCCGGGCGTACTCGGAAACAGATCTGTGAAGGTGGCGCCGGTAATCAGCGTGTTGGTCGGGTTGGTTAGCGTAATAGTCAAAACCGAATTGACATTGGCGCCGACCGGATTCGGCGCAAACGATTTGCTGATCAGCGGTGCCGATACGGTCAGGTCGGCCTCGGCCGGATTGACATTGCCGCCACCACTCGTGCTCAACGAGGCGGGCGGCAAGATATTTGAGTAAATACCCACCGCTGCTGCGCTCACGTTGACCTGCACGGTGCAAACATTGGCCGCCGGAATGGAAGCCGCCGACAGACTGATGCTGATCGCGTTGGGGTTAGCACTCAAGCCGCCCCCACAGGTAGTGCTGGCCGCTGGCGTCGCTGCGACCAATACGCCGGGCGGCAGGTTATCCGTGAAGCCGGCGGCAGTCAGCGCACTGGCCGTCGGATTCGTCAAGGTGATGGTCAAGGTTGATACGCCACCAGGCGCAATCGTTGCCGGCGAGAAGGCCTTGCTCAAGCTCGGCCCCTGTAACACTCGCAATGTTGCATTGGTCGGTGCGGTACTCGAGCCGGCATTCAAGGACGAGACCGCACTTGCGGGAATGGTATTCAGGAAGTTGCCCGCTGCGGTACCTACGACCGAAGCACTGATCGTGCAACTGCCGCTGGCAGGCACCGAGCCGTTCGACAGCCCGAGCGTAATGCCGGCCGGCGTCGCCAGCGCTGAGCCCGCACCGCAGTTGGTAAGCGCGTTGGCCGGATTGGCGATGACAAGACCCGCCGGCAAGGTATCTGACAGGGCCACCACCGACAGCGCCGTTGCGTTGGCATTGCTGAGCTGAATGGTCAAGGTCGATGCCTGCCCGAGGCTGACCGTGCCGGGCGCGAACGATTTCACTGCAACCGGTGGCGTCAGCGGTGTATTGGTGGCGGCAACGATAATTGCGCCAGCCGGCCCAGCGCCGTCCGGATCAATCGCCGCCGAGTTCGTGATGACGGCGGGGGCGCCCGCATTGACGGTGACGCGAAAGACGATCGTCGCTGTTTCGCCCGTGGCGATGACCCCAGCGGCACGGGTCGGTGAATTGATGGCCGCGCCGGACGCGAATGGCATTGCGCCTGCGCTGTCCGGTACCACCGCGCCGTTCAAGGTGGTACTACCCGCGACATAACTCGTGCCTGCCGGTATGGCATCCGTCAAAGTGGTGCCGCCCGAGTTGGTCGCGCCGGTGTTCGGTACAGTAATCGTGTAAGTCAGAGTGGTGCCAATGCCCACTGCGCCGGTCGGCGAAACGGTCTTGGTCGGTGCGAGTCGCACCGCCGGCAAGGTATTGGCATTGGTCTCCACCGAACCGCGCTCGACCGGAAAGCCCGCGCAACTGATGAAGTCGTAGGTCCAGCGAGCCCTATTGACGAACTGAGCCGGCGCTGGAGACGCCGGCAGGGCATCGACATTGGCCTGAAAGCTGACCGTGCCAACCGACCCTGCATTGATGGTGCCCATACTGAAGCCAGTCACCGGATTAAAGCTCGGCTGCGCCACGCTGTTGACCAGTACGGTGCCGCTTCGAAAACTCATCCCCGGCGGAATCACATCGGTAAAGTTGACGTTGGTGGCATTGGCGGTACCGAGGGTGTTATCAAGCGTTATGGTGTAGGTCACGATATCGCCGACCGCAGTCACGGTTCGATTGGCGGTCTTCACCGTTAGCGGAAACTTCGGCGAGCCGACATCAATCTGAATGGCCAGCGCATTGATCGTGTACTGGTCAGTCGTGGTCGTGCCCTGTGCGACGGCGGCGGTTTGATTGTTCGACATCGCCGATGAGACATCGACGTTGGTAATGTCATAACCTTGTCGCGCGCCGCTCGTGGTCGCGCTGGCGAGCGGATTATGATTAGTGCTACCGAAGGTGCCACTGGTGTCCAGAGATCCGAGATCGCCATTGAGCTGGCCGCCAAAAAAATTGCCGTTCGCATTGTTCGGACCCGACAACGTCACCATTGATCCGGTGGTCGGACCGAAGCGCATCTGGTCGCCGCTGATTGACGCATCGCCTTCCATCGCGCTGACCAGTAATCGCCCCTTCACCGAGCCCACCAAGTTGGTGCAAAAACCACTGACACCGGTCGGCGCGTTGCCGCCGGCCTCGGCGCCTACGAAGACATTCATGTTGCGCGGCGGCAAACCGGCATTGCCATAGACCACGGCGAGCGTCCAGCCGGCCACGTTGTTATTGGCCTCGGCATTGGCGGTCGCCGGCACGCCACCGACGACATAGGCGCCAGCGCCACCCAATTGAACCAGTCCGGTCACGTTGGCCGAACGCACATAACGACACGGCGCGGTCGCACAGGTTCCACCAGCGCCGGCCACGCCCAGGGTCTGCGAGGTCGCGCCCGTCGGTGCTACCGAGTAGGTGCCCGAAGGAGTCGTAAACGTGATCGCATTGCCGATCGACGCTGATATGTCCGCGCCACCATAAGCGTAGGATCCACCCCAGATCAATTCGGCATAGAGGACCGTACTGCCACCCGGTATCGTCAAGTTCGCCATCGAACTGTTGAGCGCCCAGTTGGCGGTGGTTCCGGCCGGATAGGTGCCCGTCTGCACGCCGGTATTGGTGGTTGTGAACGCACCGATCGAGCCACTGGTACCGGGCGTTCCGACGGTCGATCCATTGCCATCCAGGCCGAGGGTATTGCCAGTGAACGTGATCGCCCCGTTGGTCGTGATCGAGTAACGATTCACGTACACCGCCTGCGCGGTTTGCGGCGCCAGACCGAGCACCAGCAGCAACAGCGCGAGCCCGGCACGAAGTCGCGCGATGATCGCATGCTTCTGGCGCTTGAGCTCAGGTGTGCTGTTGATCGGCAGGATATTCATCGTTGATGTTTGTGATTAAGTGGGCTCGGCGTGGACGCGTTGTCGGTTGGGTTGCTTAGCGAATCGGTGACGATGCCGGTGCCGGCGTCGCGAAAATGCGGATCTCGACCCGCCGGTTCGCTTGCAAGCAATCAATCAGCACCGGCTGCGCGCGATCGCCGGTGCAGGTCACCAGCGGTTCACTCTCGCCCGCACCCGCCGCCTGCACGCGCTCTGAGTTGAAGCCGCGATCGACGAACAGCTCACGCAAGGTGTTGGCGCGTACTTGCGATAATTTCAGGTTGTAAGCAGCGTCGCCCAGACGATCGCTGTGTCCGGTAATCAGGATCTGATGGACTTCGCCCATCCCCTTGAGTTGCAGGATCAGCGCCTCGAGCTGCTGCAGGGCCGCAGCCTGAATGTCGGCCTGCGCCGCGCCGTTGAAACGGAACAGCGTATCGGCCGCGAGGGTGATTCGGGTCGGCGCGTTGGCCGGACCAGCCGGCGCGAGGGCCAACGACCCCGATCGGCTCGTCGACTTCTCGGATGAGCGCTTTTGCGTTGCCTCCTTGCCATCAGCCTGCATGTCGTCTGCCTTCTTGTCGTCTGCCAGCTTTTCGACTCTTACCTCCGCTGATCGAGCGGGCGGCTTCGGACAGCTTTCGAGCGACCATTCGATTTGATTGGCCAGGTCCTCAGCGATCTCGATATAGGGTTTGGCGTGGCGCCAGCCGCCTTCGATGTCTTCATGCCCGGCCCAGACCAACTGCACTTCGAGACGGGCAATCCGGTCAGCGACACAAGCAAACTCGGCATGCTGCTTCAAGCCGATCGCGCGC
This sequence comes from Burkholderiales bacterium, assembly GCA_031363055.1. Taxonomy (GTDB): domain Bacteria; phylum Pseudomonadota; class Gammaproteobacteria; order Burkholderiales; family Burkholderiaceae_E; genus JANLTP01. Next base: position 74,908 of record JANLTP010000248.1, on the reverse strand, counting down.
GACCAGAGATCGTCACGAATCCGACGACTCCCTTTGATGATTTCAGTCTCCATCGGCAGGCTCTTGCTCTTCGACTCCAGGCCGCGGATCAATCGAACACTCTGCGCAAGCGCCTCCTCAACTACGCCGCCACGGTCATTGTCGGAGTACTCCTCGGTGGCAAAATCAAGCCATGCGACCGCCTTGCTCAGGTGATAGTTGCGCGCTGGAACGCCGGCGGCGTTCAGGTCGGCCAGACGCTTCTCGAGATCGCTGATGAATCGTTGGTCCGCCTTGATGACACCGTCGCTGATGCGGATTTGCGGCCGACCCGCGCTGGGCAGTTCTTCGCGGGCTTTAACCGTCGGCGAAGTGTTGGTGCCAGGTTCATGCGCGCAGGCCGAAAGAAACATCGCGATCAGCAGAGCACTTGAACGCATACCGAAGGACCTGCACATTAGCCCTTGAAGCACGACACCCGGCAGCTTGTGAACGAGCGTAACCAAAGGGGATTTTTTATTGATCATGGAGCTCACCGGATAGAGGGTTCAGTACGGGGCTGGTTGGCACCCGGTCGACCGAACAGATCTTCGTCAAATTTGAAGCGCAGGCGCAGGAAGAGACCTCGATCGGTGGGCTCGGCAGTGGCCAGATCACGATCGCGATAGCCGAATACATTAAAGCCAAAAGACAACCAGAGGTTGTCTTGCATCAAGTAGCCTAATTCCAGCCCCAATCCTCGTCGTCGCGAGCCGCTCGCTCGATCGGCCAGAAGCGAGCTCACCACGCTGGCATCCCAGCGTTCGGTAAAGTCCCAGGACGCTCGCGCGCTGAGTAATTGTGCGAATGAATTTCCAGTCACTCCGGTTACCGCTTCGCTGACCCACTTGCTGGCATAACGACCGGTTAGCACCCAGGTTCTCGAAGGCTGATAATTGACATGCGTCGAGAGAATGGAGACGTCACGTTGATTGGTGATGGCGCTCAGCGCATCGTCGCGCTCAACTTTTTTCTCGACCATGGTCAGACCATTCCAGCGATTGCGGTCGGTTTCGCGATACGCCAGACCGAGTTGAGTACGCTGCAAACGGCGGTCGCTCTCGATGCTACCGGCTTGGTCCTTGGTGTGAATCGTATTCAGAATGTGCTTGCCCAGCGCAGTCCAGTTGCGATCAAGCTTCATGGCTACACCCGCCGTCTGCAACCAGGAACGGCTGGTCTGGCTGTCCCGAAACTCAAGCCGTGTGCTGCCTTTCCACAATTCACTGGCGGTATAGTCAAGACCACCGGCAAGCGCCAATGACTCTTGCGCCGTCGACCCCGATAACGGCGTGATGCGCTCGACATTGGTGTTCAGTCGAAGACCCTCGGTCAACATGAAAAAATTCTTCAAACCGACGGCAGCCTCGGTGGTTCTCTGGCCGAGCGAATCGCGGCCGCGATACTCGGAGAACAAGGTGCCGTTATTCATATAATCGGTCGCGATGCCGAACACCGTCGTGTTTTGTCGCAGCGTACCGTTCAGTGCAAACGCGCCTTGCAGGCTCGATACAAATTCATGCCGCGCGTAGAGCTTGCCTCGGGTGGCGAATTGATACTCGCCGCCGACGGCGACCAGCTTTTTGTGCAAGTCTTTTATGTCCTGCTCGTATTCGCCGTAGGCCGTGGCACCGGCGACGCCTGGTATCTGGCTTGAGCCCTTGGCACGAACGCTGTTGATTTCGGTATCGGCAGGCGCACCGGCCAGCGGCGTCACCACATGTTCGGTGACCCGCCGTATGCCGAGCTCGATCTTGCTGCGATCGGTCACGGCCTGTTCGACATTCAGCAACACCCCTTCACGCGCCGCACCGCTGACGATGTCGCGCGAATGCAAACCCTCGGCCGCGATGACGGTGCCTGGGCGCAACAAATATTCGGCACGGGCACCGGCTTCCTCACGGCCCTTGTTCAGGGTCGAGGCCGGGTTGTCGAAGCCGACATTGGCGCGGCCCGCCCAGGCACGCATCCGCACCGTTGCCGATTCATGTTGCCATTCAATCCGTTCAGCGTTACCGCGCCGCCCATCGAGGGTCAAGGTATTGGCCAGCTCGGCGGTGATCACCGACTTGGGCGTGACTTCGTAACGAACATTGGCGCCGGTCAGCCGTGAGAAGCTTTCCGGAATCGGGTTGCCGTTTCGAATATAGGTACCGCCTACCCATAGACCTTCGGCCACACGCGCTTGGCCGTTAGCGCCATAGACCCAGAAGGTTTCGCCGCCCTGATCGACCTCCGCAGTCATTCGGATCGAGATCGGATTCAGAAACGGATCGACGCTGGCGACCGGTTGGCGCATGAGCAGTCGGCTCGTCAGCGGCTCGAACTCATAGTCACTGAACCGGACCAGCGGCACGGTTCGAATAATGACGCCAGGCTGGTTGCGGTCGCGCGTAATCAACTCAACCCGTTCGCTGTTGACCAGCGTTTCACCGAGCGCCAATTCAAACGGCCCCGACGTACCGTTGGCCGGGACTTCACGAATCACCTGCCGCGTGCTGTCACGCGACGCAAAACTGTCGATCCGCAAATCGTCAGTTTCGAGGTGATGTTTGAGGCCGGTCAGCGAACGCTGATACTGCGTCAGGCGTTGCGTCGGATTCAAGGTCGCGGTGGTGAAGTCGCCCCAGAGCAGGTACGATTTATTCTTGTCGACGCGCACATAAAGCCGGCTGGTCGATTGCGCATCGAAGCCACGGATTGCCGAATCGCCGTAGACCGGATAGAACTCATTCGGTGAAATATCCCGAAACAGGCGCTCGCGAACATCCTTGTCCGAGTCATAGGACAACGTCAGCAGGTATTCGCCCTGGACCTTGCCTTTTAGAAAGAAGGCACTGCGCGCGGCCGCACTGTTGCGCTGATCATTCGATTCACGGGAGACGCGATTCAACTCCTGCTCGAAGCCATCGCGTGCGCGTGCCTGTTGCAGACGGGCAGCACTGAAGCTGCGTGCATTGATAATGCCCTCAATCACCCCGACCCCGATCAACGGCCGCAGCTCGGGTAAAAACGGCATTCTTTTCTCGTCCTTCAGAATGCCGCTGCTGACGCGGATCACCGCGTCAAGCGGGTCAAGCGGCGCCTGCAATTCAAACTCGGCATGGCCGCCTGCGATGAACGTTTGGATACCCGGCTCACCTGGATCGCGATCGATCACCTTCCAGCGACCGGCGCTGGCCTCGAGGGTCAACGGCGTGCGCACGGTGACCGGTACGCCCTTGTGATCGGTCAGTCGAACCTGGATCGTCACCAGGCTTCGGCCGTCGGCAATGCCACCGAGTTTCGGCGTCAATATCTCGATGCGACCGAGTTGGTCAGGCGCAATCAGGTTGACCAGGGTACGTCCGCGTTCATTGCCAAACGAGTCGGATTGAATCAGCAGCAACTCGTTGTTGCCGGGCTTCAGAGTCAGGCCGACATATTCGCGATACTGCAATTTGCGGGCAGCGATTTCAGATTTTGTACCGACCTGATCAGCGCCAATCTCCTGGCCATTGATTTTCAGCAGCACCGTGGTTCCCAGGGTGGCCTTGACACGGACGTTGGTCTGCGTAAAGGGCAGCGTGTCGCCATCCTTGAAGTCGAGAAACCCGAGACTGTTGTCAACGTCACTCAAGAGCAATTCCAGAGCGCCGGCGGTAGTCACCGGCAGTACCGAACTGGCACCGAGCGGCTTGAGTGCTATGCCGGCACCACCGGAGCGGCCTTCCTCGCCGCCAGACAGCCCGAACCCGCTCAGATTCGACGACGGCAACGCGCCCTGCTGGGCCACCACCGACGCCGCCGCCTGACCCGGCACAGAGACGCTCGGTGCCACCGTCGAAGGTGCCGACGCGGAGCTGGGCACGCCCACCTGAACACCGGGTGTCAAACCGACAATACCGCTGGCTGGCAACACGCGAGGATCTGCCGGGGCAACCGGTCGGCCGTCCGGGTCAAGACGGAAGGCGAGCAGGCGCTCGGACTCGATGCTGAATACCTCCCCCTTGGCGCGTCGCGATTTGAGCTGTTGCATGACCTCTGCCGTACAACTGAATTCGGCGAAATCGGCGCGATGCAACTCACCATTTTTCAAATCTACAAAACGGCTGCCGCCATCAAGTGCATGCCGATTCGAGATCGACGCCAGCTTGGCACCCAAGGGTAAGGTCGTTCGATCCACTTTGAGCACCTGGGTGCGTGCGGGCAAACCAGCGAAGCTGTATTTGCCTTCGCTATCGCTGACCACATAGGAGCCGTCCTGCAGGAAAATCCGGACACCGGGAATACCCATTTCTTCCGGATCCTGCTGCCGATTGTGATTACAGTCGACGAAGATTTTGCCCAGGATGATGCCGCGATCCGAGAACACGCCACCATTGATTTTGACCTTGGCCGTGGCGATATTCGAGCCGCTATTGGCACTGAAGGCTTGCGCCCGATTGATGCCATCGCCCAAGCTGGCAGCGACCCCAACTCGCACGACATAGGTCAATGTCAGCAGGCCGTCGGCCGGCAAATTGCCCAGGCCGCGAAACCGAAGTGCGCTGCCATTGTTACCGACTACCGGATCCGGCAGATTCAACAGTCCCAGGCGCGCGCTGCCGGGGACCAAACGAAAACCGGCCGGCAAGACATCGACGAGTTCAATGTCGGGAAATGTACTTCCTCCGGCATTACGAATGCGCACGGTGTAGGGCACCATCTCGCCGATTTCGGCAAACGCCCGGCCACTGGCCTTCTCGACCAGCAATCCCGGCAAGGCAGCACTCAAGGGGTCAAGCGGGATATGGTTGTTGACGACGTTCGGATCGACGCTCACGTCGAGATTGAAGTTCACGAAATAGGTCGTGTCCTGACCCAGAGGCGGCGGGCCGGACAGATTCGCTGGTTGCACCGAGTACGTTCCACCAGCGGGCGCGAGACCGGTCGGATCCAGACAAGACTCGACACCGCAATCAATCGATGCCGATTTCGGCAAACTGGCCGCCAGTCCATTGCGATAACCCGATGGCGCGGTCACCGCGAGGCTGTAAATGCCGCTCGGGGCGCCCGGCAATAACAGGAATTGGTAGTAGCCCAGTACACCGGTCGTCTGAGTCAAGTTGGGCACGCCGCCGACCAGGTGGAGCGCCGCGTCAAATCCGGCCGGACCGCTAAACGCCATCACGGCGCCGGCAATCGGGGCGCGGGTAGCGGCGTCATACACCACACCGGACGGATCGAGCGGCAAACTTTGTTCGAGCACATTGGCGCCGGGCGCCAAGGTCAGGCCTTCTAGGATACCGCTGCGAAGTACCGCATTCGAGCTGGGACTGGTAATGCCCTGTTCGCCATTGACCGGCCATCCAACCAGGGGTTGCGAGCCGCCCGGCGCACGAAACAGAATTCGGTAACCGCTGCCGGGCTGCAGTCGTGTGAATGAATATTGCCCGTTGACATCGGTGAACGTTTGCGCCACGACGAAGTTGCTGGCATCGCGAAGCTCGACCACGATACCCGGGGCGCTCGGCTCGCCATCAAGACGCCGATTGTGATTCAGGTCATACCAGGCGCGCCCCGAAATCGAGGCACTGGCCAGCACGTTGACGGCATCGTTGACGCCGTTGTTACCGACGTTAGCCGTCGACTCGCCACCACCGCTAACCGTGGCGCCATTGATCAGCGGCGTATTGCCCGATGCCACCGTCGGCATCACCGTCAGCAACAACGGATTGGGATGCGCTTGGCCCGCCGCCAGCAACACCGCACTGGTACACGATACGATTTGCCCCGACAGGGTGCAGCTCCAACCAGCCGCACCGCCCGCTGGCAAGGCACTGCTCACGACCTGCAAGCCGGCCGGCATGGTGTCGGTAACGACAATCGGCGCGCTGGTTGGCCCGGAACCGGAGTTGCTGACGCGCAAGGTGAATACGCCGTTCGCGCCAACCGTGAAGTCGCTCGGGTGCGATTTGGTCAACACCAGATCGGGGCCTGCGCCGAGCACCCGGTAATAGGCGGTGTTGTTGCTGACGGCCGATTGCGTCACGGTGCCATCGAAATAGTTCAGCGCCGCTGCGTTGCTGGTGGCCGCGATGCCGGGCACCAACCCGGGCTTCACATCGACCACAAAACTTAGTTGCCCGGTGGAGCTAGGCGGTACTGCATTGATGTTGGCAACGACGCTGGTGACGCCGGCCACGGTACTCGCCGTAAAGTTGATGCCGGCCGGATCACCACCGGGTCCGTCCGACAACACCTGGGCCTGCCAGCGAGCGCTGCCCGCCACATAACTCAAGCCCGTGCTGTTGTAGGCGGGGCTGGCGCTGACGCCGCCAATCGTATCGTTGAGGACAACGTTGCTGGCGGTGTTATTGCCAGTGTTGCTGTAGGCCAGTGTCACCACCAGCCCCGCTTGCGGAGACGGACCGGTCGTCAGTGAAAAGGATTTGGTAACACTGATGACCGCGTTATTCGTGATCGTCACGATGTCCTGATTCGATTGCACCGGTACACCGCCCAAACTCGATTGCGCAAGCACGGTCACGCGATCTTGTTGGCCCAGCGAGGCGGAGGTCGGAATCTGCGCGACGACAATGAAATTAAATCCCTGGCCGGGCGCCAGCGACGGCGTACTGCTGATCGGTACCGTGCTGTCCGGTACACCGTCGCTATTGGCATCCGCAAAGATTTGTACGGCTGTGAACGCAAAGCTGCCGGCAAAGGTATCGTCGAGCGACAGACTGAAGCTGTCGGCGCCGTTGCCGGTATTGGTCAGCGAATGTGGCAGGCGCAAGCTGGCCCCGGCCGCAGTGACCTTGGCTTGCGGACTCGACAGTTGAAAGGCCCCGAGCTGCGCAACGACGGCAGTGACGATGTTCGAATCGAGCAGGACGGCTAGTCCGGTCGTCGTGTCGGTGAATGTCGCTCGGGCGCGATTGTTGATCTGCGTGCCGGCCGCAGGCGCCGCCCAGGCCGTGGTCGAGGCGAACCAGGCCAGAAAGGCGAACAGCCAGACCAGTACGCCAAAACGCAAGGCATGCAAGGCCTTGAGATTCAGGGTCATGATTCGGGTGGCGCACAGACTCCGCTCACGCTGCACATTGCATTGACCGTTGGCCTGGTTGAGTAATCCTTACGGATCGATCCGCACGCCAAAGGTAATGACTGCAGCCTGTGCTGGCGCCAGTGTCGTGATGGTCGCCTGCACCGTCCCCGAAATACCGACGGCAGGCGCTGTCACGGAGCCGAGGCTGGTTACCGCAGGCGCGCTGCCTCCACCGGTGTGATAGGTAGTGCTGGCGGGCGTCGCATCGGACACTACCAGATTGGTTACGTTAGCCGTACCTTCATTGGTCGCCGTCACACGGTAGCGAATACAAGCACCGGGAATTGCGCCAGCGCCAATGCTTGACTGCGCGTAGGCGGTCTCCGGTGTGCCATCACAATTCGCGTCCAGTGCCTGCTCCTTGACGAGGCGCACTTGGCCGGCAATCACGGTGGTGGTGTCGGTGGCCGATACCGCAGCAGGCGCGGCAACGCTGTTGATGGCACCGCTGGTGGTGAAGGTGACGGTATCAATATTGACCGCCCCGATCGGCGCGCTCGCCGGCGCCAGCATCTTCACAAAAATTCGCGCCGATTCTGCGATATCCAGTCCAGCCGCCGTTGATGCACCGCCACTGCCGCCGACCATTTGCGCGAGATCGGACACAATCGGATCGGCAGCATCGAGCACGCCGTCATTGTTCATGTCCCAATAAACAATCGCGCTCCAGCCGGCGGTGGCGCCGGACAGCACGTTGCTTAGCGTAACGAGGCCCGTCGTCACACCCTCGGCGACGTTGCCGTTATTGGTGATGGTGTGCGAGTAGACCACCGAGCCACCCGGGAACACCTGTCCGCTGTTGTTCGGCGAAAGGCTCAGGCTTCGCAAGGTGTTGACGATGACCGCATCAAATTTTCGGTCGCTGGCACCGGTGGTGGGCGACAGTGCCCGGAAAAAGAGACTTAAGCCCGGTGCTGGCGACGCCGGCGCATTTGCCGGTACCGACACCACCGCACAAACGGTGGTGTTAGCGCCAGCGTTCACGACGCCGGTGTTGCTGATGATCGAACCCAGGGTCGAACAATTACCGGCACCACCATCGGCTCGAAAACTCACCGACCAGCCTGCTGGCAGAACCGAGGTCGCAAAGCTGTTGTCGGTACTAGCCGCCAGGTTGTACGTGTCGGCGACAGCGCTGGTGTTATTGGCCTTCAACACGAAGCTGGTCGTCGATCCTGGATTGACAGCCTGGGTGGTCACCGCCGAGCCTTCCGGACCGGCGCCGGTACCGGCCGTGTTCGCGGTACCGTTTCGCAAGTCCATGGTGCTGGACGTCACGGCTGTCAGGGTATCGGTAATCGTGTCGAACTTGCTGCTGTCGAGCCTGGATGTGGCCGTCTTCGACACCGCAAACGGACCACCGGTTGCACCGGCTGGCAGAGTCGCTCTCAGCACAACGTTGTAGCCGCATCGTGCATTGACGGTGTCAGCGACAAAGCCATTGCCGGCCGTACAAGTACCGCCGTTGGCGGCTGGAATCTGACCGGTATCGGCGGTGCCGTTACCGTTGGTATCGACCAGGGGGGTGACGCCGTCGGACTTGAACAACTGGAAGGTCGTGCCACTCGGGAAGCTGTTGCCGGCCGAGCCCACCGCCGGGATAGTCATATCAAAACTGTCAGCACCGTTACCGCGGTTCCAGACGTAGTTGTTATACGAAATCGTGGCGCCCTGTGCGGCCGAAGCAATCGCTACCGGATCGGCCACTGAAGCACTGTCGGTGGCGGAACCGTTGCCGTTGACCGCAGCGATCTGGTTCACCGTGAACGGGGCCGTGTTGGTCGGCGTACCGGTCGTGGTGGTGTTGGCAGCCGTACAACCGGTTGGCTGTTGCACGGCGCCGTCGTTGTAACAAAGGCGCGCCGTATTGTTGATGACACCGGGTGATTGACCAGCCGCAACATTGACCTGAAAGCTCAAGGTTCCCGATGCGTTCGAAGGCACCGTCGCCACCACCGCCGTCACCGCGCCTGCAGCCGTGACGCCGAAGTCGAAGGTGATGCCGGCCGGATCGGCCGGCGCCGCGCCATCGGTCAGCGCCGTTGCACCGGAACCACTCCAACGGCCGCTGCCGGTCACGTAGCTCATGCCGCTCGGAACGATATCGCCGAGCACCATGTTGACCGCATTCGAATTGCCGTTATTGGTATAGGTCAAGGTGTAGGTGTAGGGGCCCGTGCCTGGATTACCCGACGGCGAGCTGATCGACTTGGTGACGTTGATGACCGCGTTGCCCGACACGTTGACCGTGTCGATGTTCGACTGCGTCGCGGCAGCGTTGAAAACGCTGACCGCGTTGACATTGAAGTTCGCGGACTGGCCGGTCGTGGCGCTGCCCGGAATATTGCCGCTGACCACCACGCAGGCGGCCCCGCCGGCCGCGATCGGACCGACGGAAGTGATCGGCGTCGCGTTATCGGCGATACCGTCGCAGGTGGCGTCGGCAAAGACTGACAAGCCGGTCAAATCGAAGTTATCGCCGGTGTTATTGACGGTGGTCAGAGTGAAGCTGTCATTGCCGTTACCGGTGTTGGTGACCGTGTGCGCGAAGGTGATCGGCGCACCCGGTGCGGCGGTCTTGGTCTGCGCAGCGGTCAGGGTGAATGCCCCCACCTGTTGAACCACGGTCGTCACTGTGTTCGATGTCGCCGTACGCGGCACGGCCGATGCGTCGGTGTAGGTCGCCGCCGCCTGGTTGCCAATGACGGTGCCTGCCGGAGGAGCGGCCGAGGCCAGCGTAGCTGCGAACAGATTGACGCCAATGGCCATCGACAGCAAACGACGATTGCCTCGCACAGACTCAATTAAACGGGAAGAAGGCTTCACTAAAAACTCCGAAGGAACAGTCAAATGGATATTCGAGAAAGACGAGGTCGAGTTCGGATCGGTCGTTGTTGCTGATCGCTATGGCTGATTGCCATGGCGAATCATTGCGGCTGATCATTGCGACTGATCGTTGCGGTTATTCGCGCTTGGCGGCGGCGCCGTCCTGGACCGTCGGTGGTTTTGAGGTCAGTGGCGCGTTCGACGCTGCATCGACCTTGGCGCGCGCGGCAAACTGCACCGACTTGCCGGCATCCAATTGCCCGATCTGCCAGCGCAACGCACGGTAGTCAGCCAGCGGCACGTCTTCGATCACGTCGCGCCCATCGGCCTGACGGACACGACGCTTCAAGGGCTGCGCGTTGAACACGACGCCATCGGTGCTAGCCAGCGCCGCACGCGGTTGATCGGACAGCGACATCAATTCAAGACCCTGCGGAATCGGCAGCGTGACTACAAACTGGCTGACCGGTACCTCGCCCTTGTTGGTGTAGCGCACCAGATACTCGAGGGTTTCGCCGGGCTTGATGTTCTCGGCCGGCACGCGGCTTTCCTTGCCATCGGCCAGGCGAACTACGCGATATTGTTCGAGCACACCTTGCAGCGGCTCCTCGCCCTTCGCGATGGCTTGCGCCGAGGCGATCGACAGCAGAGCGGCCAGCGAAATCGTCACTACAACCGACGTAAAGGCCGGCACAACCGAGCCGAGAAAGCGACGTAAAGTTATGAATTGCATAGTTTTCTCCGAGCTTTTCAGCGGATCAATCGGGTAAGTCGCTAGACTCTAGGGGGGGTATGCCGGTAACTGAAGGCCATCGATCCGGTCAAACTGGCCGTCCGGCGGAAATAGCAAACTTCTGACAAGTTTTCTGGTTACCCGGCGTACTGACGTCGACTGACGGTCTAATTGCACCAAATTGGTGCGGAAGACTCGCATCATCCTGCTGTTGGTTCTATGAAACGTTTCTGTTGTAAATCCACCTAAAAACGCCGCACCGGCTAATTTGCGAGAATGCAATCCGGAGTTGCAACGCATTACGTCCGCTCTTTATCGGATCGATCCCATCCTGTACGCCGGAGACGCGCCATGGCAGAAAAATTTGAACGATGGCAGCAGCACGTGGCCGCTGAAGAATTGGCCGTCTACGCCAAGGCGGGTTTTGGCCGCAAGATCGGCTTGGGCCAAAAGGCTGCCTTGCTCAACGTCGACACCACCTACATGTTCGTCGACCCCAGCTACGCGATGTGCGGGCGGGCCATGCCGGAGCTCGAACAAGCGCTGGTGCGTCTGACGCAGGCATTCCGGCGGTTGCAACTGCCGATCTACTACAGCCGCCGCGATAACCGCAGCCACCCGACCTATCGCGGTATCTGGAATCTCAAGCTCGGTACTGCCGATACGTTTCAATACAAAAATGATCCGAAGGCTGACGACTGGCCGGCCAGCTATGGTCCCCGCCCCGAGGATCGAATCATTCAGAAAAACAAGCCGTCGCCATTTTTCGCAACACCGCTCGAATCGTTTCTGCGCTACGACGGCGTTGATACCCTGGTCATCGTTGGTGTCTCGACCAGTGGCTGCGTGCGCGCGGCGGTAGGCGATGCGTTCTCGCATAATTTCCGGGTCATCGTGGTCGAGGAGGCCTGCGCCGATCGCAGCCCTTCAGCGCACCGCGCCAATCTGTTTGATATGGACATGAAGTTCGCCGATGTTGAAAACCTCGACCCGGTTTTGGACGAGCTCGATCGACACTATGGTTCGAGTGTCGGCAAACCCGTCATGACCATCGCGAGTCAAGGGTGAGCAAGTTGAATCGCTTTGGTCATGGCAAAGTGCGTCAACGAATCGATTCAACAATGATCGATTCAAGATTCATCGAGATGGGATCTGACGCTTGCGATCGACGCGATCTTTTGCGAATGTTGGCCGCTGCAGGCGGCCTGATACCCTTGGGCCTTGTTACAAAAGTGCGAGCACAGGATGCAGGTGGTTATCCGAATAAACCGATTCGAATCGTCGTCGGTTTTACGCCAGGCGGTGCCACTGATCTGGTCGCTCGACTGATCGCTCAAAAGCTGCAGGAGTGTCTCGGTCAATCCGTGCTCGTGGAGAACCGGCCCGGCGCCGGCTCGAACTTGGCTGCCGAGCAGGTTGCGCGCGCCAACCCCGACGGCTACACCTTGCTGCTGGCGACCATTGCCAATGCAACCAATATGTCGATCTACCAGAATCTGAACTACGACAGCCTGCGGGATTTTGCGCCAATCATTCAGTTGATGGCCGCGCCCAGCGTGCTGGTGGTCGGCAACGGCGTTGCGGCCGGCGACCTGAAAGAATTGATTGCACTGGCCAAAGCCAAGCCGGGCCAGTTGACGTTTGCCTCCTCCGGCTCGGGAGGCTCGCCCCATCTGGCCGGTGAAATGCTCAAGCTGCGCGCGGGTATCGATCTGATTCATGTGCCCTACAAAGGCGCTGCACCGGCGATGGCTGATGTCATTGGCGGCGTCGTCACCATGGGCTTCAAAACCGCGCTGAGTGCAATTCCACAAATGCAGGCCGGCAAGGTCAAACCAATCGCCGTGGCGTCAAATAAACGACTCGCACAAATTCCGAATGTACCGACGATGGCCGAGGCCGGGTTCCCGGACTTCGAGGTCAGCTCCTGGAATGGTTTATTCGCACCGATCAAGACCCCGGCCGAGCTGATCACGAAACTGAATCGCGAGTGCCAGAAGATTCTGGCGATGCCCGAGATCAAGGAGAAATTCTCGCTGCAAGCGGCTGAGCCGGTCGGCGGCTCACCGGAGCAGTTTCGCGACTACGTACGCGTCGAAATCGAACGCTGGGCCAAAGTCGTCAAGGCATCGGGAGCCAAAGTCGAATGAAGATCGCGATATTGGGCGGCGGCCACGGCTGCTACGCGGCAGCGGCCGATCTCAGTGAACAAGGCCATGAAGTCCGGCTGTGGCGTCGAGACGGCGCCGCGCTGCAAGCGATCACCGACCAAGGCGGCATCATGCTTATCGATGCTCGCGGCCGACGACTGGTCAGGCCCGCACTGGTCAGCGCCGAGATCGGCCCGGTGGTACAAAACGCCCACCTGTTATTGATTCCGGGACCAGCCAATGCGCAGGAAGATATTGCGCGCGCCATGGCGCCCCATCTGAGCCACGGTCAGGTGGTGTTTTTGCCGCCCGGTACCTTCGGGTCGCTGGTGATGGATCGCATCGTGCGCGCCAGCAGAGACAACAGCGGTAACCCGGTGCAAGTTACGTACGCTGAGACGGGCACCCTGCCCTACCTCGCACGCAAACGCGGCCCGGCCGAGGTCGCCATCACGATTCGCGCGGTTCGCTTGCCCACCGGCGTCTATCCGTTATCTCGGCAGGACTTTGCACTATCAGTCATCGCCGAGGCGTACCCAGCCGTGCAGGCCTGCGGCGACGCGCTATCCGGCGCGTTGATGAATGCCGGCCCGATCATTCACCCGCCGTTGATCTTGATGAACGCGGCACCGCTCGAACACTTCGAGCAATGGGATATTCATAACGAAGGCACACAGCCGTCGGTGCGCGCGGTCACCGATGCGCTCGACGCCGAACGCATCAGGATTCGGGAAGCAATGGGTTACGGCGCGCCGCACTTTCCGCTTAGCGATCACTACCACAGCGATCGCTGGATGTATGGCGATGCCCACCAGCGGTTGGTCGACTCGGGTGACTGGCGCGAGCACATCGAGCTGCGCAGCCATCGCTACATGATTGAAGACACAGCCCTCGGTTTGGCCTTGCTGGACTCGGTGGCGCGTTACGCCGGCGTCGACGCGCCGTTGACGCACGGCTTGCTGGCCATCGCCTCGGCCATTCTGGGCCAGGACTTGCGCCATGGGCCGCGCACTTTCGAATCGTTAGGTCTGGCCGCACTGTCGCCGGACCAATTGCGCGAGTCGCTGCGATGAACTTGAACCCGGATGACGTCCGCATCGTCGCACTCGGCGCCGGTCGAATGGGCCGCGGCATCGCGATCGCGTTCGCGTATGCCGGATATCCAGTCGCGCTGGTTGACTTCAAGCCGCGCAGCCCGCAACAGTGGGCGCAATTATCGAGCGAAGCCCACGCCGACATGCACTCAAGTCTCATGATGCTGGCCGAACTCGGTGCCATGCCCGAGCCTGCGGTCGCGGTGGTGATGAACCGGATCAGCATCGTTGCCTACCCGCAGGCGGCCGAGGTGCTGAAGCACGCCGATCTGGTGTTTGAAGGCGTGCCTGAAACCATCGACGCCAAACGCGATGCCTTTGCACGCCTGTGCCCGATGATCAGCGAGCAGGCGATCATTGCGTCGACCACCTCAACGATACTGGTCACCGATCTGATTCCGATGGTCACGCATCCGGCGCGCCTCATCAATGCGCACTGGTTGAATCCGGCCTATGTCATTCCGCTGGTCGAGATGAGTCAACATGCAGGCACGTCGGCGGCGGTCATCGAAACGTTGAAGACCCTGCTTGAAGCCATCGGCAAGGTACCGGTGCTGTGTGGCCCGGCACCCGGCTACATTGTGCCGCGTCTGCAAGCGCTGGTCATGAATGAAGCGGCCCGAATGGTCGAAGAAGGGGTCGCTACTGCAGAAGAAATCGACAAGGCAACCCGGTACGGCCTGGGCTTGCGATTTGCCGCGCTTGGTGTCGTCGAATTCATCGACTATGGTGGCAATGACATTCTGTTTCATGCCAGTCGATATTTGTCGGACGCCGTCAGCGCCGAACGGTACACGGCGCCCAAGATCGTTCAGCGATTCATGCGGGAAGGTAAAAACGGACTCAAGGACGGCCAGGGCTTTTACGACTATCGCCATCGCGATGTTGTGGCCTACCGCCGCGATGTTTTGAGTCGCACGCTCGGTATGCTCAAACAGGTTGGATTGCAGCGCCCGCCCAAGCTGTAGTCATCCGTCATTAACCCCCTGGGTCCTTTCGACAAGACCTCCTGGAGCATTACCTTGCAATCAAAATTTCGCCTCTGGTTCATCCTGATCAGTTTGAGCTTTTCAAGCGTCATGTTTCTGGGCGCCTGTGCCTCACTGCCGCAAGCAACTGGCGAGCAATCAAGTGCCGAGGGTCAAGCCCTGCTCGAAGCCTCTGCCAACGCGCATGGTTGGGAAGCCTATCGCAAGCTCAAGGACATCAACGTCAGTTACGAAGGTCAGTGGTTCTCGCTCGTCAAGCGACTGCAGCCCGTGCTGGTCGACGATCAGTTTCGAGGATCGTCCGAAGAGCGAATGATCCGCGCCAGCCGTTTTATCGGTCAGACGCATAAGGGTCCGGGTGGGCTGAAACAGGTTTCGCGTTCGGTCAGTCATGTCGATATCTGGTACAACGGCCAAAGTGATTCGAACACCGAGAAGCGCGCCGCCGCCGCATTGGTGACCGAAGGTTATCGTCTGTTTCTGCTCGGGCCCATGTATCTGTTGGAGCGGCAAGCGGTGGTCGAGTTGGCGGGCACCGAGACCATTAACGGCATTGAGTGTGATCGGTTGCTCGCGCGACTTAGACCCGGTCTGGGGTTTTCGCGCGAAGACACGGTTCTGATGTGGATCGGCAAGTCTGATCGTATCGCCCGTCGGGTGTGGTTCTCGCTCGAGGGAATGGCGAGTACCCAGGGCGCCGTCGCTGAAGTGGAGATGTTTGATTTTCAGAACCTCTCGGGTGTGAACTGGCCGACCCGGTTCTTCGAAAAAATTCACAGACCGTTTGTACTTGATGTGCACCGTTGGCAACTAGTGGGGCTTGATGTTGATCGTGGCTATTCGCGCGAAGATATTTCCGGAACCGAATTCGTCGGGCTTGCCGCACGTCTCGCCACTGCGTTGCCGACGAAGCTCAGGGAGAGCAGATAGTCTACCAAGTAGAATTCGGTTAGTTACCCGGGATTTAGACTTGCATGCCGTGTCGGATCGGAAATAATCAAAATGAAAATTGAATCGATCCGCCTAAAAAACTTCAAAGTGTTTCGCGATGTCCACCTGAAGGATATCCCATCATTTTTGGTGGTGGTCGGTGCGAATGGCTCCGGAAAATCGACGCTATTTGACGTTTTTGGATTTCTTCACGATTGTCTCAAAGGTAACGTGCGTCAAGCATTGGATAATCGAGGACGGTTTCGAGAGGTGCTGAGCCGCGAAGCCAGCGACGAGACCATCTTGGTCGAAATTCAGTACCGAATGCTTATCACCAGTGTTGAGCGTCTGGTAACTTACTCCCTAGAAATTGGCGAACGAGCGGGTGCCGCATTCGTCAAGCGCGAGGTTCTTCGCTATAAGCGCGGTCGGTACGGTAGTCCCTTTCACTTTCTCGACTTTTCGAACGGCGAAGGCTATGCGATCACGAATGAGGAAGACTTCAACAAACCGGACGACGAACTCAATAGAGAAGATCAAAAGGTTTCGCCAGATACCTTAGCTATCAAAGGTCTGGGACAGTTTGATCGATTCAAGGCGGCGAACGCTTTCAGGCAACTCATTGAGTCTTGGCATGTTTCGGATTTCCATATCAGCGCCGCACGCGGCCGCAAGGGAGCCTCAGGCGAATCAGAGCATCTCTCTGAGACTGGCGAGAATCTGCCTCTGGTTGCTCGTTATTTGTACGAACACCACGGCGACGCGTTCGCGAAAATCCTCAATACGATGGCTCGGCGAGTGCCGGGCATCAAATCAGTCGAACCCGTCTTGATGGACGACGGCTACCTGACGCTTCGATTTCAAGACGGGTCGTTCAAGACGCCATTTCTTGATCGATATGTATCCGACGGAACGATCAAGATGTTTGCCTACCTTGTTCTTTTACATGACCCCAAACCGCATCCGCTTTTATGCGTTGAAGAGCCTGAAAACCAGCTATACCCGAAGTTGATGGCCGAACTGGCCGAAGAATTCCGCCTGTATTCGAACCGCGGTCAGGTTCTTGTCTCCACGCACTCCCCCGACTTTCTCAATGCCGTCAATCTTGAAGAGGTATGCTGGTTGGTGAAAAAGAACGGCGCAACCGAGATTCGCCAAGCTAAGGATGACGCTCAGATAGTGGCCTACATGGCCGACGGCGACCAAATGGGTTTCCTTTGGAAGCAAGGATTTTTCGAGGGTGCTGACCCTGAATGAGGGAGCTCGTGTTTCTGTTGGAGGAAGAATCGGCGAAAGCATTATTGGAAGGTCTTTTGCCACGATTCCTCAGTCTGGAAATACGCACAAGATTTATTGTCTTTGAGGGCAAACAGGATCTCGAAAAGCAATTGATCAGACGCCTTCAACGATACGCGAATCCAAGAGCGAGATTTATCGTAGTTCGCGACCAAGACAGTGCGCCCGACTGTAGATTAGTCAAGCTCAAACTTCGAGGTCTATGCCGCCAAGCCGGCCGAGAAGCGAACTCGTTGGTCCGAATCCCTCGCCGGGAACTGGAAGCGTTCTACATCGCAGATCTAAGCGCCGTAGAGCAGTCTTTAGGCGTAACCGGTCTTGCAAGTCGCCAACAGTGCGCTCGCTTCAGACAGCCGGACTCTGTTGTAAGTCCGAGTCGTGAACTGGCAAAGCTGACTCGTGGACTCTATCAGAAGGTGAGCAGCTCGCGTACGTTGGGACCGATCCTCGATCTGAGTAATGAACGATCACCGAGCTTTCGAAATCTTCTTAGCGGGATACGCAGACTTGAACAAGAACTTCTCGGTCAGGCGTAGACAATCCTGACTTGAGCTTCACGCCCAGGGCACTACAAAACCACGATCCCGTTCCTGCCAGGCACCCTCGTGCCAACGCAGGCGAACCAACATGACAGCAGAGTCTGCGCTCGCAGCCCCCGCTCGAGCCAGAGCCTGGCTGCCGCGCAGATGGGCGACGAGCGCCTGCCGACCTTCCAGTATCGATGCCGGATTGACTACCGGCACCGGCACCATCCAATGCAAGCGCGGTACGGTCGCATAGACTTCGTCGGGAAGTTCGTCCACCGAACACATCGGAATCCACCAACCGCGGCAATGGTCTTCGGCCAGTCCATCACAGCGCGCCCGGATGCGCCCATAGCGATAAAAGATCATGCCACGCACAAAGGCCGCTCTGCTCCAGGAATACTCATTCCACGGTATGGGCGGTGTCTGTCGTAGTTGTCGACCCATCAACTTTTCAATCTTGTTGGCCAATGAATCGCGACGGTTCGGACCAATCAACTGATCTGCAGTGGTCGTGTCCCCTTGGCTGACGCACAGATAGAACTTGACCGCCAACTCCCAATGCCACTTGCGCCCGGCCGAGTCGGTCAACAGTGCGTCGATTTCGCCGGTCGTCTGCCCCGTCGTCTGCCCCGTCGTCTGCCCCGTCGTCTGCCCCGTCGTCTGCCCCGTCGTCTGCCCCGTCGTCTGCCCAGTCGTCTGCCCCGTCGCCGGGCCCTCGCTCGCAGTGTTTCGCAACACCAGATGAGTCGCCAACGCACGATGCAGTGGCCCTTGAGACAAATAGAATTCGAGCAGGCGTTCGGCATACCGACCCAGTCGTTGCGAGCCAGGCCCTGCCAAGGCTGCGATCAGCTCGCCCGGCACGCTGAGTTCGGATAGCCAGCTCTCAATTGCTGTGCGCTCGGCAGTGTCAAAACGCTGAATAGCGATGGCGTCGCCGGGTCGGTCATAGCCAGCAGTGACGCTATCGTCGAGCAGCGCAGGCGATAACAGCAGCCATCGCAGATCAGCCAGAACACGCGCGGCGTCGCTCAAGATGACGGCGTCAGTTCGCGGTCGAACCGGCACCCAGATCAAAACCGACCCAATCCTGCAATTGCGCCAACGCGGGCGCCGCATCGCCGACCTTGATGGTGCGCATGCCCATGTCGCGCGCCGGCTTCAGGTTGATGCCGAGATCGTCGAGATAGACACACGCAGCAGGCGCCACTTGCAGCGCGTCGGTCATCAGGCGATAAATTGTTGGGTCGGGTTTACGCAGACCGACCTTGGCGCTCTCGATGACATGATGAAACAGGTTCATGATTTCCACCCGATACAGCCCGCCCATGGGGCTGCGTTCCATCGCCTTGAAATTATTCGTGATGCACCCGGTTTTCAGTCGTGCGCTGATTCGGCGCAAGGCCTCGACCATCTCGGGACGAATGCTGCCACTCAGCAAGGGCAGTACCTGACTGCCGCGGACTTCATGACCCAGCGCACGGCTCTCCTGCGCGAACGCTTCATCAAAGGCCTGTGCATCAAACTCGCTGCGTTCGAGTTTTGCCCAGGCGTTTTCATGTGGATTGGTCGCGTTGACGGTACGCAGAAAGTCTTTCGGAAGACCCTGCTCCGATTCGAAGCGATTGAACGATTCGAACGGGCTCGACGATATGACGCCGCCGAAATCCCAGATAACTGCCAAAACTGTGGACAAGTAACACCTCGCAGATCGTTGAATCGCGCCGAGCATAGCAAAATCTGCCTGAATGCCAATCAACCCAGGCGCTGGTACGCACCGACAGTCGATGTTTCCGAACCGCAAACCTTGGATTCGCCTCGAGCGCGCCCAGCCAAGGACCGCCGACCTTAGTATTCGGCGTATGAGGCAGACACCCAAGCGCAGACCCCGCCGAGTCAGCGACTGCATTGCAGTGAGCGACTTGCGCCTGCTCGCGCAGCGCCGATTGCCACGCGCGGTGTTCGACTTCTACGATGGCGGCGCTGAGGAAGAAAGTACCTTGACGGCGAACCAGTCCGCTTTCGGCCGATATCGGTTCGCGCCACATGTTCTGGTCGACGTCGCCAAGGTCAGCACGGCTTGCTCCTTGCTCGGCGCGATGGCTGGCATGCCGATGGCGATTGCGCCGACCGGTGCTGCCGGCTTCGGCTGGCGCGACGCCGACCTGGCCTTGGCACGAGCGGCGGCGCGGCACAACATCCCCTACACCTTGTCGAGCAGTGCAACCACTACGATAGAGACCATCGCCGAGAAGGCACCTGGCCGACTCTGGTTTCAGGCCTATGTGCTAAGCAATCGTGAATTTTTCTGGCAACTGATCGAGCGCGCCCGGCAGGCCGAATATGAAGCGCTGGTCATCACCGTCGATTTACCGGTGGGCGGCAAGCGCGAGCGCGACTTTCATAATCATTTCTCGATCCCGTTCAGATTCACGACGCGCAACGTGCGCGATTTTGCTTCGCGACCGCGTTGGGCACTGGACATGCTGCTGCACGGCATGCCGGTGATGGAAAACCTGCGCGGACTCGATGCGGCGGCCAAGAGCGCGACCGCGATTGCGTCGTCGGTCGGGCGCAGCTACGATCCCTCATTCGACTGGGCACGCCTGGCCGAAGTGCGCGAACGCTGGCCGCGCAAGCTCATCATCAAGGGGATCACGCGCGGTGACGATGCCGATCGGCTGGTACGCATGGGCGTCGATGCCATCGTCGTGTCCAACCACGGTGGCCGACAGCTCGACGGCGCGGTCGCCACCCTGGACGCGTTACCCGAGGTGTTGCAGAGTGTCAGTGCGCGCGTGCCGGTGTTGCTCGATGGCGGCCTGCGGCGCGGCGCCGACATCGCCAAAGCGCTGGCACTCGGCGCGCACGGCGTGTTGCTCGGACGCGCAACGCTGTTCGGCGCCGTCGCCGCCGGCGACGCGGGCGCGGAACGGGCGTTGGAGATTCTGCAGGACGAACTCACCCGTACGATGCAATTGTGCGGTGTACAGACGACGACGCAGTTCTCGGCAGACCTGCTGCGGCCGGTCTTCAACCATGCATAGCACTCAGCATAAACAGACCTCAACAGGTGTCAACCTCCATCAGGATATTCCATGAAACTGATCACTCCACTCTTGCGCGCTGCGACCCTGGCTATGGCGACCGTCGTTTGCATCGCGCCCGCCCGTGCGCAGGACGCATTCCCAACGAAACCGATCAAGCTCGTGGTGGGCTACGCGGCCGGCGGTCCAACCGACATCATCGCCCGCCTGCTCGGACAAGAGATCAGTGTCAGCCTGGGCCAACCGGTCGTCGTCGATAACCGCTCGGGCGCCAACGGCAGTATCGGCACCGAAGCAGTCGCGCACGCGCCACCTGACGGCTACACCTTGATCGTCAATACCTTGTCGCACAACGTCAACGCGCTGTTGCAGCCAGGCAAGTCGAAATACGACCCCGTCAAAGACTTTGCGCCGGTCAGTCTGGCCGTGGTGTTGCCGCAATTGATCGTCGTTGGCAATGATTCGCCGTTCAAGTCGCTCGCTGATCTGGTCGCCAAGGCCAAGTCGCGCGCCGACAGCGTGAGTTTTGGTTCGGCCGGAAACGGCGGGTCGGCCCATCTGGCGGCCGCGCTCCTGGCCAATCGATCGCAAACCGTCATGACCCATGTTCCGTTTCGCGGCAACGCGCCGGCACTCACCGAGGTGATGGCCGGCCGGGTCGACTTCATGTTTTATCCGATGATCGGCGTCGCCGAGCATGTGAAAAGTGGCAAGCTGCGCGTTCTGGCAGCCACGACCCCCAAGCGGCATGCGGATTTCCCGAGCGTGCCGACGATGGCCGAAGCCGGTTATCCGGGCTTTGAGGAATACGTCGGGCCGGTCGGCTTTCTGGCGCCCGCCGGCACGCCTGCGGCGGCTTTGGAGAAGCTCAACGGCGCGATCGGCAGTGCGCTGGCCAAACCGGCGATACAAGCGCGCCTGAGCGGGCTCGGCGCCGTGGTGATGCATCTGGGCCCGACACAGTACCGCGATTGGCTCAAACAGGACAATGCGCGCTGGGCGCAACTGATTCGCGCCGCCGATATCAAGGCCGATTGAGAGCGCGCTTCGGCACCGACCAGTCCGGCGGCGTGCGCGCCCATTCCTTGAGAAATTCCAGCAGATGGCGCACCCGCGTCGGCATGTTTCGGCGCGTCGAGAACACGACATTGATGTCCAACTCCTCCGGAATGCACTCGGGCAGCACCACCTCGAGCCGTCCCGCACGCAGGTCTTCGGCAACCATGTAGTACGGATGGATCGAGATACCGGCCCCCAGGATCGCCGCCTGCTTGAGGGCATCGCCGAGATTCGAGCGCAACGTTCCGCGCACGCGCACTTCCTCGGGCGGCTCGCCCGCAAACCGCCAGACCCCGCTGGACGACTTGATCGTGTGCACCAGGCAATTGTGTCGAGTCAGCTCGCTGGCCTTGCGAGGCACCCCACTGCGGCTCAGATAACTCGGAGCGGCGACCATCACCTGCGGTGACTTCATCAATGATTGGGCGACATAACTCGCATCGCGCAGCGACGGGGCAATGCGGATCGACAAGTCGAGGGCTTCGGCGTGCAAGTTGGCGCGACCATCGTCAAGCACCAGCGTGACTTCGATATCGGGGTAGCGCTGGGTGAATTGAGTGACCAGCCCCATCAGGTGATGCGCGCCGAACGACGGCGGCGTGCCGATGCGGATCGCGCCGCGCGGCAGCCGTACCGAGTCGCGCACCTCACCTTCCATACCTTCATAGCGTTCGAGCACCTCGCGAGCGCCTTCGAGGACTCGTGATCCGGCCTCGGTCAAAACCACTTGCCGCGACGAGCGATTGATCAGTTGTGCACCCATCAAGGTTTCCAACTGCGCTACATGTTTGGTGATCGTCGCCTTGGACAGCGACAGCCGGGTCGCAGCGCGCACGAAGCTGCCGCAACGGGCGACTTCCGAGAAAATCTGCAGGCAACGAAGACGGTCCATGGGGTTATCCTTGAGTGGGCATGCCGACGAGATCGTTTCTGAATTGGAAACCTCAGATTGTCGTTCACCCGGTGCCGGGAGGCAATGGACTACCTACAATTCAATACATGACGTTTCCTGTTCCCTCTTTCGTTTCCCGTTCACCACTCATTCAAGCGGAGTCAATACCATGGACATCAAGATCATTCCGACCGGCGCCACCTTGGGCGCACGCGTTGAAGGCATCGACTTGTCGCAACCGCTCAGCGAGCCGACGTTCCAGATGCTCATTCAGGCACTCGGCCAATACGGTGTGCTCAAGTACCCGAAACAAACGCTCAGCGCACAGCAATTGCGCGACTTTTCCGCGAACTTCGGGCGCCTCGAGGTCAACGTCGCCAACGCTTACCAGGAACCCGGCTTGGCGGAAGTGATGGTGCTCTCGAATATCGTCGAGAACGGCACGCCGATCGGGCTGGCCGACGCCGGCCAGGACTGGCATACCGACATGTCCTACAGCACCATGATCGCGTTCACCAATATTCTTTATGGCCTCGAGATTCCACATCGAAACGGCCAGCCGCTGGGCAATACCGAGTTCTGCAACATGCACGCTGCCTATGAGGGTCTGCCCGAAACCTGGAAGCAGCGCCTCGCAGGCATGACCATCCTGCATGACTTCAATAAATTCTGGGAAATGATGCGCCGCGACCGGGGCAGCAAGCGACCGCCCCTGACCGACGCGCAGCGAGCCGCCAAGCCGCCGGTGTCGCATTCGATCTTCATGACCCATCCGATCACAGGCCGTCGCGTACTTTATGCCAACCCCGGTTATGCGATTCGCATCAACGAAATGTCCGTCGAGGAAAGTGACCAGACCTTGGCGTTTCTCTTCGAACACCAAACGCAGACCAAATATCGCTATGGCAATCGTTGGGAGGTCGGTGACGTGCTGATGTGGGACAACATGGGTACGGTGCACAACGCGGTCGCCGACTACCGCCCGGATGAACACCGTCTGATCAAACGCTGCCAGGTGATGGCGACTCGGTTCTTTCACGCCGACGGTACACCGCGCAACATACCGGCGACTGAACAAAGCCTGGCGTCATGAAGCTGCTCAGCTACGACGATCGCGACGGCATGCGCCGCATGGCCGTGCTCCACCGCGATCGTGGTGATCATGACGAACACGGCGATCACGGCGACCGGGTCACCGATGTCGAGGACCTGATCCTCGGCGCAACGATGCCCGCTGAACGGGCCGAGAGGCTGCAAGCGCGCGGCATCGTCCCGGCGAGCGGCGGCATGCTGCGCTGGTTACAAATGGGTGCGCCGGTGCGCGCGTCGATTGCGGCAGCGATCCGTGATCGGTTGACATCAGGTGGCCATTCATCGATGCCACTATCAACACTGCGCTTGCGTGCACCGGTAGCGCGGCCCGGCAAGATTGTTGCGGTCGGCCGCAACTATGCCGATCATGCCAAAGAGACCGGCCTGGCACCGTTCGAGCAGCCACGCATCATCGCCAAACTGCCGTCTTCAGTGACTGATCCAGGCACTGTCGTGCTCAAGCCTGCCGCGGTGCAGAAGATGGACTTCGAAGCCGAACTGGCCGTGGTCATCGGCGAGTTCGCACACGACGTATCCGAACATGACGCACTGCACGTTGTCGCCGGTTACACCGCACTCAATGACCTCAGCGCCCGTGAGTTCCAGTTCGACGTGTCGCCGGCGCAAACCACCTTCGCCAAGAGCATGGATGGGTTCTGCCCCCTGGGCCCGGTATTAGTGTGCGCCGAGGCGATTGCCGATCCACAACAGTTGCGCGTGCGCAGTTGGGTCAACGACGTGCTGATGCAGGACGCGAGCACGGCCGACATGCTGTTCACGGTACGCGTGCTGATCGCCTACCTGACGCAATTCATGACGCTCGAGCCGGGCGACATCATAGCGACCGGAACGCCGGCAGGCATCGGGGCGTTTCGAACGCCGCCACAGTGGTTGCAGGCCGGCGATCGGGTGCGGGTCGAGGTGTCGCAGATCGGGGTTCTGGAGACCGTCATAGGATAAGTATCGAACCACGGCAAGCCGATGGGCGAGACCGGTTCTGGCACCCAGTGTCGCGCTGATCGTACCGACCGTAGGACTGGTCTGAGCGTATACGATCGATAATATGTTGTCGGTGTTCGCCGGCATATTGACCTTCAATTGTGCAACCGTGGGCATCGAGCTCTGCGACTGGTAAAACTGCGCTGCGTCACTCGCGGTCGAGTGGGCGAAAGCAATGCCTTCAGTGACCCG
This sequence comes from Burkholderiales bacterium, assembly GCA_031363055.1. Classification (GTDB taxonomy): domain Bacteria; phylum Pseudomonadota; class Gammaproteobacteria; order Burkholderiales; family Burkholderiaceae_E; genus JANLTP01. The sequence goes on along the minus strand of JANLTP010000248.1, from coordinate 49,992 downwards.
CGCACGCACCGTGTAGTCCTGGGAAGCCGGAGTCGCGACTGCGGCCAGAATGCCAATGACCGCCACGACGATCAGTAACTCGATGAACGACAATCCTCGTTGAGATTGCTTCGACATTAATTTTCACCTTGACAATGGCGCCGTTCGCGCCCGAACTTGTCATCGATCAAAAACCGGTGACTTGCGCTTGTTTGGGTGCCGTTGTTTGCTGGTCCGCGCTATGACATTCCCTGGCCGACCAGCGGCGCTAGCGTGGCCGTCTGCAGACCTGCGCGGGCGACTCAGCGCTCGCAGGCTTGATTGCCTACCTAGCCATGACGAACGAGAACCTGTTCAAACGATAACAATTGACCGACGTCATGTGCGAATCCACATAACTGCTCTGTCAACGTCAACTATTCCCAGAGCGCCCCTGAATGCGTAGACTCCTGCGGACTCTATCCAGTTTCGAGGACCGTTCGTGCAAACTCCGACCTACACCCAACTCAAAATCCAGATTGACGGCCATGTCGCGTTATTGACGATGGACAGCCCGCCGGTCAATGCCTTGACGCGGGTGCTCAATGACGAGCTCACCCATGCGCTCGACTGGATTTCGGAAACCGACGAGATTCGTGCGGTGGTATTGACCGGCGCCGGCAAGCTGTTCTGTGCCGGTGCTGACTTGAAAGGACGTGCGGAGAACATCAAAGGCCCCGGCGATCTGCTGGCCCACTCACGACGCACCCGTGAGTGTTTCCACGCGATTCGCGAATGCGCAAAACCGGTCATTGCCGCCATCAACGGCGCCGCTCTCGGTTCCGGGCTGGCAATGGTGGCCTCGGCCGACATTCTGTTCGCCTCCGAAAAAGCGAGTATCGGCGCACCCGAAGTTGATGTCGGTCTGCTCGGGGGTGGCCGGCATGCGCAACGCCTGTTCAGTCACTCGCGGCTGCGTCGCATGATGCTAACTGGCTATCGCGTACCGGCCGAGGAACTATTTCGCCAGGGGGTTATCGAGGCCTGCACCAGCGCCGAAGAATTATTGCCGACCGCCATGGCGGCTGCACAGCTCATCGCCTCGAAGAGTCCGGTTTCGACGCGCATGATCAAGCACACCCTGAACGTCATCGAGGACATGAGTCTGCGTGATGGCTATCGATACGAACAGGACATGACCGCGGCGATTGGAAAAACCGAAGACGCACGTGAGGCGCAAGCGGCGTTTCGTGACAAGCGTGCGCCGGTATTCAAAGGTCGCTGACCAACATGCCTGCAGAAGCCAGCGAGGCTGATATTGACCCGGCATCGTCATTGTCCCCGACGCGTTCGGGCCCCTTGTCGCATGTCCGGGTACTTGATCTGAGTCGAATTCTGGCTGCGCCCTGGGCCGGTCAGATCCTCGCTGACCTCGGGGCCGAGGTGACCAAGATCGAGCGCCCCGATGTCGGTGACGATACCCGCAGTTGGGGGCCGCCTTTCTTGAAAGATGCCCAGGGTTCAGACACCCGCGAAGCCGGCTACTACCTGGCCGTCAATCGTGGCAAGCGGTCGCTGACCATCAACCTTGAGCGACCCGAAGGTCAACGTATTGTGCGTGAGCTGGCCGAACGTGCCGACATCGTGCTCGAGAACTACAAGGCCGGTAACCTGGAACGCTTCGGGCTCGATCAAGCTTCGCTGCGCCAGCTCAATCCGCGTCTGATTTATTGTTCGGTCACCGGCTTCGGGCAGACCGGTCCGCGCCGCGACCAAGCAGCTTACGACTTCCTGATTCAGGCGATGGGTGGGCTCATGAGCGTGACCGGTGAGCGCGACGATCGGGCGGGCGGCGGACCGCAGAAGGTCGGCGTGCCGATCGTCGACTTGATGACCGGCATGTATGCCACGGTCGCCGTACTGGCGGCGCTCGCTCGTCGCAACGAAACCGGCGTGGGCGATACGATCGATATTGCCATGCTCGACGTTCAGGTTGCGACGCTGGCAAATCAGGCGATGAACTTTCTGGTATCCGGGAAAACGCCCAAGCGAAATGGCAACGCGCATCCGAATATCCAGCCGCAAGATGTCTTCCAATGCGCTGACGGCGACGTGATTCTGGTGGTCGGCAACGATGGCCAATTTCGCAACCTTGCCAAGGCCTTGGGTCACTCGCACTGGGCCGATGACGAGCGATTTGCGACCAATCCGCAACGAGTCCGCAATATCGACATTCTCGCGCCAATGCTGCGCGAACAGTTCGCGAGCTGGCAGCGTAACGAATTGATTGCCGCACTGGAATCGGCGGCTGTGCCCTGCGGTCCGATCAACTCGGTCGCTGAAGTGTTCGATGAGCCGCAAGTCCAGCACCGTCAGATGCTGCGCCAAGTGCCGCATCCGAGTGGCGTGACGGCCCCGCAACTCGCTAGCCCGATGCGATTCGCGCAGGCTCCTCTGTGGATCGCGAATGCGCCACCGCTGCTCGGCCAGGACAGTGAGGCGGTGTTGTCCGAACTTGGCTATAGCCCCGCTGCTATTCAGGGCCTGCGTGATCAAAAGGTCATTTGATGTCGACTGTCTTCGTTAGACTCGCAGCCATTGTCTTCACATCGCTCGCCATGACTTCCTGCACCACACTGCCCGCGTCCGGGCCGGTGCGGCGCGAACCTTTCCCACCGGCATGAGTGAGGCGCTGCAGATCGCCTTGAACCCGGATAAACCGGAAACCGATCGCCTGGCCGGGTTGCAGCTTGCCTTTTTTGCACCGGGTAACGATCCGCGCTCCTGGCTGCACGGCTGGCATCCGCAATGGCGCGACGCCTATCGCGCGGCCGGCGTCAAGCCGGCCAAGGATCTATGGTGGCCGGTGAGTAATGCACCCATTCTCGATCTGCAAGGGAAATTGGACCCTTGGCGTCCCGCCTCAAGTCGGGACGAATTGCAAGCCGTGCTCGGCAGCAGGGTTAGTATCGAAGTGATTCCCAACGCCAGTCACGCGATGGCGCCGGAGCAACCCGATGCCGTGGTGCGAGCCATCGTTCGCTGGACCCATTCACTGCCACGGTAAATTGCCATTGCAGGCAGCCCTTTCGGGCAGCTATTACACGGAGCGATTACATAGGTATGTTATAAGATTCTAATACAGGCATTCAAAATAGAGAGCCATAACATTTTGTTAAAACAGGTCGCCATAACAGGCCGTCGCCTCAGGCCAAAAACATGAAACTGCACTGGTCACCCAGATCACCGTTTGTTCGCAAGGTCATGATGCTGGCTCACGAGCACGGCATCGCCGATCGCATTGAACTGGTCCGCTCGTTGGCGATGATGCTCGAGCCGAATGCCCAGATCATGCGCGACAACCCCTTGAACAAGATTCCAACTTTGGTGCTCGGTGACGACTCAAGCCTGTTTGATTCGGTCGTGATCTGCGAGTACCTGGACGAGCTTGCGGTTCGAGAGCTGGGTCATACGACCTTATTTCCGGTCGCCGACGGCAAGTGGTCGGCGCTGCGCTGGCACGCGCTGGCCAACGGCTGGCTCGATCAATTGATTCTGTGGCGTAACGAGCGCGATCGTATCGACGGCACGCGCAGCGACGCGCTAATTTCGGTGTTCGAGTTCAAGACGCGAGCGGTGCTGCAACGACTCGAAGCCGAGTTGCCAGTCATCGCGAAAGCGCCGTTAAACATCGGAACCTTGACCCTTGCCTGCGCGCTCGGGTATCTCGATTTTCGTTTCGATCAATTGGCCTGGCGTTGTGACGCACCGCAGTTAGCGACTTGGTTCACAGGAATGCAAGCGCGACCGTCATTTCGGGCGACCGAGGCGTCACTCTGAACTAATACTCTGAACTAATACTCTAAACTAACACCCTGAGCTAACACACCCTGATCTAACACGCTGGACGAACAGTCAGGCATCGACAACCGGCGTTCGCAATCCACTCAAGATATCAGGCAAGCCCTGCATCGCCGCCTCGTGAACCTGCGCATACAAACTGTTGCCATGGGCATCGATCGCGACCGTCGCAGGCCCCAGCCCTTCGACCCGCAATCGCACCAATCGATAGTGCGTCAGCATATCGCTCCAGCCCACCTGCAAGACCGAGCGAATCGAACGTGAATGCAAGGTGCTACCGCCGCCCAGAAACGACAGATAAACACACCCGACCGTTTGCATGGCAGCGACCGACCCGCTGCCCAGGCCACCCTTGCCTCCGACGGCACGCAAATCAAAGCCGGTGATCAAACGGGGCATGTGTGGATTAAAGCGCGTACTCGTGGTCGGGTTCAGGTACAACAACTCAAAGCCACCGGCTTCGAGGTCGCGGCTATAACTGCCCAGATGAAAAAGCGCTGCGCCGCGCAGATCCATCGGCGCGGTCTCGAGGCCGTCCAGACAGCGCAGCAAGCGATCGTGGGTTGGCAATCCAGCGGTGATCACAATCTCGCCATCAATAATCACCTGGTCGCCGGCGCGCGGTCGGCGCGCATCCTCGCGTGACAATGGAAACTGCAATCGGTGGGTGGTGATGCTCACTCCACGACCTCGACGCGGCCGTCGTTGTAGATACGCGCCCGCGTGCGACGATTGATCCAGCAGTTAAAGCAGACGGCGACCGGCGTGAATCCATGGCCGGCCGCGTAGTTGATGTGCACCGCCATCGCGGTGCTGTCGCCACCGGTGCCCATCGGGCCGAAGCCGGTCCGATTCACTGCACGTACCAGGCGCTGCTCCATGTCGGCGAGAATCGGCTCATCGCTGGCTTCACCGATAGGCCGCAGGGTTGCCTCTTTCGCCAGCTTGGCCGCATAGTCGAAAGTGCCACCGATACCGACGCCGATAACAACCGGCGGGCAAGGTTGCGAGCCGGCCTTGATGACCGTCTCCAGAACAAACTTTTCGATGGTGGCCAGATCCGGAAAACTGAAGATCTCAAGCGCTGCCCAGCGACCGGAGCCGAGTGCCTTCGGGGAACAGGTGATGTCGATGCAATCGGGGCCGTCAATCAAATCAAAGGTGACGATCGGCATACCCTTGCCCTGGTGACCGCGCTCGAGCGTCAAGGGGTTGGTGACATGAGGTAAAAGAGGCGGCTGAATACTCGCCACCAATTCATCAAAGCCGTCGGTAATTGCTTGGCGAATTTTTCCCTCGAACCTGGCACCCGTGCCTATCCGCACGAAATACACCGGTACGCCGGAATCCGAACAGACAAACTGCTGCGAGGCTTCGGCCGCCGCCGCGCTCTCAAGCATGATGCGCAAGGTATGGCGTGCGGTTTCATTGCGTTCAACCGCATCGGCGCGTTGCAAAGCTGCCTTGGCGTCGGCGGGAATCGCGCGCAGCGAACGATCATAGAGTTGCGCGGTGACCGCCTTGACCAGATCGTAGGTGATTGCCATGATGACTCGATTGATGCTTCTTGGTGGGGTGTTTCGCGCTAGATCAAGCCAAGAATCTGCGCGCGCATCTTCGCCAACGCATACACCGTATCACTGGCCGGGGTCAGCGTGTTGGTGCGACGAGCGAGTTCGATCACCGCACCCAGGATCGCGTCGAGCTCGATCTTTCTTCCAGCTTGCGTATCTTGCAGCATCGACGTTTTGACATGACCGAGTTTACGGGTGATGGCGATCCGCTCCGTGGGCGTAATACCGACCTCGAGTCCGAGGGCGCGACCGACGGCGATCGTCTCATGCATCAGGGTGACGAACAGAGCGTTGATCGCCGGGTCAGCGATCATCAGATCGGTCGCCGAACCGGTAATGAGGCTAACCGGATTAAAGCAGGCGTTACCGAGCAGCTTCTTCCAGACCTCGATGCGAATATCCGTGCTGAACTCGGCATCAAAACCGCAGGAATTCAGGAACGCAACCAGTGCCGAGATTCGCGGCGAACTCAACGCTGTGCCGATCTCGCCAAACACCAGCCGCGTTCCCGAGGCATGACGACAAACGCCGGGAGCAGGCGTCGAGCAGGCAGGATAGACGACCGAACCAATGACCTGTCCGATGGGTATGGCGGCAGCAATCTGACCGTGCGGATCAACGTTCTGAAGCGCGTGCCGCAGAGCGCCCGAGTCTGCCTGTCCTGCCTGTCCTGCCTGTCCTGCCTGTCCTGCCTGTCCTGCCTGTCCTGCCTGTCCTGCCTGTCCTGCCTGTCCTGCCTGTCCTACCTGCAAACGGTAATCGACGCCGCCAGCGAACCACCAGGGCACGCCGTTGATGGCTGGAATCACCATCGTATGTGGTCCGAGCAGTGGTGCGATCTGTCCGGCAATATCCCCCAATGCATAGGCCTTGACCGTCAAAAAGACCAGATCCTGAACACCCAAGGCTTGAGTACTGGCAACGGCATTGACCCGCGCAACCGTCGTCTGGCCAGCACTTTCGAGCGTCCAGCCCCGTTCTTGCAAGGCATTGAGCGTCGCACCGCGCGCCAGCACGCTGACGTCAGCGTTGCCCAGCGCCAGTCGTGTGCCGAAAAACCCGCCAATCGCACCGGCGCCCAAAATGCAGATGCGTGGGCGTGAAGGCCAGCGAAAAGTGTCGCTGCGCACATCGGCGGCTGAAGTCATTGGATCGGGATTGTTCATGACCCTTTCATTGTCGGTCAAACTGCGCGCTGATTTTGAACCCGAGTACGCTCGCAGTGTCATATCCGACACCACATAACAGGTTTACACCGCTTTGCGGCGATATTCAGATCACGCGCCTGTACGTCGAGACGATCACCGGTTAGTGTATCGAACAGTTCGCATTGAACAGTGGAACCGCAGTTTCGTGCGGACTTCTACTTGTCTTTCCAATCATCTTGTATCGCCGCGAGCCCGAATGAAAACCATTGCTTCTCCTCTACCGGCCCTGCTGCCTCGTCTGTGCGCTGCGCTGTTGGCAATCACCACAACATCGGCGCTTGCACAGGCGTGGCCAAGCGCAAACCCGATTCGAATCGTGGTGCCCTTTGCGGCGGGCGGCCCGGCCGACTCGCTGGCGCGATTCCTCGGCGCAAAGATGTCGGCCGATCTCGGTCAGCGCGTGATCGTCGATAACAAGGCGGGCGCGGGCGGCACGATCGGTGCGGCCGAGGTCGCCAAATCGCCACCGAACGGCTATACCCTGCTGTTCTCGTCGACCGGCGCGCTGGTCATTTTCCCGGCACTCTCAAGCAACTTACCCTACAGTCCCGAACGCGATCTGATCGCAGTCGGCCAAGCCGTCACGACGCCGCAAGTGATTGTCGTCTCGAGCAAGAGCAGTTACAACAGTCTCGATGAACTCGTGAAGACCGCCCGCGCCAGTCCAGGCAAGCTTAATTTCGCCTCTGCGGGCAATGCCACCACCACCCAACTGGGTGCTGAATTGCTCAAGCGCGATGCACGAATTTTCATGACGCATATTGCCTATCGAGGCGCCGCACCGGCAATCACCGATTTGATCGCTGGCAACGTCGACTTGATGTTCGCCGACTTGCCGGCCGTCATTGCCTTCGTCAAGTCTGGCCAGCTCCGCGCCTTGGCGCTGGCCGACACAAAAGCTTCGGCGCTGTTACCCGGTGTCAAGACCACAGCCGAACTGGGCTTCAAGGGCGTGGTCAGCGGTACCTGGTATGGCTTGATGACCTCGGCAAAAACGCCCGACGAAATCGTCAATCGTATCAACGCGAGCCTGAACAAGGTACTGCAGCAACCCGAGACGCAGACCTTTCTGCAAGCTCAGGGCGCGATTGCGGTCGGTGGCCCTGCGGCCGACTTTGAGAAGTTCGTCAAGGCCGAATCCATCAAGTGGAGCGCCATCGCGAAATCCGTTGGCGTCAAGCTCGATTAAGCCGCGCAGCGCAACGAACCTGAAGCAGCTCGCTACTCGTCCTGAAGTAGCTCGCTTCTCGCCCTGAAGCTGCTCTCTACTCGTCCAGCGGCCGCTTGAAAGCTGCGGTGACGCCGTCGGGTAATTCGATCTCGTGGGCATTCAGGGTCATTGCGACCAGCGTGTAATAACCGACCAGCGCGGTCAACTCGACCACAGCGCGGGCACCGAAGCGCGCCAACGCGACCGCATAAGTCGCATCGCTTACCGAATCCGAACGGTTCAATTCGAGTGCAAAGTGAAAGATTCCAGCGTCGTCTTCACTCATGCCCGGTGGCGTCTGTCGCGCGAGAATTGCTTCGATGATTGCTTGCTCTACGCCGGCCTTCTCGGCCTCGATTCGGTGGGCGTGCCACTCGAAGGGCGCACGGCAATGCCGGCCAGTCACCAGTATCGCCAGCTCGGAGAGCCGCGCCGGTAAACTTGTGCCGTACCGTAACAAGGCGCCGAGCGCCTGCCAGTGATCGGCCAACTCGGGGTTGTACAGCGCCGCTCGCAACGAACCACGCAGTTGACCGCGTGGACCTGCAACAACCTTGTCGTAGACCCGCTTTTGTTCAGGGGTCAGATTCTCAGGTGTCGGCAGAGGAATTCTGGGCATTACGGTCTCCATGGGCTTGGCCGTCAGTACGAAACGCATGTAACAGGCCATTGCGGCCCATCTCTTGCACGATTTCAACGATCTGTGCGGCGACCACCGACACCGCTCGGCCCGGGCCTTTCGATTTGGACGTCGCCATCGCGACGGTCCGTTGTACGGTCGGATCGACAATCTTGCTGGCCTGCAACCATCCGGCCTTGATCTCGCTGGCGACCGCATGCAGCGGCAGCACCGTGTAGAGCCGCTCTTCGGCGACCACCGATTTCATGAGCGGTAATGAATCGGCCTCGATCTCGGGCTCGATCGAAATGTGATGCTGCCGGGCAATCGCATCGAGCGAATTACGCAAGCCATTAGGGGCACTCGGCAAGATAAATGGCAATCGATCGAGCGCGCTCAGCGGCACTTCTGGTTGCGACGTCAGGACATCACCGTGAGCACCAATCAGATAGCTGTGGACAATGGCCAGCGACGTCTCGTGCTCGGGCAGGTTGACGCCATAACGATACAGAATGGCGATATCGACCCGCGCATCGGCCAGCCACTCTTCGACTTGCCCGCTCGAGCCTTCGAGAATTTTCAGGCGGATACCGGAGAAGTGTTCGCGCAGCCGTTTAAAAAGCGGTCGAGTCAGCGGCATACCAATCGAAGGTAAGGTACCCAAAGTGACTCGCCCCGACGGTTCACGCGCTTCGCCGCGGATGTCGTGTTCGAGTTGTTCGGCCGCAGCCAACAGCGCACGGACCTGAGCGATGACGCGCTGTCCGACTTCAGATAACTCGACGCCTCGCCCGGTGCGCGTAAACAGCCGTGCACCGCATTCGCGCTCAAGCGCGTTGATCTGACGGCTTAACGCCGGTTGGTTGCAATCGAGGAACAACGACGCCCGTGTCAGGCTGCGCAACTCGGCGACCGCCAGAAACGCCCGCCAGCGATGTAAATCAGCACTGAGTTCGAGCTGGTAGGCCTGGGCCTTCGGCGCAGTCAATGAGTTTGGGCAATCGCATCTGCCCACGGCTGAACGGATTCGGCTGCGCCGCTGTTGATCGCGCCACTGCGCATGACCGCCGATGGACAGGCGAACTTGAGAGGCATGGTTTGCGGCCGCGCCTGCTCGTAGTCAAACTCGCGGGCCAGCGCCGCATGCGTCGCCGCAGGCAGTCGGACATCACCGATCACGACTGAACCTTCGGAGGCATCAATGCGTGGCGTATGAAACGCCGTATCGAGATCCATTTGGTAATCGATCGCAAATGACAACAGTTGCGCCACCGCTGGCAAAATTCGGCGACCGCCGGACGCGCCGACCGCCATCAAACGGCCATCGGGCAGCGCTGCGATGGCCGGTGTGTAGTTCGACAGACAGCGTCGGCCGCCGCCCAGTGAATTGGTTTTGCCTTGCTCGGGGTCAAACCACATCATGCCGTTGTTCATCAGAATGCCGGTACTGGGCCCGACAAACTTCGAACCAAAAATACCCAGTAAGGTCTGAGTGACCGCAACCATATTGCCTTGCGCATCGACGACATTGAAGTGCGAAGTACACGACGGCGCCAGATGTTCGGCGCCGAGCGCGCGTTTGCCGTCGACATCACCCATATCGGACAGACGTTGTCGATAAGCAGCCTGCAAAGCACGCGCGTACGCCGCATAGGCTGCGCTGTCGGGCGCACCGGCATCAACCGCCGGTGTCCAGGCGGACAATTGTTTGAGCGTCTGCGCCAGCGTTGGGCCGGCGGTCAGTTCAGGCGTCGCATGAACCACGGCCTGGCGATAGGGTATGGCCAGACTGTCGCTGACCCGCACCCGGTATTCGGCCAGGTCAGCGTTGCTCAGACAGCCACCGGCCGATTGAATTTCGCCGGCCAACGCGTTGGCCAGTTCACCGCTATACAACGACTCGGCGCCCTGCTCTGCGATCCATTCCAGCGTCTTGGCATACTTCGGGCGCGGCAGTCGAACCTCGGCCCTGATCCCCCACTGGCCGGTTGGCGGCAGACCGTCTCGTAGAAACTCGTCGGCACTGTCCGGATAACGGCGCAGATCGAGCGCAGCCACCGCAATATTTTCGGTGGTGAACCAATCGACCATTAAACCAATGCGCGCAAACTGCGCTGCTGGCAAGACCAGCTCTGACCAGGCCAATTTGCCGTAACGTCGATGGGCTTCACCCATACCGGCGACCACACCGGGCACCACGACCGAACGCGGACCATGAATATTGCGATCATCCTTGACCCGCGGCCAGGCGAATAGATCGAGTGCGGCGCCACCCACCAACGGATAGTCGGCCGCTGCAACGCCTTGCGGGGAAACGCCACCGAAGTTGATGACCTCAAAGCGCTGTTCCGCAGCCCGGTACAACACCAGGGTACCCAAACCACCGGCACCACTCATCCAAGGCTCGAGTGCACCCAAGGCAAACGAGGTAGCGACCGCAGCGTCGATGCAGTCGCCACCGCGTGCGAGCACGGCAGCACCTGCCTGGGCCGCTACCCGGTGCTGCGCCGAGACCACACCGCGCTCGCTGCTGACGGCGGGCTTGCGAATCTGTTGCGACCGGCTGAAGTTATCGTTCATGATGGTTCTCGCTGGGTCCTGCTCGTTCCCGCCCGTTTCTGCCCGCTTCTGCCAAGTCCCGCGCGATCCCGCTAAATTCGACGGCTGATCGAAATGCTGCCAAAAGCAGGCAATTCACGCTGCTCGTTGAATTCCCGGGTTCGATAATAACGCGTCATCGCCAGCTTCCAAACGCCAAAACGTAATACCCAGCCAAAACCAAAATCGGCGACCCAATGGCGCTTGTCAACATGATGGCTGTCACTCAAGGTATTGCCATCGAGCGTCATGTCTCGCAGAACAGCTCGCGCGTCCAGCGAGACGAACATATGGGCCGCCCAGCCGGAGTTCGGGTTGGCCACGTTAGAGGGTGCGACACTTTCGCCGGCCGGTCGCATTGGCGCACTGCCAAAATCATCAGGTACGCGCCAGCCAAAACGCCATTCAGCACCGGCATTGGCATGGGTGGCATAGTTACCGAGACTAGCGCCCCAATGGCTGATGACATCGGATCCCCAACCCCGAGCAGGCTCGGCTGTAGACCAGCGATACAGACGCTCGTAGAGCAACTGCGCCACCCACTCGTTACGCAGTTGATTATTCCAGCCGGCAAACCGTTTCAGACCCAATGAATCGTGATAAACATTTTGTACCCGCTCGCCCTGCGCGCCCGGCCCGACCAGCCCGAAGCGAAGCTGCGTGGTGTGCATCGTCGCATCGTTGCGGCCGTTGTAACCGATGTTGAACAACAGCGCCGCCGCATAAGGACGATCATCGGTGATAACGTCGGCGCGCAGGCGGTCTCCTGGAGTGAAGGCCAAATGACTGAGTCCAAAGACCATATTTCTGAGCGGCACGTCAACGGGCTGCAGCCAGCTCAACTTGCGATTGAGCCAGCGCGTCGCGCTCGAAAGACAGGGATCATCGGTAAAACTGTTCAGGTTTGGAGACACCACGGTCACAATCGTGCCGCCCGTGTAATTCTGATCTTGTCTACGACCTCCCAGAACGTCGTTATCGAGTCGCACGCTATGGCTCGCGTGGCTGGATCGGTCCGAATCGTCGGCGATGCATCTCTGGGCGATTGCGGGCTGGGCGATAGCAGGCTGCGAGATAGCCGTCTGGGCGATGACCGTCTGCGTGACGCACATCGTTATCACGGCAAGCAACGACGCCCACAACCTGTTCAAAATGTCACCAGCCTCGACTCTGGCCATTATTTTGCCAAACTAGTTCGGTCCGCCTTCAACGCGCCCTGTTTGAACGCTCGCGAGGCGGTCTGGTAGTAGGCAATAGCCTCCTGAACATGGGACGCATTGGGTTCGATCGGGCGCGCGCTGAAGGTGCTCATGTCCACCTGGTAGGCCTCGACGGCCCGTTTTGGCGAAAGGATAGTCAACACACCATCGCGCACCAGACCCAGATGTTGATAGTTGCTGATGAACGCGCGATCCGGTGGGCCAGGGTTGCCCGCCGAGTCGAGCAGCGATCGTCCAAAAAACTGATCAGATCCCTTCACGCCGAGTGCCTCCAGCAAGGTGGGCGGCAAGTCAATCTGACTGGCCACACCGCGAAAATGTCCGGGCTTCACAAATTGGGGTCCGTAGATCATGGCGGCAATGTGGTAGTCGCCGACCGGCAGCTTGACCTTACCGGCCACTGACGAGCAGTGATCGGCAATGATCACAAATAGCGTGTCGTCGAACCAGGGTTTGCGGCGGGCATCTTCAATAAATTTGCCGATCGCCCAGTCGGTGTATTTGACCGCGCCGTTGCGTCCACCCGGCGATGCAATGTCAATGCGATCGGCCGGATAGGTGTAGGGCCGATGGTTCGACGTGGTCATGACGTGCGCAAAGGCGCGCGCGCCACTGGCCACGGTTTTGTCAATGGCGCTCAAGGTGTGATCAAAGATCACTTCGTCAGCGACGCCCCAGGCGTTCTCGAAAACGATCTTGTCTTTGGCAATGGCCGTCCGGTCCACCACCTCATGTCCGTTAACCCCAAAGTAGGCCGACATGTTGTCAAAGTAACCATAACCGCCGTACACAAACAGTGACCGAAAACCCTGCAATGACAGCAAGTTGCCCAGCATCGCCAGATTGTCGTTACCATCGCGGCGCACGATCGACTGTCCGGGCACCGGTGGCACGCCGAGCGACAGCGCCTCGAGGCCGCGAACCGTCCGGGTACCGGTCGCAAACATGGCGTCGAACTGAACCCCTTGTGTCATCAACGCATCGAGCTTGGGCGTGAGGCCGAGCTTGGAGCCGTGACTGCCCAGAAATTCGGCCGACAGACTCTCGACCGATACCAGAACCAAGTGCTTGGGTTGGCGCTGCAAAACCAGTCGCGATTCGGTGCCTGGTTTGGCCTGCGCTGATGCAGTTCCCGGTGCAGTTCCCGGTGCAGTTCCCGTTGCAGTTCCCGTTGCAGGCAACGGAGTAATGACAGCCGCCGGCGACGGCGCTTCGACCAATCCCTTCGGCCCATTGGCTGGCAGGCCCGGATCATTGATCGGGGCGCGCCGCACCGCCAGATCCTTCAAGATCGCGGTCGCCCGCTCCTGCTCAATCGTCGCGTAAAACCGGTCATAGTCAATTTCGTTTTTCTGCAGCGCCTGACCAAAGGTATACAAACCGTTCTGAGCCAGTTCGTCGGCAAACTCATTGGCGGACCCTCGGATCAGGTCCTCACGAAACAGCAGCAGACTCGCGGCTGGCAGCGCAACGGCCAGCGCGAACATGACCAGCCGATGCATCACGCTTCGATTGCGCTGATCATGCGTCCTGATAACGCGCGCAATGGGCCAGCCGAACAACATGGCCAGCAACACCAATGCTGCGAGGATGACGCCGATCGGATAAGACTCGAAGATGTTCTGGATGACCTCGTGCGTGTAGATCAGATAATCGACGGCGATGAAGTTAAAGCGGTTGTAAAACTCCACCCAGAACGTGAACTCGGCTGCTGCGCCGAACAGCAAAGCGAAAACGGCGAACACCACCCAGGCGTTACGAAGCAGGCGATGCCAGCGCGAACGGCGCAAACGATTCGGCAGCAGCGCCTCGTAGAGCAACAACGGTATCGCCAGAAACGCCAGCGTCGCCAGGTCAGCGAGCAGTCCGCGTGCGAACACACCGGGCCATAGCGAAGCGGGTACCTTCTCGAGGCCAGTGAACACAGCCAGAACCAGACGTGTGAGCGTAAAAACCGCGAGCGCTGCCACAAACAGCGAGGTAATCGGAGACAGGGACGACCCAAGTGAAGTCCGGGCGCTGCTGGAATCTTGCGAAATTCTGGAAACCATGAAAACTTTCAGTCGCTGGCGGCACCATCGGCCGGCAGAGTGCCGAATACTATCGCGATCAAAAATTTGGCGAGCTCACACGCTCTACATTCACCGTCGATATTTCCGCCCTGCGTACGAATCGCTGCGTATATGGCTTCCATACCGTCCCAGGCGCCCATGGCCATAAAACCGGACTCAGGTTCTCTCCATATTCCTTCTTGAACGCGGCGACGAAGGCCTTGTTGGCCGGCCGGGTAGGCGGACTGGCACAAGGCAAACGAGATTCGCGCCCTTGTCCGTCTGGTCGCCCGGCGCCGCGCCCGGGTCGCTGTAAGTGGCGAGGGTTCCACATTGGCCTTGCGGAAGTATGCAGTCCGAGCAAATCGACAAATCAAATCGCCGGTTTGACAAGCTGTCGAAGCGCACCTACTCTAAGACCCAAAGTCGAAAAAGACCCATATTCAAAGGAGCCGGAATGAATGTCATCAGGTTAATTCGCGTTGTCTGTACTGCCGCTGCGCTTGCGGCGACCGGCGAGGTTTACGCTCAGGAAACGACCCTGCGCATGGTCAGCGCGTTTGCCGAGAATAGCTACTACGTCAAACACCTCGAAAAATGGATCCTGAGGGTCAACGCCGAGGGTAAGGGTGTCATCCAGATCAATTTCATCGGCGGTCCGAAAGCGATTCCGACGTTCGAGGTAGGCAACGCGGTGAAAACCGGGGTGGTGGATCTGGCGATGTCGACCGGCGCGTTCTACACGAATGTCATGCCCGAGTCGGACTTTCTCAAACTTACGCAGGTCTCCATTGCCGAACAACGTCAGAACGGCGCGTTCGCAGCCATCAACGAATTGTGGAACAAGAAGGCGAACATGGCCTACCTGGGACGCATCGTCGAGAACCAGCCGTTCCACGTCTACCTGACCAAGAAAGTCGACAAGCCCGATCTCGCCGGCCTGAAGATTCGCATCACACCCGTCTATCGCGACTTCTTCCAGGCACTCGGCGCGAACGTGGTCACGATGCCGCCCGGTGAGGTGTACACCGCCCTCGAGCGTGGCGTGGTCGATGGCTACGGTTGGCCGATTGGTGGCATCTTTGATCTGAATTGGCATGAGAAGACGAAGTTCCGTATCGACCCCGGCTTCTACGACGCCGAGGTGTCGATTCTGATGAACCTGGACAAGTTCAAGGGCCTGCAGCCGAACCAGCGCGCCTTCCTCGAAAAACAAGTCCTCGCGCTCGAAGCACAAAATGCTTCAGTCTGGAAAACCTACGGCAGCGAGGAAACTGTGCGCCAGGAGAAGGCCGGCATTCAAACCATCAAGTTCGACGCCGCCGGCACCAAGAAGTATGTCGACACCGCCTATGACGCGGGTTGGGCCAGCGCCTACAAAGCGAACGCCGAGTTCGCCAAAAAGCTCAAGACGCTGACCTCGAAATAAGGCGGCGGTGTGCATCACCTCGACACCGTCTTCGCCCGGATCGTCGACGCGCTGGCCATCATCGCCAGCCTGTTGCTGCTGGCGATGATGCTGATCATCTGTGGCGACGTGTTCACGCGCAATCTGTCGCTGCCGGGCCTGCCGCGCGGATTGGCCTGGAGCAACGAAATCTCCGAGCTGATCCTCTACGCGATGACCTTGCTGGCCGCACCATGGCTGCTGCGCGAGGGCCGGCACATCCGCGTTGATGTGCTATTGAGGGCCCTGCCCAAGCGCTGGGCATATGTGTGCGAGTGGTTCGTCGACCTGGCCGGCATCGTGTGTTGCCTGTGGATGCTCTGGTACGGCGCGACCGCAGCCTTGCGCAGCTTCCAGAGCGACGCACTATCGATCAAGACGCTGGTCATGCCCGAGTGGTGGTTCATGGTGCCGCTGCCGCTCGGCTTCGGGTTGCTGGCAATCGAATTCGTATTGCGGTTACGGCGGCTCGCCAACGCCGAGGTCGGGCCGCGTGACGATGCGGTGAGTGCGGCGTGAGTGCGGCGACATGAGTTGGGGCGCCGCGGCCTGGCTGATGCTCGGCGGATCAACTGTCTTGCTGTTCCTCGGCCTGCCAGTCGCGTTCTCGTTCCTGGTCATCAATCTGATCGGCGCCTATCTGTGGCTCGGCGGTGAGCCGGGATTAGTCCAACTGACCCGCAACAGCGTCAACTCGGTGATGAGTTTTGCGCTGACGCCAATTCCCCTGTTCGTGTTGATGGGCGAAGTACTGTTCCACACTGGCCTGGCGGTCAAGGTCATCGACGGTATCGAGCGATTGATCCGGCAGGTGCCCGGACGACTGGCGGTGGTCGCGGTGGTCGCGGGTACCGTGTTTTCGGCGATCTCGGGTTCGACCATCGCCACCACCGCGATGCTGGGTTCATTAATGGTTCCAGTGATGCTCGCGCGCGGTTATCACCCGACCCTCGCGACCGGCCCAGTGATGGCGATCGGCGCGGTCGACATGTTGATACCGCCATCGGCACTGACCGTGCTGCTGGGCTCGTTGTCGGGCATATCGATCTCCAAGCTGCTGCTTGGCGGCGTCGTTCCGGGTTTACTCCTGTCGGTGGCCTTCGTCGGCTACATCATTGCTCGAGTCAAATGGCAGCCTGAGTTGGCGCCGAATTCCGAACTCATCGAATATCGAGGCTTCGAGCGATTCAAACCCTTGCTGGTCTACGTGCTGCCGCTGCTGTCGATCTTCGGCGTAGTCGTCGGTGCCATGGCGGCCGGCTGGGGCACTCCAACCGAATCGGCGGCCCTGGGTGCGCTTGCCACCATCGTGCTGGCGATCATCTATCGGGCGTTGACCCCGCGCATCTTGCTGCGCTCGCTCAAGGGTACCGTCGCCATCTCGGCGATGATCCTGTTCATCATCGTCGGTGCCACCACCTTCGCGCAAATTCTCTCGTTCTCGGGCGCATCGAACGGCTTGGCCCAGGCGATCACCGGTACCGGACTGCCACCCTGGGCGGTGATCACCGGCATGATGTTGATGCTGATCTTTCTTGGCATCTTCCTTGACCAGGTCAGCATGATGTTGATCACTCTGCCGATCTTCATGCCGGTGGTACAGACGCTGAATGTTGATCTGGTCTGGTTCGGGGTTATGTTCCTCATCTGTATGCAACTCGGGTTGTTGTTACCGCCGCACGGCCTGTTGCTCATGACCATGAAGGGCGTGGCGCCGCCGCAGGTGACGATGCTGCATATTTTTCAGGCGGTGGTGCCGTATGTGGTGATGAGCCTGCTATTGCTGGTGCTGGTGTTTCTGGTGCCTGCGCTGGCGACTTGGTTGCCGAGGGTTATCGGCTAGCGGATAACGAGCCGCGCCCCAAGGCCGATCTCGACTAATGCCCCAGATACAGGCTCTTGATCGCGGCCGACTCGCGTAATTCTTCGGATACACCGGTCAGAGAAATGCGGCCTGACTCCAGGACATAGGCGCGCGCCGCACAATCGAGCGCGATCGCCGCGTTCTGTTCCGCCAGCAAAATCGTCATGCCGTTGCCGGCCAGTCGCCTTACGGTAGCTGCGATCTCGTCAACGATGATCGGCGCCAGGCCCAGCGTCGGCTCGTCGAGCAGCAGGCATTTCGGCTTGGCCATCAGACCCCGGGCGATTGCCAGCATTTGCTGTTCGCCACCGGACATCGAACCGGCTTTCTGGCCACGGCGCTCACGTAGCCGGGGAAATAGACTGAACGCGTTCTCGAGGTCACCGTCAATATCGTTGCGATCGGGCCGGTGGTAGGCACCCATCAACAGGTTCTCGGTCACGGTGAACTTGACGAACACCTGTCGGCCCTCCGGCACCAGCACCAGCCCACGCCCAACCCGCTCATGGGTCGCCAGTTGGGTCATATCCTCACCGCCGAATCGAACCGTGCCGCCGGTCGCCGCCTTCAGGCCAAGCGCAGTGCGCAAGGTGGTGGTCTTGCCCGCCGCGTTCGATCCGATCAGTGACACAACCTCACCCTGCGCGACCTTGATCGACACATCCTTCAGGACATGGTTCTTGCCGTAATGTACGTTGATGTGATCAAACTCGAGCATGGTGTTTGCCCAGGTAGGCTGCGATGACTTTGGGATCGTTCAGTACCTGCGCCGGAGTGCCCTCGGCGATCTTGGCACCGTGATGCAGGCTGATGGCACGGTCAGCAAGTTTGCCGAGGAAACCTACCTTGTGATCGATGATGCACAGCGTCGTACCGTGCGATCGCAGGTCGAGCAGTACCGCTTCAAGATTCTCGATTTCGGGCTGGCCTAGTCCCGACGCCGGTTCGTCGAGCAGCAGCATCTCGGGTTCACACATCAGCGCCATCGCGACGCCCAACATCTTCTCTTCACCGTACGACAGTTCCGCAGCGGTCTGGTCGCGTGAGGCCTCGAGCCGGCACAATCGCAACACTTCCTTGGCTCGGCGCGCTAGTTCGGCACCGGCATTGCCAGCATCCGGATTGAACAAGGTCGCCACACGGCGCCAACTGAGCCGGCGCTTGAGCATCAGGTGACCGGCGATCATCAGATGATCGATGACACTCAGTTCGGTGAACAGTTGCGGGTTCTGGAACGTCTTCACCACGCCGGCGGCGGCGATGTCGTGCGGTTTGCTGCCTTGGATCTCTGCGCCCTTCCAGCGGATCTTGCCCGAGGTCGGTGTGTGCATGCCGGCTATCAGACTTAACAGCGTCGTCTTGCCCGACCCGTTCGGGCCGAACACGCCGATGATCTCGCCGTGATCGATCGAGAACGAGACATCGGCGACTGCGGTCAATCCGCCGAACTGTTTGGTCAGCCGGTCGATTTCAAACAACACGGTGGCGGCGTCCAAACAGCGCGGCGACGGTTCCGTAAATGCCTTGTGGCATCAGCAGAATCGTCATGATCAAAATGCCGCCGTACACAATCGAGCGCAATTCTGCACCGAGGTGAATCAGATGCGGCAGCGCGGTCAGCACCAGTGCTCCGATCACCGGCGCGGCAACCGCGCCACGACCGCCGAGCAGTACCATCGCGACAATCGCCAACGATTGCTCGATCGACAGAAAACCCGGCTCGATCGAACCGAGGTAGAACGAATACAGGCCGCCGGCAAACGCCGCAATCACATTACCGACGCCGAAGGCCGCAAGTTTGTAGCGAAACACGTTGATACCCAGCGTGTCACCGAGTTCGTCGTTCAGGCGAATCGCGGCAAAACAGCGTCCCATCCAGGAGTTGACCAGCCGCCAGCAGACGAGCACCGTCAGCACCAGTGCCGCTAGGCTCACGTAGTACCACATCAGCGTGCCCTCTAGCGTGACGATGCCCTGCCCCGGCAGCCAGATGCGCGGCTTCTCCTGCAGGATGATCCCCAGCGTGCCGTTGGTGACGCTGTTCCAATTCAGCACCACCAGCCGGGCCATTTCCGAGAACGCCAGCGTGACCACAGCGAAGTAGAACTCCTTGAGCCGGAAGCGGAAACACAGTGTGCCAACAATGATCGACAGCACCAGCACCAGCAGCGCGGCCAGCAGCATGCCGCTCCAGAACGAGGTGCCCCAGTGGGCCATGGCCAAATGGGTGGCATAGGCGGAAATTCCAAATGCGGCAGCATGGAACATCGACAACTGGCCGGTGTAGCCGAAGATCACGTTAAAGCTGACCGCCAGCATCCCGAGCAGAAACGAGAACACCAGAATGGTCAGCATGAAATCGCTCTTGACCACGAGCGGTAACAGCGCAAAGGCGAGCGCGACCAGCAACAACCGAAATGGCATGCTCAATTACGTCCCGCGAACAGTCCGGCCGGCTTGAAGAGCAAAATGGCAATCAGGAAAATCAGGCCATAGGCGTCGCGAAACGCAATCGGCAGATAAATCGAACCGACGCCTTCAGTAACCCCGAGCAGAACGCCGCCGAATAGCGAACCCATCACGCTGCCGATGCCGGCCAGGATCGCCGCCTCGACCGCCTTCAGAATGTAGACTGCACCCAAAGTCGGGTCGATCGAATACAGGCTCGCAAAGAGCGCGCCGCCCAGCCCGGCCAGACCGGTTGAATAAACCACGACACCGGACTGCAGCACCTTGGTGCGCACACCCATCAACTCGGCCGCCTCGGGATTCTGCGCGTACGCGTAGGCGGCGCGACCGATCCAGGTGCGGGTCAGCGCGGCATAGGTGGCCAGAATTACGCCCAGCAACAGCACAAACACGACCAGTTTCATTTTAGGGACCACCAGGCCGAAAAACTGAAACACGCCGGGCAGCACATACTCCATGTTTTTCGGAGTCGAGGTCCACAGTAGCAGCGCCGCGCCCTCCATGACCGAGATCAGCCCGATCGACACCAGCAGCCCATTGACGAGATTGTTGCGGGTAAAGCGGAACAAGGTTTGATCGGCGATCAAGCCGGCCAGTGCGGTCACCGCCACCGCGCAGACGACGCCCAGCGCATAGTGCATGCCGAGCCCGTCGGTAAAGTACCAGGCCATGTAGCAGCCCAGCATCATGAACGCGCCCAGCGCAAAATTCACGATGCCGGTGATGCCAAAGGTCAGTGTGACGCCCAGTGCGATGATGCCGTACAGGGTGCCGACAATGGCCCCATTGAGCAATTGCCCGAGGATCAGTTGCGCCATGCTTTTATGCGAACGATTACTTGGGAACGATTACTTGGGTTCTACCGCCGTGGCAGCGATCTTGCCGCCCTTCGTCATGTGCAGCACGTCGAATCCGAACACTGCTTCGCCGGTCTTGTCGTAGCGGATGTTCCACAGGCCGTTGTAGGTGAAGGACATCAGCGCCGCCTTGACCTTGCCGACGTCATCGACGCTGCCGGCCTTCTTCATCGCCTCAACCAGCATGTAAACATGGTCGTAACACGACGACGAGCACAGCGGCGCCTGGTCATACGGGAAGTCGCGCTTATAGAAGACCTTGTACGCGGCGACGAAGGCCTTGACCTTCGGCTGTGTCTTCTCGGCTTCCTCAAAGTACTTCGGCAGATAAGCGATGTAGTCGTCGATCAGGTCCTTGTTTTTCAGCGCCGGGCCCATCGAGCCACGCACCGTGAAGAACTTCTTGAACAGACCCGTCTCGGTTGCCTGTCGAACGATGTCGTAGAGCACTGCATCGACATAACCGGGGAACAGAAAATCCGGTTTGCCGACCGCCAGCTTGGCGAGCGGCGCCGAGAAGTCCTTGGTGCCCGGCTCGAACAACTCTACTTGCAACTCGATTCCGGCGGCCTTGAAGATCGGCGTATAGATGTCGACGGCGACCTTGCCGAAGGCGTCGTTCTGGAACAGCATCGCAGTTTTTTTAGCACCCTGCTTCTTCAGGTAGTCGACCATCAATTGTCCGAAACCTGACTCCCCGGCGTCCCAGTTCCAGGTACGCATCAAGTAGTCGCGATTCGGCGTTCCCAGTTGTGGATGAATTGCGGTGGCACCGCCCATCAGCAGGAACTTGCCGTTGTTTTGAGTCATATACGGCTCGACGCCGTTGAACACATTGGTCAGGAACGGCCCGAATACATACTTGACCTTGTCCTGCTCGAGCAACTGCTTCATCTGGATCAGCGCTTCTTGCGGGTTGGCGCGAGTGTCGTGCGAAATCAACTCGAGCTTGTAGGTTTTACCGCCAACCGCAAAGCCACCGGCCTTGTTGATCTCGTCAACCGCCATCTTGGCACCCTGGTTGCCCATCCAGCCATAGGTGGCCAAGGGACCGGTCAAGGCCTCGACCTGGCCAATCTTGACGATATCCTGCGCCAGCGCCTGCACAGCCGCGAAGACCCCGAGCACGGTTGCCGCGCATGCGCTCAATAAGCGACCTCGAATCATGTCCATCTCCTCCAGTTGAGTAGAGCCCTCCGGCTTGGGCCGGCATTTGTTGTTCTCGATCAGCTCACTATTGATCGTTCAATTCAGGCGGAATCTAGCATATCAGATATATATCTGGCTCACTAGTGCCCCATAAAACCGGATCGGGCGGATCCACGGAACGGAAATCCTAGCCTACTTCAGAAATTCCGGTGAGATGAGGCGCGGCAGAAACAGCACTACCTCCGGCCAGACGACCAGGAGCGCCAGCACGCCGAGCATCGGCAGCAGCATGATGTTGGTATCCTTGAGTGCATCCTTCATGCGCATCCCGGCCACCGAGCACGCCACCGACAAGGTCAGTCCATAGGGCGGGGTGACGAGGCCGAAGGCCAGCGCAACGATGCTGATCATCGCGAAATGCACCGGGTCCATGCCGGCCGATTTGGCCAGGGGCTCGAGGATCGGCGCACAAATGACGATCGCCGGAATCGAATCGAGAAACGTGCCCGCGACCAGGAACACGAACACAATGAAGAAGCCGGTCGCCATGACGCCCATACCCCAGAGCGATACACCGCTGAGCACGACTTCAGGGATCTTGTAATACGCGAGCAGCCAGCCGAAGGCACTGGCGGTTCCAACACAGAAAAGCGCCACACCTGCAAGTTTGCCAGTGTCGACCAGCGCCGAATAGAGGCCTTTCAGATTGAGGTCACGGTAGACGACGAACGAGATGAACAGTGCGTAGAGAACGGCGATGCAAGCCGACTCGGTCGCTGTGAACCAGCCGAAAATCTTGCCGCCAATAATAATACCCGGCGTCGCCAGCGCCGGGATCGACACCCACATCGACAGCATGAATTCGCGAAACGTCGCCCGTTTCGACATCGGGTAGCCGCGAGCCTTGGCATAGGCATGTACGGTGGCCATCTGCGCCAGGCCAACCAGCAGGCCTGGAATGATGCCGGCCAGAAACAGCGCGCCGATCGACACGGAAAGCAGCCCGCCCCAAACGACCATCAGGATCGAGGGCGGAAAGATGTTCGACAGCACTGCGGACACTGCCGTAATAGCGACCGAAAAACTGTCATCGTAGCCTTCCTTGCGCTGCGCCTCGATAAAGATCTTCGACTGGCTGGCAGCATCCGCCGTCGCCGAACCCGACATGCCAGCGAAGAATACCGACAACACGACATTGACCTGGGCTAGCCCGCCCGGGAAGTGTCCGACCAAGGTGCGCGACAACTTCAACAGTCGGTCGGTGGTGCCGCCAGCGTTCATCAGGTTCGCCGTCAGCAAAAAGAACGGTACTGCCAACAGGATGAACGAGTTATAGGCGTTGAACGTTTCGCCCATCAGCGTCACGGTGTCCAGGCGCGGTTCGATAATCAGGATCGGAACGCAGGCCAGCCCGAGCGCAAACGCGATCGGAACGCGCATGAACATGAGCAGGAAAAACGTACCGAACAGGACCAGACTGGCCCAGCCCGTGGATAACACAGAACCGGTCATGCGATGCCTCCAGCGGCGTCGTCAATCTTTGAAGGCGGGCCCACGCCTATGACGATTCGAAAGTCGTCCACCATTTGTTCACCGAGAAAGACGATCCAGGAAAAGCCGGCAACGGGCCAGGCCAGGTGGATCGTCCACAACGGTAGATCACCCAATTCGGATTGGCGATTCCAACCGAATTTTGTGAACTCGATACCAGCCCAAACGAACACAAAGGCAGTCGCGAGCACACCCAATTTTCCGAGCAATTTGCCGAACGCATCCGCGCGTGGGCCAAGCTCTGGCCAGACATCACAGTCGAAGTGCGCTGATTCACGAACGCCGATGATGGCGCCGAGCATGATGGTCCAGATGAAAACGAACCGGGCGAGCTCTTCAGTCCAAATGTAGGTCGGAACAAAACTCGTATAGCGCGCAAAAATCTGCAGGGTCACCGGAACGATCAGTACCACCAACGACAGTACGATCAATTGTGACAACAGCCAAGCATAGGCTGCCGTGACCTTGCGCCAGACACTGGGTCCGGGCGAAACCGAGCCGGCCATGAATTCTCCTAGAGACAAACAAAAACGCCGCGGCCGGTGCCACCGGTTGCGGCGTTTCGCCAAGTGCTACCGGTCTATTTCATTGCGTTGATCTGTAGATAAATTTTTTCGGCGTCGATTTCCTTCGCGTACGCCGCCATCACAGGATCTACCAGTGCCTTCATCGCAGCGCGATCGGCGAATGGAATCCGCTTGAGCTTACCGGCCTTTTCCAGTGCGTCGAGTTTGGCCGTGTCTTCGCTCGACTCGACCTGGCGCCCATAGGCGCCAGCCTCCTTGCCGGCCTTGAGGATGGCTACCTGCAGATCAGGCGGAAGTTTCTTGAAAATCTTTCCTGAAAATGCGATCGGTCGGATCGTGATCGCGTGCATCGTCATATTCAGATTGGGCGCGACCTCGTAGAATTTCATTGTCTCCACGCCAGCGGCTTCGTTCTCGCCAGCCGCAAGCACGTTGCTCTGAATGCCGTTGTAGACCTCGTTGTAGGCAATGACGGTGGGCGACATGCCCACGGCCGCAAACGTGCGGCTCCAGATAGGCGCGCCCTGCACTCGTACCTTGAGCCCCTTGGCATCAGCGAGGTTTCGCACCGGCTTGTTGGCGAAGATGTTGCGCGTTCCTCCGCCGGCATAGCCGATCAACATGACGTCGGCCTTCTGGTTGATTTCGTCGGCGATGGGCTTGAGCAAGTCGGCGTCGAGCACCTTGTTCCAGTGATCGAGATCGCGGAACAGAAACGGCGCGTCGATGAACGGCGCCGCCTTGGAGAAGGTGGACATGTGCGCCGGCGACACGATGCCGTAGTCGACCGCCTTGCCTTGGGCCATGTATTCGAAATACTGTTTCTCGAGGCCCAACTCGCTATTGCGGTGCAGCACAAAATTGATCGGTTTGCCGTAATATTTCTTGACGAGTTCTTCGAACTTCAGCAGAGACTTGTTGAACGCGTGATCGTCGTTGAATTGCACAGCACCATGCAAGGTGATCGGTGCCTGCGCGGCAACTTCAAACGACATGGCAACGGTCAACGCAGCAAAAATGCGCAACAGGGAGCGGATAGTCACTCGCATTGTCTC
Organism: Burkholderiales bacterium; assembly: GCA_031363055.1. Taxonomy (GTDB): domain Bacteria; phylum Pseudomonadota; class Gammaproteobacteria; order Burkholderiales; family Burkholderiaceae_E; genus JANLTP01. Next base: position 24,774 of record JANLTP010000248.1, on the reverse strand, counting down.
CTCCTGGATAATTTAAAATTTTTCCGCGATGGAATGCGGGCATCGCCGGGATAACGCGATATTAAAGTCCTCGTATCGATTGGATCGGAGTGACACCGAAATGTCAATGCGCATTGATTCCTCGTTTTCACTTCACAGTTCAGATGTTTGTCGTTTGTTCCCTTGCCAACACAATACCTTCCGGAAATTGTTGCACTTCATAATTGAGTCCGGCCTTCATATCGTTGCAGACTTGGCTCATGCTCAGGCCCTGTTGCTTGGTCATTTGAATCACATGCAGATTGAAGCTCGTATCGAAGCTTCACCGTCTCGTTTAGTGAATTTCAAAGGCCTGCGCATCGCGCTGCTCGACACCGGGCGGCTGGCGTCTCGACCTGGGAAATGGGCCCGACCCAGACCAGCTTTTTCATAGCCGGTGTATTCCTCGTGGTTGGCTGTTTTCCGGACCTCATCCCGGCCATCATTATCGTGGGCACAATTCTGCATCGCCTGGCGAAGGCGGTAGCGATGGATCCGGTCTATTTCGTGACGATCGGTATCGTGTTGAAGGATACCTTCATCATGTTGATTCCGATGCTGGGGGTCTTGGTGGTCGTAATCGTCTGGCCAGATCTCGTGTTGTTCATGCCCAAGATGGTTTCGCCGGATTTTCTAAAGTAGCGCGAGTCGCGCCTGGCTTAGGCCGTTTGGTCGATTGCACCCGCCAACCCGTTCATTAGACACTACGGTCTGAACCTTCAAGACGGGCGATCATGGACAAGGTGGCGGCAGCGAGTGGTTCCGAGGCTTTGCCCAACCCGAGCGGCAGGATCATCAAGCCCATGAGCGGTAACGGATCGCGCCCCGTCTTGCTGGGCCAACTGGCGTTTCAGGCGGCCCGCGAGGAGATCGCACAGTCTGTCTTCTCGCCAATCGCATTCAACCTGGCGACGAATTACAGCACGTCCTCGCAACACGTTGAAGCCAGCCTATCCGAGCACTCCGAACCCGCCGTTGAGCGCAGCCCGCTGGCACAAGCTTATCTGTCCACCGAACGCCAATCGCTCGCGCAGCGCTTTGAGGAGTCCGTTGCGCAGGCCTTGGCAATGAGCTCTGCGCAAGCCGGTGAACTCATGGCGGGCGGGGTCTCGGCAGATGGCGCAATCTTGCAGGCACCCGGCTGGGTCAGGCACTGGATAGCGGAGCGGCTAGTTTCTGTCGGCGACAACGAATCGCAATTCTGGCGGGTCGAACCTGCGCACTGGCAACCGACCTTCGAAATTGAAGCCTTCGTACGTTCGTATCTGAACGGTCAGGAGGGCCAGTCGTTCGCGCGTTTGTTCGGCGACGAACTTCAGGTGCATACCTGGCAGGAATCGGTGAGCACGGGGGAAGAAACTCGCTATGAATCACGTCGAGCTATGGCTTTGTCCTCATCGTTGGGCAATCCGCAAAACGGTGGTTGGCTGATCGCCCAGGACATCAACACTGGCCAGTTTCGCGTCACCCGATCCGACTGGCGGAGTAGCCACCCGACAGCAGCTCCTGGCAATCCGTTTCGCATTGAAATATCAGTCGTCGATTTGCCTGCCTACCGACCGAGTCAACTCGCGCAGGGTACGCAATCTGAGCAGTCGGCGCAGTCGGCGCGGGCCGACGAACTCCTCACGGTCGATTTTGCACTGACCGATCCACTGAACGTTTCGCTCGTTGCTCAACTCGGTCCGCCATCCGTGGTATTCGACGCTGCGCTGGCCAGCCGGTTGGTTGAACGATATGGTCTCGAGCGGGCTACCCGAATGACGCAGTTGCAATACACTCACGAACGCCTGCGCGAAGCGTTTGTCCAAGCGTTGAATCTGGCGCGCGCGAATCCACCCTCTTCAGAACAAAGCGCAGGAATTGGCTGGAAACTGGTTAACGAAACTATCAATCGAGGCAATGACGAAGCGGGACTCCGTACCTCGACAGAGCAGCGTTGGCAGTTCGACGCGGTTGCATATACACACTGGTACGGTCAGCAGGCAGGCGATGTCTATCAGGCCTTCGCCCGCTTTTATGGTGACGGGGCGCAGGCACGAGACTCGACAACCCTGATTCTTGCGCAGGGAGCATGGCGGCTAGACGATCAGGTCGGCGTGATGCAACGCACCGATGCCCTGCTGACGATCGACGCGAACTCAACAAACCTTGGCCAATTGAGCCTGGTGCAGTTCGACCCACTCAGCGGTTGGATAACGCCCACATCGAACCTGATGCCCGACGAAGACTGGTTCGACCTGGTCATGGAAGTCGCCGTTCCGGTTATCGTTGCATATATCGCCTTCAATACCGGCGGTGCTTTCGCCGAATGGTTGGAATTAACCGCCGTCGAAGCCGGTGCAGGTGCCAGCGCTGCAGGCAGCGCCGGTGCGACGAGCGGCGCGAGCGCAGTGACCGGTTCCAGTGCAGCGACCCTGAGTCCAGTTGGTACGGTAGTGTCGAGCGCAGTCTCGGCAGGATTGAGTGCCACCTTCAACGGTCTGTCCAACGATCGCTTGAGTTGGAAGAGTGTCATTCGCGCGGTGCTATCAGGCGCGCTGACCGCCAGTGCCGCCCAGCTTCCGACGACTGACGGCATCCCATTGGCATCGCTCGGGCTCAGCCCGGACGGCACTGACTGGGGGCAACGCTTTCGATCAATGCTGGGCCAAAGCGGATTGCGAGGTGCGCTCAGTCAAGCCTTGGGCGGCGATTTCTCAGATGGATTCAAGCAGGCAGCGCTGCAATTTCTGGCCGTCGAGCTTACCCAAGGCATTGAAGCGCTGGTTGGTCAACTCAAGCTCAGCGGCCAGGACGCCAGCGCAATGCGCGCCATCGGACAGATGAGCGCCAGTGCCCTGCGCATAGCCGCAACCCCCGGGCACGACCTGCAGGCGCTCGCGCAGGACTGGCTGCAAAGTGTGTTGCCCGCGCGCGATCCCGTCACTGTCGCGCCACCGGCGGAAAATCCGAACGCCGCCGTATTGAGCGATTTCAGGCGGCAAGAGATAGAAGAACGTAACCGCAGTGAGGTCGCAGCACCCACGCCCATTGCGCTCGAACGGCCTCGAATAACCGACGTGGTCACCTCGACAGTCGAAGAGCCACGAACAACCGTCACGAGCGATGTCGCTGTTCCCGAGGTTACGGTCGCCGGGATTAGCGACACCGAGGTGGCTGCGGTCGAGCTTACGGCGGCCGAGGTTGCTGCAGCAGAACTGCGCCTGCAGCGCTTCGCACGTTTGCGCGAACAACTCGAGCAGGTGCGAAGTCTGGAGATCAATCCGAGTATTGATCTGTTCACCGACGCGCAGATTAACGCCTATAACCTGATGGTCTCGAACGGTAACGACCCGCTGCAATCAGCCCGGGTGGCTCATGTTCTGGCTGAAGCGCTGGGCAACGACGATCTTGTCGAGCTGTTCAACTATGGTGTCCCGTCGACGGAATCCGCGCCCGCGCCGCATACGCTCATCAGGCCAACCCAACTCGATGCACGAGGTTCGGCAGCCTACGACGGCACGTTGAATCAATGGTTGGCAATGGGTGCAAGTAATAGTGTCGCGCGCTCGCAAGCGTATGAAAGCTCGATGCTCACCGTGGCAGCTCAAAAAGTCGATGAACTCGACGCTCGGCGCGCAGCAAGCGACGGGCGGCCTTCAACTGCAGAGGTCGCATTGGAGCGCAATCGAATGGTCAGCGCACTGGTCAGCCGCGACGTCTATTTTGATTCGAGCATACCTGCCATTTTACCCAGCTCGGTTTATCGTCTGAGCTCGAACGAAGTCGGGACATTAGGGTTGGAGCCTTCGCTGCTCAGTGACGTTGAATCAGGTTTCTTTAGCGCGATCTACCGCGACAGAGTAACCGGACAAATTATCGTTGCCAATCGGGGTACCGAGTTCGGATTACCGGGCAGGGCCGGGGCCGACATGCTTGCGAATGCGCTTCAGGCGATGGGGCTCAATAGCAATCAATACGTTCGAGCTATAAACATCGCCGATCGGCTCACACGCAGAGATCCAAGCGCGAATATCTCTTTTGTCGGGCACTCTCTGGGCGGTGGGCTCGCCTCAGCTCAGGCGACAGTTGTCAATCGCCCTGGCATCACTTACAACGCCGCAGGTCTACACGGAAATACGGTGAGAAACTATATTTCAAGCGATCTACCAGCCGCGGCAAGCCAAATTGACGCAGTGTTCGTTCGGGGCGAATTGGTTTCTGCGGTGCAGGACAGAGATACCCTTTTGTCTCGAGTTGTCGTATCGGCCGCTCAGATTATGCCCGCAGGACGATTGGCTTCTACACTGGGTAACGCCTTTGAACTTGGCCCACCCGCAGTCGGCGTACGAGTCCCATTGGTACCCATCGGAATGCCCTCATGGGAAAGCGCTAACTTTAGTGCCGGAAGTTCTGGCTTTCCAGCCGCCCTTCAAGGAGGCACTCAACCCACCTCGTACATGGATCAGCAATTCAATCCGGTGGAGGCGTACCAACAACACGGAATTAATCGCGTCATATTTTCGCAACTGCAGCGGCTGCTAGCGCGGCTAGGTCGGGCTTGACATGCATCCAATACTCGCTAGCAGGCAATACAATCGTGAAAGCTACTGCTTAGCGGATCATGAATGAGTCAATATGCAAAGACGATCGCTACTGAGGCTGCTCACGTTGATTTCAGTCTCCACTACAACCACGCCGCTAGTGGCGCAAAACCCATTGAATCTACGCGGTCGGCCCGCTTCCGAATGGTTTAGCGATCCGAAATTGGCTGATCTCGCCAATGCAGCGGCGGCAAATGACTTGCCACTGATCGACCGCTTGGTCAAGGAGGGCGTACCAGTTGATGGCATGTCTAAAGTGGGTCAAGTCACGCCGTTAGTGTTTGCACTCGCAATGAACAGCTACGCCGGATCACAACGATTACTTGAGCTGGGTGCGAATCCAAATCGTCGTGTCGTCATCGACCGAACTGACGGGCTATTGATTTCGATGATCACAATGTCAGCGAATGTTAGCCTGATCGAATTGCTACTGCGATTTAAATGTGATCCCAATGTGGTCAGCAATGCGTATACGCCGCTAATGCGGGCGGTGACACATCGTCAGAGTGTTGAAGTCCTAATGAAATATGGCGCAAACATAAACTATGACGACGGCTATGGCGAAACTGCTGCAACTGTCGCATCCGCAGTCGGCGCGTTGGACGTTGTGAAGTTGTTTTTGGACTCAGGACTCACCGCCGAGCTGGATACGTTAGCGCTTTCGCTACAGAATCGTGTTTACTCGCCAGAATTCGAGGCACCTCGCCAAGCCTTGTTGGAAATACTCAAGGCAAAGGGCGTGAAAATTCGTTACTCGAAAAACAATCCCAACACCCCGCAGGTAACGCATCCAGAATATAGTCGTGAAGAATCGGCTGCTGATTTAGAAGCGTTCGCAGCCAGAAGAAAGATGCGTGGAATTCCCTAAAGTGCTGATGCTCATCGAGGCAGTATCGATGCAACCGGCTTGACGTCAACCAGCGCTTGCGAGGCTCCACCCGGAAGTGGACCCAACGCCCGATCAACGCCCACCGCAATCAAAGCGCCGAGCAACTGACTGACTACAAAGCCCGGCACACTGCCCGGTGCGATACCCGCAAAGCTATCGCTGAACATCCGACCGAACGCCGCCGCCGGATTTGCAAACGACGTTGACGCGGTGAACCAATACGCAGCACCAATGTAGCCGGCGACCATCGGTGCTGCGCGACCAGCGGGCGCGCGCAAAATGACCAACAACAAGCCGAAGGTCGCCGCTGCCTCGGCGACCCACTGGCCCGCGCCGCTGCGCACCTTGGTCGAGAACTGGATGATCGTCAAATCGAACATGACATGCGCGAGCCAGGCGCCCAATACCGCACCCACAAGCTGCACCGCAATGTACGGCGGCAGCGCCGTCTTCGGCAGTTCACCGCGAAGAGCCATCACCATACTCACGGCGGGATTAAAGTGCGCGCCGCTGATGGGACCGAATACTTCGATAAGGACATACAAACCCCCGACCGTCGCCAGGGTATTCGCCAACAGTGCGATGGCGACGTTGCCACCGGCCAGGCGCTCGGCCATGATGCCCGATCCGATCACGACGGCCAGCAGCAACGCGGTGCCCAGTGCTTCAGCCATTAACCGACGTGATAGCGGCGTCATAGCGGCGTCATCGGTCAGAGTTTCGCGATCGCGTTCAGCGCGAGCTTCAGTTCGGCATTGCTCATCGTCGCCATCGGCAAATTCAGCAGTTGCAGGACTCGATACCCGATCGCCTGTCGAGTCAACTCGAATGCTTGCCGCTTGACTTCATCGCCGCCCGATGCATTCGACGGATCAGGGTAACCCCAGTGGACCTGTACCGGTCCACCCGGCCAATACGGGCAGGCTTCCTTTGCGGCGCTATCGCAGACCGTAATGACCACCCGCATTTGGGGTGATTCAGGTGATGCGAACTCATCCCAACTCTTGCTTTTAAATTCGCTCGTGTCGACGCCGGCATCGGCCAGCACCTCAAGCGCGAACGGATTAATTCGGCCGCTCGGCGCGCTGCCGGCGCTGAACGCTCGAACATCGCGCCCCAGCCGTTTAGCCCACTCATTGAGCATTCCTTCGGCCAGAACACTTCGTGCCGAGTTGTGCGTGCAAAGAATCAAGATGTTGCTTGCCATGCTAGTTGTCATGCTGGTTGTCATGTTGCTACTGAGGCCAATGCCACCTTGGCGCGAACATGCGCGAGTGGATTGGTCAGCGCTTTTATCAGCAGCATGGCGACGCTGTATTTACCGGGATACCGACCGGTTTGCCGCGCGGTGCAAGCGAGGCGCAACAAGCGCTCGCGTCGGGCACCCTCACCGCCACAGATTCGGAGAAGACCGGAATGTTCTCGAGCGTGTGGAAATGCTCCCAGGCAATGCCTTGCGGATCGGTGACCCAGTGCTTCTCGCTACGCGCGTAGCAGCAGCTCGTCGCGCCTTCGTCCATCAGCGTCATATCCGCCTCGGTGGCGCGCTGCTTCAATTCGGCAAGCTCCTCGGTGCTGTCGGTTTGAAATCCCAGGTGATCGACGCCCGACTGGATACCTCGGGTAGATATCGCGAAGTTGATACGAGGATCCTCGAGCATCCATTTCGCGTAGTCAGTTTCCAGCCGAGTCGGCTCGGCCGCAAACATCTTGGAGTAAAAGGCAACGCTTGCCTGCAAGTCTTGAACGTGGGCGTGAACGTGAAAACGTTTCATGTGGTTCTCCGGTTTAACAGGTGGTGCAGCTTGGTGTGATCGTGACTTCGCAGGTCGTGACTTCGCAGGTCGCGACTTCGCAGGCCGCACCTTGGCAACAATGGGCGGTGAGATAGGCAAGAAGTGAGTTCATCCGCTCGAACTCGGGGCGGTAGATAAGATTGCGGCCGTCGCGTTCCTGCGAAACCAAGCCGGCATGAATCAGCTCTTTCAAGTGAAACGACAGCGTTGTGCCTGGCACATCGAGGGTGGCGGAAAGTACGCCCGGCGTCAGGCCTCGTGGCCCCGCGCCAATCAGCGCCCGGAATATGCGCAGGCGCAGCGGCTGGGCCAATCCGGTCAGCGCTAAAACGGCGGTCTTTTCTTCCATACTTCCATTATTATCGAAATATGGAATTGGTACAAGGGCGGTGTTTATCGCTTAGGATCAATCAAATGACGTACAAGCTAAGGGTTGATATCCTGCGAGTTGGTATCTAGGGATTCGTGCCGAGCAGTGAGGGTAGCCAAGGCGCCCGCACTGTACCCTGTCACTGAATAGTCGCCTCATCCTCCAGATATCTCATCTCGTTGCGCGGGGTTACAGTGGGGCGGTCTATTGGGCCAGTCATCTCGAAGACTGTCCACAAGTTCCCGGGCTGATTGGGAACCTGAAAATCCCGTCTCGTAAATCCCGAGGCCTCCACCACCGGGAAATACACTTGAACCGTAGCGCCCGAGGCCCCAAGTGCAGAACTCGATGTCAATGATTTGTTGGTGAAGTCGTGCACCGTAAAGCGGTAAACGCCCGAGTTCAGCTTGGTGATCGTGATGGTTTCCGGCCCTACTGAATCGGTGTCATCCCGGTCGAGAACTGCGAACGGTGCGGCACTTGAACTGCCACGGCTTCCCGGCGGGTAGTAGACATGAAAACGACTGGCGTCGGCATTCGGGCCGGTCAGGTGGGCATCGATATCTCGCGGAGTTGAGCCCCAGTTCAAGACGATGCGAATTTCATTTGACCCAATTGGGGAACAAACCAGGTCTTGATTGACCGGAGTCGCCACTCCGACCGAAATCGCAGTTCGATCGCAGAAGCGGTACCCGGTTGCCGTTGCCGAAGCAAACGCCGCCACAGTATAGGTACCGGCTGGCAGATTCGGGAAGGTGTAAACACCCTGAGCGTTAGTCGTCGCCTGACTGGTGTTCGCGGCGAAACCCTGATCTGGCCCAATCTGGACCGTAACATTCGGAATGGGACTGTTGTCGCGGGCGTTGCGAACCACTCCCGAGATCGACCCCGACGTGGCATTTTGTTTAACCAGGACCATAGTGCCAATCGTTGGACTGTCGGCGCGGATCACCGCAAAGATCCGAGTGCTGACATAACCAGTCGCTGACGCAATCAGCACGCGTGTGTAAGTCACTGACCCATTACCTGCGAACGTGTAGGAATAGCTGCCATCGGCTGCGGTGATCGCGGTTTGCCCATTTTCGAACTCAACTCGGGCACCCGCGAGTCCGGCCTGGGTCTGACCGTCGATCACCCGGCCAGTAGCTTGAATGTCCGCAACTGCGACCGTAACGAGCGCATCCCCTTGTACACCTTCGGTACTCGCTCTGATCCGGGCAACTCCGACAGCGACAGCGGTCACCGTCGCCGTATTGGCGCCCGTGCTCGCCACTGTCCCCGCTGCGGTGTTCAAACTCACAAAAGCGAACGTCTTGCCGCTGATGACGTTGCCGGCTGAGTCGAGCGCCTGCGCGGTCAGAGCAACCGTCTGGCCGGCGCTGATTTGTGCAGTTTCAGGTGTGACTCGAACGCTCGCAATGGTTGCGCTCGACGAGACGGCAGTCGGGGCAGTACTCGTACCCCCGTCGCCGCCTCCGCAGGCAACGAGCAACCCCAGAAACAATAATGTTGTCCGGCGCAAACCATTAAAAAATGCTTGGATGCTCACGATATGCCCTCCCAGGCGCGTCGCAAACGCTGTACGACGCATAATGTGCGCTAGTCGTCCGGCTCACGGGTCAACTGCCAAAGAACAAAATAGACCAAAGGGAGTCCAATTACACGGTCACGATCCGATTCCAATAGTCCTCATCTTGCATCGAGCTACCTCGAGCGACCCTCCGGCCAATTCTGGACCCTTCAGTTTGATTTTCAGGCCCGCATCAAACGATTGTCAAGACGCTTTTTTACGTTTCAGTAACAAATGGGTTGTCCGGTCGGCCTAGTCAAAAAGTCGACAAACGACTTGCTATCAAACTAGACAGTTCTATTTACTCCTGATGGGGCGGCGCTTATCGATGGTGTTGACGAACCCAAAACTTGCGCGTAGTTTCGATGATCATAAAAAAGTCTGTCAATCATATGCTGCTCAAACCGATGTCACCGCCCATTCCAATGTCAATGTCAATGTCGGGTCGGCGGTCTGCGGTGATGCGCCGGCAATCACTTGGCATCGGCCTATGCGCGTCGCTGCTGGCGAGCCTGTCAGGCTGCTCAGTGATGGGACTGTCATCTGTACCGCCATGCACACTCGACGCCGATCGCGAAGCCAGGCTCGATCTGGAAGCCGGCTCACAGTTGCTGACCGGTCGGGCGCACCGCATCGATATCGCTGGACAGGGCTCGTTTCAGGTGATCGCCTCGGAACCGCGAGTGGGCCGCCCTACCGTTCTGCTGTTGCCCGGTCCCGGTCGGTCGGCGATCGATCGTCTGTCCGAACAACTGATGATCACTCTGAACGAACGCGGCTACGGGATTGCGGCCGCCCAAATGCCCGTCCAGCGCCGTGAATGCGAAAGCTTCGAGACCTATCCTCAAACCTTTGCATTAGCGTTTTCCCGGATTGATGCAACCCTCAAGTGGCTGGCCGGAAGTGGTCAGACGCGGGTCGTGCTGTTCGGCGCCTGGCTAGCCGATGCCTTTGTCGCGGCCCGCCCAGGCGTTCGACTACACGCCTGGATCGTGCCCAACCTCACGGGCGGCTTCTCGCGATTTGATCAACCGGGTCTGCGAATTCTCGACGTCTATGGCGAGCGCGCCAATGCCATGACCCTGAACGCCGCCGATCGCAGACGCGCGACGCTTGAACGTTTTCCAGCATCGAGACAAGTCAGGATTGCTGGCGCCGACATGGAATTCAGCGGACGCTACGACGAGTTGGCGCAACTGATCGACAACTTCCTCGCATCACTTGGATAAACTGGCAGCTCGAGACCACCCACACCCGGAGTTAACCAGTCATGGAACCGATCACTGAATCGCTGCCGCGCAAACTGTTCACCAAAAAAGAAATGAGCAAGCGCGTCGCGCGCTTCGACAAGCTCAAGGGATTCGACGGCGGCCTGGCCGACAGCTACCATCCGGACGCTACACGCACGCTGTACAACGTGATTGGCTTTCAACCGCCGGCCAACGAAGATGGCGTCATCGGCTCGCCGGTTGGCCGGGACGCCGCGCGCAAAGCGGCCATCAAAGTATCGGAGGGCTTTAACCTCGGTTATTGCCGCGCGAAGCCCGGCAAGGGCCCGATGATGCACAACCACGACACCAACGAGACGTTCATCTGCATGACCGGCGTCTGGCGTGCTGCCTGGCTCAATCCGAAGGGCAAGGAGGAAAGTATCGATCTGAATCCGCTCGACACGATCTCGTTTCCGCCTGGTGCCATTCGCCGCTTTTTGAACGTCAAAAAAGGCCCAAAGGGTGCCGACGGCATTCTGATGTTTGTCATCGGCGGCGACGCGCCGAACGCCGAGTTCTCGAAAGAGTCAGTTAGCGAGTTGCAAGCAATTGGTTTGTGGAGCCCGGACGGTAAGCCACCGAAGGCAGCGAAAAAGCGCTAAGTTACAGAATCAGGGTTGCGTCATCGGTCGACGTACCCTGATCGAGATCCTCAATGTTCCTTGACCAGCCGCAGCGCACCGTCGTCAAACGCTTCGACATAGACCGTCGCGCCTGCGGGCGGCAAATAGCTTTGCCCCGCCTCCAGTAGCCAGTCGTCCTGACCGCTGGTATCGGTAACCCACAGAGTGCCGCGTTCGGCCACCAGACGCGCGCCCACGTCGGGCGAGAGCGTCAGCACACAATGGGGTTGAATTTCGATGATGCTGCCGGCGCAAAGTTGAATGTTCATGATGTTTCCTTTTCATGCTCAAAACTCATTCGAATATTGATGAGCCGTTGGCATGACTGCTACTATCCTCCAGGTTAAACGCCTGAACAAACGAAATCCATGCATAGATCGGATGCATTTTAATCATCTGAATATTCGCCGATGTTTCACTCAAGAATCCGCGCTGCAATGGGCTTTCTGTCGGGCTTCGAGGCGGCTGCGCGCGACCTGAGTTTTACCCGTGCGGCGGCCGAATTGAACCTGACGCAGTCCGCCATCAGCCGCCAGATCGCCGGTCTCGAGCAGGCCCTGGGCGTCATTCTGTTTGTGCGGCATAACCGGCGCCTGGAGCTGACCGCCGCCGGCGAAACTCTGGCGCGCTCGGTACGCTCGATGCTGCGCGAATTCGAACAGACTCTGCAACAGATCCAGCCGACGAGCCTCAGCCGACGCGTCACCATCAGCACCACGGTCTCGTTCGCGTCGCTCTGGTTGGTGCCGAGGCTGTCCGACTTTCGGCAGAGGTATCCAGGCATCGATGTCCGTATCTCGGCCGACAACGCCATCGTCGATCTGCGAAGCCACGATATCGATCTGGCCATCCGATTCTGTCGCCCCGAAGTCGCACCCGAAGGATCAACCGCCCTGTTTGGCGAGTGGGTGATGCCGGTCTGCGCGCCGGCACTTACCAAAATGCTTCGGAAGCCCGAGCAACTGCGCCAACAGGTGCTTCTGCATTTCGAGAATACCGAACATGCGCCCTGGCTGGATTGGAAGCAGTGGTGCAGCTCGAATCAGTTGGAGAATCTGCAGCCGGTCGGCAATATGAGCTTCAGTCATTACGATCAATTGATCGCCGCTGCGATTGCTGGCGAAGGTGTCGCTCTCGGCCGACTGCCGTTGATCGAACGGTTCATCAAAACGGGCCAATTGATCGCTCCGTTCAAAGGCCGGGCAGCGGTCGCGCGAAAATACTATTTGCTGCGTAACGAAGCCTCAACCGGAGCTGCGCCAACCGAGTCCTTTATCGCCTGGCTGATTGCCGCGTCATCGATTATCGCGTGATCCGTGCCCGCTCGCTCACTGACGCGCAAACAGCCAGTACTGCGCCATCAATTCACGGGACCAATCGGGCTGACGAATCGCTGTTCGCAGTAGAAATTCCTGCATCACCGGCTTGATTACATACACGACACGCTCCTTGATCCAGTTTTACAGCATCCCGCTCACCTTTGCTTGCATCGGGCAGACCGTAGACGGCCACCTCGATGACCCCCGGTATCTTGTACAGGTACTACTCAACTTCGGCCGGCCAGACCTTGAAGCCCGAGACATTGACCATGTCCTTGACGCGATCGACTATGAAAACGTAGCCGTCTTCATCCATTCGGCCGATATCGCCCGTGTGCAGCCAGCCGCCGCGCAGGGCAACTTCAGTCTCCTCGGGCCGACCCCAGTAACCGACCATGACACCGGGACCTTTGATGACAATCTCACCCCATTCGCCGGTCGCAACCGATTGGTCAAGCTGATCGACAATCGCAATCTGAAAATCGTCGACCGCCCGGCCCACCGAGCCAAAGCGATGTTCCTGCAAGTCGTTGTAGGCGGCAAAGGGCGCGCATTCGGTCAGGCCATAACCCTCATAAATTCGTTGTCCAAACTTCTCGAACCAGCGCCGGGATATCTCCTCGGGCATGGTCGCGGCAGCCGACATGTAAAAGCGCACCGAGCCCAGCAGGATGAAATTCTGTCCGTAGACATGAAAGAGCGGCAAAAATGTCGCCAATTTGTCGCCCGGTCGGTAGCCTGCATATTTGGCAGCGACTTGAATATTGCTCCAGATATTTTGGGCGGTGAGGATCACCCCTTTGGGTGTCCCGGTCGTGCCAGAGGAATACAGTAAAGCCGCCGGTGCGTTGGCGGCGCGTGCGCGACTACGGAAATCTGCAACGCCCCGCTTGCTCCAGGAACTCATGCTGTCCTGCTGCTCGCCCTCGGCAACCAACACCCACTTCAGCCCTGGGAAACGAGCGATCGGCACATTGAACGCCAACTCTTCGGTGGTGAACACGAGGCGCGCATCGCTGTCGTTGATCAGGAACTCAACCTCGGCGCACTTGAGAATCGCATTGATGGAGACCGGCACCATGCCGGCCTTCTGAATCGCAAAGTAGGCAAGCGCGAACTCGGGTGTGTTGGGCAAATAAATGCCAATTCGATCGCCTGCCTTCAGACCGGCCGCCACCAGGTTGCTGGCCAATCGTGTCGAGGTCTCGTCCAGCAGAACGTAGCTGTAGTCCTTGCCTTCGAACCAGATCGCCGATGCCACGGGAGTCTTGAGCGCCCAATATTCCAGTCTGGCGGCTAGGCTGATCAAGGGCGATTTGAAGGAGCGGGAAGGGCTCACGTCAGGTACGGATGGTGCGGTCTCAGGGATCTGTTCGCTGCTCGCATCGTACACCGCTTGTGCGATCCGGCAGACGCTACGCAGCGCCGGAGCAGCGACCGGTCTGAAGTCTCGCAGCGCTCAGACAGGTAAGATACGAAAATCCGCAGAAAATTCATGTATACCCAACACGAGAATCCTCATGGCCGCAAGCAAATCCAAAATCATCTATACGCTCACCGACGAGGCTCCTCTGCTGGCAACGTATTCGCTGTTGCCGATTATCCGCACCTTCGCAGCGCCGGCCAATGTTGACGTCGTGACCAGCGACGTTTCAGTCTCTGCGCGGATTCTGGGAGAGTTTCCAGAATACCTGACTGATGTACAAAAGCTGCCGGACAATCTGGGCGAACTCGGCCGGCTGACCCAGAACCCCGACACCATCATCATCAAGTTGCCCAACATCAGCGCGTCGGTACCGCAACTGATCGCCGCCATTCGCGAGCTTCAGGGCCACGGCTACAAACTGCCGGATTATCCGGATGACCCGAAGACCGATGACAAGAAAGCCTTGGCGGCGCGTTATTCGAAAGTGCTGGGCAGTGCCGTCAATCCGGTTCTGCGCGAAGGCAACTCCGACCGCCGCGCACCCGCCGCTGTCAAGCGCAATGCGCGCAAGAACCCGCACTCAATGTCGAAATGGAGTCCGGCTTCGCGCACCCATGTATCGCATATGCATGGTGGCGACTTCTATGCCAGCGAAAAGTGCATGACGATCAGCAAGGCTTGCGACGTCAAAATGGATCTGGTGACCAAAAGCGGCCAGACCATCGTGCTCAAGAAGAAGGTATCGCTCATTGAAGGCGAAATTATCGACAGTATGTTCATGAGCAAGAAAGCGCTCTGCAAGTTTTACGAAGACGAGATGGAGGACGCACGCCAGACCGGCGTCATGTTCTCGCTGCACGTCAAGGCCACCATGATGAAGGTTTCGCACCCGATCGTGTTTGGCCACGCGGTCAAGATTTTCTATAAGGACGCGTTCGAGAAACATCAGAAGCTTTTTGATGAGCTGGGCGTCAATGCCAACAACGGACTGAGCAGCGTCCACGAAAAAATACAAAGCCTGCCGACCACCAAGCGCGATGAAGTGTTGCGTGACCTGCATGCCTGTCACGAGCATCGCCCCGAGCTGGCGATGGTCGACTCGGCCAAAGGTATTTCAAATCTGCACACACCTAATGACGTGATCGTCGACGCCTCGATGCCGGCCATGATCCGACTGGGCGGCAAGATGTGGGGCGCCGATGGCCGCCCGAAAGATACCAAGGCGGTCATGCCGGAGAGCACATTCGCGCGCATCTATCAGGAAATGATCAACTTCTGCAAAACCAATGGCGCCTTCAACCCGGCCACCATGGGTACCGTGCCTAACGTCGGCCTGATGGCACAAAAGGCTGAAGAGTACGGCTCGCACGACAAGACATTCGAGGCGCCCGAAGACGGCGTGGCCCGCATTGTCAATCTCGATGGCACGGTGTTGCTCGAACAGAACGTCGAGCAGGGCGACATCTGGCGTATGTGCCAGGTGAAAGACGCGCCGATTCGTGACTGGGTCAAACTGGCGGTGAATCGCGCGCGGCAGTCGGGCATGCCGGCGGTATTCTGGCTCGATGAATATCGACCGCACGAGGCCGAGTTGATCAAGAAGGTGCACACCTATCTGAAGGAATACGACCTCAAAGGGCTCGATATCCAGATCATGTCGCAGGTGCGGGCAATGCGTTACACACTCGAGCGCATCATTCGAGGCAAGGATACGATCTCGGTGACCGGAAATATTTTGCGCGACTACCTGACTGACCTCTTCCCAATCATGGAGCTCGGGACCAGCGCCAAGATGCTTTCGATCGTACCCTTGATGGCCGGCGGCGGGATGTTCGAAACCGGCGCAGGTGGTTCGGCACCGAAACATGTCAAACAGTTGGTTGAAGAAAATCACCTGCGCTGGGATTCGCTCGGCGAGTTCCTGGCCATTGCGGTGGCGCTCGAAGACCTCGGCATCAAGACAGAAAACAACAAGGCAAAAATCCTCGCCAAGACCATGGATGACGCCACCGGGATGCTGCTCGACAATAACAAAGGGCCGTCAGCCAAGACCGGCGAATTGGACAATCGCGGCAGCCACTTCTATCTGGCTCTATATTGGGCCCAGGCGCTCGCCGCGCAAGACGACGACCTCGAACTCAAGGCTCACTTCAAGCCGCTGGCGAAGTCACTGGCCGAGCACGAGGCGACCATTCTCGAAGAACTCAATAGGGCTCAGGGCAAGCCGGTCGATATTGGCGGTTATTACCAACCGAAGCCAGGCATGGTCGAGGCGATCATGCGGCCGAGTGCGCGATTTAATGCTGACCTCGCGTCTGTGCCAATCTGAGCGAAACGTTTTTTGAAGAACCGGCAACCCCATTGGAACGGGCCAGCGGTGTAAGGACAGGCTGTGTCGCGGCGACTCAACGCAAATTTAAAAAATCGGCTATGCTTTAGATCAACATATTTAAATCATTGGTTTTGAATTAACGTCCTTGAATTAACGCTTTATTCTGCCGCGCTATCAATGTCCATGCACCAAACCGTTACCGGCGCTGCACCTACGCTGGTCATCGTTCTCGCCAACGGTTCGTCAACCGAGTCGCAGGCCGCCGACCTGGCGTTTCGCTACGCCGAGACCGCTGCTGCCATGGATTTCTCGGTTGAGATTCACGTCGTCGGAAAAGCGGTCAGCTTGTTCCAAAAATCGGACGAGCGCTCGCGTAGTGTCGAAGGCGAGCCCGCATCGAGCATGATTGAACGCCTGCAAAGGGCCAACGAACTCGGAGTAAAGCTCTATGTCTGCTCGGCCGCCCTGGCCGATGCGCAACTCGCACCGAGCGATCTCATTGATGAAGTATCGGGCGTTCGTGGTGCGGCGTCGCTGCTAGCCGCAGGTATGTCACCGCAGGCGCGCCTGCTGAGCTTTTAGACGACCATCGCATGAAACGCCAAGCCTGCAGTCTGTCCATACGCGCCTCGAAATATGTCGATCGCTTCAAGCACTTTTATACCTCGGTGCGATTCTGGGGTTCGGCTGCGTGTCGATTCTTACCGACTCGTCGATTGCTTGGTTCATTCGCATCAGCATCAGCATCAGCACCCGCATCACTCAGTACAAGTTTCCCCGCAAGACTCACCTCAGATCTCCTCAATTTTTCTGCCGTCGCAAGTACGCGCAGATCCGGTTTCACCACCGTTAAATCCCTCGGATTAAAACCTCATGCACCATGACCTTGAATGGCATGCCGGCGAGCTCGGCTGCGGCGATCTGGTGCTCGAATTGCGTATGCGCTGCAAAAGTGCGCCCGGCAAGATTTTCAAAGTCATCGCGCTCGATACCGGTGCGCCCGCCGATATTCCGGCGTGGTGTTCAATGACCGGCAACGAATTACTTTCACAGGATCTATCCATCAAAACCTATTGGATTCGCGCCAAAGAATGATGGATCGATGAGTTGATTTTTTTCATTTACCCTACTTCCAGGAGAGCATCATGGCCGGCAAATATGTGATCAGTTTGACCCACGGACTCGACAACACCGACAAGGCAACCGTCGCCTTCGTGGTCGCCAATGCAGCAGTTGCATCCGATAAAGATACTGTTGTGTTTCTGTCGATCGAAGGTACCCGCCTGTCACAAAAAGGCGTCGCCGATTCAGTGCATGAGGAAGGCTTTGCGCCGCTCAAGGAACTGATGGAAAACTTTGCCAAAGCAGGCGGCAGGATGTTCGTCTGTTCACCCTGTTTCAAGAAGCGCAAGCTCGATGAAAATAATCTGGTCACCGGTGCTGCCGTGGTCGGCGGCGCCAAGCTGGTTGAGTTCATGAGCGACGGCGCGCCCAGTATCAGCTACTGATGTCAGCTACTGATGTCAGCTACTAATTTAAAGGAAATAATCATGCAATCGAATCGTAGACTATTGATGGCCGCAGGCGCCGCAACCGCAGGCCTGAGCCTGCTGGCCAGCAGCACCGGACTGCGCGCCCAAAGCAAGCAGAGGTTGCGTTTTGGCGTCGGGCCACTGTTGCCCACGGCCGAAGATACCAAGAAGGTATACACACCGATCTTTGCACATCTGGCCGAGCAGTTGAAGGTTGATTTTGATCTGTTCGCGACCACCGACTGGGCTGGCATGGCAGTGGCCATGGGTTCCGGTCAACTCGACGTCGCTTGGATGGGTCCGTGGGGATACATCATTGCCAATAACAGCACCGATTGCCAGGCCATCGCCACCGTCAAATACGACGATAAACCGGTCTACTACGCGATCGTCATCGGTGGGCCAGATGCCAAGGTCGGCAAGTTCCCGGACGATACCAAAGGCATGTCGATTTCATTCGCCGATGTCGGCTCGACCTCCGGCTGGCTGATTCCGACCTGGTATGCCAAGGAAGTCTGGAAGATCGACCCCAAGACGTTCTGGAAGTATCGCGAGGGCGCTACTCATGCGGCCAACGAGATCGCGGTTCAGGCCGGCCAAGTTGAATTGGCAACCGACTTCGATCGTAACCGCAATGCCATGATCGCCGGCGGCAAAATCAAGGAAGACGGTACCAAGGTTCTCTGGACCTCCGATCCCTTACCCAATGATGCGATCGCCGTGCCCAAGGGAACACCACCGGAACGTGCCAAACAAATCCAGGCGATCCTGACGGCCGTTACCGTCGAGCAAGCCAAGACCTTGCTGCCGAACCGTTACACCGGATTTGTGCCCGCCACGCACGCTTCCTACAGCAGCATCGAAAAAGCGGGCCTGGCGGTCGGCAAGATCAAGGCCAAGGTCTGATTTGAACCTCGCGGCAACATCAGCACGCGCACGCCAGGCCTTCGAGGCTGGCGCGCAAACCCATACGCGTGGACGCCTGAAGGTGGCACTGCTGGCGTCGGCCGGCTTGATCTTCTACGCGGTCTGCTGGCAGCTCGCCCAAGTCGATCTGGCGCGCTTGTTCACCGGCCTGCCGAAACTCGGTTATTGGCTGTTGCAAGCCTGGCCACTAAAGTTCGACGAGATGCCGCTGTTCCTGTTGCGGATGGCCGAGACGGTCGCCATGGCCGCCATCGGCACGACCGCAGCGACCTTGCTGGCAATTCCCATGGCGGTTCTGGCCAGTCGGAACATCACGCCTCTGCCGAAGCTGTACTTGCCGGTACGGTGGTTCCTGAACGGCCTGCGCGGCATCGATTCGTTTGTCTTCGCACTGCTCTTCGTGGCGGCCGTTGGACTGGGCCCGTTCGCCGGTGTCATCGGTATCGCCCTGCATACCTGGGGCAGCGCTGCGAAACTGTTCGCCGACCATATCGAGAACGCACAACTCGGCCCCCTCGAAGCGGTCCGTACTACTGGCGCGGGCCGCTACACCGCCATTCTGTATGCGCTGCTGCCCGACGTCTTGCCCGTGTTGTTGTCAACGACCTTGTTCTGGTGGGAGTTCAATGTTCGCGCCTCCACCGTGCTCGGCGTGGTCGGTGCCGGTGGCATCGGGCTGGAATTGAAGAACAGCATGGATCTGCTCGATTTCTCGCGACTGTTCACGATCATCGCGCTGATCCTCGTGGTCGTCACCCTGCTCGATCAACTGAGTAGTTGGCTCAGACGGCGATTGACCTGATGAACACGCCACTCAAAATGCTGTTCGAAGTACGCGATGCCAGCAAGGCCTTTGCCGGCCGCAAGGCGATTGACGCGATCAGCTTTGGTGTGCGGAGCGGCGAATTTTTGGCGGTACTCGGCCCAAGCGGTGCCGGCAAAACGACCCTGTTCCGTTGTCTCGCCGGCCTCACCGAGTTGGACAGCGGCGTTGCGCTGCTAGGCGATACCGATGTCAGTTCGATGCGCAGTCGTGATCGACGACGCATCGCCGTTGTCTTTCAGCAATTCAATCTGGTCAGCCGTTTGACAGCGCTGCAAAACGTTCTGGCGGGTCGCCTCGGCTACGTGCCCGCCTGGCGCGGTTGGCTGCGCCAGTTCAGCCGCGACGATCAATTGCGCGCGCTCGAATGTCTCGATCGGGTCGGTCTGCTGGCGCAAGCCTCACAGCGAGCCGACACCTTATCCGGCGGCCAACAACAACGGGTGGCAATTGCCCGGGCGTTGGCACAAGGCCCGGAGGTGATCATTGCGGACGAGCCGGTTGCCAGCCTTGATCCGCAAATCGGTGCCGGAATACTCGAGCTGCTGCGCTCGATCTGTGACGATCCGGATCAGGGCATTGCCGTCATTTGCAGCCTGCATCAACCGCAGTTCGCCCGGCAATTTGCCGATCGGATCGTCGGCCTCGCCAGTGGCAAACTGGCGATGGATGTGAGCGCTGAAAATTTCACCGATTCGATGCTGCGTTCGATTTACGCAGCGCCTTCGCCCCACCTGAATAGCGACCGGGATCCAGCGCATTCCCTGAGATCAGACGCCGTCGCCTGGCACACCAGAGAAAGCCCGACATGACCCCCATTGAAACCCACACCCACCAAGCCGACGTCAGCTTCGACGGCGGTGACCTCGACTGCGGCAACGGCCTGTTGCTGCTGATTCGAAAACATATCGATCCAATGGATCGTGGCGGTTTGCTGGAGATTCGTTCGACCGAGATTTCGGTCGATGAAGATCTACCCGCCTGGTGCCGCATGACCGGCAATGAATTGGTGTCGTTCACCAAGGTGGCCAAGCAACGCAGCTTCATCGTCGCCAAAGGCAAGTTGGCGGAACGCAAGGCGGGTGCGGCCACGGTTCGCAGCAGCAGCATGGGCGTCGAGCTGGTCGCGGTCAAATTCCTGGACAAGCTGCCCGAGCCGGCCGCAGCACCAGCGATTCGCCCGCTGTCGGTCATGGGCATCGGCAGTTGGCCGAGACCACGCTGGATGCTGCAAGCCATGCATGAGCACATGGAAGGTCGGCTCGACGAAGCGACGTTTCAGGCGACCGCCGATGATGCGGTCCGCTTGGCTGTCGCCGCTCAAGTGCGCGCTGGCGCCGATGTCATCACCGACGGCGAACAACGCCGCGACAGCTACTCGAGTTTTGTTGCGTCGCGACTCGATAATTGCCAACTGATCCCACTGACCGATCTGCTGCCACTGGTCGACGATCCGGAAGAATTCGAGCGCGAATTAAGAGCACTCGATGTACCGGCTGGCGATGTCCGGCACCCTGCCGTGTTCGGGCCGCTCGGGCGCAGCAAGACCATTGCGGTGCACGAGGTCGACTTCACCCGAACCTTGACCGAGCGACCGATCAAGGTGGCGCTGCCGGGCCCCTATCTGCTGACTCGAACCATGTGGATGGAGTGCATATCGGATCGCGCTTATGCCAATCGAGAGGATCTGGCTCAAGCCATCGTTCGCGTCCTGCGCGAGGAGATTGCTTGCCTGCTCGCCGCCGGTACTGCCCTGGTGCAGCTCGATGAACCGGTGCTCTCCGAGGTCGTCTTCAGTGGCCCGGCGACTCAGCGCAGTTTCATGTGTGGTGCCTTGGGCGCGAAGAGTGATACGCCGATCGAGCTGGCGTTTGCGCTCGATCTCGTCAATGAGGTGACTCGCGGTTTTCCGATGGACCGGCTGGCCCTGCATATGTGTCGCGGCAACTGGACAGCCGACGAAGGCCAGGCGTTGACCGGCGACTATGTGCCGCTGGTGAGCACGCTGGCGCAAATGAAAGTCGGCACCTTGCTGCTCGAGTTGTGCACACCGCGCTCGGGCGAAATTGAAGTGTTGGCGGCCCTGCCCGATCATCTGCGCATCGGTGTCGGCGCCTGCAATCAGAAGCATACACATATCGAGAGCGTTGATTCAATTGTGGCTCATGCCGAACGAGCGATCCAGATCTTCGGCGCGCAGCGTATGTTGCTGACGCCCGATTGCGGCTTTGCAACCTTCGCCGACAACCCGGTGGCGTCCGATCGGATTGCCGAATCAAAAATGGCGGCGCTGGCGCAAGCCACTCATATTCTTCGCGAACGGCATCGGGTTTGATGAGGTATTGCACGGACACGGCGTTAAGCCGAAAGTTGCAAAGAACGAATGGCGACCGACGGAAGTTCTCGCACCGCACGAACCGAATCAATCAAGCCAGCTTTTTCAAAATTTGCAAGAGTTGCAAGGTCGCCGTCGGCGAAATAGGTCATAGCCTTCAAACATTCACTCGGTTGAAAAGTCTGACCGAACAATAAGCGTGCCGCTGCGAGGCCAGCGGGAATATCGACACCGGCGCGAATCAGCGCCGCGATGTCTCGATAGTCCTTAGCCTCGGCGCGCTGGAGAATTACTTTGAGCTTGGTAGCAAGGAGATCGCTACTTGCAGCGACCTGCAAGACACCATCGTCAGTGAACTCGGGCTCGCCCACTCTGCCAAAACTGATTGCGCCGAAAAAAGAAACCTTGACGTGGCTGCGTTCTCGGTCATCGATGGGAATCAGTATGCTCAAGGTATTCGACTCGTCTTGCACTACGGTCGACCGAGACAAGAACGATGCCACAGAGCCAAGCGATTTGCGATCGAGTGGTTTCTCGGAGAAAAAATCAAAGTCGACCGATGTTCGATGGCCGAGACGCAACGCGATTGCAGTACCACCATACAAAACAAATCCTGAAGAAGTCACCGATATCAGTTCTGGCCACAGTTTTTGTTGGCTTGCCGGCAACACGTTCATGCAGGGTTGGAACGTCGCCGTCATGTAAATTTGCGCACTGGCAACGGAGGCACTCGGTCCAGTTCAGCCAAACCCAAGCGATAGTGCCAATAGGTCCAGGATCGCTCGTTAAACTGGCCCGCTTCGGCGTCGGCAATGACCTTACGCAACACGTCGTCGCCGACGGCTACGGTCAATTGATGAAGGTCGTCATAGTCGCCCATATTCATGACTTGGGCGATAACCCGCTCGGGAAATTCCAAAGCTTCAGTCGGCGTTTTCCACCAAATGTATTTGGATGCCAACCGCTTCAAGTATTCCGGTTTGATGGGGTCCACCGCTACTACTCCAACTCGATATCTGGATTTTACTTCGTTGCCCAGCAAGGAGCCAGCCGCAGATTTTCATCGATTCGGCGCCAGCGCCCCGTCAGAACAGCGTGATGCAGGCGATCGGGCTTTGACTGATCACTTGCCCGCCGGCACTCAGACCCAGCACGTCGTAGCAATAGCGATTACCCAATAGTCCAGAGTCGTCGATCAGCGAATTACTGGACAGATTCGCCAGATCAAAGCCATCGCGACGTACCAGGTACGAATAGGCGCCGGGATCATAGGACCAGTCAAGCTGTATGGTTTGCGGGCCGATTCGGGTCGGTACCAGATCAAGGTAGGCGATCTGAGCGTGCCCGACGACGACCGGGGTCGCGACGTAGATTGACGCCTCGCCACATCCGGCCAGAGTCGCCGACGCCAGCAGTGCAAGAATGAATGATCTGAGCTTGGTAAATTTCAACATCGGTGTTCTCCTTGCGCCTAATTCAACGTGCGATGCCAGCAGCGGTAGGCATCGACTTGACCTCGATGGCCGAGGTCTGCAAGTAGATCGGAAAGCTGCGCGCCTCCGACTCTGCACGCAGTGTCACAAACAGGTTGCGGTCAAACCGGCCGGCCGGCTTCAATGCGGCCAAGGCTTCACCGTTGGGTAGCGCGTCGCTTGCCAGAAGTCCGGTAGTTCCGCGAAGGTCGCCGGTTTTGACGATTTCGTTCAACGTTATCCAGCCGACGCTCAAGCGGTAGCCTCCGATCAATTGACTGGCCTGCAACTTGACGAACTCTTGATGCGGCCCGCTGCCGCCGCCGTCGCTCACTTCGATGACTGCATCGTCAATTGGCAGCGCGATTTCGGTGGCACCAATTCTCACGACAAATTTGCGGATGGCGCCAGGGTAAAAACCTCGATAGGGATCCGCTTCTCGATCAGGCGTTGCGTCGTCCCACCGGATGGCAAACGACATCTGACCTGACGCCAGATCTTCGGCAGAGAATGGCGAACTGGACGGCAGCGCGTTTGATGTGCCGGGCGGCTTGAAACTACCCGTGCCAGTAATTCCGCTGTCCGCAGCGAAGGCGCCCGCCGCACTGGCGAGCGCAACAGAAAAAAGAGTGGTTCGGATCAGTTTGTGAGTAGGGAGCACAAAAAACCTCTTCAAGAAAATCGGATCTGATGCTTGACTTAACGGTTGGCGATGGCAATCACAGCGACTTGCAAGTCGTAAGAAGTGTTACTGTGTGTAACCGGGCGGCGTGATCGCTGCGGTTTTGGTCTCGCGGTTCGATCGGGGTGAAGCACTGGTACGCAGCGATGCTCCTGCGCTGCCACGGCCTCTTCAGCTAATCGACATGACCGAGTCTTCGAAAAGTGACAGCGAGGCTCGCATTGACCTACCACGTCATCGATGGCGGCGGGCAGGGGGTGGTTGACGAGTCCCACATGGCGATGGCGATTGCCTTCCTGCGGGTCATCCGTCGGCACGCCTCCGCGCTGTTCAACGGCATCCTGACCGTCTCACCGGCGATTGAGTTGGCGCGGGCGCTGGCCGGGGCGATCGTGGCTGGCAGCCTGACCGAGGTCAGCCGGAATGCGTTTTCGCAGCACTGCAGGGCCTGGCGCGGGGCCGCTGACCGGGAGCAGCGCGAAGCCGTACAGGTGCTGGTCGATGCATCCTGGATCGGCGCAGATGAGGAGACCGGCCACTATGGCGGTTGGGCACGGCGCTGGTTAGTCAATCCGGCCGTTCACGAGAAATATGCGGAACATGGGCGGCAGCGGCTCGAAGCCCGCCGGGAGGTCGTCGAGATCATCGCCGGCACCGGTGGGTAGGTGACCGGGGCCGGTCCCTGGCATCTCTGTCATCTCTGCCTTGCGCGTGCGGAGTAAATAAATAGTAGTTACTTTCTTTCTTTAACCCGCACGCGCAAGGCAGAGATGACAGAGATGCCAGGGACCGGCCCCGGTCAC
>JANLTP010000196.1:0-2998 GCA_031363055.1 Burkholderiales bacterium | reverse complement strand
TACGCGAATATCTCGGACGACCTCGCGCGAGCGGGCTACAGCGATGCCGACATTCTGCGTATCAAGCAGACGATTGACCGTTACCTGAAGTTACGCGAAATCATTCGCATCGCCGCTGACGAAAAGCTGGACACGAAGGCCTACGAGGCCGATATGCGCCACTTGATCGACACCTATATTGAGGCCAGTACACCGAGGCCGATTTCACACTTCGACGATAAGCCGCTTTTGGAGTTGATCGTCAAAAGCGGTATTGCCAACGCGATCAATAGCCTGCCGGCCGGACTCAAGGGCAACAAGGAAGCGGTTGCTGAAATCATCGAGAACAATGTCCGCAGCAAGATCATCAAGGAACATCTGAACGATCCGGCCTACTACGCCAAGATGTCGGCGCTGCTCGACGAGATCATCGCGACCCGTAAGGCCAAGGCCATCGAGTACGAGGAATATCTGAAGCAGGTGGCTGAACTAGCGAAGCAGGTCGAGGCGGGGCAAGCCGAGGACACGCCCAAGCAGCTTGATACACCCGGACGGCGGGCGCTTTACAACCTGTTGCGGCAGGGCACGACCGCGAAAGACGTAAGGCATGCGGCTCAAGCGGTTGAACCCTTCGACGTTTCTGAACACGGGCGTACCGATACAGACGATGCGCTGGCAATGGCGCTCAGGATTGATGAAACAGTCAAACGTACCCGATCCGACGCATGGCGCGGTGTTCCGCCAAAGGAAAACGTTATCAAGGCCGCGCTATACGCGTATTTGCACAACCCGGCCGAGGTCGAGCGCATCTTCCTCATCATCCGGCAGCAGAAGGAATATTGACTTTGATGCAGTTCAAGCTGGGCTACATTCCCGTCGACGTGGTGCGCAAGGACATCAAGAACATCCACCTGAGCGTCCATCCCCCGGCAGGCAAGGTGCGCATCGCCGCGCCGCTGCGGATGGACATCGACACCGTCCGCGTCTTTGCGATCACCAAACTGGCGTGGATTAAAAGTCAGCAGAAGAAGCTGCGCGAGCAGGAGCGCGAAACGCCGCGTGAATATCTGGACCGCGAGAGTCACTACGTTTGGGGCAAACGCTACCTACTCGCAGTGATCGAGAAAAAGGCCACGCCGAGCGTCGAGCTGAAGCACAACAAAATGATCCTCCAGCTTCGCCCCGCAGCCAGCCGCGAGAAGAAGCAGGAGGTGCTCGAGGAGTGGTATCGCGAACAGCTAAAGGCCGCGGTTCCGCCACTGGTTGCCAAGTGGGAGAAGGCGCTTGGGGTCAAGGCTGGCAAGATCTTCGTGCAGAAGATGAAAACCAAATGGGGCAGTTGTAGCCCCGGTGCCGGAAACGTTCGCCTGAACACCGATCTGGCGAAGAAGCCCTTGCAGTGTCTGGAGTACATCGTCGCGCATGAGCTTACGCATTTGCTGGAACGGCACCACAATGATAGATTCACGGCGCTGATGGACACTCATCTGCCGCAGTGGCGGCAGTGCCGCGAGATGCTTAATAGCCTGCCGCTGGCGCATCAGGAATGGGGGTATTGAAAGAACGGCCGGTCGCTTACCGAGGCAACTCGCTGGAACCCATCAGGAATTCGTCAACCGCCCTCGCACATTGACGGCCCTCACGGATCGCCCAGACCACCAGCGACTGACCACGACGCATATCGCCTGCCGCAAACACCTTCGGCTGGTTGGTCAAATACGAACCGACGCCGTCAGTGGTCGCCTGGGCGTTGCCACGTGCGTCCTTGGTGACACCGAAGACATCGAGTACGCTGGCCACTGGCGATACAAAGCCCATCGCAAACAGCACCAAGTCAGCGGGCATTTCCCATTGCGAGCCGGCCACTTCGACCATCTTCATCTGGCCGGTTTTCTCGTCCTTTTGCCACTCAACCCGGGCGGCAACCAGACCCTTGACCTTGCCCTGACCATCGCCCTCGAATGATTTGGTGGTGACGGCCCAATCGCGCTGCGCGCCCTCTTCATGCGACGATGAGGTGCGCATCTTGATCGGCCAATAGGGCCAGGTCATCGGACGATTTTCTTCATCGGGCGGCTGCGGCATCAATTCAAACTGGGTCACCGACGCCGCGCCCTGGCGATTGCTGGTGCCGACACAGTCGGAGCCGGTATCACCACCGCCAATGACCACCACATGTTTACCGGTCGCGAGAATCTGCTTGGGCAATTTGTCACCGGCAATGACCCGGTTTTGCAACGGCAAAAATTCCATCGCAAAATGCACGCCGTCGAGCTCACGCCCCGGCGCTGGCAAATCGCGTGGCGACTCGGCACCGCCGGCGAGCACGACCGCGTCGAACTGCTGGGTCAAGTCTTCAGCGCTGATCGTCGTCGTTGCGACATTGTGAACGCCCTTGACACCCTCGACCTTGCCAACGAGCACGCCGGTCTTGAAGACTACGCCTTCGTCCTTCATCTGCTGCATCCGACGATCGATGTGCGTCTTCTCCATTTTGAAATCGGGAATACCGTAGCGCAACAGCCCGCCGATTCGATCGCTCTTCTCGAACACGGTCACCGAATGCCCCGCCCGCTCCAACTGCTGCGCGGCCGCCAATCCGGCCGGACCAGAGCCGACCACAGCGATGTGTTTGCCGGTCTTATGGCGAGCGGGTTGTGGTTTCACCCAGCCCTTTTCCCAGGCTTTATCGATGATCGCGTGTTCAATCGATTTGATGCCGACCGGGTCGTTATTGATGTTCAAGGTACAAGCCGCCTCGCAGGGCGCTGGGCACACGCGGCCGGTGAACTCCGGGAAGTTATTGGTCGAGTGCAAATTGTCGATCGCGTTTTTCCAGTCACCGCGATAGACCAAATCATTCCAGTCCGGAATAATGTTGTTGACCGGGCAGCCATTCTGACAAAACGGAATACCGCAATCCATGCAGCGCGCGCCCTGTTGTTTCGCTTCGTCATCCTTCAGGGTGACAACAAATTCGCGATAGTGATGGAGCCGCGATTGCGGCGCTTCAGCGGCC
>JANLTP010000144.1:0-2433 GCA_031363055.1 Burkholderiales bacterium | reverse complement strand
CCTTGTTACCGTCGCGACGTGCACAGGGCAGACAGGTACACACGGCAATCTTGAACTTGCCGGGCGACTTCATGTTGTACATCGTGTAGAAGCTCGCGACCTCATGCACCGCAATCGGCGCCATGCCCAAATAGCGCGCGACCTCTTCAATGACCGCAGGCGGCAACCAGCCACGCTCATCTTGCGCAATCGCAAGCGCCGCCATCACGGCCGATTGCTTTTGGTCGGCCGGAAATTTGGCGACTTCGCGATCGATGCGCGCATAGGCGGCCTCACTGAGCGGCGACGCGGATCCCGCCGCTGCAAACGAAGCAGGGGCTGAATCGAGCTTGGGAACAGCACTCATCAGCGATCGACCTCACCAAACACAATGTCCTGCGTGCCAATGATGGTCACAACGTCGGCAATCATATGGCCGCGTGACATTTCATCGAGCGCCTGTAAATGCGCGAACCCCGGCGCACGAATCTTGACGCGATACGGCTTGTTGGCACCGTCCGAAATCAGATAGATGCCGAACTCACCTTTGGGGTGTTCGACCGTGGCATAGGCTTCGCCGGGCGGTACGTGAAAGCCCTCGGTGAACAGCTTGAAGTGATGAATCAGCTCTTCCATGTTCGATTTCATGTCGACGCGGGTCGGCGACGCAAACTTGTGGTTCTCGGTCAGCACCGGCCCCGGGTTCTGCCGTAACCAGGCAACGCACTGGCTGATGAGCCGGTTCGACTGGCGCATTTCCTCGACCCGCACCAGGTATCGATCGTAACAATCGCCGTTGCGACCGATGGGGATGTCAAAGTCGAGCCGGTCGTAAACCTCGTAAGGCTGCATCTTGCGCAGATCCCAGGTCACCCCCGAGCCTCGCAGCATCGGGCCGGTGAAGCCCAGTGCCTTGGCGCGCTCCGGTGACACCACACCAATGCCGACCAGCCGCTGCTTCCAGATCCGGTTATCGGTCAACAGCGTTTCGTACTCGTCGATGTATCCCGGGAAACGCTGCGTGAACGCGTCGATGAAATCGAGCAGTGAGCCGCCACGATTTTTATTAAGTTCAGTCATCGCCGCTTTGTTGCGCAACTTCGACGCCTGATGCTGCGGCATTTGCTCGGGCAGATCGCGATATACACCGCCGGGCCGGTAGTAAGCCGCATGCATGCGCGCACCGGACACCGCTTCGTAGCAGTCCATCAGATCTTCGCGCTCGCGGAACGCGTAGAGGAACACGGCCATGGCGCCGACATCCAGGCCATGTGCACCGATCCACATCAGGTGATTGAGCACTCGGGTGATTTCATCGAACATGACACGGATATATTGCGCGCGCAGCGGCACCTCGAGCCCGAGCAACTTCTCGATGGCCATGACATAGGCGTGCTCGTTACACATCATCGACACATAGTCGAGCCGATCCATGTAAGGCACGTTCTGAATGTAGGTACGGGTCTCGCACAGTTTTTCGGTGGCCCGATGCAAAAGACCAATATGCGGATCGGCGCGTTGCACGACTTCGCCATCAAGTTCAAGCACGAGGCGCAGTACGCCGTGCGCAGCCGGATGTTGCGGTCCGAAATTCAGCGTGTAATTCTTGATCTGTGCCACGTCTTTTCCTTAGCGTCCCGAGCCGTAGCCATCTTCACGAATCACGCGCGGAATAATTTCACGCGGCTCGATGGTCACCGGCTGATAGACGACCCGTTTTTGCTCCGGGTCGTAACGCATTTCAACGTAACCCGAAATCGGGAAGTCCTTTCGAAACGGATGCCCAACAAAACCGTAGTCGGTCAGAATGCGCCGCAAATCCGGATGCCCCTCGAAAATGATGCCGAACAGATCAAAGGCTTCGCGCTCGTACCAACCGGCCGCCGGCCAGATCTCAGTCACCGTGCCGAGCATCGGAAAATCATCATCGGCGCAAAACGTGCGCAAACGCAGCCGCCAGTTATGGCTGACCGACAGCAGATGCAACACGGCAGCGAACCGGGCGCCCGACCAACTGCCTTCGCCATGATTCTGATAGTCGACCCCGCACAGATCGACCATCGTATCGAAGCCCAGATCGGCATGGTCACGCAAAATCAGCGCGACCCGTTGATGGTCGGCGGCCTTCACGACCAAGGTCAATTCACCGAGCCGATCCGAAATGCTGACCGCTAGCGGACCTAGCGCCAATTCGAGCTTGGCACGCAACACCGCCACACCCGCCACGGCCGGCTTTGAAGGCGCGGCGCTGGCTACCGCTACGCCGGCAACTGCAGTGGCAGTCGCCGTGGCGGAGGTGGTCATAGGGTTCGATGAAGCAGCGTCGGCCATGGGTCAGCGGGCAATCGTGTTGGTGCGCTTGATCTTGTTCTGCAACTGGATGATGCCGTACAGCAAGGCCTCTGCGGTCGGCGGGCAACCGGGAACATAGATATCGACCGGCACGATCCGGTC
>JANLTP010000105.1:0-6373 GCA_031363055.1 Burkholderiales bacterium | reverse complement strand
GCCAGTGCTTCGGCCAGGGCGACAAATTCGCAGTCATAGGCCGAGCAGCTCGATCGCTGTGCGACGTCAAAGACGGTGGCGGAATCCACAGGGTGCTCGCTTTGCCCCAGGCTCTGCTCCATAGCGGTCATCGCCATCACGACGTCCACTAGGTTCAACGATTGCCGGCGCAGGTACCCGACCAGGATGCTGCGCATTTCGGCACGCCACAGCACAGGGACGTGCCAATCGGGGTCTTTGTCCCAAACGGCGCGCGCGGCGCCGGTGTGTTCGCCGGGCAACCACAGATAGGCCAAGACGTTGGAGTCGGCAACAATCACGGCCGGCCGCGACGCTTGAGCGCATCGATGAGGCGGTGGTCAACAGCGCCCAGGCGAGTGTGCAGTTGATCGATCTGTTGGCGCACGGTCTGAGCATTGGCTTCGTCGGCGAACTGCGCTTCCAGCCGGGCAAGCAGCTCGCTGTTCATGCTGCGCCGATTCTGCTCGGCTGCTTGGCGCAGGCGCTGATGCAACTCAGCAGGCATGTTCTTCAGGGTAAAGGAGGTCATGGAATCATATTGGAACCGTAATGGAACTATTATCTGTCACCTCGACAGCGTCACGCAAGGGCTCGCTGAGGGATTTCATTATGCCTGATAACGTCCTTTATCAGGCACAAAAAGTCCCTTTAATCTTTAAAATGATGGGTTGGGTAGTTACTGCCATGTTCCGCGTTTTGCGACCTCTGCCTTGATGGCGTCAACGTCAAGATCTTCAATATAGCGGAGCAAGTTCTGCCACATCGGGTGGAAGCCAAAACCTCCGTTGATCATCTCATCCGTGGCCTGCGTCTTTGTCCAACCTTCGAAGGCGATCCGATAGATTGCCACCATAGTTCCAGTTCTATCCGAGCCGTGCTGACAATGCACTAACACTGGCTGCAAAGCGGGCGTGCTTGCAATGCGCAAGAACTTGACCACATCCTCATTCTCAGGGTGCCACGTTTTGAACCGAATCTGCTCGAGTCGCAAGTGCGTGGATGTTGGAGCGAGAGCAATGTCATCGTTGAAGCCTCGCAGCGACACCACTGTTTTGATCGGTCGATCCGTGCTCGCAAGGCGTGGCTGTGTGTCTAAAAATGCAAATCCCTCTTTCAATGGCTGGGCTGAGCGATAGAGAGATGAGTTGACCCGATGAAGATTTGGTAGGCCAAGAGGTGCCGGTCTTGCCCAACCCTCTGGTTTCGAGCCGGTCGCAACCGTTGCGCACCCACCGACGAGCGTCAAGACGCTTAGAAGTGCAAGAACGATGGTTCTGTATCGAATTCCTCGGGAAGCATGGTCATAATTCATGGCTACTCGTTACATATGTTGAATCAGGCGTTAATTATTGCTGCGACTATCGCCGCCTCCGGTGAATGTTTCTCGCAACTATCCCCATCCAGCGGGCGATTTGAGGTAGATCGGTTCGCGAGTCGCGCGATTGGCACGGTTCGCTCAAGGAATGGGCTTTGCCTAGGCGAAGGGTCTGGATTGCCTGTGCCCTTTCATGGTGGGCGCCGTGCTCGGCGTCAAGGTGCTTTCGCGGCATAAACCGGCCACCCTCCCCGCTTCGCGGGTCGCCTGCCATTTATTCCACGTTCACCCTGACCCCTTGCGCGCGTGCGCCTGGCTCCTTCGGGCGTTCGGGCAATCCCGCCCGAGCTTTTCGGAGGAAGTCATCATGGTGGTTCGTGAATTTACCGCTGCTGAGTATCGGGTTGTTACTCGTGCGATGGGCATTTTGGAAAACGTGTTGCGCGAGCCTGGGGTTTGTATGACCAATGCGAAGCAAGTACGGGAATATCTGCAGTTACGGTTGGGGGCCCTGCCCCATGAGGTGTTCATGGTGTTGTTTCTGGATAGCCGGCATGGACTGATCGAAGCGCGAGAAATGTTTCGAGGGACGCTGACGCAGACGGCGGTGTATCCGCGTGAGGTGGTGAAGGCGGCGCTGTTGCTCGACAGTGCGGCGATCATCGTTGCGCATAATCATCCGTCAGGGGTGGCTGAGGCGAGTGCGGCGGATCGGATGCTGACCGATGCCCTGAAAAACGCGCTGGGCTGTGTCGATGTGCCGGTGCTTGATCACATCATCGTGGCGGGTGTTAAAACGCTTAGTTTTGCGGAGCACGGATGGCTGTAGGACAGCCTGGCCGCCGGCGGGCGGCCTTTTTCATTCCATGGCGTGAGGAAGCCTTGGCGACAATGTCGCTTTAGACAATCGTGTGCACGTGATGGTCGAGGCGTTCGGCTATTTGCTCGGAAAATTCTTTAGCCTCAGCCTCCAGGTAAATCGCTGGGTCGCTGGGTGCTTTGCGAAGAATGCTCAAGGCCGATTCGAAGGCATCGCGCAGGTCGGGTTGCGATGGCTCACCCACTAAAAAGTAGGTTTGGAACCGCTCGGGTGAGTTCTGGACACTAGCGAGTTGCCCTAGCCACTTGTGAGCTTTGTCGCGGATCGAATCGGCGCTGGCTAGATCGAACGATAACGGGGCCAGGCAGTGCCAGGCCCCGTTTTTCCAGGCGTGCTGGAACTCAACTTGATCGTCCTGGACCGAGATGGTTTTGGGGGCAAAGTGCTTGAGGACCTGACGCTGTTGAAGCGCCTTGCTGAAATGTCGCCAAACGTCGTCGTCGTCGCGGCGAGGGGCGGTGGTGCGGTGGTCATAGCGCGTAACCATGCGCTCGAAAAGCTGTTCGAGGGTCGCTTCCGGATTGGCGGACAGACCCGAGCCTGTTGCGGACCATTGCAGGGAGCTATCGTCTGTGCGGATTACGGATTGGGCGAATTCCATTACCGATGCGTGATTACGAAGAGGAAGTTGGTCACGTATCTCGTCGTGGAATTTTTCGAACTGTGATGTCACGTGGCGCATCGATGCCCGAAAGCCATCGGCATCAAGTTCTGGAAAGACATCCTTCAGGCGCTTGTAGGCGGTGCGGCACAGGACATTAACGAATGGCTGCGCCGGCGCGTGGAGCGCCACGCCGACGTTCAAAAATTCGCCCGTCGCCACATCATGGACGTATCGCAGGACGGTGTAGGTGTAGGGAGTTTTCGTGGTCATTGCAGCACCCTCAAGACTTCTTGAACGGCCAATTGAATATTGTGGCGCAGCCGGCTTAGATAAAGAATCGCATCGTTCGTCGAGTTTTTAACGCTATCCCATTCCGCTGGTAAGGCGGCGACATACTGTTGCAGACGAGCGTCGGATATTGCTTCCCAAGCGCCGGTCAGGCGTTTCAAATCCGGTACAAACCCTTGAAGACCCGCTCCCAACACGTGTTTTTCGGGGCCGGCGGAATCGGTTAATGCACCCTGCTCCCAAGGTGGTTTCCAAAACAGCGTTTGCGCCCCAGACAAGGCCAGTTCGTGGTCGAAGATCGCGAACTGTTCACCTTTCCAAAGCAAGTTCGGATTATCCGGCCGGCGATCGGGATTGGTGATCATCATATCGAACGCAAATATTTCGGCGGCCATTTGCTTCATGGATGCCGGGATCTTGCGATCTCGCATCCATACGGCGTAGCCTGGGGGCAGCTTCGTTGAAGCGAAGCCTACGGGTATGCTCTGTGCAAGTAATTGGGCAACTCCGGGATTGGCCGTACCGACGACCTTGATGAATTCCGCATCGAGACGCACCAAGTGAGGTTTTGGGACCGGCATGCCCAAATCAGCGGCCAGCATTGCGCAAAGCGCCTCGCGTCCCAAACCGAGCGCGCCGATATCACCGCCCTTTGAAAACTTTGCTATGACTTCGATTTCTTCGCCATCTGGAGTCTCACCAGCGAGGAGTATGGGACCGGTTCTGCCTGAGGTCATAGGCTTTGCGAATCGGGTCGCGACGAGTTCTTCGAGCATTTTCCTTTGTGGCCATTAACAAATGGGTTGTGACTGTCATCAACCTAGGCACGCACGGCAATCGTAGCATTTGTCTGCGTATCTACGTATCTGTAGACTAGCAGAAATCCTGTAATACGGCGATACGTATATGCGTACTATTGTTCTGGCCAGTCAAAAAGGCGGCGTCGGTAAAACCACCCTCGCCGGCCACCTCGCCGTCATGGCTGAAGCCGCTGGTGACGGTCCGGTTGCCTTGGTCGATACCGACCCGCAGGGGTCGTTGGCGTCTTGGTGGAACGAGCGGAAGGCGGATACCCCCCTCTTCGCCCAAGTCGACATTGCCCATCTGAAAGCCCGCTTGGCCGATCTGGAGGCGGCTGGCGTGAAGCTGGCGATCATCGATACACCGCCGGCAGTGACCGAACTGATTCGCACGGTTTTAATGGTGGCCGATCTAGTCATCATCCCTACCCGCCCGAGTCCGCATGATCTGCGGGCTGTCGGTTCGACCGTGGCCTTGGTTGAAGCTTGTGGCAAGCGCATGGTGTTCGTGGTTAATGGCGCAGCAGCGCGCGCCAAGATCACCGGCGAGGCGGCGGTTGCCTTGTCTCAGCATGGCACCGTGGCACCGGTGACGCTGTTCCAGCGTACCGACTTCGCCAGTTCGATGATCGATGGCCGCACGGCGCAGGAAATCGATGCGAACAGCCGTTCTGCTGCGGAAATTGCACAACTATGGAAGTACGTATCTACACAGTTACGCAAGATTTGAAGTATATTGCGTAAGTACGTATCAACGGAGTTGCGTAAATGGCTAAATCTGCATCACTAACCGCCGGGCTGGTGGCCAAGAAGGGCGAGGCTGCGCCGATCACGATGGCGCCGGCTTTGCCAATTGCTCCCGAGGTTGCCCCGATTGTTACGAAGGAGGGCGCTGCGGCTAAGGACTATTTCAAGGCGTTGACGGTCAAGCTGGATCGTGATCGTTATCACCGGCTTAAGCAGGCCGGTCTGCATCAGGATAAGACCAGCCAAGAACTCTTTGTAGAGGCGCTGGACGCTTATCTCGGTCGGGACGCGCAGCATTGAAATCGGGGCAGGGTAGGGGCGGCACGGCCGCCCCGGTGCAAAACGCGCTGACCCGCCAGGTAGACGCTTTGCAGCAGCGTCAGCAGGGACGCCAGACCGAGATCCAGCGTCAAGTCGACGAGGGCGCGGCGCGACCCCGTCAGATGTCGTTGTTCCCTGATGACGCGCGGGCGATCCCCAACTATCTGGCGCGTACACCGCTATTCTCGCCAGTTCGCCCTGGGCGCAGAAAACGTCGGGAAAACGATCTTTTAGCGTCACCGAAAGGGTTTGAGATCCGGTTTTCTGGCGAACAGCTCGATCAGAGCGACTGCGACGTTTTTATGCAGTTAGTGCACGGGGCGAGGGGTTGGACGCTGGGCGAGCCGATCGAGCTGAACCGGGCCGATTTTCTGGCGCAGATTGGGCGAGCCGACGGTGGCAAGAACTACGAGTGGCTGGGGAGCGTCTTTAGACGCCTGAATGGTGCTCGGGTACATGTGGAGAGCGAGCGGTACCGGGTCAACATGGCGCTGGTCTCCAAAACGATGGAGGACAAACAGACCGGGGTGGTGTCGGTAGTGCTCGATCCGGACATCGTGAAGATGTTTTCAGGGTCGGAATACAGCCTGGTCGACTGGCAAAAACGCAAGATGCTGGAAAAACGGGTCGATCTGGCCAAGTGGCTGCACAACTTCACGTCCAGCCATGAGGCCGGCCTGCAACGCTGGATGATTTCAAGTCTGCGGGAATGGTCGGGGTATGCCTCGCCTTTACGCAAGTTCCGCGAGGCTCTGACCGAGGCTTTAGCCGAACTCGAACGAGTTGAAATTCTCAAAGGCGTGGCGTTTTACGACCGGGAAACCAAGGTCCGTTGGACTCGGGTTTAGCGTCGGTACCAGATTCCACCCCCGATAACTGCTCTTTTAAACGCTTAAAACGTCGGTACTACATTCCGCTTTGATGGACCGGAAGCGCTCAAAGTAGCGTTGAACCTAGGCCAATTGACCTAGTCTGAGCGGTCAATTTAATCGGTACCACATTCCGGTATGACATTCCGGGTCCATCGGTACCACATTCCGCTTTGTCGGTACCACATTCCTCCCCCCCCCTGAAGAACCGCACCAGATAAGGCTCTCCGGGCAGCGAAGGCCCCTTAACCTATTCTTAACCTATATTTAACCAAGGAGGGGCTGTGGATAACTCATATTTCCGATATTCAGAAATCACAGCTGAATGCATAAATACGTAAATACGCACCGCCTCTTGGGGGCTACGCCCCCGCCGGCTCGATTGCTGCGCAATCCCCCGCGCCTTTGGCGCTCCCGCCCGGCATCCCCCAGGGCTTCGCCCTCAGCCCTTCGGGCTTTCACCCTCTTGGTTTGGCCGCTTTGCGGCGAAGGGTTGTTTTTGTTTGCCATTTGCTTTGTTGCGCTTAC
>JANLTP010000037.1:0-28402 GCA_031363055.1 Burkholderiales bacterium | reverse complement strand
CCCGGCACCGACCTGCAGCCGATCGCTTTGTACGCCAGTTTGCCCAATGTGGTCGTGGTCAGTGCCAAGCTGCCGGTCAATTCATTGGCCGAACTCACCGACTATGCAAGGAAGCATCCCGGTGTGCCGTATGGATCGGTCGGCATTGGCAGTTCGCAACATCTGGCGGGTGCATTTTTCGAGCAGATTGCCGGCGCGCAGATGACGCATATTCCTTATCGGGTCACCGCCCAATTGGTGACCGATCTGATTTCCGGGCAAGCGCCGGTCAGCTTTCAACTGGTACCGAATGTCCTCGCGCAAATCAATAGTGGGCAGGTGCGCGCGTTGGCGGTCGCCCATGAGCGTCGGTTGCCGGCATTACCCGGCGTGCCCACAGCGGCCGAGGCCGGAGTGTCGGGTTTTGTATCAGCCGCCTGGTTCGCGTTCCTGGCGCCCGCTGGCACACCGAAGCCAATCATCGAGCGCTTGCATCGCGAGATTGCTATGGCAATGGCCGACCCGGTTCTGCGCAGCCGATTCGCCGAGCTTGGCGTCGAACCCTTGGCATCGACGCCCGAGGAGTTGGGCCGACATATTGCGGCCGAGACCGTCAAATGGCGTTCGATCATTTCGAAGGCCGGCATCAAACTCGAAAATTGATGGCCGTTGGACTATATGAAACGATCGCTCAAATTCGCCAGGGCCGTCTTTCTTAGTCCAGGGTGATCTTGGCCTGACGAATGATCTCACCGAGCCGCTTTTCCTCGCTGCTTCGGAACGCCGCCGCATCCTGCGGCGATAACCAGGTCGCGGTCGCGCCGCGATCGAGGAAATCCTGCTTCAGGCTCGTGCTTTCGAGCGCCTGCTTCGAGAACATCGAGATTCGTTCGACCACAGCCGG
Source organism: Burkholderiales bacterium (assembly GCA_031363055.1). Lineage (GTDB taxonomy): Bacteria > Pseudomonadota > Gammaproteobacteria > Burkholderiales > Burkholderiaceae_E > JANLTP01. The sequence continues at coordinate 27,519 of JANLTP010000037.1, read as the reverse complement.
TGGTACGCCGGCAGGCGCAGCCAGTGAGGTCCATGAGCTGACGTCAAAGCCGGGCAGAAACTCCGACAGCGCCGGAATGTCGGGCACTACCGCACTTCGCGCGGCGCTGGTGACGGCGAAGCCCTTGACCTTGCCGGGTTTGTATTGAGCGAGCGCGCCGGGAATGTTGTCGAACATCAGGTGCACCTGGCCACCGATCAGATCGACCATCGCGGGTGCCGCACCGCGATAGGGGACATGGACGAGATCGACGTTGGCGAGCAATTTAAACAATTCGCCTGAGAGATGAAGCGTCGTTCCGAGTCCGGCCGAGGCATAAAAATATTTGCCCGGATTGCGCCGTAACAACTCGATCAACTCCGGCACGGTATTGACCGGTAGCCCGGAGAATCCAACCAGAAAATTCGGCAGCGACCACAAGTTGGTCAGAAAGGTGAAATCCTTGGCTGCATCGAACGGTAGTTTCCCGGCCTTCAGTGTCGGCGAGATGGCATGCGAAGCAATGCCGCCCAGCCCGATCGTGTAGCCATTGGGCTCGGAGCGCGCGACCGCCTCGACGCCGATGTCGCCACCGCCACCGCCGCGATTTTCAACGACAAATTGCTGCCCGGTCAGTTCACTCATCTTTGTGCAAAACAGCCGCGATAAGGTGTCGGTGGCGCCGCCGGCCGGAAACGGGTTGATATAGCGTACCGGTCGCACGGGCCACGCCGCCTGGGCGCGTGCCTGGCTGGAGAGAATGAACGGTGCGGCGGCGAGCGTGAAGGGTACAGCCGCGAGCGTCAAGGGCGTCGCGGCAATTGACGCAATCGATGTCAATATCCGGCGCCGTGCCGGACTTGGCATTGCCCTACTCGACGCAGTTACGGCTGCGCTCTTGCGCCAGTGAGCTCGAACCGTAGGGTGATGGCTTGCCATTTGTTGCTCCTCTGAAATTTTTCTCGACGTCTGGCGGCGGTCTTTATAAAAGAAGGATACGCGATATGTCATACGTTTGCAGCTACGCATTCGAATGAATCCTGGAATGCTGCTCAGGCTTGGTATGCGTATTGCTAAGGCTCGGAGCCATCAAACCTTGCAACTCCGCAACTCGGCAACTTCGCAGCTCCGCAACCCTCCAACGGTCACAACGATCTCATCATTGGGAAGCCCCTGGCAAATGAAACCAAGCTCACTACAGCCACTCGAATTCTGGATTTAAAGATTGAACCGATCAGTCTGATCATCACAACTGCCGGCTTGATCAGACTTTTGGGCTGACCTGTCGATTTATAAGCTAGCGCACCTTTGTGAGACAGCGCATTTGTATTCTGGCCCGCAACTCCGGCATGCATCTTGCTGAATGACTCATTGTGAAGGTTCGATGTTTTGCATGAAGGGCATGAAGTGGATTTCAATGACAACCCGGCGCTTGCTGACTTGCGCCGGCAAATAGAATCCGACCTCGAGGTGCTTTCCTACGCCGATCGTGACTGGGTTCGCGGCGTGTTCGGCCCGCTCGGCGAGCGCGCTCATGACGTGGTCATCATCGGTGCCGGACAAGCGGGACTCGGCACCGCATTTGCGCTGCGGCGCGAAGGCGTGCGCAATATCCTGGTGCTTGATTTACATGCCTCTGGCCAAGAGGGGATTTGGGAAAACTTTGCGCGCATGTCGAACCTGCGCACACCCAAAGCCATCGTCGGTATTGAAGGGGGTATCCCGAGTCTGTCGGCGCCAAGCTTTTACAAGGCGCGCTATGGCGAGGACGATTGGCGACGTATCGACCGCATCGAGCGGACTCGCTGGATGGAATTTCTGCGCTGGTTCCGTGACGTCACCGGGGTGTCGGTCAGCAACGATCTGGCCTGCAGAGGTCTCGAGCCGCATGGTGATCTGATCGCTTTGACGGTTCAATCGACCACCGGGATTACCGCGGTCGCTCGGGTCGTGCATGCCCGTCACGTCGTGCTGGCCACCGGCTATGACGGCTGTGGCGCCTGGAGCGTCCCGCCGGGCATCGCGGCGGCGGTCCCGCCCGATCGTATCGACCATTCCAATGGTCCGATCAACTTCAAACGCTTGGCCGGTCGCCGTGTTGGTATCCTGGGTCACGGTGCATCCGCCTTCGATAATGCCTGTGTGGCACTCGAGCACGGTGCCGCCCGCGTTGACCTGTGCTTTCGTCGCGCACAATTGCCGACCATCAATCCGCATCGACGCCTGGAGTTCGCCGGTTTTCTGAAGCACTTCTACGATCTCGACGACGAAACACGCTGGCGCAGCAATCTTTTTTTCGAGCGTCGTGATCAACCGCCGACTCAGTACGGCTATGACTTCGCGCACTCATTCGAGAATTTCCGTATGCATGCCGGTACACCCTGGCTTGATGCCTTTGACGACGGTCGAATGATCCGGGTCAGAACCCCTGCCAGGACCTTCGAGTTCGATCACCTGATTTGCGCCACCGGTGTCGTGGTCGATTACGAAGCGCGTGACGAATTGCGCCGGCTGGGTCCGCTGGTGCAGCGCTGGCGGCATGTGTTCAATCCGAGGCCCGAAGATAGCAGCGAAACCCTGGGTGAGTATCCGTACCTGGGTGCCGGGTTTGAGTACCTGCCGCTGAACACGGCGCGCGATGACTGGGTTCGCAGAGTCAAGGCGTTCAATTTTTCCGCGATCCTCAGTATGGGTCCGCATACCACTTCAGCCAGTGGCCACCAGTACGCCATTCCGAGGCTGGTTGCCGGGATCACCCGAGCGTTAATGTCCGAACAGGCCGATTGTGTGTTGCCGGCGTTGTATGCGTATCAAGAAGCGGAACTGAAACCGCGCGTTAGCCGTGCTGAATCTCTGATCCAGCGTTAGCTCGTGCGCTGGCTTCGACTGATACGCTAACAATGGGTAGTCCGGCGACATCGGTTAGAGTGGTGCTCTCTTCCATACGGAGCAGCGATGAATAGCGCGCACGAAACGCTTCGAGGCGGTACCTTTTTAATCCAGGCGCAAGAGCGCATTGTGTTTGGCAAGCCGGTTGCCAGCGTCTTGCCCGGCGAGGTCGAACGCCTTGGCGCGACCCGGGTCATGTTGACCTCGAGCAATTCGCTGGCGCGCCTGACGGATGGGCCGTTGCAATGGGCCGAACGAGCACTCGGTGCGCGTCACGCCGGCACCTTTACCGCGATTCATGCCCATACACCACGTGAGGATGTCATTGCCGGCGCGGCCGCTGCGCGCGCCTGTGGCGCCGACTTGCTGGTGGCAGTGGGCGGCGGCTCGGTGATCGATGCCTCCAAGGCGATGCTCATGTGCCTGTGGCTCGGTCTTGATCGCGTCGCTGCGATGGAGCCGTTTCGCACCGGACTGAAACCGGCGGCGAGTCGGCCCATCATCGCGCCGGGCAGTGCGGTTCGCCTGGTGACGATATCAACGACGTTGTCGGCTTCCGAATTCAATCCGAGTGCCGGTGTCACCGATGCCAGTTTGAAGGCCAAGCAGTCGTATCGGCATCGGCTGCTGGTGCCGCAAGTGGTCATTCTCGATCCGGCCGCCACCCTGGATACGCCGCAAGGTTTGCTGTTTTCGACCGGCATTCGCTCGGTCGATCATGCGGTCGAGAGTTACTGCGCGCCGCTGGCCAATCCAGCCACCGAGGCCCTTTCGCTGCAAGGCTTGCGGCTGCTGTCGCGCGCCTTGTTGGCAATCAAAAGTGATTGGTCCGACTTACAGGCGCGTAACGAAGCCCAGATCGGCATGTGGCAGTCGATTGCAGCGTCGGTTGCCGGCGCCGGCACGGGTGCCAGTCATGGTATCGGTTACGTGCTCGGCGCCGGTTTCAACGTTGCCCATGGCCATACCTCGTGCGTCATGTTGCCGGCCGTCATGCGCTGGAATGCGGCGCACAATGCCGAACGACAACGGGCGCTGTCCGAGGTCATGGGCTCCGAGCGGCAACCGGCTGCCGATCTCGTTGCCAGCCTGATCGAGCAACTCGGGCAGCCAGGCAATTTGCGCGCGGTCCATATCTCTCGTGATGATCTGCCGCGCATCGCCGAACGTGCGATGGATTATCCGACCGTGCTGGCCAATCCGCGCCCGATCCGAACGCCCGCCGATGTGCGCGAAATTCTTGAGTTGGCTTGGTAGCGGCGGCGCGCATCGAGTAATCGCACTATCTTGCGCGTAAGGCCCGCGTTTCCCAAACGGCAACTATCAACAGAATAGTGGTCGCTGCAATCGCCAATTGCACTGCGGACAACCCGTGATCCGCAAACCCGGGAGCCACCGTCAGCGCATAGACGGCGAGGCCGCCCAAAGCGAGCAAGCCGACACTGTGTGACAGCGGCGGCGTTTTGCGGTCATAACTTACCCATTTGAAGAGCAGGCAGCCGAGCAGGAACAAGGCTGGTCCGCCGAGCAGCGTGGCGACGGCCGCTTGGTCGGCGTGCTCCGGATGGGCCAGGACCAGTTCGTCGCCGACTGCCGACACGATAATTCCGGCCACAATGGCAATGTGAATAAATGAATAGGAGACGACTGCGGTCTTGCCTGGGTCCTTGGCCTGTTCAATTTTTCGCGAGGCGTGTTCAGCACCAGCATGGAAGTAGATCCACCACATCGTGACCGCGCCGAAAAAGGCGCTTGCCAGTCCGATTGAGCCGACCGCCGTCACCGGTTTTTCGGCAAACGTGGCACCGGTAATCAGCAGCGATTCTCCGAGGGCTATGATGACGAACAAGGCACAACGTTCGGCCATATGTGAGCCGGCGACGATCCAGTCGGACGTTTTTGACGCACCCAACCCCGGTGTCCAGTAGAGCAGCCACGGACTGACCAATTCCAGACCGATCGCAGCGAGCCACCAGTACAGGCGATACTCGGCGTTTGCGAGCGCGCCGGCGAACCAGAACAACGCCGGGACTGCCACCCAGAAAAGATTTCGCTGGAAGTTCTGGCGGCGATTCAACGGTTCCGCGCGCGCCGCCCAAAGAACGAACCCGGATCGCAGGGTGTGCATCACGACATAAGCGATTGCGAAGACCAACCCACTACGATCAAATGCGGATGGGATCGCCATGCTCACGATCAGCCCGCAGAGCATCAGCGCGAACAGCAGCAATCGCACCGGAACACGCTCAGGGTCCAACGCGTTGGTGGCCCAAGCGGTGTAGTTCCAGAGGCTCCAGACCGCCAGCAACAACATCAACGTCTGCAAAGCGCCCAGTGCAGACAGTTTTGCCAGCAGTGAATGCGACAGTTGGGTGATGGCGAAGACGAACACCAGATCGAAAAACAATTCGACCATGGTGACCTTTGCGCCCTCAGGGCTGGCATGGCGACGGAACAGTGAAGGAGGGTGCGCGGTCACTTGGGTCACAGTCAGGCATTCAATTCATGCGAGTGTAACCGCCGCATTGCTCACCCGGGTCGGCGGATGCAGCCGATTGAGGCGGTAAACTCATGCTGATGTTTTGATCACCACTCAATGAGACAAGACCCATGAGAAAGACTCCATGAAGACCATCCTGATTACTGGCGCAGCCGGCGACGTCGGTACCCATTTACGGCGCGAGCTGGCCGATCGGTATCTGATCCGCGCCTCCGATCTGCGGCCCTTCAAGAAGGTCGTCAGGGAGTCGAGCATGCGCGCCGATATTTCCAGCATGAGCGACGCTCGCCGGATTACCAAGGGTGTGGATGCGATCGTCCACCTTGGTGGCTATTCGGTCGAAGGACCCTGGGCGGGAATTCTGAATGCAAACATCATCGGCTGTTACAACATTTTTGAAGCTGCACGCCTGAATGGGGTCAAGCGCATCGTCTTTCCAACCTCGAATCATGCGACCGGCTTCTACCGGCGCGACCAGACGATCGATCACACGGTTTATCCAAGGCCCGACGGCCGCTATGGTGTCTCGAAAGTGTTTGGCGAGGCACTCGGCAGCCTTTACGCCGACAAGTATCAAATGGGTTTTCTGATGATTCGAATCGGCAATGTCAACCCGCTCCCGATCGACAAACGCCGACTGGCGATTTGGGTGAGCCCACGCGATCTCGCACAGCTAGTGACGATCGGCATTGACCATCCGAAGATCCGTTTCGAGATTGTGTACGGTGTCTCGGGTAACCAGCGCAGTTGGTATGACAATCGAAATGCGACGCGGCTGGGTTATCGGCCGAAAGACAATTCCGAGCAGTTCGCGGCTGAAGTGCTGGCGCGCGAAAAACCCGCCGGCGACCCAATCGCCGAGACACATCAGGGTGGTGTCTTCTGTGCGGTCGAATCGGTTCCGAATCCGGCGCCGCTCTAATCAAGCGACATCGCGCAATTCGCGCCGCAATATCTTGCCAACCGTCGACTTGGGCAGCGCATCGACGAACCGTACGATCTTCGGGATCTTGTAGGCGGTCATTTCCTTTCGGCAATGCGCGACGATGTCCTGCTCAGTCACGGTAGCGCCCGGCATTTTGACCACGAAGAGCTTTACCGCTTCGCCGGTTTTTTCATCGGGCACACCGACGCAGGCGCACTCGGCGACGCCGGCGCAGGCACTGGCCACCGCCTCAATCTCGTTCGGGTAAACGTTAAAGCCCGACACCAGGACCATGTCCTTCTTGCGATCGACAATCTTGAGTAAGCCGCGCTCGTCGAACACGCCGATATCACCGGTCCTGAAGTAGCCGTCAGCGGTGAACGCGGCCTCGTTGGCCTGCGGCTTTTCCCAATAGCCACTCATCACCTGCGGGCCCTTGGCACAGATCTCGCCGGGCTGACCGATCGCAACCGGCTTGCCGTCGTCATCGAGCAACTGGATATCGGTTGAGGGCACGGGCAGGCCGACTGTGGCGGTGAACTCGTTGAACGACGGTGGATTGAAGGTGAGTACCGGCGACGTCTCGGACAGCCCGTAGCCTTCGCGAATGAACGTGCCGGTGATCGCCTTCCAGCGGTCCGACACCGTGCCGATGATCGCCGAGCCGCCACCACCGGCCAGTACCAGCCGAGACCAATCGACCTCGCGAAGTTTCGGATGCATCGTCAGGCCCGCGTACAGCGTGTTCACGCCCATGAACACGGTCGGGCGCGCCTTGCTCAAGGTGTCGATGAAGCCATCCATGTCACGCGGATTGGCGACCAGCCAGTTGTCCGCGCCAACCGAAAAGTAGCTGATGAAGTTCACCATCAACGCGAAGATGTGATACAGCGGTATGGCCGTGACGACCACTTCCTCGCCCGGGCGCATCGATTGCGGCATGAACGCCTTGAACTGCTGCACGTTGGCGACCAGGTTACGGTGCGATAGCGCCGCTCCCTTCGAAAGTCCGGTCGTGCCGCCGGTATATTGCAGGAACAGCAGATCGTCGCCGGTGATCGCAACCGGCGCCCGTTTGAGTTGTGCTCCTGCAGACAATGTGTCCGCCAGCGCGATGGTGCCGTGCAAGCGTGGATCGACCGGCGGCGCCGGCAACCTGGCCGCGCTGCCATCGCCGGGTGCTGCGGTGATGACCGTGGCCACCGGTGTTTTGCCCATCGTCTCGGCCAGCACCGAAGTCGAACCATTAAAAATCACAATGATCCGTGCGCCCGAATCGTTCAACTGATGTTCGAGTTCGCGTGGCGTATACAAAGGATTGACATTGACCTGAATCGCGCCCGCCTTGGCGATCCCCAAAAACACGATTGGAAACGCGAGCAGGTTAGGCAGCATCACCGCGACCCGGTCGCCCTTGAGTACACCCAGCGTGTGTTGAAGGTAGGCGCAAAATGAATCCGAAAGACGATCAACCTCGCCGTAGCTCAGGGTCTGTCCGAATGAGCGGAATGCCGGTCGGTCGGCAAACCGGCTGATCGCCTCCTCGGCAAGTGCAACCACCGACGAATACGCATCCGGATTGATCTCCTTGGGGATGCTGCCGTACGATTTTTGCCAATGTCGGTCGTTCATATTGTCTCCTCGGGTTGTTGCGGTCACAGGTCCTGCCATCAGATCAATGCACATGATAGCCAACATTGGGTGGAATCGGCATTAGTGAGCCTGAACGGCGATTAGCCGGTGAATCTGATCTGACCGATTCAGAAACGGACTAATTGACAATATTAGTCCGTTAACGGACAATTAGACGAGTGCAAAATGAGTGCCATAAATGAGTGCGACAGTTGAGTGCAATGCGCGATCCCGCCGCCCATAACGTCGACCTGCAGTCCCCTGCCGCCGCGCAAGCCGCGTTGCGTACTTTCTGGCGGCTGGCGCAGGCGTGGCAGTTGAGTGCCGCTGAGCAGCAGGTGCTACTGGGTGTCCGCAAGACCACGCTGTATCAGTGGAAGCAAGGCAAGGTCGGCCCGCTCGATCGCCACGTGTTTGAGCGTTTGTCCTATCTTTTTGGCATCTACGCCGCACTGCAAATTCTGCTGCCTGTCACCGAACGCGCCCACCAATGGATTCGCAAGCCCAATCAGGCGCCGTTTTTGGCTGGCCGATCGGCGCTTGACCGTATGCTGGGCGGCCAGGTGGCCGATCTGTTTGTGGTCCGTCAGTACCTCGACGCCGAGCGCGGCGGCAAGACTTGATCCCGATTTCCTTGATCCCGATTTCCACGGTCTGCTGGTTACCTTGCCATCGTTTGATCGCAACCCGGTATCCGACGGTTGGCTTGTATGACGAGATTGCCGATCCCGCCGATCTGGAGTTTGTTTTCGCCATTGAAGCGCTGACCAATCCGCGCGTGCGCCAGGAACTGGGTACGTTATCGCTCGTGCCACCCGTCGATCGGGTAAGCGGTCCAGGCGCCACATTGATCATGGCGGCATTCACGCATTTGAATCCGGAAGGTTCACGATTCAGCGACGGAAGTTTTGGCGTTTTTTACGCGGCGCGTAACTTGGCGACCGCCATTGCCGAGGTCAGCCACCATCGTGGCCGTTTCCTGGCGCGAACCGCCGAGTCCGAAATCGATATTGATCTGCGCTGGATACAGGCCAATATTGCAAAGTCGGTTCACGACATTCGCGCAACGTCATTTTCCCGAGAAAATTTGGCCAAGATCGCCTCCGATGTTTACCACCTTGAGCATTACGGGGCCGGCCAGACGCTGGCTGGCTCATTACGCCGGGCTGGCAGTATCGCTTTGGCGTATGACAGCGTACGTCTGCCAGGCGGTCAGTGCGTCGCCGTGTTCGTTCCGCGCGCGCTGACCAGTGCGCAAGCCGTTGGACACCTGTGCTTGCATTGGGACGGTTCGCGAATCTCGCATTGGTTCGAAAAAGGTTCGCCACAGATCTTGAAATAGCCTTGGCGCAGTTAGCGACCGTCGGCAGTTATCCAATCTTGATAACGTTCGGGAAAGTTACCGTCGGCTCCTAGCGCTTGTGATAACCGAGCACCGTATCCCACGCGACCTGCTGCAAATGCCGAGCCGTTGCCGCATCCAGGCCGGCGGTATAACTATTGCCCACCGGTGACACCGAATAGACCGACGCCAGCGTCAGACAGGCGGTGAGGTAAGTGCCCGCGAGACTCGGATGACGTTTGTCAGCGACATACAAATTCAGCTCCGGCTTGGCGGCAATCGAACGCGCGAATGCAAGACCCGCCGGAATCACGTGTGCATTGTTTGCGCGTCCCGCCTCGGTGTAGGCGTCGGCCAGTCCCTGCGTCATGTCGGGTTTGTCGGCATAGGCCCAGGTCATCAGAAAGATCGGCTCGGCGCCATTGGCTCGCACGGTGTCGCTGTGACGTTTTGAGTATTCGAAGAAGATTGGCCGCAGTGTCGGATGCACGGGGCATTGGCTGCAGTCCATCAGGATCGCAGCGTCAAAACTGCGGCCGGGCGGATTAAAACGTACTTCGTTATCGCCAACAAAGGAGTAGCGCCCGACTGCATTGGGGCGAAAGTACGAGCCGACGTCATGCCAGTCCATGCCGGAGCCGCTGATGGTGATTGACACGCTGCGATGGGCCGCGCGATCTTTATCGACGGCCGCGCGCGCCAACAAGCCGACGTGACCGTGCAGACTGTTGTTGTAGTACATGAAGCTGTTGCCGATGTAGAGCATCGATCGCGGTGGCTCAATGCTTCCGGCGCGGGTTTTGGTTGGCGAGACGCCTGACGGTGTCGCGCTCGACGGCGCCGCGCCTGCTGCGCCGGTGCCGGACGAAGGCGTCAGGGGAGCGCAAGCGCCCAGCGCGGCAACCAAGCAAAGACTCAGCCACGGCGCGATTGATCGAGTAGGTTGACAAGGTTGGATGGGGCGCAGGTGCACGTGAGTCTCCAGGTTTGATTCGTATTTGGCGTGACTTCAAATATTACTTGGCCGTTCGAATATTACTTGGCCGTTGCGGCGCAATCTCCGTGCAGATGAGTGCCGGAGCCGGCGTTTGCAGACCGTGAATGCCGTTCATGCGGGTCAATTCGCCGCTGGTCGTCAAAAACAACTGTTGGTTTTTGTAGACGGTAGGGTCTCGGCTGGACTCTATTGGACCGCCGCCAACGCCCCATGAAAACCGTATCGAAACAACGTCGCCAGTTGATGCGCGCGGTCTTGCTAGGTCCATGGGTGCTCAGTGGTTGTGGCGGTGGTGAATCGTCGGGTGGATCGGCCACTGCAATGTCCACCGTGCCCGTTGCGGAAACGGCGGCCACGCAATCGACGCTGGTAGCTGCGCGCGAGGCGGGTGCGTCGACTGCGACCACGGCTGCGCAGGCGAGTCCGGTTCCGGCCAGCGCGGCGCAGAACGCACAAACTGCACAGACGGCCAACAGCGCGCCGGTCAGTCAGTTGGCTGGCGGCACGGCCCGCTCGCCCAGCGTCGCAACGCCGTCAGCGACCACCGCGCCTAGAAAGACGACAGCACGAACTACAGCGACGCCAGCGCCGGTCGCAACACCCACACCTACACCTGCACCTGCACCCGCACCCGCACCCGCACCGACGCCCGCACCAGCGCCATCGACGTGCGCCTGGCCCACCGCGCCGGCGGCGAAGGTGCGCGCCAATGTACGCTATGTCAGCAAGACCGGCGATGATCGAAATAACGGTAGTGCACTGGCCCCTTGGCGCTCGATTCAGGGACCGATCAATGCCGGTCTTGTGCTGCCTAACACCAGTGTGAGGATCATGGGGCCGGACTGGACACCGCCCGCGGGGACCGCAATGATTGCGAACTATGGCGGCGCGGCAACGCCTCCTGACGGCCTTTCGATCGTGCCGGACCAAGGTTACCGACAGTGTGTCATTGACGGTGCAGGACGCGGGCAGGGCGGCCTGATCGAACTGTGGTATCCGTCGTCAGTCAGGCAGGATTTCGAATTTTGGGGCTTTCGGGTCAGAAACTGGAAAGCCAGCACGATTGCGGGTGGCTCGGCCCCCGTCACGATTGCCGGCAATTGGGATGGCCTGCGGTTCATCGGCATTGAATGGGCCAACAATGGCGCCGATAACGGATCGCTCGATCACATTTTTTATCTGGGCGGCGGACTCGATTATGCGCAGGCGGCGCGAAACCTGGTCATCACGCACAACAGCTTTATCCAGCCGGTCAATCAGGGTCATGCGATCAAGATTGGATCGGGTGGCCCTGCAACGGCAGGCCCGAACGGCAATCAGAATCCGGGTTCAAACGCGCACGGTTTGCAGATTGAATACAACTACATTGAAACCCAGGGTTGGGGCGGTATCCTCGTCTCGGGCGAATACCAGGCGGGCAATTCAGCCAATACGCTGGTGGCCAACAACATCATTCGCGCGCAGGCAACCGATCTGCGCGACGCCAACGGCTCGCGATCAAGCGCTCCTTATGGCGGGCCGGTGTACTTCACCTGGAATCAGTCCTGGGGCGTCGGCTGCGATTCGAGTTTTGTGGTGCGCGATAACGTCATTGAAATCACTTCGACCGATCGCACCGACTGGCATTGCATCTATAACCTGCGCGCGCCAGCCAATGTCACCCAGGCCAGCCCGCACAATCCGACGCTGAATAACAATCGCTTGAGTAATGCGGCCAGCGCCAGTCGGCTGCTTGCCGGGGCCTCATTGGGAAGCAACGCAGCGGGCGGCGGCGTCGACCTGGTTTGCAGTCAGCGGCTGACGACGCTTTAAGCGCGGACTCGCAAGTCCGCTCAGCGCAGGCTACCAACTTCCTTCCAGACGCCCGCAACGGCTTCCAGCGCAGCCTTCGCCATGAGTCCGCTGTCATTTGCAATGGTGGTCAGACGAAAGCCCATCTTGATCATCCGTGCTGCGTAGTCGGCGCCACCGCAATGTATACCGGCGTAGATACCGCGCTTGCCGCACTCGGAAATCAGACGCTCATAAATCTTCAGGATGATCGGGTCTTCATGATCCAGCTTGGGGGTCATACCCATAGAAAACGCCAAATCGCTCGGGCCTACGTAAATGGCGTCGATGCCGGGTACGTCGAGGATGGCCTCCAGATTCTCTAGCGCCTGTTTGGTCTCGATCATCGGTATGACGAGAATTTCGTCATTAGCGATCTTTTGATAGTTGCTTGCGACGCCATAGGTGCCGTGGCGAATCGGGCCGTTGCTGCGCGTGCCGTGTGGTGGGTAGCGACAGGACGACACCAGCGACTCGGCTTGCTCCCGCGTGTTGATCATCGGCGCAATAATGCCCCAGGCGCCACCGTCGAGAGACTTGCCGATGATGCCGGGTTCGTTCCACGGCACGCGCACCAGTCGCGTCACCGGATGACGATCCATCGCCTGAAAGCATTGCACCATGGACAAGTAGTCTTGAACGCCATGTTGCATATCGACCGTCACGCTGTCGAAGCCGCATTGCGCCATGACCTCGGCCGAAAAGCCTGAGGGAATGGCGAGCCAGCCGTTGACGGCCGCCTTGCCGGCCTTCCAACGCGCCTTGAGTTGATTGCTGCTCATTTGAATTGATCCTCCAGAAAAGTTTCAGCGTGAGCATGTGCTCAGCTATTCGGTCCGTGATCCATCGCAACCGGCTGCCAGCGTCGTAGTCCCGAACCGGGTAATACAGTTGGGTTGACGCAGGACATGGGCCAGCGTCCTGCCAGGACCAGCGCCAACTCCTGGCCGACTCTTCGCTTGCGCGCCGGGTCAAAGCGCGCCGATGCCGAGGCGTTGTGCGGTGACAAGATGACGTGCGGCATTTTGATCAACGGGCTACTGGTCTTGAGCGGCTCGATCTCGAACACATCGAGGCCGGCGCCAGCGATCCATTTCTCATCCAGCGCCCGAATCAGTGCGGCTTCGTTGACGGTCGGACCGCGACCGGTGTTGATGAAAATCGCGGACTTCTTCATCTGCCGGAAGTGCGATTCCTTCAAGAATCCAACCGCCTCGGGTGTGGCGGGCAGGTGCATGGAAACAAAGTCCGATCGGCTCAGTACCTCTTGCAGGCTCGCCGGTTCGGCGCCAGTGGCAGCGATCGACAGTTCATCCAGAAACGGATCAAACGCCAGAATATGCAGACCGAATGCGCGAGCGCGTTTGGCAACCGCGCGCGGTACCCGTCCAAACGCGATGAAGCCGAGCGTCATGCCCATCAATCGCGGGAACTCGTATAACTGCGCGCGGCCTTCACTCCAGCGGCCCTCGCGCACCATTCGATCCTGTTCGAACGCCCGGCGATGGGTGGCCAGCAGCAGCATCATAGCGTGGTCGGCAACCTCCTCAATAAAGGTGTCCGGACAATTGGTGACCGGAATACCCTTGGCGGTGGCTGCCGCAACATCGACGTAATCGACGCCGACCGAGCCAAGGGAAATGACCCGGCACTGATCGAGCGCATTGATCATGGCGCTCGTGAATTTCATGCCCTTCGCATAAACCGCGTCAGCGCCTTTGGCGGCGGCGATGAATCCTTCCTCGGTCGCCGGGCATTCGACGATGTTGGCGCCCATACCTTGCAGCGCTTCAAGCTCGAAATCGTAGGCGCCAATACCGGTCGCGGGAAGTGGTGTAGCGGGCGTCAAAATGCGCAATGAGGCCATCAGTACTCCTGGTCGGAAAGGGGCCGCAGGGAAAGAGCAATTCAGGAACTACTGGCCCGGCTCAAGCTAAAGTATCGGCCGATCCGACCACGATGTATAGCCGGGTTGCGCCGATTCTGTCGAATGCTGAAACCGGCAGCAAACACGGCGAAGTTCTCCAGAGGGACGCGCGAAGTTTGTTGACAAGCCGGCTCAGTGGTCGTACGTTCCAGAAGTTGCGCGCTGTTGCTGTAATGATTGCGAAGAACAAACCGAGGCTTCAAAACGACTCCTGGAGTCAGAACGAGAAGCCCTGCCATACGTTGCTGGTTAGCGTTACCACAATAGGAGGAGTTTCATGACTCAACAGGTTCAGTCACGCCGTAAGTTTATTCGTCGCTCGGCGCAAGTTTCCGCTGCGGTCATAGCAGCACCCTATGTTCACACCTCGCGAGCCGCTGGTTCGCTGTCGATCGGTTTCTGGGATCACTGGGTTCCCGGTGCCAATCAGGCAACTACCGACCTGGTCAAGGAGTGGGCCGAGAAGGAAAAGGTCGATACCAAGATTGACTACATCACATCGCAGGGCAACAAGCTGCTGCTGACGACGGCCGCCGAATCGCAGGCGAAGTCGGGGCATGACATCCTGGCACTCTCGACCTGGCTGCCGTCCGACCATGCCAAAAACCTTGAACCGGTCGATGACATCATGAAAGACCTGATCAAGGATCATGGCGCGGTCAACGGCACGGTCGAGTATCTGGGTAAAGCCAACGGTCACTGGTTGGCGGTTCCAGCCACGGTAGGCAGCCAGATCAAGGGACCCTGTTCGCGGGTCGATCTGTTTCAAAAGCATGCCGGTCTCGATCTAAAGGCAATGTACCCGGCCGGCGCTGCGCCGAAAGCCGATGCCTGGAATCTGGAAGGATTTTTGAAGGCGGCGGAGGCTTGCCACAAGGGCGGTGTGCCGTTCGGAATAGGCTTCGGATCGACCTCGGACTCGGTCGACTCGAGCGGCGCATTCTTCCAGGCGTTCGGTGCTTCACTGGTCGATGCCAAGGGCAACATCACGGTCAAATCCGATGCCACCAAACAGGCGCTGGAGTATTTGAAACGGCTAATGGCCTTTCTGCCGACCGATGTTCCTGCTTGGGACGATGCATCGAATAACAAGTGGCTGGTGTCCGGCAAAGGTTCGATGATCATGAATCCGCCGAGCGCCTGGGCGGTTGCCAAGCGCGATGCGCCTCAGATTGCCGAACAGTTATGGACCCATGGTTTCCCGGCCGGACCGAAAGGCCGGTATTCGCCGTTCCTGCCGTTCTTCTGGGGCATCTGGAATTTCGGCAAGAACAAGCCTGCCGCCAAGAGTCTGTTGCGGCATATGTCGACCAAGGCCGCCGTGGCCAAATTGGTCGAGGCCAGTGGCGGTTACGATCTGCCGTCATTCGCCAACCTGACGACTTTGCCGACCTGGGCCGAGGCGGGACCGCCGAAGGGGACTCTGTATCACTATCCGAACCCGCATGGTCACCAGATTCTGTCGATCGCTGCGGCACCGGCACCCCCGAAAATCGCCAATCAGATCTATTCACAAGGCCTGATGACCAAGATGGCGGTTCGGCACACCCAGGGCGAAGCGATCGACAAGACCATTGGCTGGGCAGCGAAAGAACTTGAGGGGTTCATGCGCGTCTGAGCGTTGCCCTGTCCACTTGGTCGCGAGGAGAAAGCAGTGAGTGAACTAGCAGTACCCCTGGGGCGCGCTTTGCCCAAGCGCCGTCCCAGAACGCTTGAACGGTTCTTCCAGCGCAAGTCGACGATTGCGTTTCTGATGGCCTTGCCGCTTATTCTGATCATCTTGCTGCTGGTGGCGTATCCGGCTGGGTACGCCGTTCACCTGGCCACTTTGAACAAGGGCATGGAACATTTTGTCGGCTTTGGTAACTTTGAATTTCTGTTTGGTCGCGACACATTCTGGATGGTGGTCCGGCAGTCGGTACTGTTTGCAGTAACGGCGGTGGTCTTCAAGGCGATCATCGGATTTGTGGTCGCGCATTTTGTTCACAACATACCGTCGAAGGGCCAGCGCAAGTGGCGCGGCATGTTGCTCGTTCCTTGGGTGATTCCACCCGCCATGAGTACGCTGGCCTGGCTGTGGCTGTTTGATCCTTCGTACAGCGCCTTTAACTGGATTCTCGAGCAAGTCGGGATCGCTGCCGTGCCCTGGACGGGTGTCGCCGACTGGGCGCGCTTTTCGGTCATTCTGGTGAACATCTGGATTGGCGCGCCGTTCTTCATGATCATGTATCTGGCGGCGCTCAAGTCGGTACCGGAACAGTTGTTCGAGGCGGCTTCGATTGACGGCGCGAACTGGTGGCAGCGCATCTGGTACATCACCTTGCCGATGATGCGCAACATCATTGCCATTACGGTGTTGTTCTCGCTGATCGTAACGTTTGCGAACTTCGATATCGTGCGGGTGCTGACATCGGGCGGTCCGGTAGATACCACCCATGTCTTCGCCACTTGGGCTTTCAAACTCGGCATTGAAGGCGGCGATATTCCGCTGGGCGCCACGATCTCGCTGTTCATGGTGCCGATCCTGGGAATAGCTGCGATTTTTATTCTGCGCGATATCAACAAACGCGGAAATGAGGCCTGAGATGACGCCTGCAATGACGCCTGGAATGACAGCAGCACCGCGCCTGTTTCACTACGGCAGCATGTCGCGCGATCGTCGTCGGGCGCTGATCTGGTCGTATTTCTTTCTGGTGGTGTTCGCGATCTTCTTTCTGACGCCACCGATCTATATGCTGATCACCTCGCTCAAATCCAGCGCCGAGATCTCCGCTGGCTTGAGTCCCTGGCTGGTCCGTTCGCCGACCCTGAGTAATTTCACCGACCTGTTGACCGACTCGAAATTCATCGGTTTTTTTTATAACTCTGCGATCGTGTCCATTATCGTCGTCAGCATCACCATGGTGGTCAGTGTGCTGGCTGCGTTCGCACTGGCGCGGATGAAATTCTGGGGCTCCGCGACCCTGGCCACCGGTGTCTTCCTGACCTATCTGGTACCGGAGACGTTGCTGTTCATACCCTTGTTCAAGATGTTTGCCTGGGTCAAGGAGACGATGGGTATTGAACTAATCAATCAATGGTGGGTACTGATCCTGCTGTACCCGACTTTGACCGTGCCGTTCTGTACCTGGATCATGATCGGTTATTTTGCGAGCATCCCGAAGGAGCTCGACGAGGCGGCGCTGATCGACGGCGCGAGCTGGATGCAAACGCTGTTCCAGATCTTCATCCCGGTGGCGATCCCGGGTATTATTGCAGCCACCATTTTTGCGTTCACCGTTTCCTGGGCGCAGTTCCTGTATCCGCTGGCGTTTACGACCTCGGCGGATCAACTGGTGCTGCCGGTCGGCATCATCACCACGCTGATCAAGGGCGACGTGTTCAACTGGGGCCAGATCATGGCGGGTGCGCTGCTGGGCGCAGCACCGCCCCTGATCATTTATGCCTTCCTGATGGACTACTACATTGCGGGCCTGACCGCAGGCGCGACCAAAGGCTGACGTGCCCTGCGCGGTGCTGACTTGATCTGGCTATGCCGGCTTGGGCTGGCCAGGCTGAAATGGGTTAGATTCGATTGGGTTGGTTTGGGTTGCATAAGGATCGAACATGGCGGTTGTGACTCTGAAGAAAGTCGTCAAGTATTATGACGAAACGCTGGCGGTGCGCGGCATTGATCTGGAAATTGCCGACAAGGAATTTCTGGTGCTGGTCGGGCCTTCGGGTTGCGGCAAGACCACCACCTTGCGAATGATCGCTGGCCTCGAGGACATTTCCGATGGCGAGATCCTGATTGGCGATGATGTCGTCAATGACGTCCCGCCAAAGGATCGAAATATTGCGATGGTGTTTCAAAACTACGCGCTCTATCCGCATATGTCGGTGTATGAGAACATGTCCTTCGGCCTGAAACTGAAGCGGGTTGATAAAGCTGAAATTGATCGTCGGGTTCAGGAGGCCGCGCGCATTCTGGATATTGTCGTGTTGCTTGATCGCAAGCCAAAACAGCTCTCCGGCGGTCAGCGTCAGCGGGTCGCCATGGGCCGTGCGATTGTTCGCGATCCGGCTGTGTTTCTGTTCGATGAGCCGCTGTCAAACCTGGATGCCAAACTGCGCGTGCAAATGCGTACCGAGATCAAGAAGGTGCATCAGAAGGTGCGCACCACCACGGTCTATGTGACGCATGATCAGGTTGAGGCAATGACCTTGGCTGATCGGGTGGTGGTCATGAATCACGGTGTGATTGAGCAGGTCGGCACGCCGCAGCAGCTTTATCACACACCGCGCACGAAATTCGTGGCCGGCTTTATTGGCTCGCCGGCGATGAATTTGATTCCGGTCGAACTACAGGCGAACGCAGACGGCCTGCAGCTCGATCTGGGCGCGGACGTTCGCCTGCAGGTGCCTTCTGAACGGGCTGCACAGTACCGTACATTTGTGGGCCGACCCAAACTGCTGTTGGGCCTGCGCCCGGAGCATCTGACCGATTCCGCGACCACCGGGCAAGCCAATGGCCTGAGTTTTTCAGCGCCGGTTGACGTCAGTGAACCGATGGGTATGGAAACCTTGGTGTATTTTCAGATGCAAGGCGTCACGGTATGTGGCAAATCAAGTCCGGACATACTGGTCGCGCCAGGCCAGTCACTGCAAATGACCGCAAAACTGCAAAATATGCATTTGATTGATGATGAGTCGGGCTTGGTTCTCTAGCGCGTTGCACGATGGAGTTGCTCATCAGACCTGGAGCCTCGGCCGATGCCGAGCGCATCACCGAATTTAACACGGCGATGGCGCTCGAGACCGAGGCGCTGCGACTGCGGCCCGAGCGTATTTCCGCCGGCGTAAGGCACTTGCTGGCCCATTCGGAATTGGGCTTCTATCTGGTGGCCGAGCATAGTGGTTCCCTGGTCGGTAGCCTGCTGGTCACCACTGAATGGAGTGACTGGCGCAATGGCCTGTTCTGGTGGATCCAGAGTGTCTATGTTCAACCCGAAACGCGCCAGCGCGGGGTCTACAAGGCGTTGTATGCCAAGGTCAAGAGCCTGGCGGCCGATAACCGCGACGTCTGCGGATTCCGGCTCTACGTTGAGCAGGACAACCGCCGCGCACAGCAGACCTACCGCAGGCTTGGTATGAACGAAACCCATTACCGGATCTATGAAGAACTTAGGGACTTGCCGCCCGGCCAGTCCTATTTCCAGGAATCCTGAGGATGACTTATTTGGTGCGTGCTTAATATCCAGCCGCTCTGCTGGAATCTCCGATCCATGATAAAAGCCGGTTTCGGTATTTTTGAAGATTCAAAGGATCCAGCTCCATGACTGACTTAAAAGACGGCCTGGACGCGCTGACACCGGCCCGACTGGGCGGAATTCGACGAGGGGTCGAGAAAGAGAGCCTGCGGGCGCTGCCGGGCGGCAGAATCGCGCTCACGCCGCATCCGCCGGCCCTGGGTTCTGCACTGACGCATCCGAGCATAACCACCGATTATTGCGAATCGCAGCTTGAATTGATCACCGGTGCCCATGCGCGGGTCGAAGACTGCATGGACGAGTTGATCCAGACGCATCAATTTGTGTATCGCACCCTGCGCGATCAGGGTGATGAAATGCTGTGGGTATCGAGTATGCCATGCGGCCTGCCGACCGATGAAACCATACCGATTGCGCGCTATGGCAGCAGCAATGTCGGCCGGGTCAAGAGTGTTTATCGGATGGGTTTGGGGCATCGCTACGGTCGGCGCATGCAGACCATATCGGGTATTCACTACAACTGGTCGCTGCCCGGTGTCAGCAGCGAGGAATATTTCGGTTTGATCCGCAACTTCCGGCGTCATGCCTTTCTGCTGCTGTATCTGTTTGGCGCCTCGCCGGCGCTGTGTCCGAGCTTTGTTGAGGGTCGCGATCACGGCCTTCAGAGCCTGGGTGAACATGCGCTGTATTTGCCCTATGCCACCTCGCTGCGCATGGGCCGGCTCGGCTATCAAAGCGATGCGCAGTCGACCCTGGCGGTCAGCTACAACGGTTTGGAGGGTTATGCCGCATCGCTGCAAGACGCGTTGACGCGCCCTTATCCGGCCTATGAGTCGGTTGGAATCCGCAACCCGGGCGGCGACTACAACCAGTTATCGATAACCTTGCTGCAAATCGAAAACGAGTTTTACGGCACGATCAGACCGAAGCGGACGATCTTTCCGGGTGAGCGACCCTTGCATGCCCTGCGCGAGCGTGGCGTCGAATATGTCGAAGTCAGACTCATGGACCTCGACCCGTTCGAAACCGTCGGCATTACCGCCGAAACCATGCGTTTTCTCGATGTCTTTCTGTTGCATTGTCTGTTGGCCGAAAGCTCACCGGACAGCCCCGGCGAAATCGACTGCTTGAAATTCAACCAGCACCAGACGGCGGCCCGCGGCCGCGAGCCCGGTTTGCGCCTCAAGCGCGGAGTGGGCGAAACGGCGTTGGCGGAATGGGCGTCCGAGTTGTTGGCCGAGTGTGCGCCGATCGCAGCGGCACTCGATGCCGCCCACCGAAGCGGCGAATACAGCGCCGCGCTGAACACGGCGAACGCGCGCTTGCATGATGCCAACCTGACGCCGTCCTCGAAGGTGCTGGCTGCCATGAAACGCTCCTACCAGAACAGTTTCATGCGATTTGTGTTGGCACAGGCTACCAGTACCCGCAATGCACTGCTGGCCTTGCCTTGGGACGATCGGCAGCAGGCCCGGTTTGTGGCCTTGACCCGCAAGTCGATTGAAGATCAGCGCGCCATCGAGGTCGCGGATACCCTGAGTTTCGAAGCCTATCGCGAACAGTATGTGGCAGCCGCTCGATTGGGATTGGGCTGACGCTTGCAACAACACAGACGCCAACACCAACGCCAATGAGCGCAACTGCCCCTTTTGGAACCTGGAAATCACCGATCTCGAGTGATCTTATCGTTGCCAAGACGGTCGGACTGAGTTCGCCCGCGCTCGATGGCGAGGATACTTTCTGGACCGAGTCGCGGCCCAACGAGGCCGGGCGTAACGTTATCGTTCGTCTGCGCGACGGGCAGGCGTCGGACTTGAACGCCGCGCCGACCAACGCGCGAACTCGGGTACACGAGTATGGCGGCGGGGCGGTTCTGGCCAGTTGCGGGCGCGTGTTTTTTACCGATTTCAAAGACCAGCAGGTTTATGAGATCGAGCAGAGCGTGATCGATGATCACAAGACGGTTGATGTTGTGGCGGGTGATCCCGAGGCGAGTGAAAACCGGCGGCGCCCGATTACTCGCAGCACGGGCATGCGGTACGCCGACTATGTACTCGATGTCGAACGAGACGCCTTGATTGCGATTCGCGAGGACCATCGCAACGTTGAAGGCGCAGCCGGGCGCCAATGTGTCAACAGCATCGTGCGCGTGCCCCTCAATGCGGGCACAGCACCTATGAGCGCAGAAATGGCCGGCGACGAACAGGTGCTGGTCAGCGGCAGTGATTTTTACAGCAATCCGCGGCTCTCGCCGGATGGCTGTGAATTGGCGTGGCTCAGTTGGAATCATCCGAACATGCCCTGGGACGGCTGCGAATTATGGGTCGCAAAAGTCAATGCCGATGGCCGACTGGAGCCAGCCACCCTGATTGCCGGCGGCAAAACGGAAGCCATTTTTCAGCCGCAATGGTCACCCGACGGTCAACTGTATTTCGTCGCCGAATATTCGGGCTGGTGGAACTTGTATCGCCGACGCGTGGATAGTCAGAGTTCCGAGCAATTGACCAATCTGCAGGCCGAGTTTGGATTGCCGATGTGGGTGTTCGGGCAAAGTACTTATGGCTTTCTAACACCCAACCAAATTTTGTGTACCTACTCGCAAGCTGGCGAGTCGAAGTTGGCGCTGTTCGATACAGTGAGCCTGGAATTGCGCGAAATCAAGACGCCGTACAGCTTGATCAGTGGCATCAGCGCAGCCAAGGGGCGGGCGGTGTTCGGTGCGGCTTCGCCAACCCGTTTTGGCGTCATTGCGCGCTTTGATCTGGACAGTGCGCAAATCAGCGAGCTCAAACGCAGCAGCGATATGGACCTGGACGAACTGGAGGGCTATCTGTCGATTCCGCAGGCGATCGAGTTTTCAACCGAGGGCAATCGAAGCGCACACGCCTTTTACTACCCGCCGCAAAATCGTGATTATTCAGCGCCCATCGGTGAGTTGCCGCTGGTGCTCGTCAAGAGCCACGGCGGGCCGACCGGCTCGACCTCCTCGACCTTGAAATTGGGTCACCAGTATTGGACCAGCCGAGGCGTCGGCGTGCTCGATGTGAACTATGGCGGCAGTACCGGCTACGGACGCGAATATCGGCAGCGGTTGAACGGCTGCTGGGGCATCCTCGATACCGACGACTGTGTCAACGCGGCTAAATTTCTGGTCGCGCGTGGCGTCATCGATGGCGACCGGCTCATGATCAGCGGCGGCAGCGCTGGCGGTTACACCACCCTTTGTGCATTGACGTTTCGCAGGCTTTTCAAGGCCGGCGCCAGTTACTACGGCGTCAGTGATGCGGAAGCGCTGGCCAAGGATACGCACAAGTTCGAGAGCCGCTACCTCGACTCCATGATCGGTCCTTATCCGGCGGCGCGCGATGTCTACCTGGCACGATCGCCGATTCATTTCGCCGATCGTATCAGCGTGCCGGTCCTTTTTCTGCAGGGCCTCGAAGATGAAGTGGTGCCGCCCAGCCAAAGCGAGGCCATGTTTTTAGCCTTGCGCAGAAATCGGATTCCGACTGCTTATTTGACCTTCGAGGGCGAGCAGCACGGCTTTCGAAAGGCCGAAAATATCAAGCGCGCGCTCGAGGCCGAGTTTTATTTTTATGCCCAGGTGTTCGGCTTCGAGCCGGCGGAACAACTCATGCCGGTTCCTATCGAAAATTTCAGCTAAGAATTGCCCGCCGTTTGCCTCAAGCCGTGCGCAATCTGCGCTAGGATCAGACCTTGCAAAAGGCTCAGAATATCTGACCAGACCCATGCTTGCCGGGTCGTGAAATTGCCAGGTCGTTAAAGGATCACTGCGGTGCTGCGTCGAGTCTTGATTGCTGTCGCGCTACTGGCGCTGCTGTTGGGCGGCACCTATGCCTACCGAACCTTCGGCTGGTTGTCCTTTGATCGGACCATCAATCCCCTCGGGCTCGACCTGTCGGCACCGGACGCCTTGCTGAGCACCGCGAGTCTGGCGGCCTTGCCGCGAGATATTTTGCAGCAGCCGATCGCCCGGCGCGTGTTCACCGAAGATCTGGCCTTCTACTACGAAGCCCACGAAGATCGGCTCAGTGCGCTCGGTGCGATTCGCCGGATCGCATATGAACATGACACCGGTTGGTCCGATGCGCTGATTCGCCAGTTGCTCAATGAGCCGGCGCAAGTCGCATTTTGGCGTGATGGCAAGGGCGCCTTGCGGCATTACGTCATTTCGATCAAGCGCTCGGCGTTCACGGTGCTGATCGAGGAGGCCGGCAAGATTGCGCTCAAGGATACCCAATTGACGCGCGCGGGTAGCTTGCCGATGGGGCTCTCGAGCGTGCCGCTGTTTGCGTTATCGGTTTCGCCGCGCCGAACCTTTTTGATGGCAGCCCGCGGCGATCGATTGGTACTGTTGTCCGATCCGGGTATGTTGCTGCGCAAGGACAAGTCGCTCGATCGCGCCGCCGCTGCCGTCATCACAAACATGCTCGATTCTGGCAGTGCTCCGTTCGCCTTCCCTGCAAGGAGTGCTGCCGGTAAGGCTGACGGCCCGTTGCCACGCCACCGATTTGCGGTCAACGCGCAAACCGTTGCCTTCGGTTACCAGCGCTATTTTGCAGCCTTCGAAGCGCTGCGTTTTGATCTCGACGAGCAGGGTAACTGGAGCAGCGCGGTCTTGCTGGATCCAGCTCGTTTGAATGCGAAAGCCGTCGATGCCTTGCCGGTACTGCAAAGCCTGCCCGCGCAGCCGGCGATGTGCGCCGTTTTACCGGTCCACTGGCCCAGCGCCGCGACGCTAGCCAGCAAGTCGGGTAACCAGGTAACCGCAAGCACTGGCACTCAAGCCGCCAACCTACCGGCCGACTTTGCGAGTGCGCTTCTGAATCAGGCCGAAGGGCCGGTCGGTGCCTGCTGGTACGCTGAATCGTCGATATCGTCGCCGGTGTTCGCCACGACTTTGAAAGATTCAGCGTTGACATCGGACGCGGCATTGAACGCGCTCAAGGCGTGGGCGCTGCGAGCCAGCAGCACGGCGTCTTTGTTGCAAGCTAAAGACCTCGTGGTGTTCTCGCCCGATCAGAAGCTGGCCGAACGTGCATTGGCGGTCCATGACCGGCGATTGGCCAGTGTCGCCGATACCACCGGCCCGGCGGCGACACAGGGAACCACCTTGGCTATCATTACCCCGAACAGTCTGGCCGGCTTGATTCGAGCTGAAACCAGCCGGTCATTGGCGGCCGACAGCGAGCCGCATTTGCGGGCGGCCGCGCTGCGTCATTTTTGGCCGAAGCTCGACGAGCTTGCCAAATTGCCGGCTTACCGCGTCAGTCTTGGCGCCGACGCGCTGCAAGGGACACGTGGCTGGCATCCGTTGATCTGGCAGAGTCTGGGGTCGCGGTGAACAGTGACCTGCATGTTGTGTCTTCACCGCAACGGCGTGGACTGCTGTTTGTGTTAGGGGCATCGCTGTTCACATCAGGGGCGTCGCTGGTCGCCCCGGTCGCGGCGACGCCAGCCTGGGACGGTCCGGTTCTGGATACCGTCCATAGTCGACAATTTCGCGCCTGGATGGTGCGACTGATCAGCGCCCAGATTCGCAATGGCCCGACGCCGCGCTGGTCGCAACGCGACTGTGCCGGACTGGTCCGTTTTGCAGTGGCAGAAAGTTTGCGCGAACATGATCTGGCTTGGAAACGGGCCAACGGTTTACTCAACTTGCCGATGCCGCCCGCGCTGGAGCTGGATGCAAGCGCGCGCAATGCGTTGCGGCACCGCTGGCGGCTCGCCGATGGCACAAACGGCGTTTATGCGAGTGCGATCGATATCGTTCAGGGCAACTGCGCATTTGTATCGAAAGATTGGCAAAGCGCGCAGCCAGCCGATCTGTTTTTCTTTGATCATGGTGACGATCAACATCTGATGATCTGGATGGGGCAGCAGCTTGCCTACCACACCGGCAGCGTGACCGCACAAGACAACGGAATGCGTGCCGTCAATATTTCAAACCTCATGCAGTGGAGAGATACGCGTTGGCAGCCCCACAAGGACAATTCCAATTTCGCCGGCATCTATCGGTTGGCCTTCTTGGCGCGCTGATCGCGCTGGCTGGCTTTGCACCGACGTTGATGGCGCCTGGCCATGCGCAGACCGATGCGCCGGCCAGTACCTATGAACCGAATCAGGGTGAGCCGTTCTTTCTGCTCAGTGATGCGGTCATTGGCAGTGAGGAGCAGGCGCGGGTGCGGCTGGAGTTGACCCAGAACGCCGCCGCCGAGACCATTGGCGGTGTTGACATTGTGCTTTATCGGGTCCAGAAACCGATCGAGTTCCTGACTGCCCAGAAGAATCTGCATCGTATGGTCATTGCGGCAGCGCCGCAACAGGAAGGCCTGGCGAACGTATTGATTCACTTGTGGGATAGTTGGACCCAGCAGGCGCGTCTGGCCTGGCAGGCGGTGTTCACCAAAGAGGCGCGGCTGACGGTCACTGAAGATGCGCCCGGTACCAAGCGCTCGCCGCAGTTGTTCGAGGCCAGCCGTTTCGAGCAGCCGCCGCGTTTTCGCACGCCGGCTGCGATGCAGGCGATCACTCGATTTCGCTACCCGCTGACCAAGGCTGCGACCATCAAGCCGCCAGAAGGGGTCAAGTTGCCCGGCTCCTCGAGCGAGTTCAAGCTCGCCTCTGAAGGCAATGTTTATATTCCGCTCGGCAAACTCGCGCCCGGTCTGTATGTCGTCGAAGCCGCGCTCGGCAGCCACCGCGCGGTCACGGCGGTTTTCGTCTCGGATGTTATTTCAGTCACCAAAGCGGCGCCGCGTCAATTGCTGGTCTGGACCGTCAATCGGCTCGATGGCGCGCCCGTTGGAAGCGTGAAATTGCTCTGGACCGACGGCGTGGGCACCTTGCAGAGTGGCAACAGTGATGACCGGGGCCTGGCGAGCTTCGAGCGACCCAATCCGGAACAAAGTTATGTGATCGGACAAGACGCACGCGGTGGCGTCTTCATCACTGAAAATTTCTACTACGACAGCGAGATCTATAACACCAAACTCTACGCGGTCACCGATCGGCCGTTGTATCAGCCCGGCGATACGGTATTCGTCAAGTTCATTGGTCGTGAATTTACCTCAGCCCGTGCATCGAAGCCGATTCTGTCGGGCGACATCGATTTGACTGCCTTTGATCCCAATGGTCTGCCGATTGCCAACACTCGTGCTGCGATGACCGCGCAAACCGGTGGCGATACGAGCTTTCAATTGCCACAGAACGCGACCGCTGGTGGCTATGAATTGCGGCTTGGCCTTGGCGGTCAGTCCTATGCCGCTGCCTTTCGGGTTTCGGAGTATCAAAAGCCGCACTTCGAAATGACGGTGCTGCCGGATAAGTCCGATTTCAAGACCGGTGAGGCGGTGACCGGTAGCTTGCAATTGAATTATCCCGACGGCAGTCCGGTGAAAGAGGCGTTGATCGATCTGAACGGGCGGGCGCAGGCGCTGACCTTGGTCGATGGTGAGCTCGATTACGCCGGTCAATTTCCACTGAAGTTGAGCACCAGCGCTCTGACCACCGATATCAATGGTCTTGCAAAATTTTCCTTGCCGCCCGCGTCCGTGCCGAGTCGCTATGTGCTGTCGGCGCTGGCCACCAACGGTGCCGCCTATCGCGTGCGGGCGACGCGCGAATTGTTGATCGAGCGGGCAGCCGCTTTATGGAGTTTGAAGTCAAACAAGCAGTTTTCGGATGTCAACGAGAAGATCCGCTTCGTGTTGACGCCGGCAGCCGCCAACCCAAGCAGTACACCAACGCGCTGGGATTGGGTTCGTCTTGAAGATCGGGCCACCGCGAGCGGTGCGCTGTCGGTCGGCCCTTCGTCGACCAGCCCGTCGTCGGCCGGTCCGTCGTCGGCCAGCTCGGCACTGGAGCTCGCGCTCGAAAAGCCGGGCACCTACACTGTGACCGCACGCGACGCCGACGGCAACGTGCTGGCGGCGACCTCGCATTGGGTGACCGGCGCTGGCGTCAAACCGGCCGCCGGCAATATTGATATGGTCTCCGACAAGCCACGCTACGCAGCCGGGGAAACCGCCAGTGTATTGATCACCTTTGCCGAACCCATCGAGCATGCGCTATTTACCTTGGAGCGCGATGCCATTGAAAAGACGGCGCTGTTCGCCCAGGGCGGCGGCTGGATCAATGCGAAACGGCTGACGCCGAATCAGTGGCGTGCAGAACTCAAGATGTCGGCGGAGTTCTCGCCGAACATCACGCTGTCGGTGGCCTATGTC
>JANLTP010000024.1:0-69292 GCA_031363055.1 Burkholderiales bacterium | reverse complement strand
GCCGTCAAGGCCGAGGAAGGCTGCATTGAATACGGCGCGACGGTCGATGCCGACCCGGCCTTGCCGATTCAAACCAAATACGGTTCGGACAGCTTCGTGGTGGTCGAGAAGTGGTCCAGCCTGGAGACACTGAAGGCGCATGGCGCTGCACCGCATATGGCAGCGTACGCGGCCAAGACCCGCGAGCACATTGCCAGCCGCACGATTCACATCATGCAGCCAGCTTAACGGCCGTTACTCGGCGACCTTGCGCGGCGACACTGCGCGGCAACCTCACTCGGCTTACCTTAAGCCGCGAGCTTCCCCGCCTGCAAGGCCTGCCAGACCCGCTCCGACGTCAGCGGCATTTCGAGGCTGCTGACGCCCATCGGTCGCAGCGCATCGATGACCGCATTGACTACGGTCGGCGTGCCCCCTACCGTGCCCAATTCTCCGACGCCCTTGGCACCGAGCGGATTGATCTTGCAGGGTGTCGATTCGTCACAATGCTGCTCGATGTTCGGAAAGTTATCGGCGCGCGGCATGCTGTAGTCCATCATTGAGCCGGTGAACAACTGACCGCTGTCCGGGTCGTAGTGCGTGGCCTCCATCAGCGCCTGGCCAACCGCCTGCGCGATACCGCCGTGTACCTGGCCGGCGACGATCATCGGATTGACGACGCGGCCGACATCATCGAGCGCCGTGTATTTGACGATCGCGACTTCGCCGGTGTCTGGATCGATCTCGACTTCGCAGACATGGCAACTGTTCGGCCAGGACGGGCCGCCAACCTTCTGCACCGAGGTCGTGGCAATACGCTGGTCGGGCTGGCGTGCGGCCAGCTCGGCCAGGCTGATGCCGACATCGGTGCCGGCCACTGAAAAACGCGTATCGCGGTATTCAATATCGGCGCTCGACACTTCAAGGGCGCTGGCGGCCAGTTCGCGGCCCTTGGCGATGGTGTCGTTCGAGACCGTCATCATCGCCGAGCCACCGATGTAGAGCGAACGGCTGCCCAGGCTGCCGACGCCTTCGGCGACATCGCTGTCACCCTGGACGATAACGATGCGCTCGGCCTCGATGTCGAGCGCTTGACTGATGATCTGTACGTAACTCGATTCAATGCCCTGGCCCATCGCCTGCATGGCGGTGAACACATAGACGCGGCCATCGCCTTCGACATGCATGCGCACGGTTTCTTCGTGGACCACGCCGGTCCACTCGAGGAACGTCGAGATCGCCCGACCGCGCAGCTTGCCGCGTGCCTTCGATTGCGCGCGCCGTGCCGCGAAGCCCGACCAGTCGGCCAGCTCGAGAATGCGCGTCAGCATGTTCGGAAAATTGCCGCTGTCGAAGGTCTCGCCCATCGGTGTGGTGTAGGGCATCTGGTTCGGCTGAATGAAATTGCGCCGACGCAATTCAGCCGGATCGATCTTCATGAGGGCGGCGGCCTGATCCATGAGCCGCTCGATCAGGAAGATCGCCTCGGGCCGGCCGGCACCGCGATAGGCGCCGACCAGATTGGTGTTGGTGGTCACCGCGACGCTGTGCAGATCGAGGGTCGGTATGTGATAGACACCGGTAATCACCTTCGGGCCGATCGCCACCACAATGATCGTGCCCGGACCACTGCCATAAGCACCGACGTTACCGACTATGCGCACACGCAAGCCAAGAATCTTGCCGTCGGCGTCGAGCGCCAGTTCGCCTTCATTGTGTTGATCGCGGCCGTGATTACCCGACAGGAACTCTTCGGTCCGTGTGGCGCGCCAGAGCACCTTGCGGCCATATTTGCGGGCGGCCCAGGCGCAGACGGCATCCTCCGGGTACAGCACGGTTTTCATACCGAAGCCGCCGCCGACATCGCCCACCACGATGCGTACTTTTTCGCCGGGTACTTTCAACACGGCGTCGGCCAAAGCGGTGCGCATGCTGGCCGGGTTCTGGCAAGTGGTCCGAACCGTAAAGCGGCCACTGGCAGCGTCGTATTCGGCCGAGGTTGCGCGCGGCTCCAGCGTCACCGGAACCAGCCGCTGATTCATGAACGACAGCTTGGCAACGTGCGCGGCCTTGGCGAAGGCGGCGTCACAGCTTGCCTGGTTGCCAAAGCGCATTTGCGCCAGCGCATTGCCCGGTGCGCCGGACCACAGTTGCGGCGCATCGGCCGCGCGCGCTGCGGCCAGCGTCGTGACACTGGGTAACTCCTGGTAATCGACGACGATCAATTCGGCGGCGGACTCGGCCTGCGCGCGAGTTTCGGCTATGACGGCAGCGACCACCTGGCCGACAAATCGGACTTCGTCGGTGGCGAGCGGAAAGTAGGGCGGCGACGACCATGGCGCGCCGGCGGTGTTCAAGAGGCCCGGAACCGTCGGAAAAGGCGAAACACCGGCGGCCAGCAAGTCGGCGCCAGTTACGACACCGACTACCCCTTCGGCAGCCTTGGCTTCGGCGATATCAATCGAAACGATCTTTGCGCGCGGATGCGGGCTGCGCAGGAAGAACACCATCGCGGTGCCCGGCGTCACCAGGTCATCGACGAACTGGCCGGTGCCAGTCAAGAGGCGCTGGTCCTCGACCCGTTTCATTGCCTGGCCAATACCGAATTTCATGGTTTTGTTCTCCGAACGGATTGAATATGAGCTGATTGACTACGTAGTGTATTGTCAATTAATCCGGTGGCCACCGCAAACGCGGACCGGAGCAGGGTTGCAGTGTTTCGAAACGGGATCAGGCAAACGACGAGCGCGGTGTCGCGCGCAGTCGACCCAGATGAAGCGGACCGAGAACGGAAGTGCGTCGGTCGCCGGCGGGCAGTGGCGGCGCTGCAAAGCTGATCTGGAGGCGCAATCCGACGTCACGTGCGGTAGCAATCGATTCCCACAGATAACAAACGACGCCGCGAAAACTGTCGTTGCTACTTCCGTCCTTGTCGTTAGGAAAATACAGCTTCTCGAATTCCTCGCCGAGGCCGTTGCTGAAGCTGGCACTGAAGTCGCCGAGCGACATGGCGATGCGCAGGGCGTTTTCGGCGTTTCGCGCCCGGTTGGTCGACAGTCCGATATTGAAGGCGTCTTGCCCGGATCGATCGGTGAGCCCGAACAGCTCGATCGCGCCACCTGATGCTCCGAATGTCTGGCGCGCCTGCGCGGCAGCAACGCTGATACCGGCCGAATGTTGCGGCAAGAGCTGCGCCGAGTTCTTTGGAAAGCGTTGTAGAACCAATTGCGCGCCGCTGCCAAAGGGCGAAGCGATATCAAAGACTGAGTTAGGCATCGGGCGCAACGAGAAAAACCCGCCAGGATCGTTGGTTGCGAAAAACATGATGATGCGCTCCTTGTTTCGAGTCCTATCCCTTAGTCTATTCCCAGATCGATCACACCGCGCGCGGCCAGCTCGGCAATCTGTGCCTCGCTGTAGCCGTGTTCAGCCAGCACGGCGGCGCTGTCCTGCCCGACGCGCGGCGCGGTCGCCAGCGCGGTTCCGTCCTTGAACGCCGCCATCCCGGGCAAATTGCCAACCGGTACCAACCGGGGAACATCGGGTTGCGACAGCCACGCCACCGCGTCGGTTTCGACGACCTGTGGCTCCTTCAGAAAATCTGCATACCGATTGACGCGCTCGTGCAGAACGTCGGTTTCGGTCAGCCGTTGCGAGAACGGGACGCTGTTCAAGGTTTTGATGAGTGGCCGCAAAATATTCAATAGCTCGGCTTCGTTTTGATAGCGCACGGCGGCCGTCAGAAAACGCTCATCGCGGGTCAGCTCCGGCCGATCCAGAGCCGTACACAATCCGATCCATTCACGCTCGCGCACCGCGCTGATCGACATCCAGCCATCGGCCGTCTTGAAGACGCCGTTTGGCACACTGCCCGGGCCAACGGTGCCACCTTGCAGATGGGTCGACATCATCCGGATCGCCTGCAGGCCGGCCGCACCCTGCATCAGACTGGCATCGAGATAGCGGCCGCGCGGCTGATCGCGGCGGGCGTAGAGCGCCGAGGATAACGCCTGAAAGGCATACAGTGAGGTGACCATGTCGATCGGAATCACCGGTACCCGATGCGGTATGCCGTCCTCGCCATGGTTCTCGCCGGTCAGACCGCTGAACGCCTGCAGCACCGGGTCCATGGCGGGTCGGCCGACCAGCGGACCACGCTGGCCGAAACCGGAGATCGAAAGGTAAATCAGTCGAGGCTCGCGCGCGGCAACAGCCTCGTAATCAAAGCCCAAGCGCTGGATGACCCCGGGCCGAAAGCCTTCGATGAAGACGTCGGCGCCGGCCAACAATCGCCAGAGCACGGCCTTGCCTTCAGCCTGTTTCAGATCGATTGCCACGGCTCGCTTGCCCAGATTGCCGATGATCGAGAACGACGAGTGATCCCCGTAACGTACACCCAGCGCGCGGCTCCAGTCACCGTCGCCCGGCCCCTCGACCTTGATGACCTGCGCGCCTTGCTGAGCCATCAACATGGCGCAATACGGGCCGGCAATTCCCTGGCTCAGGTCGATGATTTTCAGCCCGGCAAACGGTGCGTCATAACTCATTGAAGCGGGATCCTGTCAAAGGGGCGGCCAAAGAAGAGCGTCCGGAGGACGTCTCGCAGGGCGTCTCGCCGCGCTGCCGCATTGTCAACGACAATAGCGACTCGCCACGAGTCTGTGACGACCCGAGGTTTTGCCGCGTGATACGCTGAACCCGATCGAGGTTGCTTTATCAGCCCCGTCTGTTTGACTGACCTCCTTGACCGAACCCTTAGACTCACCACGCCGGGACCTGCTGATTAATTCGATCCTGAAGACCGCGCCCGCAGGGCACCGCGCAGCACTGGGCGTGCTGGCGCTGTGCACATTGATGAACTTGCTGTCGCGCGGGGCGGGCGAGAGCTTCGCCGTGTTTCTGTTGCCGATGGCGCGCGAATTCGACGCTGATCGCGCTGCACTGACCGGCGTGTATTCGACCTACATGCTGGTCATCGGGCTGATGTCGCCGGTGACCGGTGTCGTGGTCGACCGTCTGGGTCCACGGCGCTGCTTCAGCCTCGGCCTCTTCATGTTCGCCAGTGCCTATCTGCTGGCCGGTTGGATGCAGGCCTTGTGGCACATGTACTTGCTGATTGGCGTCATGAGCGCCATTGGTTCGAGCCTGATCGGGGCGGTACCCTCGTCCAGCCTCGCCAGCCGCTGGTTCCGAACGCGCCTGCCCAGTGCCATGGGCGTGCTGTCGGCGGCCCTGGGCGTTGGCATGCTGATCTTCGCGCCACTGGTGCAGTCGCTGATCGATCAGCTCGGTTGGCGCGGCGCCTATCATTCGATCGGCGTGCTGCTGGTGGTAGTCATCTTGCCCATGCTGTTGCTTTTGCCGTGGCGGCGAATCGAGGCGGGCTCACCAGAAGTGGTTGCTGCAACTGCCTCCAGAGTCCAGTCGCAGGCTGCCTGGACCATTGCCCGCGCGCTGCGCTCGCATGTGTTCTGGGCGCTCGCGGGCGTCATGTTCTGCACTTCGGTCGCCACCTTCACGATCCAGGTGCAGTTGGTGGCTTACCTCATCGATGCCGGTTACTCGGCGCTGCTGGCGGCGACGATCTTCGGATTGGTGGGCATGTTATCGATCATCGGCAATCTCGGTGCAGGTGCGTTGGCCGAACGCTTCGGCGAACGATGGGTCGCCACCTTGTCCTACGGTGCTTCGATTGCCGGTGTCGTCATGTTGGCATTCGCGGCTCTTTACCCTTCGGTCGTCTTCATCGCCGCGTTTGCGCTGCTGTTCGGTACCATGCAAGGGTCGCGCGCGCCGCTGGTCGCCGTATTGGCCGCGCGCCATTTTCCAGGTGCAATGGGCCGGGTCTACGGTATGGTGTTGCTGGGTATGGGTGCTGGAGCGGCGACCGGTTCCTGGGCGAGCGGTTATCTGCATGATCTGACCGGCGCCTATTACGCCGGCTTTGCGCTGTCGATCGTGGGTGCACTCGGTGGCTTGTCGTTTTTCTGGTGGGTACGTGCGCTCTCGCGGATGCCGTCGCAGTAATCACGCGAACGGGTGATTAGCCGTACGAAGAATCGCTGTTTCGAGAATCACTGTACCGGGAATCACTGCACCGAAAATCGTCGCGCCCAACTTGCAAATATCCCGGCTCGAAAAAGACTCGCCTGCATGGCGACGCGTCGCGCCGGCGACGCCGTGTGCCAGCGTTTCGTGAATTCGCGCACATCAAGCATCGATGATGCCAGCTTCGACTCGTTGAGTTCCTCCAGCATTCTCACACCCAGCGGCCCTTGCATCCAGACGCTTTGCGGTGTTGCGTAGCCCATCTTGTCGCGCCGATTCAAGACCGCCTCGGGCAGCGCACCCGCGAACGCATGGCGCAGCAGCGCCTTGGTTTGACCCGATCGTAAATTGAACTCGACCGGCAGTCCGAGCAGAAATTCGACCAGACGGTGATCGAGGAAAGGCACTCGGGATTCGACTGACCAGGCCATTGAATTACGGTCCTCGTGTCGCAACAGGACCGGCAAACTGAAGCGGCTCAGATCATCCATTTGACGTTGCAAGAGGCTCACGTTGGCGCTCGAGCGATGAAACGAACCTGCGCTGGCGCTTGCATCGCGTGGCAGATCGCCTCCGAGCAAATCGCCTCCAAGCAGATGGTTGCCGATCATATAGTCGCTCAGCAAATGGCCTTTTGGCCGCAATAACTCTGGCCAGTATCGAATGCCTTCGCGCCACCGAAGCACGCCGCGATCGCCGCGAAGCGCCAACGCAACGGCCTCGTTGGCCGCGCTGATCCATTGGCCGCGTGCGGCTAGTGAGCGCAGATGCCAGAGGTAGAACTTCTTGTACCCCATCATGATCTCATCGGCACCCTGGCCGTCCAGCAGAACGGGGACGCCGGCCTGACGAGCGCAGCGCATGACTTGCCACTGCGCGAAGGTGCCGACGCTGTTGAACGGTTCTTCCTGATGCCAGAGCAGTGATTCCAGATCGTCAAGCAGGGTCTGCTGGCACAAGGTCGTGTGATGGGCTCGCGTACCGAGCGCATCGGAGACTATTTTCGCCCAACGAGTTTCGTCAAAGCGCGGGTCGGATGATCCCGATGTAAAGGTGTTGATCGGCGATGATGATTCGAATTGCGACATCTGACAGGCAATCGCCGACGAATCAAGTCCACCCGACAGACAAGAGCCGACGGCGACATCGCTGCGCATTCGAAGCGCGACCGATGATTCGAACAGCGCTCGAAACCGGGCCGAGGCGTCCTGAAAACTCAAGCGTGAGTCGACAGCTTCTAATTGCCAGTACGGCAGTGCCACCAGACGTGTCGGGTCTTCGAGTTTGACGACTGCAAAACTGCCGGCAGGAAGTGATTGGACGTTGACGAAGAATGAATCATTTGTGTGATTCAGCGTTTCGTACTGGAAAAAGTCTCGAGCAGCGGCGCGATTCAATTCCGGGCGAATCAGTCCACTGGCGAACAGCGCCTTGATCTCGGACGCAAAGATCAGGCGATCGTTGACCGTGCTGTAGTAGACCGGTTTCTCGCCGAATCGGTCGCGTGCCAGAGTGAGCGTTCGTTTATCGGTATCCCAGATGGCCATACCCCACATACCGTTGAACCGGGCGAAGCAGCCGGTTCCCCAGGCGGCGAACGCAGCTAGAACGACTTCGCTGTCGCTGCTGGTACGAAACGAGTGACCGAGTTCGCGTAACTCATCGCGCAATTCAAGGTAGTTATAAATTTCGCCGTTGTAGGTCAGCCAATAGCGGTTGTTCGCATAAGACATGGGTTGGCGTGCCGCTGGCGAGCGATCCAGAATGGCCAGCCGCCGATGCCCCAGCGCAACTTGTGCGATGGTGCTCGCAGATTCGAGCTGATCGGGGGTTTCGACTACGGCAGAGATGTGATCGCCACGGAACAACACATGACCGCTGCCGTCGGGTCCTCGGTGCAGTTGAATCAACGTCATGTCGAAGATACGCGCAGCGTCGATCGGCGTCGCCGACAGGATTCCCGCAACCGCACACATCAGCTTCGTTGGATCTTTTCTTGCGCTCTGTCTTGCGATCGAATCAGCACGGCTTGTTCATCTCCAGGCACCCTGTTTGACCACCTGCGAAGCCGGCCCGTTCAACGCACGTGCGTGACTTTAATTCAACTGATCGGCACAGGGTAGTCGCGGCGTTTTACAACGTGTTTAGACGCCGATAGTGGACCAAATCATGATGGTATGTGTTGTCCTTGCTGTCGGCACGGCAGTTGCGCAAACAACTCGGCTGCCGGCGGCAACGGTAGTCCGGCCTTCTGAATCAGGACGATATCCGGCGCCGGAATCGTTTCGCGCGGCGGCGTCTGCCGGTAACGAGTGAACAAATCCTCGAGATCTTGTTCCGCGCGTGCGAGCAGACCGTTACACAACCACGGTAAGTCTTGTAGCGCCGATAATCGGGTTGTTGCGCGTAGCGGATGGCCAATCCGCGCGAACACCTGGCGCTGGTTCCGATACAGCAATTTGACCCGGTATTCTCGCGCCACCGGCGGTCCGGGTCGCGGATCGACCAAAAAATCAATGCGCCCGCTGCGCAGCAGTGGCTCGGCGTCCGGAAACGCCGCCTCGCCGATCGACAAGCGAACACGTGGATTCTGGCTGGACAGGGTACGAAAGGCAAAGTGCGAATCGCAGAGGAAGGCTTCGCCCTGAAGCCTTTTGCGGGTAGATGTTGAGCTCCGAACGATTCGTATCCGGCCGCGTACATTCGAGCTTTGTCACCGGTGCTGGCGGGCCCGGCCATGCGCTCTTCCCAGCGTCGCAGTATGCCAAGTCGCTCGAATTCACGCAGCGGGTGTTCGGCATGGCGATCAGCGACTATGTACGACTGAAGCTGTCAGCCGACATGAGCGCCGAGATTGCATTCCTGCACATCAACCCGCGCCATCATTCAATCGCGTTCGCGCAGATTCCAGGCGCCAAACGCATGCGCCACTTCATGTTCGAAGTGGCCGACGTAACTGACGTCGGGCGGGAACGAGATCGCTGCCAAAATATGGGCCAGCCGGTGGCAATGGACATCGGTCAACATTCGAACGACGGCATGGTGTCTCCGATAGGTGAGCGCAAGGTCAGCCAACCCTTGCCGATGGATGTCGAAATCAATGCTGAGGTCAGGAGACAATCAATATCCGGCGAGGTCAAGGGACCGTTGGGGGCGGCGCCATTTACCCTTCGCTGCGTAGCAGCCGACGGTCCATCGCGCTGAGGATTTCTCTCGAGTGCTCTGGCCGCTGGCGCAGCCGCCGTCACGCATTGTCAACCCTCATCGGCGCAATCGGCAGGCGTCGATTATGCCAAGCCGTTCCAGATCGATATTCAGCACCACGTGACCTCACCCGGTTGGGTGAAGACGGTCGCCCATCGCGAACGACTGAACGTTCGAGCACGTGACTGGGCGCCCGCACAATCGATCGATGACATGGACAAAAACGGCACCCGCACGGCGATGCTTTCAATCACCAATCCTGGTCTATGTTTCGGTGATCGTGTAGCCACCCGTATGCCGGCGCCGGTCTCGCAAATACTGTTCGGCACTGATTTTCCGTCCGCCGGAACGATCGATACGTCATTGAAGGGGCTGCATGCGTTCGGACTGGACACGGCCGACTTGAGGGCGATCGAGCGCGACAACGCCGTGCGGTTGGTGCCTCGCCTTGCCAACGGATCCGGCCGAATCTAAATACATTCCACCATTAGAAAACGGTGTGAATTTCGCACATTCGATCATCCGGTATTCACACCAATTGAGCTGTTGGAGGCCTTAATCTGACGATCAGATCGGTCTGACAATCAAAAGGAGTCGATCATGATCAGGAACTTCAGACGAATATTTCTGGAATCACTCATGGCTTCTGCGGGTGCCGGCCTGATTCCTGTTTGGGCAAAGTCGAACAGCTCAGTGTTGCGCCCGGTTGATATGGGCGATACGGAACTTCCAACGCTCGAATCGGGCTCCGGGCCAGTCATCCTGCTGGTGCATGGCGCCAACGCCGATATGAGGTTTTGGTGGCCAGTGACGGAGTCGCTCAGAGATAAATTCACGATCCTCTCGTACAACCTTCGCGGCCACGACGCTCAAGCTGGCAGGCACGCAAAACAAACTCGCAACGTCGAGGGTTACTTGCAATATAGCTTGCTGCAACATGCTGCGGATCTGGCCACGCTGACCAAGAAAATGTTTCCCGTTCCTGTGCATTTGGTTGGGCACGATTTTGGCGCCAATGTCGCCATGCTGGCTGCTGCGCTTCATCCAGGGATCGCCTCCTCGATTACGATCTCGAACCCCAGTGAGCTTGGTCTGGTTTTTGAAGATCCGGGTTTTCGCAAGGCTGTGGCCGAAGATCGCCAACTGATCGATCTGATCGGTCGGAATCTGGCCGACGCTCGAGCCGCGCGCGCGTATGATCTCTTTTTGAAACGGTACGTCGGCAGTGAATCCCACTTTTTGCCGACTTGGACTCGAGCAATGTTTCAGTCGAATGCACGATGCCTGCCGATGCTGCTCAAAATGTACCGCGATAATCCGGCACTCGACGAATCAAGGCTATCCCGATTGAATATCCCGGTGAATTTGATATCGGGTGCGTTCGGGCGCGACAGTAGCCGTGCGATCAACGATATCCTCGCGGCCCGTTTTGCCAAAGCACCGCATGCACTCATACCGGGTGGATATTTGGCGCCCATCTTGAATCCCGTTGGATTTTCGCAAGCGGTGCACGGATTTATTGCGAAATTGCCGGCGATTGGCTCGATGAGTCGGACCTGAAGTGCCAGTCTGGGTGCCGGTCAGTACTTGAACTGCGACGTGCGGCTGTTGCCTCACGTTGCCAATGGATCAGGCCGAATCTGAATATGTACGGCTCTCGGCTTCGACCCCTTGCCGCCCTTCAGCGCGGCGAAGCCGTCGTTCAAATTGGCGGTCGAGATTGGAATGTTCTCGCCCAAGCCCAGGGTGTTGTGGTGATCGACCCAGGTGTAGTAACTCGCTTCGGCGCTGGTGTTCTCGAAGCCTTCGAAGCCTGGCCCCGGATACTTGTAGTAGGCGAAGCCTTCGGCGCAATGATTGCCAGTGGCATTAGCGCCGTTCAACGAGTTCTTGCACTGGCGGCGATCGAAGCTGATCAAGGTGCCGTTCGAGCCTGAGCCCCAAAGCACGCCGTTCTTGTCGATGTCACCACCGCGTGGCGACCGGACCCGTGCCCGAGAACCAGATGGTGTCGTCGGCGTCGTAGCCGAACTGGGGGTGATGGGTGGCGAAGCAGGTGTCGAGGAAGTTGTACTTTATTGTCTTCGGATCGAGAATTGGCATTTCATCCGACGAGTACTCGGTCGACCATTCCCACAACGAAATGACAACGTTGCGTTCAACCCCCGACGGCCGCTCGGGTTTTTCCTTGGGCAACTCGCCCTTTGCGATTCGATCGGTCCAATCGCCAAACTATTTGAACGGCGGAATATTCATCATCGAGTACCAGTAGACCGCCGAGTGGTAGTGCGCTGCGGCGGCGGCACTCGGCGCCGGCACGGCCGCGAGATTCAACTGCTGGCCTGGCTGGACGCGCTGCCTGGGCGATCACCCAGACTCCGGCTTCGGGGCCGCGCACCACGCTACCGATCTCGTCCCTATCGATCGCCACGACGAGCTCTTGAGCGCTGGCAGGCGGCACAGAAAGCACTGAGAGCACAGAAAGTGTGAGCAGGCTAACCGGGGTAAAGAAAACGGCCGTAGTAAGGGTGGCCTGTAGTACCCGCTAGAAATACATCAAGGGCAGCTTGAAATACATTCCTACTCTTTGGATTGCGATCTAGCTGTTCGTTGATTCTCGTCGCTGCGCACAATCCTACTACAGGCGCTGGGCGTACGCATTGGTCAACCGCGCACCTTGCGCCACTGCAAATACAGCACCCCCGAGAGCACGACGATCCCACCAATCACCTGAGCAAGAGTGGGCACCAGTCCGAAGAAAATCACCGAGATCACAACCGCGAAAACCGGCACCATGTTTTGCCATACGGAGCCGGCGTTGATGCCGAGTTTCGCTACGCCATTGTTCCAGGCGACGACGGCGAGTGCGGAACCGAATACGGCGGTCAACAAAAGATTGATCAGCGCTTCGCCGTTTGGATGCAGATTGGGCTCACCGACCAAACCCGTCAGCCGCGCCAGGACCCACAACAGGACTAGCCAGGGCAAAGCAGTGATCGTCGTCAGGAAGGTGCGACGCAATTGCGAGACATCCGACGGAAACCAGCGCTGCGCCAGAATCGAATAAACGGTCCAGCAAGCGATCGACATCACCAGCAAGACTTCACCGCCGTGCAGTCCGACGTTCGGTCCGTTGGCACTCGCACTCACACTCGTACTGACGCTGGCCCGACCATAGACGGCGATGCCCGCCCCGACCATCGTCAGAAGCGCCGCACCCCCAAAACCGCGCTCAAGCCTCGCGCTGATCATGAATCTTGAAACGACGGCGACATAGACGGGTGATCCGGCCATGACCGCCGCCGCCGTGATCGAATCCGAGTACATCAAGCCGAGGTTGAAGCAGGTTAGAAATGCCGCCACGCAAAGACTGAGTGCGGCCACACGGCGCATCGGCACGGGTGAGCGCAGTTGCGAGAATCCGAGCGTGCCGACTACCCATATCGCGAGCACCGTTGCGGCAATGACATAACGAATCGGCGAGAGCCAGAACGGATCAATGGTTTTCAGCAGCGATGCTGTCAGCGGAATGTTCAAGCCCCAGAACACACTGGCCAGAAAATAGTTGATCGTGCCAACCCACGCGGCGGAAGCGGGTTTGTGTACCAAAGTTAGATTGAATTTTCCGATGAAGAGCGAATACTATACGCGAGCCATATTTGATCGCCGCGCATCACATCGAGCTGAATTTCAAACCGAATTTCAGTTCGACAGTGTCAAGGCGCAAACCTCGGCGTATAGTTCCCGCTATTGCCCGGTCAAGACCAATGAGGCAATGCACAGGAGACAAAGTCGA
This sequence comes from Burkholderiales bacterium, assembly GCA_031363055.1. GTDB lineage: Bacteria > Pseudomonadota > Gammaproteobacteria > Burkholderiales > Burkholderiaceae_E > JANLTP01. The sequence goes on along the minus strand of JANLTP010000024.1, from coordinate 56,265 downwards.
TGGTTCCATTGCACTGGCTTCACCACAAACTTCACCGCAAGATTGCTTGGCTGAGCTTCGCAGCGGCTACAGTCACACTGCTTGTCGCGACTCGCGCGAGCGCTCAAGAGTATCCAAATAGGCCGATCAAATTTGTCGTCGGCTCGCAAGCGGGTGGCGTGGTCGATATCCGTGCACGCCGGTTTGGCGCGCGCATCGGTGAATTGCTCAAACAACCGATTCTGGTCGAAAATCGTCCGGGCGCAACGACGACGATTGCGGCCGAGTTCGTCGCGAAATCAGCTCCTGACGGTTACACCGCGCTGTTCGGCGGCAACACTGAAGTGGTCGTGGCACCGGCATTAGGCATGCCACTTCGCTATGATCCGGTTGCCGACTTCATACCGGTCGCTCAATTCACCCTCGGCTATCCGGTGCTGGTCGTTCACTCGGGACTCGGCGTGAAGACCTTGCCCGAACTCATCGAATGGGCAAAAGCCAGACCCGGTCAGTTGTTGTGTGGGACCTCGGGGCACGGTAGTGGCGCGCACTTTATATGTGAGTTGCTGGCACGCAGCGCAAAAATCCAGGTTCGCAGCATTCCATACAAAGGTACCGGACCGATGCTGCTCGACACCGCCAGCGGTCAGGTTCACATCACCATCGGTTTTCTGGCTGAGGTCGACAAGCAGTACATTGTCCCTGGCAAGTTGATCCCGCTTGCTGTGCTCGCGCCCAATCGTATCGCCCGGTTCCCGCAACTAGCGACCATGACCGAAATGGGCCATGACGGTTTTGACACCATTTCCTGGACCGGACTTTTTGTGCCAGCAGGAACGCCGCCCGCGATCGTCAACCGCCTGAACAGTGAAATTATCAAAGTGGTCCGGGAACCCGAATTTGCCACCTGGTTGGCCGAAACCGGCAGCGAAGTCGTGACACCGACGTCGGCGCAGTTTCGCGAGTTCGCCCACGGCCAGCTTGCCCATTGGCGCAAGATGTCGGCCGACTTTGGGATCAGGTTTGAGGGGCAATAGGCCGCGTTCAGCGACGCGGCTGCACTGGCACTGAAGCTCGCGTCGATGAAGCTTACGGGTGCCCGATTGATTAGCACGACAGAATCGACTTCATGCAGATCTCCGTCCCGGAAGTATCGAAGCTCAGCGTCTCGTCCCTCCACGTCCTGCTGACCTGGCGCGCGGCAAACCTCGCTGTTCAGGGCGGGGTCAAGAGCACTGGCGGCAAAGCCGTCGTTGTCGTTAACTTTAGTGCGGCGCCTGCTGCTGCTCGATGTACTGCCGGATAACGGCCACGGGCGCGCCGCCACAACTTCCCGCAAAGTAGCTAGGCGACCATAACGCACCGCCCCAGAGTTTCTTGCGGATACTCGGATAGTTATTCTTGCGAATCATCCGACTGGACACACCCTTCAGGCTATTGACCAGATGGGAGACCGCAACCTTGGGCGGGTAGTTCACCAGCAAGTGCACGTGGTCATCTTCGCCCTCAAATTGCACCAGCTCCGCTTCAAAGTCCGCGCATACGCTGGCAAGTATCGGGCGCAGGTCGTCAAGGATGGCTTTCGTGAAGACTTCGCGGCGATATTTCGTCACGAAGACCAAATGAACCTGCATGAGGAATACGCAATGCCTGCCGTGCCGAATATCATTGTGATTGTTCATAGACCAAACTATAATTGAGGCATGCAGCGGCTACAAGCCTACCGATTCGAACTGATGCCAAACGGCGAACAACAGCGCGATATGTGCCGCTTCGCCGGTGCCTGCCGATTCGCCTACAACAAGGCACTGGCGATGCAAAAGGACAACCACGAGGCCGGTCAGAAGTTCATCGGCTACGTCGCCATGGCCAAGCACCTGACGGGCTGGCGCAATGGCCAGGAGACGCCGTGGCTCAAGGACGCACCGTGCCACCCGTTGCAGCATGCCCTGAAGGATCTGGAGAAGGCCTTCAAGCACTTCTTCGCCCAGCGCGCAGGCTTCCCGCGCTTCAAGCGTAAGGGCGGCGGAGATACCTTTCGCTACCCGGACCCGAAACAGATCAAGCTAGACCAGGCTAACGACCGCCTGTTTTTGCCCAAGCTCGGCTGGCTACGCTACCGCAACAGTCGGGATACGCAGGGTGCGCTGCGCAACGTCACGGTGAGCCAGTCGGGCGGCAAGTGGTTTGTATCGATTCAGACGCAACGTGAACTCGATCAAGCACTGCCCTCGGCGACGACAGCTATCGGCATCGATGTCGGCATCGCCCGATTCGCCACCCTGAGCGACGCGAGCTTTATTGCACCCATCAACAGCTTCAAGAAGCATCAGCAACGGCTAGCACGCTACCAGCGCCGCTTGAGCCGCAAGGTCAAGTTCAGCAGCAACTGGAAAAAGGCGAAAGCCAAAGTCCAGCAGATTTGGAACGGCGGTACGTTGCTGGCGGTGCCGCCGCACCACACCAGTCAGGAGTGCCCGTGCTGCGGCCCTATAGCAAAAGAGAATCGGCCGACGCAGGCGAAATTCCCGTGCGTCGATTGCGGCTATGAAAATCACGCCGATGTGGTTGGCGCGATCAATGTTTTAGAGCGGGGATACCGCTTGTTAGCCTGCGGAGAGAGGGTGCAGTCAGGCCGCTCGATGAAGCAGGAAACCACCGAAGCGACTCGCCGAACATCGCGTAGCGCCGTAGGAATCTCTGTCGTTTAGGGCGGAGAGGATGTCAACCAGGCTTCATTTATCATGTCCGGCAGGCAGCGTAATATCGCTTTCCGTAATAATACGAGTATCGGCGAAACTCGCGAGTTGACGTCGTCCCCTTAAAACCAGAGGAAATCAGAGGAAAATTCGATGCCCAAGGTCACCTACATCGAACACAACGGCAGCCAGCATACGGTCGACGTGCCAATCGGCTTGTCCGTCATGCGCGGTGCCATTGACAACGGCCTACCCGGTATCGATGCCGATTGTGGCGGCGCCTGCGCCTGTGCGACCTGCCATGTCTATGTTGATCCGGCGTGGCAGGGCAAAATCCCGGCGATCGAAGCGCGTGAAACTGAAATGCTCGGTTTTACCGCCGAAGCGCTGGAAAACTCGCGGCTGGCCTGCCAGATTCCCGTCACTGCCGAACTCGACGGACTGGTGGTTCGCATGCCCGAAGCGCAGCACTGATCGGCTCGATCAATTCAGTGCATCAAAAGGGCTCGCTGCAAGGACTGCTGGTCGTCGAGCTCGGTGGCAGCGTCGCGGCGCCGTTTGCGGGACAGATTCTCAGCGACCTCGGTGCTGACGTCGTCAAGATCGAACGACCCGAAGGCGATGATGCGCGCAAATGGGGGCCACCATTCGCCGATGGCGCCGGTGCCGGCTTTCATTCGCTGAATCGCGGTAAACGTTCAGTCGTCGTCGAATTGCGCGACCCGATTCAGCGCGACCGCCTGCTGCGATACATCGTCGAGCGGGCCGACGTGGTCATTCAGAATCTGCGGCCCGGCCAGGTTGATGCGCTGGGGCTGGGTGCCACGACGCTTCGAGCACTCAAGCCGTCGCTTATCTATTGCAATCTGGGCGCCTTCGGCCGGCGTGGTCCGTTATCGGATCGGCCCGGCTACGATCCGCTGATGCAGGCCTTCGGCGGCATCATGAGCGTGGTCGGTGAACCTGGGCGCCCTCCCGTGCGAGTCGGGCCGTCCATCATCGACATGGGTACCGGTCTATGGTCGGTGATCGGCATCCTCAGCGCCTTGGCCAAGCGCCGCGAAACCGGTGAAGGTGCGGTAGTTGACACCTCGCTGTTCGAGACCTCGGTCAGTTGGATGATGTACTTCGTGCCGAACTACATCCTGTCCGGCGAGATCACGCAACCGCAGGGCTCCGGCAGCCCGGGCATTGCCCCCTATGGCGCATTTCCTACCAACGATGGCTGGCTGGTCATTGGTGCCGGCAATGATGGGCTGTTTCAGAAGCTCTGCCCGGCGCTCGGCCATCCCGAGTGGCTCAACGATGCGCGCTTCACGAGCAATGCGCTTCGTGTTGGCCATCGCGCGGCTCTGAACGCGCTGATCGCCGAGCGAAGCACGCAGCGCAGCACTGCCCAATGGGAATTGACCCTTGAAGTGGCGGGTGTGCCGTGCGCGCCGGTCCAGAACATTGCGCAGATGGTCGAACATGAGCAAACGCGCGCACTCGGCATGATCCGAGAGGTCGCTGGCCATGTGAACTTGCGGCAGGTCATGTTGCCGCTGAGTATCGACGATGTTCGGCCAGAACCTCGACAGGGTGCACCACGGCTCGGCGAACACACCGACGAAGTGCTTGGGCCGTTCAGCAGAAAGACATCGTGAACATTCACAGAACGTCATGAGCATTCACAGGTCCTCATCAAGAATTCAAAGGCAATCATGAAGCACTCACAGGCTGAGAAGCCCAAAACAGCCAGCGAAATCACCATTCCGTTGGGCGAGGATCTGCCTGAAATTCGCCACGCCGTGCGGCGGATCTGCGCCGACTATCCGCTGAACTATTGGCTGGACATGGAAGAGAAGGACGAGTACCCGCATGCCTTCGTCAACACCATGACCGATGCGGGCTTCCTGGCCACCTTGATTCCCGAATCCTATGGCGGCGCCGGCCTGAGTTTTCGGGCCGCCGGTGTCATCCTGGAGGAAGTCATGGCCGGTGGCGGTAATTCGGCGATGATCCACGCGCAGATGTACACCATGGGCAGTGTGTTGCGCCATGGCAGCGATGAGATGAAGCAGCGCTACCTGCCCGAGCTGGCCGCTGGCAAATTGCGCTTGCAGGCATTTGGTGTTACCGAACCCACCAGTGGCAGTGATACCACCAGCTTGCGCACCAGCGCGGTCCGCAAGGGCGATCACTATGTCATCAACGGCCAGAAAATCTGGACCTCACGTGCTCGGCAGTCCGACCTCATGCTGCTGCTGGCCCGCACCACGCCACGCGAGGCGGTCAGAAAAAAAACCGACGGTATCTCGGTGTTTCTGGTCGACATGCGTGAGGCGGTCGGCCATGGCATGACGATTCGCCCGCTGAAGGCCTTTATCAATCATCAGACCAACGAGGTGTTCTTCGATAACCTCAAGATACCGGCCAACAGTCTGGTCGGCGAGGAAGGCAAGGGCTTCAAATACATTTTGAGCGGCATGAATTCCGAACGAATTCTGGTCGCTCATTCATCGGTCGGTGCGGCGCGCTGGTTCATCGAGACCGCCGTCAAATATGCCAATGAACGCGAAGTATTCGGTCGCCCTATTGGCCAGAACCAGGGCATACAATTTCCGATTGCCGACGCTTATTCGAAGATGATTGCGGCCGACCTGATGGTCCGAAAAGCAGTGTCCCTGTTCGATGCCGGCCTGGAGACCGGTGAAGACGCCAATCTGTCGCGTCTGCTGGCCTCCGAGGCCAACTGGGCGGCCGCCGAAGCCTGCTTTCAGACCCACGGCGGATTTGCGGCCGCCAAGGAGTATCACGTCGAACGGCGTTGGCGCGAGGCCCGGCTGGGGCGCATCGCGCCGGTTTCGCACAATCTGGTGCTCGCACATATTGCTGAACATGTGCTGGGATTACCGAGATCGTATTAGCGATATCCCGGCGGGTGCTGTTCAGCGCGCAAGCTCAATGAGTTCATCGATCGATGCCAACTCATCGAGCCGTTTCAGAGCGTCGAGCAGCGCCAGCGCACGCGTCTCGCCGATCTCCGGTATCGTCAGCGCCTTGAATTTGGCCTCAACCCGGCTCTGCTGATGATCGAAATCGCGCTCGGCGATGCCCGGGTCGAATCTGCCTTGCGCACGCGGCTGGCCATCGAAGTCAATCGTGACCTCGGTCAACATGTCGCTGGCCTGCTCGACCCATTCGACCTGGATTCGTTCAATGAAATTGCGCACCGTTTCGCTTCGAACCAGCGCGTCGGAATAACTGTTGATGCCAGCGGTATCGAGTCCGGCCAACACGAACGCAACGGTCGCTCGCACCGAGAATTTTGCCTCCAAGCCGGTCTGCGGATTGGCAATCGCGCAGACCCGTTGCATGCGCTTCGAAGCCCTGACCTGGACCGATCGCAGCCCGTCGGTATTGGGTTTCGTTTGCACGCCAATCCGTTCCCCAAGCGCCAATCGGGTTGCCTCGATAGAACCATGCGTCCCATAACAGGCGGCGTGATACTTGAATAGATTCTCGATAACGTAAAACCCGCGCGGTGCATCGGCCAGCGCGGCCTGCGCATCGAAGCTTGCGCCCAACGCACTCGCAAATCCCTGCTCGGCCTCCAGCACATCTCCGCGCGAACCAAAGCCGCGCGCAGCCAAGCGTACTGCGGCCAAACCGTTACGTGCCGCCAAGCCCGCATGCATGGGTTTGCACATCGTGCCGAACATCGATTTGAGGCCGCTGGTCGAGGTACCGGCAATGCCGAAGGCGTTAGCGGTCGTGTTCGCATCAAGCCCGAACAGGTGCGCACACGCGGCGGCAGAACCGAACGAACCGAGTGTTCCGGTGGAGTGAAAGCCGTGGTCATAGTGCGCCGGATTGACCAGACGGGCGATGCGAATCAAGGTTTCGTAGCCGGCCACAAACGACTCGAGCAAGCGTGCCCCGGATACCTGCCGACCCTGCGCCGCCGCCAGCAACGCCGGTATCAGCGTCACCGTCGGATGACCAAGCAGCACGCCATGGACATCGTCATAGTCGAGTGCATGGCTGGCTGCGCCATTGATAAGCGCCGCTTGCAATCGCCCGACGCGCTGTTCGCGTCCGATCAACGAGGCCAGCGCATGGCCGCCTTCATCGAGCGCCTCGGCCGACAGGATTTCCACCAGCGGGTCATGCCGTGCCGCCAACGTAACGGCAAACCAGTCGATGAAACACTGCCGCGCGACGCGAATGACGTCGCCTGGAAAATCAGCGGAACGAAGGGTCACCGCTCGCCTGGCCAATTGCGCGGTGACGTCTGGACGGAACCCGGGCGATTGACCACTTGCCGGGCCGGATACAGCGGGAAGCTGGCTCATATCAATATCCTCCGATGACGACTCATGGTAGCGCAAACTACCCGCGCCAGCACAATGCGCAGCGCGGTACCGGCGAGCTACCAGCCAGCTACCAGCGATCCACTAGACCACTAGCGCCCAGGACTCTGCCTGACCGTTTTCATCGAGCATCGCCAACTGCTCGTCGGTCACCGGCGCCCAGCATTCATCGAACGACTCCGCCTGCCAAACCATTGATATCTTGCCGAACGGCATTGGCCGACCCAGCAGGTAGCCTTGCGCTTCGTCACAACCCAATTCACGCAGCACTTCAAGCTGGCTCTGCTCCTCGACGCCTTCGGCGGTGATCGTCATTTTCAGACTGTTACCGAGCGTGCAGATGGCCCGAACGATGGCCGCCTCTTCCGAATGAAAAACAATTCCCTTCACGAACGAGCGATCAATTTTTATTTTTCGAAACGGAAACGAGCGCAAATAGCTGAGCGACGAATAACCGACGCCCAGATCGTCAAGGCAGATACTGGTGCCCAACGCCCGCAACTCCATCAGCAAATCGAGGTTGGCAGCATCTTCTGCGAGCCGCACCGACTCGGTGATTTCCAGTTCGACGCGTTCCGGATCGATCCCCGAGAGGTCGAGCGCTTCGGCCACCACTCGCAACAGGTTGCCGCCCTTGATTTGCACGGGCGACAGATTCACGGCAACCGCAATATGCGAGGGCCAGAGCGTCGCCCGAGTGAAGGCCTCGCGCAGTACCCAAGCGCCAATCGACTCGATCAAACCGGTTTCTTCAGCCAACGGTATGAAGGTATCGGGCATCACCAGGCCACGGGTCGGATGATGCCAACGAAGCAGCGCTTCAAAAGCCACCACCCGGCCGGTGTCGATCGAGAAAATCGGCTGATAGAACAATTCGAACTGCCCGAGCGATTCGGCTTCGCGCAGTTCGCTCTCGAGTGATCGCCGATCGCGCGCCTGCTCGGCCATCGGCGGGCGGAAGAACTCGTGCGTACTGCGCCCGGCCGACTTGGCCGCGTAGAGCGCCAGATCGGCGTTAATCAGCAGGTCCTCGAGCGTATCATCCTGGCCCGATGACAAGGCGATACCGACACTCGCACCGATCTGGATGCGATGAGCGCCGATCTCGAACTGGACCGCCAACTCATAAATCAGTCGGCGCGCGAGCGCCTGCGCGGATGCTGGTTGCACATCACCGACCTGGATCACCGCAAATTCATCACCGCCCATGCGTGCCACCAAATCGCCCGGCCGCGCGCAATGCTTCATGCGATGAGCGGCCGCGCGCAGCAGCTTGTCACCGACCGCGTGGCCCATGGCGTCATTGACCGCCTTGAAGTGATCCAGATCAATCACCAACACGGCAATCGGTGTCGACCCTGTCGGCTGACCTTGCAAGCTCTCCAGGCGTTCGCGCACCTGCACCCGGTTGGCGAGCCCGGTCAACTCATCGCAACGCGCCATACGCTCGATCTGCTGCGTGATGCGCCTGCGCTCGGTGATGTCTTCATGGGTGGCGACCCAACCGCCGTCCGGCATGGGCTGATGATGAATAGCGAACACCCGACCGTTCTTCAGTTCCGCGATGGACTCGGACGGCACGTTCATATCAGCGATCGCTTTGCGCCACTTCAGATACTTGGCGCGCGGCATTTTTGGGAAACTGCCACGCCGATATCGCAGATCGACAATCTCGCGCAGCGAAGTGCCCGGGCGAATCAAGTCCATCGACAAGCCATACATTTCTGCGTAGCGGCGATTGCAAACGATCAGTCGTTGTTGGCCATCAAAAAAACACAACCCTTGAGATATGTTGTCGATCGCCGTGTTGAAGCGCAGACTTTCGGCTTGCTGCTCGCTGACCCTGTCTTGCAGATTCCGCAATGCGTACTTGCGCCAGCCGAGGCCCAGCACCAATCCGGGAATCGGCGCCAAGCCGAGCACCAGAGCCAGACCAGGACCGACGCCAGAGTTAACAAACGCGTAGTACGCAAGCGGCACAGCAACCGCAGCCGATACCGAAATCAGTACGCTGCCCAAGTTGATGACCGTCCTCAGTGAGCTTGAAAACACGTGCATCTCCCGGGCTAGTCCAAATGAATCCTGTTTTCATATCGGCTAACCAGCGGCAGAGTTGCGCTGTTTGCGGCGCACAGCGGGTGGGTGGTCGCGCCCCGCCGACCTGCGGAGCAAACCCATTTTGCGCTCAGGCTACTCGATCTTCAGACCGGTTTCCTTGATGAACTTCGACCAGAACTCGACTTCTTTTGCGAGCATGGCGTCAACCTCGACCGGCGTGCCGGCGGCCAGCGACGATCCGCCGATGGTTTCAATGCGGGCCAGCACGTCAGGGTCAGCGATCGCCTTGGCGATCTCGCGATTCAAGCGCTCGATGACCGGTTTTGGAGTGGCCGCCGGAACCAGGAATGCGTACCAGGAAATCACCGGCGATTCGGGATAACCGGCTTCAGCCATCGTCGGCACGTCCGGAAACTGTTTGTTACGAACCGGCGCGGCTACCGCGAGGGCACGAAGTTTGCCCGATTTCACATGCGGCGCGGCAACGCCGATCGGCACCATCGAAAAGTGCAATTGGCCGCTGATGAGATCCGGAATTACCGGTGGGAATCCTTTATAGCCAACGCCGACCAGTTGCATGCCGGTGTTCTTCTTGAGTCGCTCGACACCCAACGTGGGCGAAGTACCATTGCCACCATTGGCATAGTTCAAGGCGCCCGGCCTGGCCTTGGCGTAGTCGACAAACTCCTTGAGCGTCTTGGGCTCAAGTGTAGCCGGAACTACCACCAGATTCGGAACCTGTCCGAGCATGGCGACCCCGGCAAAGTCGCGGGTTGGATGCCAGGGCAGATTGACAAAGCCCGGCAGGGTTGCGTTCGACAGCGTTGCTAACAAGAGTGTGTGGCCGTCGGCATCGGCCTTGGCGACTGCATCGATGCCAATACTGCCATTGGCGCCGGGCCGCGCGTCGACGATCACGGCCTGGCCGAGGCTGGCCGACAGCCGATCGCTGACGGTGCGCGCCATCAGGTCGACAATCCCGCCCGCCGGAAACGGCACGATGATGCGTACCGGTTTGGTCGGTGACCACTGCGCTAGAGCGAACGAGGCCGAAGACGCCAACAACAGCGCTGCCACAAGGCGGACCGCGTAGTAGCGCTTCGATGAGTAGCGGATCAGCAGGTTCGGAACAATGTTCATTTGATGTCGCTTTCTGCGAGTGAATCCAGGGTAATGGTAACGGAGTTGCACCTCAACAAAATCGCAATCATCGACTGCGAATACGTTCGCGCAGTAATTCAACGCGGTCTGCACCCCAGAACAGCTCGTCGCGAAAAACCATGGTCGGTATTCCGAAGACACCGGCTTGTTCAGCCTCGGCCTGAATCGTGGCATGTTGCGCGCGGCCCTCGCCCTCGAGAAACGCGGCGAAGGCGCTCGAGTCGCCGCCAGCCGATCGAATCACCGCCGCGATCTCATCGGCGGAATCGATGTTCAGGTCGCGTTTGAAAAATCGCTCGAATACCGTGTCACGGTAAGCGTCGAACACCGCTTGCTGCTGAGCGTAGAGCATGCCGATACTGCTAAAGGTGCCGTCGAAAATGCGCTCGGGACCCCTGATGATCAGTCCCTGTGGTTGCGCAAAACGGCGCACGTCTTGGTACAGATATCGGATCTTTCGCATCGAGTAAATCGTTTGGGCTTCAACGTCGGCATTGGCGCCGGTATCAGAGCGTGAATAGGCGCGCTGTAACTGCAGGGTAAACGGTCGCCAGTCGAGCAAGACCGCCTCGGCTTGCGCCAACTCGATCAAGGGCTTGACCGCCACGTACGAATAGGGACTCTTGAAATCGATATAAACACGAACACTTTCCATACTTATGACTCCAAATCAATCAATGCAGATTTTGCTGGCTGGTGAAATTCGATCATTCTGCTCGCACCCGCCGAAACCTTGATCGCGAATCCGATGAAACCAGACCCGATTCAAGGTAAAGTCGCGGCAAGCCCCGCATCCAATGGAACCCCCATGAAAATCTTCTACTCGCCACTCTCGCCCTATGTCAGAAAATGTATGGTCGTTGCGCTCGAGCTCGGCCTCACCGACCGGATTGAAAAAATCAACGGCGCCGCCAACCCGATCACGCGCGACCCGGCGATTGTCGCCAAAAATCCGCTCGGTAAAGTGCCAACGTTTATCGCCGAAGATGGCACGGCGTTATACGACAGCCGGGTAATCTGCGAGTACCTGAACGAGCTCGGCAAGGGTACGCTGATACCTGCGTCCGGTAGCGCCCGCTGGCAAGTGATGACCGAACAGTCGCTCGGTGACGGCATCCTGGACGCCGCGCTGCTGGCTCGATACGAAACCTTCATGCGCCCGGAAGCCTTGCGCTGGCCCGAATGGACTCAGGGGCAAATGGAAAAGATTCACTCAGGCCTGGCGCTGATCGACGTTCATTCACCTCAATGGGGCGACGCGCTCGATCTCGGAAAAATCACGATCGGCTGCGCGCTTGGATATCTCGATCTCCGTTTTGCAAGCTTCGACTGGCGCACGCAATATTCGAATGCTGCCGCCTGGTTCGCGAAGTTCAACGCCCGACCCTCCATGCAAGCGACGGTGCCAAAGGCGTAAGGTAGAGAAGGCGTAAGCAGAAAAGTTACGGTCGCACCAAGCTCGTCCAATGACGCCGAGCTTGGTCGGTTGCGACTTTACAGTGTGAACCCGCTCGCACGCAGACCCTTCTCCCATTTCTCCAACCACCAGGCGTAGGGTTGCGGCCAGCGCTCGAAATCACCGGTCAATCCGAAATGCTGGGCGGCATGATGCGCCCAGAACGGATCGTATAAAAACTGTCGACCGATCGCAATCAGGTCAGCGCAGCCTTCCTGCAATAACCGTTCGGCCAGTTCAGGCTCCCGGATCAATCCGACTGCCATGGTCTGTATGCCACTCTCGCGGCGAATGCGTGCGGCAAAAGGCGCCTGATAGCCCGGCGCCCGCTGCAGATTGGCATTGGTCGCGCCGCGTGGCGAGTTGCCGCCCGACGAACAATCGACCACATCAACGCCGACGCGTTTGAGTTCACTGGCGAACGCAACGCTGTCATCCATCTCCCAACCACCGTCGATACCATCGACCGAGGCAATCCGCACAAACAGTGGCGTGCCGCGCGGCAACGCCTCACGAACCGCCGCAGCAACCTGCAACGGAAAGCGCATGCGGCCGGCGCGCGAACCACCATAGTCATCCTGGCGAAGGTTCGAGAGCGGCGACAGAAAGCTGTGTAGCAAATAGCCATGCGCCATGTGCACTTCGATAATTTCAAAGCCGACGGCCACGGCGCGTCGAGCGGCCGCAACGAACGCGTCACAGACCAGCCTGCGATCTTCTGCGGTCATTTCCTTCGGCGTCAACCAGCCATCGGCCAGCGCAACGGCGGACGGACCCATCACGCGCCATTGCTCGTCGCCGCGGGCAAGATCGGTCGCCGTCAGCGGACCATTTCCGTGCCACGGACGCTGCATGCTGGCTTTGCGGCCACCGTGTCCGATCTGAATGGCCGGCACACTGCCCTGATCTTTAAGGAACGTCGCGATTGGTCGCAGGGCTTCGGCTTGAGCATCCTCCCAAATCCCCAAGCAACCGTTGGTGATACGTCCATCACGCAAGACCGCCGTGGCTTCAACAAACACCAGACCGGCACCACCCTGCGCAAATTTGCCGTAGTTAACCAAGTGATGCTCAACCGGATAGCCATTGCGCGCCTGATATTGCGCCATCGGTGGCACGGCAATCCGGTTCGCCAGTTCAACATCGCGCAACTTCAGCGGCGTGAACAACAGCGGACGAAGTGCGGCCTGTGTCATTCCTGACTCGCCGATCCGAGCAGGGCCAACTGTTCGTTACTCAAATGCAATTCGCTGGCCGAAACCAATTCGGCCAGTTGCGAAAGCGAGGTCGCGCTGGCGATCGGCGAAGTCACCGCTGACTGGTGCAACAACCAGGCGATTGCAATTTGCCCAGGCTTGGCATTCAGCTCACGGGCCACAACATCGAGCGCCTGCAGGATTCGCAAACCGCGCGGGTTGACGTACTTCCTGGCAACACCCTGACCTCGCGGGCTCTTGCCGGCATCGCTGGCCTCTCGATACTTGCCCGTCAGAAAGCCTGCAGCCAATGCGTAGAAATTGATCACCGCAATATCTTCGCGTGCGCACAAAGGCTGCAACTCGCGCTCGAACACTGCGCGGTCATACAAATTGAACAGGGGCTGCAGACTCACATACTCGGGCAGTCCGTTGGCGCGCGACACAGCCAGCGACTCCGACAGTCTAGCGGCCGAGTAGTTGGAGGCGCCAATGTAGCGCACCTTGCCGGCACGAATCAAGCGGTCATAAGCGCCCAGCGTCTCTTCAAAGGACACACTCGCATCGTCGGTGTGCGATTGGTAAAGATCAATGACGTCGCATCGTAAGCGGCGCAACGAGTCTTCGACGGCGCGCGCAATCCAGGACGCGGACAAGCCCTTGCGATCGGCCGCCAACTCCATGCCTACCTTGGTCGCAATGACCACCTTCGAGCGCATACCCGGACTGGCGGCGAGCCAGTTGCCGATGACGGTCTCCGATTCGCCACCCCGGTGTCCCGGTACCCACCGTGAGTAGACATCGGCGGTATCAATGAAGTTGCCGCCCGCCGCGACGAAGGTATCGAGCAGCGCGAAGGACTGCGCCTCGTTGACTGTCCAGCCAAAAACGTTACCACCGAAACACAAATTCGAGACATGCAGATCGGTCTTGCCAAAGCGTTGCAGTTTCATGAAATATTCCTTGCGAAAATTGGCCTGACGAAAGGCTGCCAGGAACTGATGCGCATGGCAACGCCGGCTGCGATGCCATAGGCGATCATCGAGGCACTGAGCAGCGCAAAAAAACACCAGGCCGGCGCTTGAATCGACAGCAGCCACCCGCGTCCCAACACAACGACACTCAAGCGCGCGGTACCCGCCAGCACCGGACCCAGCATTTTGCCGGCCCCCTGAGAGGCGAAATACAGACAATGCGCCAGACCGAACATGGCATAACAGGGTGCTGCCCAGACGAAAAAGGACTGCGCCGCAAACAATACGACGGCATCCTGGGTAAAAAATCCTGCCAGGTACTCGGACGCGAGTGCAACGATCAATCCGAACACGCCCAGGATACTGGCTGCCGCGACGGCGCCGATCCAGGCGACCCGGCGGGCCCGCTCGATATTGCCGGCGCCCACCGCCATGCCGACCATGGGTACACACGCCACCCCGATCGCGAAGGTAATCGGAATCAGCAGAAACTCCAGGCGCATGCCGATTGCGTAGCCGGCCAGCACCTGGGTGCCAAGTCTTGACATCAACGCCGTCAGCACCAGGATGGTCGTAATCGACTGTAGCGGACCCAGCAGAGCGAACGCCCCGACCGTCAATATGTCGTAGAACATTTCCCTGCGCAGATCGAGCCCACGCACCGTCAGCTTGACGCGCAGATGACCCGCCAGCAGCAGCCAGGAAAACACTACGCAACCGATGGTGTTGGCAATGGCGACGCCGAGCGCAACACCGGCCATGCCGAGGCGCGGAAACGCACCGCATCACCAGCGCCATGCCCGCCAATGCGTTGGTACCGAGCGTGCCGATGTAGCTGGTTTCCGTCAAGACCACCGCCGATGAGACCAGCATGGCCGCCAGATTGGGCACCGCCAGCCGTGCCAGTCGCGGCAGGATGGCCCCCGTCAGAAGCGGATTGTCGGCCACGAATTCGCCGGGCTTCATCGGGTGTCACCAGTCTTCAAGGAGCGATCGGCGGCGGAGCGAATCCGCCGAAAATAGTTGAATGTTTCATTCGTGCCGTTATTTAAGCAGGCGCTTCCTTGTCCACGGCGAGCACCCGTCGCTCTGCGCTTCAACAGGCAAAACCCGAATGCGCCAACACGCCGTCACACTGTAAGAAAGGCACCGCAAGCACGAATCGGCTCACTCGAGTAAAATACGCGTCCTTCTGTATGTCTGTTTAAATGATTACCCTCAAGAATGTGGTGCTGCGTCGCGGTGCCAAAGTACTGCTCGATAGCGCATCCGTTGTTGTCAACCCCGGCGAAAAAGTAGGTTTGGTGGGCCGCAATGGCGCCGGCAAATCATCCCTGTTCGCACTCCTGAACGGCACGCTGCATGAAGACAGCGGCCAATATGCCATTCCGACGCAATGGCGCATGGCGCAAGTCTCACAGGACATGCCCGAGGTCGAGCAAAGTGCCACCAGCTTTGTGGTTGAAGGCGACGTGGTGCTACACGCCGCTCAGGCCGAAGTCCGCGCGGCCGAAGCCAGCGGCGACGGCGAGCGCATCGGCCACGCCTATATGGAACTGTACGATGCCGGTGAACACGACGCGGTGGCGCGCGCGCAAGCGCTCATCCTGGGGCTGGGCTTTAAGGTCAGCGAGCTCGAGAACCCGGTCAATAGTTTCTCGGGCGGCTGGCGAATGCGCCTGCAATTGGCGCGCGCCCTGATCTGTCCGTCCGATCTGCTGCTGCTCGACGAACCGACCAACCACCTGGACCTGGACGCGCTGGTTTGGCTCGAGGCCTGGCTCAAGCGCTATCAGGGCACCATGTTGGTCATCAGCCATGACCGCGAGTTTCTCGATGCCGTCACCGAGGTCACGGTTCATATTGAAAGCGCCAAGCTGACCCGCTACGGCGGCAACTACAGCAAGTTTGAAGACCTGCGCTCCGAGCAGATGTCGCTGCAGCAGAGCGCCTTCTCGAAACAGCAGGACAAGATCGCGCATCTTAAAAAGTTTATCGATCGCTTCAAGGCCAAAGCCAGTAAGGCCAAACAGGCGCAGAGCCGGATCAAGGCGCTCGATCGCATGGAGAAAATCGCACCCTTGCTGGCCGAGGCCGACTTTACGTTCGAATTCAAGGAACCGGCCAATCTACCGAACCCGATGCTGGCGATGTACAACACCTCATTCGGATATCCGGCGCCGGACGACGCGCCGAGTGGTACCGCACCATCGGTCATCGTGCGCCAGGTCAGCAAGTCGGTGCTGGCTGGGCAGCGCATCGGCATTCTGGGTGCGAACGGGCAAGGTAAATCAACCGTCGTCAAAACCATCGCGCGCACGCTGGCACCGATCAGCGGTGAAATGACCGAAGGCAAGGGCTTGAACATCGGTTATTTTGCGCAGCAGGAGCTCGATGTGCTGCGCCCCGAGGACACGGCGATTGAACATATGATCGCGTTGGTCAAGGATCTGGCGGCGGCCGGCACCTTGGGCAACCAGCCGACGCGTGAACAGGATCTGCGCAGCTTTCTGGGCATGTTCAACTTTGGCGGTGACATGGTCAAACAAGCCGTCGGCAGCATGAGTGGCGGCGAAAAAGCGCGCCTGGTGCTCTGCATGATCGTCTGGCAACGCCCCAACCTGTTGTTGCACGATGAGCCGACCAACCACCTCGATCTGGCGACCCGCGAAGCGTTGTCGATGGCGCTCAATGAATTTGAAGGCACGGTCATGCTGGTCAGCCATGACCGCGCCTTGTTACGTGCGGTCTGTGATGAATTCTGGATGGTCTCGCAAGGTGGCATCACACCGTTCGATGGCGACCTCGATGACTATCAAAAGTACTTGCTTGAGTATGCCAAGCGGCAGCGCGATGAAGCGAAGAGGGACGGCAAACCAGGCGACGATTCGTCGGTGAAGGTCAGCGCGGCGTCAATGGTCGCCGTAAAACCTTCGCAGTCTGCCGTCGCCACCAAATCAATGCGCAAGGAACTCGAGAAAGTCGAGCGCGACATCGCCCAGCTCGCAGACGAGCGGGATAACCTGCAGCTTGTACTGGGCAAAAGTAGCGTGGCCGTGGAAATCGCTCGCACCGGCAAACGTCTGAAGGCCATCGAACATGAACTGGGCGTGCACGAAGAGCGTTGGCTGCAACTGACCGAAGAGATCGAATCGGTCAGATGACCAGCCGATAGCCAACCGCAGTCTCGGTCTGGAAATGGCGCGGCGTTGCGGGAACCTGCTCCAGTTTTTGTCTGAGATTGGCCATATAAACGCGAACATAGTGGTTCTGCTCGACATGGGCCGGCCCCCACACCGCCTTCAGGAGTTGCCGATGGGTGAGGACCTTGCCGGCATGGCTGATCAAATAGGTCAGCAGGCGATATTCGATCGGCGTCAAGTGGACAGCGGCGCCGGCCCGCGTGACTCGTCGAGCGACCCGATCAACTTGAACCTCGCCAATCTGAACCACAGTCTGCAGCCGTCCGTCGCGATCGTTCAGCGACTGGATGCGACGCAGCGCGACGCGCACCCGGGCCTGCAACTCACCGACGCCAAACGGTTTGCTCAGATAGTCGTCGGCACCGGCATCCAGAGCCGCAATCTTGTCGGACTCGGCGCTGCGCGCCGACATGACGATGACCGGCACACTCGACCAGGAACGCAAGTCCTTCAACAGGTCAACGCCGTCGCCATCGGGTAAGCCCAGATCCAGAATAACCAGGTCTGGCGTTCGGGTACCAATATCGATCAGTCCCTGGCGCAGCTTGTCGGCCTCATGTACCAGCCAACCCTCGGCTTCAAGTGCCATCCGAACGAAGCGGCGAATACCTGGCTCATCTTCGATGACCAGCACCACCGGCTGCGGCTCACTCATGCTGTTCATCCTCGGGTAGCGCCGGCGGATTTCCCAGTGGCAGTTCAATGACAAATGAAGCTCCGCCTTCAGCGCCTCGTTCGGCCCAAATACGGCGTCATGCGCCTCGACGATGGCGCGACAAATCGCCAGCCCTAGTCCGACGCCAGGGGTCGACGACTCGCGTTCGCCACGCGAAAATTTGGCGAATAATTGCTCGCTGCGCCCTTCAGGCAAACCGGGACCGTCATCCGAAACACTGAGCCTCAACTTATCGGCATGCAGCACGGCCGCGATCAGGATATGACTGCCCGGTAGGGTGTACTTGGCGGCATTTTCCAGCAAGTTGCAAAGCACCCGCTCGATCAATGCCGCATCGATGTTGAGCAGCGGCAAGCCGCTGGGAATCTGCAACTGAACCGCGTGTACGATCAGTGGCTGGTGCGTCGCCTGCAGCGAAGTGCCGACCACTTCCTCGATCGGCTGCCACTGCAAATTGAGCTCGATCGCGCCGCTTTGCAAACGCGCCATATCCATGAGGTTATTGACCATGGCGCTGATCCGCTGTGACTGCTGCAACAGGGTCGTGCTCAGTTCCTTGGCAGACTCTGGTAGTGTGCGGTCGGCCGCAAGCGTTTGTGCCAGTCCAAACAGGACCGCCAGCGGCGTGCGCGCAACTCGGGCAGCAGGACACTGCGACTCGATTGCGGCCGAAGCGCCAGAACGCCACGAACGCGCAATGGCGATGCCAGCGGCAAGTAGAACCAAGCACTACCAGGCAGCGTGTCGGTCGCAAGACCCGCCACCGTACGCTGCTCCAGTGCCCATCGCGCCGTTCCAAGATCAGGTAGATCGGCCCCCGCTACACCGACTTGTCGCGGCGAAGGACGCAATTGATTGTGCAGATCAACCGTAAACAGAAAGGCCGCGCCGGCCACTTCACGGGCCAGCACATCTTCGGCAATCGATACGATATGCTCGCCTTCCAACCCGCTGGCGAGCTGGCTGGTCAGCTCGAACAAGGCCCGTGAGCGCGACTGACGTTCGGCCGCCACTTGCGCCTGGTAACGCAGGCCGGCCGTCAACTGACCGCTGATGAGTCCGACCGCCAACATGACACCGAAAGTCAATAGATACTGTACGTCGGACACTGCAAAACTCAGTTTCGGTTCGACAAAAAAGAAGTCAAACAATGCAACACTCAGGAAACTCGCGAACACCGCCGGACCGCGTCCGAGCTTCACCGCTACGCCCACAACCGCCAGCAAAAACAGCATGACAATATTGGCCTGGTCAAAATGCCATTGCATCGGCCAACTGAGCGCGGCGATCAGGGCACAGACGCCGGCAGCAGCGCCATAGCGACGCCAGGACGAACGCTGGCCCGGTTCGCGATCGACAGCAACCGCAGCGACCGATTCGCGCAGTGGGGCTGCAACCGGCATGGCTGCAACCGCAATCAGATCGAGTTCGGGTGCGCCCTCCGTCAGCCGAAACTGCAAGGAGCGCAGCGCCCGAATCTGCCGCCAGAGGCGTCGCCACCCGCCGCCCTGCAGCGAGCTTCGTCCGAACACCAGCTTGGAAAGATTGTAGGCGCGCGCATAGTCAATCAGCACCCTGGCGGGTTCCTGTCCTGGCAGGACGCCAGTGCTGGCGCCCAGATCCCGCGCCAGTCGAACGACGCGCAAGATTCGTTCACGTTGGGCGTCCGGCAATCTCAACAACATGGGCGTTTCGACATAGACCGCATGCCAGCTTACGTTCAGTTGTTGCGCCAGTTGCGCGGCGCTGCGAACGACACTCTCGGCGGCCGGGGTCGGGCCGATGGCGCACAGAATCGCCGCTTCGTTTTTCCAGACCGATGCAATGTTCTCGACACTTCGCCAAGCCAGTATATCGCCCTCAACACGATCGGCGGTCCGGCGTAGCGCCAGCTCGCGCAGGGCCATCAGATTGCCCTTGCGAAAGAAGTTATGGGCGGCGCGTTCGGCCTGCGGTCCGACGTAGACCTTGCCGGCTTTTAATCGTGCGAGCAATTCGTCTGCTGGCGTGTCGACCATGACGATTTCGGTAGCCGCATCGAAAAAGGTATCAGGCAGCGTTTCCTGCACTCGCACCCCGGTGATGCCCCCGACCACGTCATTCAAGCTGTCCAGATGCTGGACGTTCAAGGTCGAGTAAACGTTGATGCCCTTGCCCAGTAACTCGTCGACGTCCTGCCAGCGCTTCGGATGGCGTGACCCGGCCACATTGGAATGCGCGAGCTCGTCGATCAGAATCAGCTTCGGGCGTCTATCCAATGCTGCATCCAGATCAAATTCAAGCAGCTTTTTGTCGCGATAATCGATGCTGCGCAGCGGCAACTGATCGATTCCCTCGAGCAGCGCCAAGGTCTCGCGGCGACCGTGCGTGACGACGACACCGGCCAATACGTCGACGCCCTCGCTTTTGAGCTTTTGCGCCGCCTGCAACATGGCGTAGGTCTTGCCGACACCGGGCGAGGATCCAAAGTAGATTCGCAATCTGCCGCGTACCGCCTTGCCGTCCTGTTCGCGCAATTGCGCGATCAAGGCATCCGGGTCGGGACGGGTTGAAGTCATCACGCGCAGATCGTCGAAAGTCCGGTCATACAGTATTTTCGCACTGAACGGCTGCAGCAACCCCTCGCATGTCCGGCGCGTTCACCGCCGGCCGGCATCGTCCAGAGCCAGATTCAGTTTGAGCACATGGGCGCGCGGTTCGCCCAGAATGAGCAGTTCGCGGCCTTCGATATTGCTGTCGACGATACGTTGAACCCGCTCGATCGGCCAATTGCGCTGCCGGGCAATGCGGTTAATCTGGTAGAGCGCCGCAGCAACACTGATGTGCGGATCCAGCCCGCTGGCCGACGCGGTCACGAGGTCGACCGCAATAGGTAACTGATTACCCGGGTCGGCTGCCCGCAGCGCTGCGATACGTGCTTGCGCCGCTTCGGCCAGCGCTGGATTCAACGGGCCCTGGTTGGAACCCGACGAAGCAGCGGCGTTATAAGCGTTCGGACTGGTGGCCGACGGGCGGCCCCAAAAATAGCCCGGTTCACTGAAGGCCTGTCCGATCAGCAACGACCCGACTACTTTGCCGTTGTGCTCGATCAGCGAACCATTGGCCTTGGCGTTGAAGAGAGTCTGACCGACGGCCGTGACCAGCAGTGGGTACAGCAGACCGGTGATGAGACTGAGCGCCGTGAACAGTACCAGGGCTGGGCGCAAGAGCGTGATCATGTGTAAATCCTTCAATCAAACGAAGTTCAGACTACTCAAAAGCAAGTCGATGGCCTTGATGCCGACAAACGGCACGATCAGGCCGCCGGCGCCGTCAATCAGCAGATTTCTGCGCAGCAACGCGGCTGCTCCGATCGGGCGATAACTGACGCCCTTGAGTGCCAGCGGCACCAGCGCAATGATGATCAGGGCGTTGAAGATGACCGCCGACAGAATTGCCGAACCGGGGCTGTGCAGCGACATGACGTTCAACGCGGCCAGTGGCCGGTAGACGCCGACAAACATCGCCGGGATGATGGCAAAGTATTTCGCCACATCGTTGGCCACCGAAAATGTGGTCAAGGCGCCGCGCGTCATCAGCAAATGTTTGCCGGTCTCGACGATTTCGAGCAGCTTGGTCGGATTGGAGTCCAGATCGACCATATTGGCGGCTTCCTTGGCGGCCTGGGTGCCGGTGTTCATGGCGACGGCGACATCGGATTGCGCCAGCGCCGGCGCGTCATTGGTACCGTCGCCGGTCATGGCCACCAGCCGGCCCTCAGCTTGGTAGTCACGTATCAGTTTCAGTTTGGCCTCGGGTGTCGCTTCGGCAAGGAAATCATCGACACCGGCTTCGGCGGCGATGGTCGCTGCGGTCAGCGGATTGTCGCCCGTGATCATGACGGTCTTGATGCCCATTCGGCGCAACTGCGCAAACCGTTCCTTGATACCGCCCTTGACGATGTCCTTGAGCTCGACGACACCAAGCACCCTGGAGTTTTCGGCGACCACCAGCGGTGTGCTGCCACGGCGCGCCACCTCGTCGATGATCAAACTAACTTCTTTGGGGAAGCGCCCGCCGCGATCATCGACCCAGCGACGTATCGCATCGCCTGCACCTTTGCGAATATTGCGCGCGGTCGCATCGGCACCGAGATCGACACCACTCATCCGGGTCTGCGCGGTGAACGCAATAAACCGCGGCTGCAACGGCGCGAGTTCGCGTTCGCGCAGCGCAAATCGGGTCTTCGCCAGCGCAACGATACTGCGCCCCTCGGGCGTTTCATCAGCCAAGGACGATAACTGCGCGGCGTCCGCCAATTGTTCCTCGCTGATGCCGGGCGCCGGGATAAACGCACTGGCCTGGCGATTGCCCAAGGTGATGGTGCCGGTTTTATCCAGCATCAGCACATCAATATCGCCGGCCGCCTCAACTGCGCGACCAGAGGTGGCGATCACGTTCGACTGCATCATGCGACTCATGCCCGCAACCCCAATGGCTGACAGCAATCCGCCGATGGTCGTCGGGATCAGGCACACCAGCAAAGCTACCAAGGCCGTCACCGACACCACCGTGCCACTGCCCGACGACGCCACGCTGAACCAGGAGAACGGCAGCAGCGTGACGGTGACGATGAGAAACACGAGCGTCAGTGCCACCAATAGAATCGTCAAGGCCACTTCATTCGGTGTCTTCTGGCGCTTCGAGCCTTCGACCATCGCAATCATTCGATCGAGAAACGACTCGCCAGGATTGCTCGAGATTCTCACAACCAGCCAATCCGACAACACGCGGGTACCGCCGGTGACGGCGGAGAAGTCACCGCCAGCCTCGCGAATGACCGGCGCCGACTCTCCGGCAATGGCGCTTTCGTCGACCGACGCCATACCCGCCAGCACTTCGCCATCCAGGGGTATCAGCTCACCGGCATCCACTTGCACCCAATGGCCCTTGCGCAATTCACTGGAGGCCATCGGGTACCAGTTAGAGCCGTACTTCGGCTCGTGCAGGCGCTTGGCCAGCGTGTTGCTTTTCATGCCGCGCAAGGACGCGGCCTGCGCATTCGAGCGGCCCTCGGCCACGGCCTCTGCAAAGTTGGCAAACAACACGGTAAACCAGAGCCAGAAAGCCACCGCAAACACAAAGGCCGAGCCTTCGGAGCCGGCGATCAACGGTTCGAACAGACTCCAGAACCCTAGTCCGGTCGTCAGGAGACTCGCCACATAAACGACGAACATGACTGGATTGCGCCATTGCACATTCGGATTCAGCTTGGCCAGCGCCTGCCCCGCCGCCAGCTTGATGAGTTGCATATCCATCAGTGAAAAACTCTTGCGTTCGATCATCATGAATCGATATCCTCAGCGCTTCCAGGCGAGCAAGTGCTCGATGACCGGACCGAGCGCCAGCGACGGTACGTAGTTGAGCAAGCCGACCAGCAACACCACACCGATCAGAATCGTGACGAACAAGGGGCCGTGCGTTGGCAAGGTACCGCTGGTCACCGGAATACGTTTTTTCGCGGCCAGGCTACCGGCCAGTGCGAGCACCGGTACGATGACACCGAAGCGTCCAAGCCACATCACCAGCGCAAGCAGGATGTTGTAAAACGGCGTGTTGGCTGACAATCCGGCGAAGGCGCTGCCGTTGTTGTTGCCTGCCGAACTCAAGGCATAGAGTATTTCCGAAAACCCATGCGGCCCGGGATTGGCAATACCGGCTCGACCGGCCTCGGTCATGACCGCAACGGCGGTGCCGGTCAGAACCAGCAATGGCGTTACCAGGATCGCGATCGACACCATTTTCATCTCGAAACTTTCGATTCGCTTGCCGAGAAATTCCGGTGTTCGACCGATCATGAGGCCGGCAATGAATACCGCCAGAATCGCGAAGATGAGCATGCCGTAGAGACCGGTACCGACGCCGCCAAACACCACCTCGCCGAGTTGCATCATGACCAGCGGCACCAAGCCGCACAGCGGTGTCATGGAATCATGCATGGCATTGACAGCGCCGCATGAAGCGGCTGTCGTGATGACCGCGAACAGCGCGCTCGCGGCGATTCCAAAGCGGGATTCCTTGCCTTCCATGTTGCCGCCCGCCTGCATCGCACTGCTCGCCTGATCGACGCCGTACTGCACCAGCACCGAATTGCCGGCCTGTTCGGCGGCCGTCGCGACGACAACGCCGACCACGAACAGCAGGGTCATCGCGGCGAGGATCGCCACACCCTGACGTGCATCGCCGATCATCTGTCCCATCGACAGGCAAAGCGCTGCAGGGATCAGGAAGATGGCCAGCATTTGCGCAAAGTTCGACGTGGCCGTCGGATTCTCGAACGGGTGCGCCGAGTTGGCGTTGAAAAAGCCGCCACCATTGGTGCCGATCATCTTGATCGCCTCTTGTGATGCGACCGGACCCATGGCCAATTGTTGGGTCGAGGCGTTCGGCAAGGTGCTGACGTCTCGATAGGCATCGAAGTTCTGAATGACCCCCTGGCTAATGAGGAACACTGCAAAGATCAGCGATAACGGCGACAGAATCCAGAGTGTGATGCAAACCAGATCGGCCCAAAAATTGCCGACCGTCGCGACCTGTTTGCTCGCAAAGCCTCGGATCATGGCGAACACCACAGCCACACCGGTTGCCGCCGATAAAAAATTCTGCACCGTCAGTGCCAGCATCTGGGTCAGATAGCTCATCGACGATTCACCGCCATAGCCCTGCCAGTTCGTGTTGGTGACAAAGCTGACGGCGGTATTGAATGCCGAGTCGGCGGTGATCGCCGGCATGGCCTGCGGATTCGAAGGCAGCACGCCCTGAAATCGTTGCAACATATAAACCGCCATGACACCGATGAAATTGAACAACAGCAGGGCCAGCGCATACTGTTGCCAATTCATGTCCTTTTGCGCATCAACGCCGGCCAGCTTGTAAAGCCCGCGCTCTGTGCGCGCCGTCCAGCCCGGCAGTCGGTTCTGTGCCACCGCGCTCAGCCAGCGCGACATTGGCCAGGCCAGTACAAAGAGCACTGCGAGAAAAACGATCAGATTGACCCAGGCCAAGGCGTTCATGTCAGAACTCCTCGGCGCGAAACAGCGCGACGACCAGGTAGATGAACAGTCCCGCTGCCACAACGCCACTGACGATATAGAGGGCGTTCATGGCTTGGTCGCCAGACGATCGAGACCAAACACCAGCGCGCGAGCCAGAGCAAGCAGCAGCAAGGACAAGCTGACATAAATCCAATCCATGAGGCTTTGCATCCTGAGTTGAGTGAGGACTCAATCTTAGGCAGGCGGATCTCAGAACTGGGTATAAGTTCGGGCGCTGGTTATCAAGATTTTATAAAGACCCCGGGCGTGCTGGCGCCGGTCCTGAAGCCGCCAGCAAATTCAGTCGACGGTCGGCTTGAGCTCGGCAATGATCGGCCTGAACTGACTGAGCTGTCCTTTCAGAACGGCATCCAGTTCGGCCGGGCTGGATCCGACCGGCTCGGCCGCCAGGTCGTTCAGGCGCTGCGCCAGTTCAGGGTGACGCAGCGCTGCAGCGACTTCCTTTTGCAGGCGATCGATCACCGCTTGCGGCGTTTTGGCCGGGGCGAACAAGCCGTTCCAGCCATTCGCTTCGATGCTGGCAAATCCAAGTTCGCGCACGGTCGGAACGTCGGGAAGCGCCGGTATGCGTGTCGTGGAATTAGTGGCCAGCGCCTTCAAGGTGCCTTTGCGGATCTCGGCCAGCGACGACGAAATCTGATCGCCACCGATCTGCACCCGGCCGGAAAGTAACTCGAGCTTCAAAGGCGCAGCGCCTCGAAACGGAACGTGGGCCATATCGATCTTGGCATCGCGCTTGAGCGATTCGCCGACGACATTCATGAACGAGCCCGGTCCGGTCGAGCCGTAGTTGTATTGCAAACTGCGATCCTTCGAAAGCAAACTCACCAATTCCCTAAGATTGTTGGCCGGTACCGAAGGATGGGCAGTAACAACCAAGGGCACGTTGACGACGTTGGAAATCGCCGCGAAGTCGGTGTCGATGTTGTACGGCGCGCGACCGGCCTGTGCGAGCGAAAGCGAGGCCAACCCAAAGGTGATGTTGTGCATCAGAATCGTGTAGCCATCGGGCGCTGACTTGGCGACGACGTCGGCACCAATCGAGCCACCGGCGCCACCGCGATTCTCGACCGTCACCGGTTGCCCCATCGATTCGCTCATGCGCTGCGCGACCAATCGGGCGACGACATCGGTCGTGCCGCCGGGCGGGAACGGCACGATGATCTTGATGCCCTTGGCGGGAAAACTCTGCGCGATCGCGGCGGGTGCGTTGATGACCAGCGAAGCCAGGCTACAAATGAACAGATAACCCAGTTTTGAGCAGTGCAGTGTCGGCATTTTGTCTCCTGAAATAGTTTTGCGAAGTTTTTTTCAAGCATCCAACTGCCGCATCAAAAGTGTATTCCACTCACGGCAAGACCAAAAGGTACGACGCCGGCTGCCGAAATACCGAAGTCAGTTTGCTTGAGAACCCAACCGTAATTTTACTTGAATTATAGACATCCAATATCTATAATTCAATGATGATCTATCGAATTCGTCAAATTACCCGAACTCTGCAGGATCTAGTGACGCAATTCCCGGTCGTTGTTCTTTCGGGTGCGCGGCAGGTTGGCAAAAGTACGCTCCTGACGCATGCATTCCCCGCGTATAAGCAGGTTACTTTCGATCCCGCTCAGGATATTGGCAACGCGCGCAGTGACCCGGAACTCTTTTTGAATTCGAACCCGGCGCCGCTGATTCTCGATGAAATTCAATACGCACCCGAACTGGTCGCGGTCATAAAACGACGCGTTGATCAAAACCGCGCACCGGGGCAATACATTCTGACCGGATCTCAGCAATGGGCTGTTCTCAAAACGGCCAACGAGTCACTGGCCGGCCGCGCAGTATTCCTGGAGCTTGAAGGGTTTTCGCTCGCCGAAATTGCTCAAGTCCCGACCAATTGGATCGACCGATATCTGAGCGACCCAACACAGTTCGTTCAGGGCGCGTGCGCTCGCTTTCCTTCAATCCCGAGCGTGTACGAGTTTTTGTATCGAGGATCATTACCCGAAGCCACCTCGATGCCGCTCAAATTTTTGCGCCGGTTTCACGACTCCTATTTGACCACCTACATCGAACGCGACGTGCGCCTGTTGGCCGAGATCGAAGACCGGCAACTGTTTGGTCGCTTTACCCAGTTGATCGCGGCGCTGACATCGCAAGAAATCAATCATTCACAACTCGGCCGCGAACTCGGCATTTCGTACAAAACCGCCCAGCGTTGGCTGCGCATTTTGCGCGACACGTTTCAGTGGATCGAGATTCCTGCCTATCACAACAATCCCCTCAAGCGTGCCAGCGGTAAATCCAAAGGATACATCGCAGATACAGGACTCGCCTGCGCATTACAGCGCATTTCAAGTCCAGCGGCGTTAGCCGGTCACCCGTTAACGGGTGCCTTGTTTGAATCGGCCGTTGGCGCCGAGATTCGCAAACAGATGGCCTCTTTGACAGCGCCCGCACGAACGCATCACTGGCGCACCTTCGCGGGCGCTGAAGTCGATTTGCTGCTGGAGCGAGATGGCGTCTTTTTCCCGATTGAAATCAGGCTCGCTTCACGGCCTAACCGAGGTGATACTCGCGGTATCCGAGCGTTTCGAGAATCGCATTCGCACCTTCGAATCGCGCAAGGCCTGATCATTGCGCCGGCCGAGGAGAAGATTCAGGTCAGCGATACTGAGTGGGTGCTACCGTGGGATACCGTTTAGCAAAAAACTGCGAACTGGAATCAAGAAACGCGCCGGCGCCTCTTCGTGCGGCAGATGACCAAGGTCGTCGAGCACCACCAACTGATGCTTCGGTAGGGCCGCCGCATAATCAGCGGAATTCGCGACCGGGATCATCCCGTCCTGACGTCCCCAGAGTAGCAAGGTCGGCGCGGTAATCCGTTTGAGCAAGGGCACCGGGTCTTGCAGAACGGTCTGTTGCATGCGCGCAATCAGCGCACTTCGCGAACCGGGCGCCAACATCAGTTCGTGGTAACGCGTGACGAGATCGGCGTTCATCACCGCCGTATCGACGTAGGCAGGTGCCAGACTCATGGGCAGCAAGGCTTTCGGCAAGGTGAACCGCATCAGAACAACCGAAAACGGTACCTTGGGTGGCGTGCCATACTCAAACCCCGGGCTGGCAAAACCATCGGGCGCCACCAACACCAGCTTGTTGATGCGCTGCGGATGGAGCGCAGCAAAGGTCCACGCGATCCGCCCGCCGATCGAATTGCCGATCACACTGGCGCGCTCGATCTTCAATTGATCGAGCAAGGCGACCAGCAACTCGAGCGCGCGACTGTCCGAGTAATTGTCAGTCGGATCCGGACTACTAAGGCCGCTGCCCGGCAGGTCAATTCGAAGCACCCGAAAGTCGTTAGCTAACACTTGCGCCCACGGCTCCCAAGTGTGCAAACTGGCGCCAAAGCCATGCAGCATCAACACCGAGGGCGCATCTTTGGGCCCGCTATCGCGCAGATGCAGATTCACGCCGAGCACATCAATCTTGTCGGTGGGCGCGGCCAGATACTTGCGCTCCAGGACGGTGCGATCGATATCGGGTGTCCATAGCGCCCAGGTTGCCAACAACAGAAGCACCATGACCACAGTCATTGTCCTCACGTGCGCGGGGTGATCAGGGCCGAAGAGGCCGGCATGAGCGCTGCAGACGTCTGCACCTTGGGAGAATCCGCCTTGGGCAGTTCCACCTTCGGCAACTCGTCGACCTGCGGCGTCATCCCGTACGGCTCCACGAGTTTCCAGACATGAATCGGAATCATCGTCTTCATCCGCCGGGGCTGCTCACGGCGCAGATGGATGACCGTTTCGGCGGCCTTCATTTCAACCCGCGCACGCGCGAATTCGAGTCCGCGCGGGCCCACTTTCGGCATCAACCAGCCGACGATCGGGCGCAACCAATTGGGCATTCGCCGCAAGGGCAAACCGCCGGCAGCGCGTTCAACATTGCCGATGAAGCCCTTGACCGGTCCGGCCCGTTTGCCGGCACTGCCGGGTTGACTGGTGCGAAGCTCAGTACCCAGCAGCTTCAAAAGCTCTTCACCGCGTTGATTGCGCACCAGCAACCACTGCTGGCCTTCGCCACCCATGTAGCCGACGGTGACGTCCAATAACACGTTGGTGTAATCCACGCAGGTGCGACAGGTCATCGGAAAAAAGTCCGGCGGCAGTTTTGACAAGGGCAACATCAAAAATGGAATCGCGCGCTGACGACCGTCGGCAAAACGCAACTCGACGTGGTACTCAGCCCGAAATTCCAGATACGTGATGTCAGCCGGCCGATCACCGGTTTCGGTCGCTATCAGTTCCAGAAATTCATGAAAGCGCGCGGTGGTGGTGTTATCCGAGCACGGCGTGCCAATGACGTACAACTGCTCGAAGCCCAGTTCCCGCTCAAGCGCTCGCAGGGCGTAAACCTGGCAAGGTATGGCAATCACGGCGAGCCGCTTGAAGCCGCGTGCCAGCGCCGGTTCCAGAAGCGCCAGCAGGGGTGCGTAGCCCATACGCATGCCTCGGCACTGCGCCATGTCGCGAGCGTCGGTGACCAGCACCGGCACCGGCCGCCAGCGATCGTTCGGATCCGGTGCCATCGCCAGTACCGCATCGACCGCGCCGGTCTCGAGCAGGCGCTCGGCGATGCGGGTGGTAATGCCGGTCCACTGCGCACCGCTGGCCGCCGGCTCAAGGCTGGCACGCAACATGCGATTAAAAGGGCCGAAGTGCAATTCGTCAGGCCGCTGCTGGTCACGAGCCCGACCGTGAACCGCCGTCTCCAGTCGCGGATAGTCGGGACTGATGAATTGACAAGCGCCGCCACAGCGTTTCGGATTGCTCGAACGCGACACACCACAATCGGTACATAGATCGCGATGAGGCGCCGGCTGGTTCAGAAGATTCGATTCAGTCATGCCCGCATCCTACCTAAATGCAAATTCCGGGGCGTCGAAGCAGTTGACGCCCAATGAGTTAAAGTAAGGCTCGATTCCCGAAAGTATTTGCTATGGCCATTCGTGTCGCGCTTCATCATAAAACCAGTTACCGATACGATCGCGCGGTTACGCTCTCACCGCACCAGGTTCGTTTACGTCCTGCACCACATTCGCGCACACCGATTTTCTCGTATTCGCTGTCGGTCGACCCGGCGCAACACTTCATCAACTGGCAGCAAGACCCTTATGGCAACTACATTGGCCGATTTGTATTCCCGGAACCCACCCGCAGCCTGAGTTTTAGCGTCGATCTGGTCGCCGATCTGACGGTCATCAACCCGTTTGATTTTTTTGTCGAAGAAAGCGCCGAAAATTTTCCGTTCGCTTACGACGCGCAACTGCGCGCCGAATTGTCGCCGTATTTGCAAGCCGATGCGGCTGACCGGCTGATGCAGGATTGGCTCGGTCGATTTCGTGCCGAGTTGGCCGGCAAGCCGTTGGCGACCATCGATTTCCTGGTGTTCATCAATCAGCGATTGCAAAAGGACATCGGCTATCTGGTGCGCATGGAACCCGGCGTACAGACGCCCGAGCAAACCTTGGTGCTGGCCTGCGGTTCGTGTCGCGACACGGCCTGGCTGATGGTGCAACTCATGCGTCATCTGGGCCTGGCGGCGCGCTTTGTATCGGGCTACTTGATTCAACTGGTGGCCGACCAAAAATCGCTCGATGGGCCTTCCGGCACCGACCGCGACTTCACCGATTTACACGCCTGGACCGAGGTTTACCTGCCGGGTGCCGGCTGGGTCGGGCTCGACGCCACCTCGGGCTTGTTCGCCGGCGAAGGCCACATTCCGCTGGCCTGTACGGCGGTGCCGTCATCGGCTGCGCCGGTCAGCGGACTGGCCGATTTCGCCAATGTCGAGTTCAGCCATGAAATGAGCGTGACCCGGATTCATGAAGATCCGCGTGTCACCAAGCCGTATTCGGACACTCAATGGGCAGCCATCGATGCCCTCGGCCATGCGGTCGACGCCGAGCTGCAAGCCAACGATGTCCGGCTGACGCAGGGCGGTGAGCCGACCTTTGTGTCGGTTGATGACATGGAAGGCGCGGAATGGAACATTGCTGCGCACGGCGACACCAAGCGGCGCCTGGCCGGCGAGCTGCTGCTCAAACTGAAGGCGCTGCATGCGCCGTCGGGTGTGCTGCATTACGGTCAGGGCAAATGGTATCCGGGCGAGCCGCTGCCGCGCTGGGCGCTGAATGTGTTCTGGCGTCGCGACGGCGTTCCCGTCTGGCAAGACTCTAGCCTTCTGGCCAGCGATGGCAGCCAGGACCATTTTCAGGCCAGTGACGCATTGCGATTCGCACAAGCCCTGGTCACCCGCTTGCGCCTGCATACGGCTTGTCTGATTCCGGCCTATGAGGACGTCACTCAGCAACTGTTGCTCGAACAGGCCTTGCCGCACAACATCGATCCGATGCGGGCCAATTTGAAGGACTCGGCCGAACGCCGTCGACTGGCGATGTTGCTGGAAAAAGACCTCGGTGCAGTCGCCGGATTTGTGTTGCCGTTAAAGCCGCTCGACGGAGCGGGTTCGGGTACAGCCACCTACTCGGCTCCGGTCGTTTGGCGCACCAGCAAGTGGCCGCTGCGGCGCGAACGCTTGTATTTGGTCGCCGGCGATTCTCCGCTCGGTCTGCGCCTGCCGCTGGCTTCGCTGCCCTGGGTGCTGCCGGCCGATGTCGAACCGGATTTTCCGGTCGATCCGTTCGAGACGCGGGCTGCGCTGGCGAGCGACCTCCAGCCGTCCGGCGACAACTCGCCTGCTGGCGCATTACCGCCCAAGGACTTGCCCGATCCGCGCGAGGTGATTCACACCGCCCTCTGTGTCGAACTTCGGCAAGGTCGGCTACATGTCTTCATGCCGCCATTGGTTCGACTCGAACACAGTCTGGCCCTGATTGCGGCCATCGAAGCGAGCGCGGCCGAAACCAAACTGCGCATTCGACTCGAAGGCTATCCACCGCCCTGGGATCCGCGACTGCGCTCACTGAGTGTGACGCCCGATCCCGGGGTCATTGAAGTCAATGTACAACCAGCCGCGAGTTGGGCGGAGATCACGGCCAACGTCAACTCGCTGTACGCCCTGGCGCGCGAGACTCGATTGGGTACCGAAAAATTCATGCTCGATGGCCGGCATACCGGCACTGGTGGCGGCAATCACGTGACGCTCGGTGGCCCAACACCGGCCGACAGTCCAATGCTGCGTCGCCCCGATGTCTTGCGCAGCATGATTACCTATTGGCAAAATCATCCGGCCTTATCCTATCTGTTCTCAGGCGCCTTCATTGGCCCGACCAGTCAGGCGCCGCGAGTCGATGAAGCGCGCGATGATGTGCTCTACGAACTCGCGATCGCCTTTCAACAAATGGATCAGGTGTTGCCCGAAACGGCAGAGAGTCAACGGCCGTGGCTGGTCGATCGCCTGCTGCGTAACTTGCTCGTCGATCTGACCGGCAACACGCACCGCGCCGAGTTCTCGATCGACAAGTTGTATTCGCCGGATTCACCGACTGGACGTCTGGGGCTGGTCGAGTTTCGCGCCTTCGAGATGCCGCCGCATGCGCAGATGAGTCTCGTGCAAATGTTGTTGTTGCGCGCCCTGGTCATGCGCTTCTGGCACAAACCGTATCGCGCCGAGCTGATCGCCTGGGGAACCGAGCTGCATGATCGCTGGATGCTGCCACATTATGTCGCGCAAGATATTGGCGATGTTGCCCGCGATCTGAATGCCGCCGACTATGCGTTTTCAGCCGCCTGGTTCGAGCCGTTCATCGAGTTCCGGTTCCCGCGCTATGGCACGGTCGTCTATGAAGGCATTGAGCTCGAACTGCGGCAGGCGATCGAGCCCTGGAACGTGCTCGGCGAGGAAGTCAGCCGAAGCGGCACCTCGCGATATGTCGACTCCTCGGTCGAACGCATGCAGATTCGCGTGCGCGGCATGACCGACTCGCGCCACGTGGTCACCTGCAATGGCCGGCCCTTACCCCTTCATGCAACCGGAGTCCCCGGCGAATTCGTGGCCGGCATTCGATTCCGTGCCTGGGCGCCGCCCTCGGCATTACATCCGTCCATCGGCGTGCATGCACCGCTGGTATTTGATCTGGTCGACAGTTGGAGTCAGCGTGCCATCGGCGGCTGCACCTATCATGTCAGTCATCCGGGTGGACGCAACTACGATACCTTCCCGGTCAATGCCAATTCGGCCGAAGCGCGCCGATTCACGCGCTTTGTCGGCCACGGCCATACGCCGGGTGCTATTGTGCTCAAGCCAGAGCCGCTGAATCCGAAATTCCCGCATACGCTTGACTTGCGCTGGAAACCGGCTGGCGCTGATCCTGGCTGACGATCCCCGGCTAACCATCCCCACTGACCATCCCCGCTGACCTATGTGATGACCGAAGCAACCTGAGTTATGACCGAAGCCATCATCGCCGACTATCCCAGCGCGCATTTGCGCTATGACGAGATGTTCTCGGACCCGGGGAAGGTTCGCGCGCATTGGCAGAGCATGCTCGCCTATCTGGGTGCTTCGTCTTCGGCGCAGATGCAGCACCGCCTCAATACCTTGCGAAAACAGGTTCGTGAAAACGGCGTGACCTACAACGTCTATGGAGACCCGCGCGGCAGTGATCGGCCGTGGGAACTGGATTTGCTGCCGATGATCCTGCCGGCCAACGAATGGGCGCAGATCGAAGCCGCCGTCATCCAGCGGGCGAACTTGATGAACCGCATTCTGCTCGATGTCTACGGTGATCAGAAGCTGCTGGCCGACGGCGATTTGCCGGCCTCCCTGGTGCATGGCCATGCCGGATTTTTGCGGCCCTGCCACGGCATCGCGCATCTGACCGGCGTTGCGCTGAACTTGTACGCGGTCGATCTGGCACGTTCGCCCGACGGCCGCTGGTGGGCGTTGCATGATCGCACGCAAGCCCCCTCAGGCGCTGGCTATGCGCTTGAGAATCGCATGGTCATCTCGCGGGCGTTTCCGGACTTGTTTCGCGATCTGAACGTTCAGCGACTGGCCGGATTCTTCGCCGCCCTGCGCGACAGCCTCGCTCACTGGGGCCGATCCTGCGTGCCCTATCAAGGTCGGCACCTGAGTGAACATGAACGACCGTTGATTGTTCTGCTGACGCCGGGGCCGTACAACGAGACCTATTACGAACACGCTTATCAGGCCCGTTATCTGGGCTTCCCGCTGGTCCAGGGTACCGACCTGACGGTTCGTGACGGCTTTGTGTGGTTAAAGTCACTCAACGGCTTGCAACGCGTGCATGTCATTGTGCGTCGGCTCGACGACGATTTCTGCGACCCGCTCGAATTGCGCGGTGACTCGCGGCTCGGCGTCGCCGGATTGACCGAGGCGGCGCGGCGCGGTACGGTGGTGATTGCCAACAGCCTCGGCTCGAATCTGCTCGAGTCCGGTGCGCTGCTCGGGTTTCTGCCCAAACTTTGCGAACTGATCCTGGGCGAGAAATTGAAAATGCCCTCGGTCGCTACCTGGTGGTGTGGCGAGCCGGCGGCATTGGACGCCGCCATCATGCGTTTCGACAAGCTGGTCTTCAAGCCGAGTTTTCCGCAGCTTCGCCAGCCGGCCGTGTTCGGTGCAGACCTCACCGGTCAGGAGCGCCAACAATTCATCGATCGGCTGCGAGCCGATCCACAAAATTTTGTCGCGCAGGAATCGGTCAACATTTCGCAGGCACCGATCTGGGAAGGCCAGCATTCCATCAGCAAACTTGGCGCCAGCGCCGTTGGCCTGCGCGTGTTTGCCTGCGCATCGCCGAACGGCTACGTGGTCATGCCCGGTGGCTTGACGCGCGTCGCGAGCGGCCCGGATGCGCGCATATTTTCCATGCAACGCGGCGGCGGCAGCAAGGATACCTGGGTCATGACTGAAGAGCGGGTCAGCCAGATAACCTTGTTACAGCCAGCCACCGACAATCAGGATCTGTTGCGCGGTGAAACGCATCTGGCCAGCCGCACGGTCGAAAATCTGTTCTGGTTCGGCCGATACAGTGAGCGCAGCGATAACACCGCGCGATTGATGCGTCGCTGCTTCGAAAGCCTGATCGAGACGTCACCCGAATACCGTGGCGGCGAATGGCCAACCCTGATTGCGCTGTGCCAGTGGCAAGGCCTGATCGAGTTCGAACCAGATCCGAAGTCCGCGACACAATCCTCGGCGAATTCGGCGACAATTTCCCAGACCCAATCCAATGGCCACCCCGATACCGAGCCTGGCGAGGCGCGGCTGACCACACCCGACGACGAGGCCATCGAGCGGCGGCTCTTGCAAGCCATGCACGACCCCGACCTGCCCGGACTATCGTATCAGGTTCGGCAGCTATTTCGAGTCGGCTTCAATGTTCGCGAACGACTGTCGGAGGATAACTGGCGATCGCTGAATCAGATGCTGCAAAATCTGGCCGAATCCAATGCTTCGGTGACGATCAGCGATGCACTGGCCCTGCTCGATGAAGCGGCCGTCTCATTCATGACCCTGTCTGGCTTCACGCTCGACGGCATGACGCGCGATATGGGCTGGCGCTTTTTATCGATGGGTCGACGCATCGAACGCTTGCAGTTCATGTGTTCGGTCATTCAACATGCGCTGGCGATGCCGTCGAACAGCGGGCTCGAGTGGTTGCTGGAACTCGGCGACAGCATCGTCACTTACCGGGCGCGTTACGTCGCGCGGCCGGAATGGCTGGCGGCACTTGATCTGTTGTTGCTCGACGAAAGCAACCCGCGCGCCGTGGTATTTCAGCTCGAAGGCTTGATCGGTTATTTGAACCGGGTATCGAAGCTGCATGGCCCCTGCGGTCAAGATTTGCTTGAACCTCTGCTGGCGCAGTTGCGAGCCCTGAATCCGGCGCGTGATCTGCGGCCCGGCAGCGAAGTCCTGCTGGCATTGATGCGCAACCTTTATTCGGCCAGTTATCGACTCTCGGAGCAATTGGCGTCGCGATTCTTCAGCTATGCCGGACGAATCGACGCACGGGTGTTCAAGAGCTAGTGATCCCCGAGCTAAAGATGACCGAATCAAATATGAACCATCGACCGCCGTCCGCCCGATTTCATGTCACGCACGAAACGCGTTACGAATACGCGTCGGCAGTGGCACTGTCACAACAGTTGCTGCATTTGTCGCCGCGCAACTTTCAATTCCAGCAATGCCTGTCACACCGTCTCGAGATTGAGCCGGAAACCTCCGAACGACATGAGAACGTCGATTTTTTTGGTAATCGAACCGAGTACCTGGTGATCTCCGATCCGCATGATCGTTTGCTGGTCAGTGCCGAGTCCGAGCTCTCCTTGCAGGCGCGACCCGGTCTTGAATTGATCGCCGATTCCGTCAGTTGGGAACGGGTCCGCGACGGCTTGCGCAGGATTGGCGATGCCACCCGACTGGAGCCGATCAAATTTCTTTATGAGTCTCCGCATGTGGCACTCGGCAAAAATTTGATCGACTACGCCCATCCGAGTTTCAGCGAGGGTCAGACGGTGTTGGCCGGCGCCTGGGACCTGGTGCAGCGAATTCATCGTGAGTTCACCTTCGATCCGAAGGCGACTGAAATATCAACGCCGCTCAGCGAACTCATGAAAATCCGGCGCGGGGTTTGTCAGGATTTCGCTCATCTGATGATCGGTTGCCTGCGCAGTCTGGGCATTCCGTGCAGATACGTCAGCGGCTACATTTTGACCGTGCCCGCACCCGGAAAAGAGCGGCTCATCGGTGCCGACGCCTCGCATGCCTGGGTGTCAGTTTATTGCCCGAGCATTGGCTGGGTTGACTTCGATCCGACCAATGCCTGCATGGTGAATCTGGAGCATCTGACGCTCGGCTGGGGCCGCGACTTCAGCGACGTCACGCCCGTGCGCGGCGTCATGCTGGGCGGTGGTGGTGCGCAGCAGCTCGAGGTCAGCGTGACGGTCACCCTCTTACCCGCCTTGGTGAGTTACGAGAACCGTTGAACACGCCACCGGAGACAGCAGGCAAGCTCGCGCCATCGAGCGCGCCAACCCGCCAACAACTGATTCGCCACTTGCGACGAACCGTCGAGGTCGCCAAGCGTGCGCAGAGCCTCGGTAAACATCCGTTCGGTGCGGTTCTGGTCGCACCGGATCATGAAACCATATTGTTCGAACAATGCAATATCGATACGGTGAATCATGCCGAGTCGACTCTCGCACGAATCGCTGCCAGCAACTTCCCGCCCGAGTATCTGTGGCAATGCACCTTGTACACCTCGGTCGAGCCCTGTTGCATGTGTTCCGGTACGGTCTACTGGGCCAATATTGGTCGCGTGGTGTTCGGAATGTCCGAGGCCCAGTTGCTCGACCACACCGGCAACCACGACGAAAACCCGACCATGAGTGTCACCTCGCGCTACGTGTTCGACCATGGTCAAAAGCGCATCGATCTGATCGGACCGGTCGACGAGATGGTGCCGGAAATATTGGCGCAGCATCAGAATTTCTGGAAGTAGCTGGAAACTGCGAACGATTTGCAGTTGGTGGTTAGCAGTTAGCGGTTCACGGATTCGAACAACACGATCAATGGGAGTCACAGCATGAAATATGTCAAATTCGGCAAGACCGGTCTCGACGTGTCGCGTATTTGTTTGGGTTGTATGACTTACGGCGAACCGGATCGCGGCGCTCATGCATGGACGCTCAATGAGGCGGCCAGCCGCCCCTTGATCAAACAGGCGATTGAACTGGGCATCAATTTTTTCGATACTGCCAACGTTTACTCGGCGGGTACCTCGGAGGAGATCGTCGGGCGCGCGTTGAAGGAATTCGCGCGACGCGACGAGATTGTGGTGGCCACCAAAGTGAACGGGCGGATGCGCAAAGGCCCGAACGGCGCCGGACTCTCGCGCAAGCATATTTTCAGTGAGATCGATCACAGCCTGCGGCGGCTCGGCACCGACTATGTTGATCTGTATCAGATCCATCGCTGGGATCCGAGCACGCCGATCGAAGAGACTCTGGAAGCCCTGCACGATGTCGTCAAAGCTGGCAAGGCAAGACATATCGGTGCCTCGAGCATGTATGCCTGGCAGTTCTCGAAAGCCATTTACACGTCGCGCGCCCATGGCTGGACCGAGTTCATCAGCATGCAGAATCATGTCAACCTGCTGAACCGCGAAGAGGAGCGCGAGATGATGCCGCTCTGCATCGATCAGCACATCGCCGTCATGCCCTGGAGTCCGCTGGCACGAGGTCGCTTGACCCGGCCCTGGGACGAGAGCAGCGCCCGCACCGAAACTGACGAATTCGGCAAGACCTTGTACACCGAGTTTCCGGATGCCGACCGGCGTGTCGTTGAAGCAGTTCAAACCTTGGCGACCGAGCGCGGCGTGCCGAGCGCACAGATCGCGCTCGCTTGGGTACTGCAAAGGAAGGGCATGACTTCGCCGATCGTCGGTGCCTCAAAGGGGCATCATCTGACGGATGCATTGGCAGCCTGTTCGATTACGCTGACGGCGGCGGAGATTACCGCGCTTGAAGCGCCTTATGTTCCGCATCGGGTCGTAGGGTACTGAGTTGCGAACACCGCACACAAAAGCGCGCTAGCTTTGCCGATCAACTATGCTCGCAGCCTGACCACTCGGCTGCGAACTGCGAAGGCGAACCGCCATCTTGGATTTGCACTGACAGCCGTGGCAGGCGCCATCAATGCGGGCGGTTTTCTCGCGGTTCAACAGTACACGTCACACATGACCGGCATTGTGTCGGCCATGGCCGATAACGTCGCTTTGGGCGCTTACCCCTTGGTGCTGGCTGGCGGGGGCGTGTTAGTTTCGTTCATGATCGGCGCAGCCAGCTCGGCGGTACCGATCAACTACGCCCGGCGTCACCAACTACACAGCGAGTACTCCTTGCCACTGCTCGTCGAGGCGTTTCTGCTGCTATGTTTCGGCTTGCTGGGCGGTTGGATGTCCGGGATCGACGGGATTATCGTGCCGGCCACGGTTCTGCTTTTGAGTTTTATCATGGGGCTGCAGAATGCGGTCATCACGAAACTCTCGGATGCCGAAATCAGGACCACGCACATCACCGGTGTCGTAACCGACATTGGCATCGAGATTGGCAAGCTCGTCTACTGGAACGGGATTGCCTCGTCGACTCGGCCGACGGTCCTTGCCGACCGCAAGCGTCTGGCCACGCTATCCGCGATAGTTGCCTGCTTTTTTGCAGGGGGTGTAGTTGGCGCATTTGGATTCAAGCACTTCGGCTTCCTCTCGACGGTGCCATTGGCACTGGTCCTGATTGCGTTGGCAATCGTTCCCGCAATTGATGATCTGATGAAAGCCGCTGGCCGTTCGCCAAGGGTATAGCGGCCGCGGAGCCTCGCTCAGCGTCGTAAGTTCCGCAAACGGTGCTGGTTACCGAGCAGCAGATAGCGACTTTGTCTGTACGCCAGCGCACAGACGCCCGACAACGGCCGCAGGTATGCTTCACGGATGCAAGCATCCGCATCGCTCAGTGCAGTGTTACCGCAACTCGCAATCGACAGCGTCTGATGGACAGCGCTCTCATCAGCCTGTTGGGCGCCTTCCTGTTGTCGATCATCGGCCTGTTTGCCTTTATCTGGTCATTGCGCCAGGGTTTGCTCATCGAGAACCCGAGGGCCGCATCGGTTATTTTCGAGCGTGGCGAGATTGGCCGCGTCGATGACCCAGCGCTCACCTTGCAGGTGCAGGCATCGATGCAGAAGGCCGTCGTTGCGCGCGACGACCCGGTCGTTCCAGCCGATCTCACCGAAGTGTCCGACCGGGTTGCCGCTGATCAATCCAGCGCCTTTCCGGTCTTCATGTTTCTGGCGTTCGCCTGCTTTTGGTTGTTGATCGGATCGGTCGCCGGACTGGTCGCATCCATCAAGCTGCACGAACCCGACTGGCTGGTCAACGATGCGTGGCTCAGTTTTGGACGTATTCGCACCGTGCACCTGAACGCCGTTATCTACGGCTGGTCCACCAATGGTGCGCTGGGCATCATCATCTGGCTGCTGCCGCGCCTGCTGCGCACCCAGCTTTACGGTGCGATTTGGTCCATGCTCGGCGGTACCCTGATTAACGTCGGCGTTGCGGCGGGCATCGGCGCCATCGCAATAGGCTGGACCGACGGCATGGAGTACCTGGAAATTCCCTGGCAGATTGGTATCTTCCTGGTGCTCGGCTTCGTGCTGATCATCGCCAGCGTCCTGTTTACGCTGGTCAACCGAAAGGTCGA
Organism: Burkholderiales bacterium; assembly: GCA_031363055.1. Classification (GTDB taxonomy): domain Bacteria; phylum Pseudomonadota; class Gammaproteobacteria; order Burkholderiales; family Burkholderiaceae_E; genus JANLTP01. Next base: position 16,178 of record JANLTP010000024.1, on the reverse strand, counting down.
GCATCTGTATGTCAGCGTCTGGTACTTCGTCGCTGCGTTGCTGTGGATCGCGCTGCTCTACATCGTCGGCAAACTGCCCGGCGTGCATACCGGAGTGCAGCAAGCAACCACCAACTGGTGGTACGGCCACAACGCGCTGGGTCTGTGGTTCACGCCAGTCGCGGTGGGCGCGATCTATTATTTTCTGCCCAAGATTATCGGCCGGCCCGTTCGCTCTTACAACCTCTCGCTGCTTGGCTTCTGGACTCTGGCGTTCTTCTACGGCCAGGTCGGTGGCCACCATCTGATCGGCGGACCCGTTCCAGGCTGGCTGACCACACTGTCGATTGTTCAAAGCATGATGATGATCATTCCGGTGCTGGCTTTCACGATCAATCAGGCCGGTACGATGCAGGGGCAGATGCACCTGGCGCGTTACTCACCAACCTTGCGCTTCATGATGTTCGGTGGACTGATGTACTTCGCCTCATCGGTGCAGGGCTCACTGGAATCTTTGCGCAGCATCAACACCATCACCCACTTCACGCACTTCACGGTCGCGCATGCGCACCTGGGCATGTACGCCTTCGTGTCGATGGTATTGTTCGGCGCCTTCTACTTCATGCTGCCGCGCGTATTGAACTGGGAGTGGCCTTATCCGAAATTGATCACGCTGCACTTCTGGTTGGTGTCATTGGGCATCGCGATCTACTTTGTGGGTTTGAGTATCGGCGGCTGGCTACAAGGTCAGGCCATGCTCGACGCCACCCGACCGTTTATGGAATCGGTGGCGGTGACCCTGCCCTACCTGCAATCACGCAGCATTGGCGGCGCATTGATGACCCTGGGGCACTTCGTATTCGTCGGCCACTTCATGGCGATGGCACTGCGCTTCGGGCCACAGCGCGCCGGCGCCGCGTTGTTCTGGCAACCCAAGGTAATCTGAACCATGGATGGCGAAATCAAGTTGGTCGGCGGCGCCATGGTCGCACTCGGCATCGCCACAGCGGCGCTGGTTATGCTGCCCTATGTGCAGGTGAGCGATATCGTGCCGCCGCCGCAACTCAAACCCTACACCGATCAGCAGGCTCGAGGCCGCGCGGTCTACATCGCCAATGGCTGCGTGTACTGCCACAGCCAGCAGCCGCGCGACCGCAAGGCCGGACCGGACGCCGCACGTGGCTGGGGCCGGCCTTCGGTGCCAGCCGATTATTCATTCGACCGGCCGCATCTGCTGGGCTCGATGCGCACTGGACCCGATCTCTTCAACATCGGCGCGCGCCAGCCGAGCCGCGATTGGCACCTCGGTCACCTGTATCAGCCACGCGCCTACACGCCGGGCTCGATCATGCCTGCGTATCCGTTTCTGTTTCGCGTCAAGTTGGCCGCCGATGAAGGTGAGCTGGTAGTGACCTTGCCACCAGGCGCAGCACCGAACGGCAAGGTCGTGGTGGCCTCACCGGACGCCATCGACCTCGTCAAGTACCTGCAGGCTTTGGACCACACCTATCCGGTATTGCCGGCGGCACCCAAGCTCTGAACAACATGCCACAAGACACCACCTCTGAAGTACCTGCGCATCAAACATCGCACCAGCGCGAGCGGGTTGATCCGACGGAACGCAGCCAGCCAATCCCGTTACTAGCTGCCGCGGCGATGTTGGCGATGCTGCTGTTCGGCGCTGGCTACATCCTTTTTTCCGACGAACCCGGCGCGCCTGAATGGGGCGACCGCCGCACCCTCGCGGACCTGCGCCCTGGCACTGCCACCGCCGCCGGTGTATTCGATGGCAAACAGATCTACGTTGCCAACTGCGTTGCCTGTCATCAGACCCATGGCAAGGGCTTGCCCGGTGTATTCCCGCCGCTCGACGGGTCAGAGTGGGTACTCGGCGATGAACGCATCATTGTCAATATTTTGCTGCATGGTGTTGACGGTGAAATCAGTGTTGCAGGCACGGTCTACAAAGGCAACATGCCGGCGTTCAAGCAACTCAATGATGGCGAACTGGCCGCAGTGTCCAGCCATATTCGCGCCCAATGGTCGAACCGAGCGGCCATGATCAAGCCCGAACTGTTCGAGCGTGAACGCAAGGCCAGTTCGCGTTCGGCGCCTTATGCCGGAGGTGCCGAATTGAAGTCGCTCGGCGCCAAGGCGCCGTAAGTGTCAGGGTCAGGCGCGCGATGCTGCGTACGGCCATCGTCACCCTCGTTATTGCCGTGTTGGGCGTGGCCTGCGCGTCCTGGCTGACCGAGGGTTTTCAGGTCTGGACTGCCGAGGGTGCACGACGACTTGCCATATTGAACCATCCGGTCGCATCGCCCAGCGCCAAACTCGAAGGACCCTCACTGACAGGCCGGGACTTGCGCGATGTTCTTGCCAAACCCGGACAGGTCACCCTCGCATCTTTCATCTACACTCGGTGCAACAGTATCTGCCTGGCACTCGGCAGCAGCTTCCAACAACTGCAGCGCACGATCGAAGTAAAACAGTTGGAGGGCGTGAGGTTGCTGTCGATCAGCTTCGATGCGAAGCATGACGACACGACAACACTGCAACAGTACGCATTGCGATGGGCGGCAGATCCGCGCCGCTGGCAGTTCGCCAGCGTACCCGATCAACACGAGTTACGGCGATTGCTGCAAGCATTCAAGGTGGTCGTCGTGCCCGATGGATTCGGCGGCTACGAACACAACGCCGCGTTGATGATCATCGACGAACACGGCCGCCTGTCGCGCATTTTCGACGAAACCGAACTCGACGCTGCGCTCGCATATGCGCTATCGCTCAAGTGCTGCAACGCCAACTTCTGAGACCAACCAGCGTAAGGTGGCCCATCAGTGCCGGTTATCAATCCGCCCTCGGCGCCGGCTTGCTGATGGTGCTGATGTTACCGCCGGTGCGGTCGGCAAGTGAGTCCAGCATGTCTGCCCACATGCTGGTCCAGTACAACGGCATGTTGCTAGCGGGCGCGCTACTCGGCAGTGTGCTCCTTGAACGCTCCTTGCCCGACGGTGCGCTGCTCGAACCTTCCTTGCTCGACGGAACCCGGTTCAGGCGTTTGATAGTGGCGTTACAACAATGCAATGAGTTAGGCATCGCCGGCCTTTTCGCAAGCGCCATCACACTGACCATACTGATGGTGCCGATCGTGCTCGATCTTGCGCTGGCCGACTGGCGCATCGAGCTATTGAAGCTGCTCTCGTTAGTCGCCATCGGCGCCGCCATGCGACTGTCGTGGCAGCGAGCAGGAACTGTTGTTCAAGCCTTCTTTCTTGGCAATCTGTTACCGATGATGGCCGTGGTCGGTACGCTTTACCAGGATTCGACGACCCGGTTATGCAATGCCTATCTGCTCGATGATCAACACTTTCTGGGTGTCGCGCTCATATGGATTGCGATTGTCGTCGCGGCAGTCTGGTTGCTGAACCTCGGAAGGCCAAAACCATCAGTCCGCTTGTAAAGCAGAGCGATGCGTACTCATTGTGAAAAGCATTTCCACATGATTTAACGGTTCGAAATTATCGCTGCGTAAATAATGAGTCATTGCCATTTTGATCAAGTCGTTTTGGGAATCGTTAAGCTCGATCGCTGTTACTCTCGCGCGCTCATCACGCAATTCAATCATCTCGTCAGCGGTGCCGCCTGGGCGATCCTGGGTAAGGTGCTGCAACTGTTGCTGAGCCTTATCACCTTCGCGGTGATCGAGCACATTTTGGTGTCGATGGCGCGCCGTGATTTTGGTGCGGTTCGGGCTTCGTTGGGTGGGTTCTCGGCTTGAAAGAAGCGCTGGCTGAAATTCGGCTAAGACCTCGCAAGTTTCAGTCAGTCAGCAAAAGACCCTAGTCGTATGACTGTATTTACATACAGCTATACTAAGGTGATGATTCTCGATCAAAAGCTGTCGATCCTCGCCGACGCCGCCAAGTACGATGCCTCGTGTGCCTCGAGTGGCACCACCAAGCGCCACTCGCTCGGCGGGCGCGGGCTTGGCTCGACCGAGGGCTCGGGCATCTGCCACAGTTATGCGCCCGACGGTCGCTGCATCTCGCTGCTCAAAATCTTGTTGACCAACTTTTGCGTCTACGACTGCCTGTACTGCGTGAACCGTGTTTCGAGCAATGTGCCGCGTGCGCGCTTCACGGCGCCCGAGGTGGTGGCGCTGACGCTCGACTTCTATCGGCGCAATTGCATCGAGGGTTTGTTCCTGAGTTCGGGCATTATTCAGAGTCCTGACTACACGATGGAACAAGTGGTTGAGGTCGCCCGTTGTCTGCGCGAAGATCACGATTTTCGCGGCTACATTCATCTGAAGACGATTCCCGACGCATCTCCCGAGCTGCTCGAGCGGGCTGGCCGTTTTGCGGACCGCCTGAGCATCAATATCGAGTTGCCGACCGTGCAGGGTCTGGCCGATCTCGCGCCCGAAAAGGACGGTGCAGCGATCCGCCGCTCGATGGCGCGTCTGGCCGTACACATCGACGACGCCAAACAAGCGGCCAAGCTGGTGCCGGCCAGCGCGCAAACTGCGTTGCCGCCGCGGCGCGCCAAGGCGCCGCGCTTCGCGCCGGCCGGCCAGAGCACACAAATGATGGTCGGCGCCGACGCCGCGAGCGACCGCATCATTCTGAACACGAGCGCGAATTTGTACGGCGCCTACCGCCTGAAGCGGGTTTACTATTCGGCATTCAGTCCGATTCCGGATTCTTCTTCGGCACTGCCGTTGCAATCGCCACCGCTGGTGCGCGAACACCGGCTCTACCAGGCCGATTGGCTGATGCGGTTCTACGGTTTCGAACATGATGAGATCGTCGCTGGCGATGCCGGCATGCTCGATCTTGATATCGATCCGAAGCTGGCTTGGGCGCTCGCACATCGCGAACGTTTTCCGGTCGATCTGAATCGTGCCCCGAAAGAAATGCTGTTGCGCGTGCCGGGTCTCGGGGTCAAGGCGGTCGGTCGCATTCTGCAGGCACGGCGCCAGCGCAGGGTGCACGCCGACGATCTGGCGCGGCTGCACGTGCCGCTCAAGAAGGTGTTGCCGTTTGTACTGCTCGACGGCCACAAGCCGGACAGCGCGCTCGACAGCGAACAACTGGTACGGACGCTGCGACCGCTTCGTACAGCTCAACAGGCCAGCCTGTTCGAGTAGCGTGGTGTTTCATGCTGACGTGGTTCAAGAGCGTACTCGGCGATCATGCGGCTGATCACTCTACCCGGTGAAACCGATCTCGACGCGTTTCGACAAGCGTGTCGCGATCTTGCAGGCGCTGGCGTTGCGCCGGAGCAGGTGGTCTGGCAGACCAGCCGCTCGGACCACTCTGATCTATTCGCAGCCAATGAACTCGAGGCACCGTCGGCAATCAAGGCACTGTCAGCAGGCGCTGCCACCTCGAATGCGACGCGCACTGCCCAACTCAGCGCACCGTCTGCGTTCGTGAGCCTTTGCGAAACTGTCATCCTGCATCGCGACCCCGATCGTTTCGCCCTGCTCTACCGTTTGCTCTGGCGCATGCAACGCGACGCGCGTTTGCGATCCGATCCGCTCGACGCCGACTGGCTGCTGCTGCAGCAGATGGCGCAGGCGGTACGCCGCGATCAGCACAAGATGAAGGCCTTCGTGCGGTTCCGGCGGATCGACGGGCCCGTTGATGATCCAGTCGGCGATCCTGTCGGCGATCCTGTCGTCGATCCGCTGACGGCCCGGCACTTCGATGTCGGCGGCGACAACGACACACCGATGGCCGAGCCACTGCACGTCGCCTGGTTCGAGCCCGAACACCATATCGTCGCCGCTACCGCACCATTTTTCATGCGTCGCTTCGCGCAAATGCGCTGGGCGATCCTGACGCCGCGCCTCTGTGTGCGATGGCAAGGCACGCAACTGACGTTCGGACCGGGTGTGTCACGCGATCAGGCGCCGCCCGCCGATGCCGGTGAAACACTCTGGCTCACCTACTACCGCAACATTTTTAATCCGGCCCGCTTGAAGATGAAGATGATGCAAAAGGAAATGCCCAAGCGTTATTGGAAGAATTTGCCCGAAGCGATGCTGATCGACGAACTTTCGCGGCAGGCACCGGAACGCACTTCAGCCATGCTCGAGCAACACGCAAGCGAGCCGATCAAGCGGCGGCCAGGAACGGTAGCGCGTGCCTCGCCGCTGGCGGGTCTTGATCAGCTACCGAACAACGCCTTCGAGATGCGTGAGGCCACCAACCGCTGTCGCGCCTGCCCGATCGGCGAGTTGGCGACCCAATCGGTGGTTGGTGAGGGGCCGATGCCGTCGCGCCTGATGTTCGTCGGCGAGCAGCCGGGCGATCAGGAAGATCTGCGCGGATCGCCGTTCGTTGGTCCGGCCGGTCAACTGTTCAATTGCGCCATGAAAGAACTTGGCTGGGCGCGCGAGCATGTCTTCGTGACCAATGCAGTCAAACATTTCAAGTATGAGCTGCGCGGCAAGCGACGGATTCACAAGACCCCGGCGCAAAGCGAAGCCGCCGTCTGTCTGGACTGGCTCGAACGCGAGATCGTGCTGGTGCAGCCCGAAGCAATCGTGGCACTGGGTGCAACTGCGGCGCGCTCATTGCTCGGGGAGACGTTAGCGATCCTGAGCGAGCGGGGTCGCTGGCGCCAGCGATCTGATGGCCGACCGGTGCTGATCACATTGCACCCCTCCGCACTGCTGCGTCTGGAACCCGAAGAGCGGGCCGACGCCTATGCGCGCTGGCTTGAGGATCTGCGGTTGGCAGCCGAATTTGCGCCGACGTCGAGTCATAACGGACCCGACTGACAGCCGGCCCCCTATGCCGACGGGCAACTGCCTGATTGGCCTACGTGGTCTGCGTGACCCAACCAAAATCCAAGGCTATGAGCGCAGCGCCACGCTACTTTGAGGCTCTCAGACGGTCCCCCGCGAAGTAGGCTCAGTTAGTTCGGTAGCGACCCGGGCGCCGCTGCTTAGCTATATCGACTCATCGCGAAGGCGCCGCCCGACGATCGGCCCGAAATTTTCAGTTCTTCGATGCGCCATAGACGGCTCTGCGGTCCCAACTGTCGACGTACTCCTGAATCGAGAGCGTCCAAGGATTCGCCATGTTCTCGTCGAAATACTCAAACAGCAGCCCGTCTGGCGCGGACATTGACAGCAGTATTGTTCCGCCGTTCTTGCCGCCCCATTCATCGTGCGGATAAGCGTCGCCGGCGGCCAGGGCATAGTCACCCTTGCGACGATGGCTCGATCGGGTTGTGCCGTCAGGCCGCATCTCGTTCAGAAACTGTTCGCCCTCGAGCACCAGTGTTGCCGTCGATGCGATGTGGCGGTGACGCCGACAGTGACCGCCGTCGCCATATCGAAGCAGCATGTCGAGTCGACCGCTTGCAAGGTCGTAGCCCAACAGGCTGTATTCGAAATCCACCTTGAAAGCAGTACACGACGGGTCGGTGACGCGTCGCCACTCGACATCCTCAAGATCGAAACGGGTTGCGATTGCGGGCATTAAATTTGACCGAACATTAGTGAGATTGCCTGGATAGTAACTCGCTGCGGAAACTACAGAGTTGTTACATCATGAGTCACATATCGTCCAAACGGTCTGGACAGAGGGCTGTGGCGGGCACAATACGTTTGTAACTGAACGGCTATATGCACGGACTCCCGAACATGAGTAATGCTCCCCACCCGCCTCGTCGCTCCGTCATCTACGTTCCGGCGATCAATCAAAGAGCCATGGTCAAGGTTATCGATCTGGACGTCGACGCGGTGATCTTCGATCTGGAAGACGCAGTGGCGCCAGCCAAGAAGCACGAGGCGCGTCAGTACTTGGTCGAAGCCTTCTCGGCGGGCGGCTTCGGTTATCGCGAGAGCGTTATCCGCATAAACGGAATCGATTCACCAGACTGGCGCAGCGACCTGGCCGCCGTGACGCGTTGCCGTCCCGATGCGGTACTCGTGCCGAAGGTTTCGAGCCCCTCGGACCTGAGCACGATCGCTGCCGAGTTGACTTCAGCGGGCCTGGGTGAAGCCCTCCAAATCTGGGCCATGGTCGAAACCACTGCGGGTCTGCTGAGCTTGGACGAAGTGGTGGCATACGGGTTAACGCTCTCACCCCAACTCGACTGTCTGGTAGTCGGTACTAACGACATCTCCAAAGAGACTGGCGTGGACAGTGGCGATGAGCGCCGTTACTTGCTGCCTTGGCTTATGAATATCGTTCTGGTGGCCAAACGACGCGGTATCTGTGTGCTCGATGGCGTGTGGAATGACTTCTCAGACCACGCCGGTTTCGAGGCCGAGGCGCGCCAGTCAGTGAAGATGGCCTTTGACGGCAAGACCTTGATACATCCCAGCCAGATCGCGCCGGCTAACCGTTTGTTCACACCGCCCGAGCCGGCGATCGCACAGGCCCGCGAAATCGTCGCTGCATTCGACTTGCCGCAAAACGCGGGTGCGGGTGTCATCAACCTGGCGGGACGTATGGTCGAGCGGCTACACCTCGAGCAATCGCAGCGTTTGCTGACCCTGCATGAAGCGATTGCTTCGAGGAGCCGCTAGCGGCCTACCCCTGGCGCCCTACCGTTCGCGCTTTAGCCCTATCGCCCTACCCCTGATGCCTTACCCTTGGTTCTTAACGCTTCTCGGCCGTCATCACGCGGATCGGCTGACCGCTTATCCAGGCCCGAATGTTTTCAACCGATTCGCCGTAGTACAACTCGTAAGCGCCTTCGGTGACGTAGCCGATGTGTGCCGTGCCGATAAAATTCGGCAGTTGCCGGAACGGGTGGTCTGCGGCCAATGGTTCGGAGTCAAACACGTCGACGGCTGCGCCGGCGATCAGCCGCTGTTGCAAGGCATCCAGCAACGCCGCCTCTTCGACGATCGGCCCCCGGGCGGTGTTGATCAAATAGGACCGAGGCTTCATCAGCGCCAGCTCGCGCGCGCCCACCAGGCCGCGAGTGCGATCCGACAGCCGCACATGAATCGACACGATATCGCTGGCGCTGAACAACTCGTCCTTGGAAGCGTAGATCGCGTCATGTCGGGCAGCAAACTCCGGCGTCATATTCTGACTCCAGGCGATGACGCGCATGCCGAAGGCCAGGCCGTAGCGCGCGACCCGGGAGCCGGAGTAACCAAGGCCGATCACGCCCAGGGTCTTGCCGTGCAGATCACCGCCCATTGACACCTGCCACCCACCTTGCCGGAACGAGGTCGTTTCGGCCGGTAGATTTCGCACCAACGCCAGGACAAGCGCCCAAGTGAGTTTGGCGGCGGAGGTCACTGAACTCGCGGTGCCACAGACGGTGATGCCCAGCGCTTGCGCCGCTTCGAGGTCGATCGCCGCGTTCGGGTTACCGGTGGTGGCAATCATGCGCAACTGCGGCAACCGTTGCAGCAAGTTGCGCGTCAGTGGCGTTCGCTCGTGCATGACGCACAACACGTCGAATGAGCGCAGCCGCTGAACCAGAGCGTCTTCGTCGATCAGATGATCGTTGAACACCGTTACCGTCGCGATCGATTGCAGCCCGGCCCAATCACCGAAGCGCTGTGAAACGTTTTGAAAATCGTCGATGACGGCAATGCGGTGCAAGTTTTTCCCGATCGCTATTGGGTTTTACTTCGGCCAGTCGCATGGGGCTATCCGAAGTTGAGGGCATTATTGCGTTCGACTTCACGCGTTGACAAGAAACGATGCCTCAGCTTCGCGCAACATCACATCCATGATGTCGAATCGGTACGGACGTGAATCTATTGCCGCTTGCGGTTCTTGTTGATGTAATCCGTACATGAACGCACGCAGATACTTTCTGTCATCGGCCCTGATCTTCTCGGCACAACCGACGCTGGCGCAATCCGGTGCCAGCGCGTGGCCGAACAAGCCAGTGAAGGTCATGGTGGGATTCCCCCCAGGTCAAGGCAGCGATACCGCCGCGCGAATTTATGCCGGTGAGCTGCAGAAGTCGTTGGGTCAACCATTCGTGGTGGAGAACAAACCCGGCGCTGGCGCAACCATCGCCGCCGCTGAAGTGGCTCGCGCCCCTGCCGATGGATACACCCTGCTGCTGTCGTCGAGTGGACCGCTGACCGTGGCGCCACATCTCTACGCCAACCTGTCCTTCGACGCGATGAAGGATCTCGACCCGATCGCGCTGGTCGGGTTGTCGCCGTTGATCGTGGTGGTCCGACCGGACTTTCCGGCCAAATCGTTGCCCGAAATCGTGACGCTTGCAGGTCAGCGCGATCTGACGTGCGGGTCGGGCGGCAACGGCGTGACCAATCACCTGGCGCTTGAAATGCTGAAGGTGATCTCGGGCGTCAATATCAGACACGTCCCGTACAAAGGTTCTGCGCCCGCGCTGGCAGATTTGATCGGTGGCGTGATCGATACCTTGTTCGAAACCACCTCGGCTTCGTTGAATCACATTCGTAGCGGGCGCCTGCGCGCACTCGCGGTCACTTCGCTGGCGCGCTACTCGCAGCTACCCGAGATTCCCACGGTTGCGCAGTACTACCCGGGATTCGAGGCCGTGACCTGGGCGATGTTTGTGGCGCCGCGCGACACGCCGGCTGACATCCGGCAGAAACTGGCGGCGCAGTTGGTCAAGATCATGCAACAGCCCGAGATCAAGGAGAAGCTCATGCACAACGGTATCGAAGTGACGCCCAATACTTCGCCGCAATTAGCCAAAGCCTATGCACTCGCCGAGTTCGAAAAGTGGGGACGCATCGTCAAACAGGCAAATGTGAAACTTTAGGAGAAGATTATTTGAGCTGCTCGGCCAACCAGCCGGGAAATGCCTTCCATGGCACGGCGATGTGACCATTGGGCATCGCCCGCTCCCTGGGGGTTTGGCAGACCAGGACGCCTCGGCCCGTGGTTTCGTCACCGGTGAGCGCCATAAACCGATTGAGCGGCTCAAGATGGCCGGTGCCAGGGGTTGCGGTCAGCTTGATTTCCACCGGCTGCAGCTTACCGTTGATAACGATGAGCAGGTCGACTTCCATGCCGTCATGCGAGCGCCAGAAGTAAAGCTCGGGCTTGCGGCCCAGCGACATGAAGGCTTTGGCAGCTTCGCTGACCACCCAACCTTCGAGCAGGAATCCACCCATCGAGCCGGCGAGCGCTGCAGCTGCATCCGGCTGACGAGTCAGCAAAGCCACCAGCGCCGAATCGTAGAAATAGATCTTGGGTGACTTGACGATCCGCTTGCCGTAGTTGCGAAACCAAGGCGGCAGGAAATGCGAAATGTAGGACGCCTCGAGCACGCCGCTCCATGACTTCACGGTCGGTTGCGACAGGCCGAGAGCGCGTGACAGGTTGGCCGCATGGAACTCCTGCCCGTGCCGGGTGGCGGCCAGATTCAGAAACTGATTAAAGGCTCGCAGGTCCGGAATATTGCGAATCTGGCGAACGTCTCGCTCGATGTAGGTCGATACGTAACTTCGCATCCATAAATCGCGGCGTCCTGGATGCAGGGCGGGAATGGGATACCCACCATTCCACAGGACTTTGTCCAACTGCGCACGGGGCAATTCGGACTGCGAAAACGGCGGCAGTTCCAAGATCGCTATACGCCCCGCCAGCGATTCGCTGACATCGCGCATCAGGCCGAACTGTTGCGAGCCGGTGAGCAACCACCTGCCACAGCGCGCCGGCTCGGCGTCGATACGAATCTTAAGATGCGAGAGCAAGGTTGGGACGTATTGAATTTCGTCAAGGATGACCGGCCGTTTCCTGAATCGGTCCAGAAATCCAACCGGATCGTTGGTCGCAAACTCACGCTCCAGAGGATCGTCGAAACTTAGATACTCAACACGTTCGCCCGCCTCTTGTCGCAGAAACGTGGTCTTGCCCGACTGCCTGGGACCGGTCAATAAAACGGCGGGGAAATTGGCGAGGGCCTGTCGGAAGGCTTTGGCCAGTTTGCGCGGCTGGTACATCTGACCATATTAAAATCGGATTTTAGTTTGGTCAATGCCGTGATTTTAATGAATGAGCGGACTTGGGTGACATCATCCTCGCGTAAAACTTATAAGTCCCAACGGAAGATTTACATCCCGTAAGGCTGCGCCGTTGCCAGCATCGTGTTACGCACTAAGCGGACGGTGGCCACGTTGATCATCACGCCGTCGAAGCGGACCGCGACAAGAGGCTGAAGTCAATCATTTCCGTTTTCTTTTACCATGAAAATAGTTATTATGATTATAGTAATCACTTTATTGGCGCACATGAAGACAATGACGGCAAAAGACGCGAAAACGCACTTTGGTGAAATGCTCGACACCATGCAACGCGAGCCAGTAATGCTCACGAAAAATAATCGTCCGGTCGGCTTCGTCATCTCAATTCAAGACGCCGCTGATACGCTCATCCCAGAAATGTTTATGGAAAAAGAAGCGGGCTACGACGACTGGTTTGCGGGGAAGGTGAATCAAAGTTTATCGAGCCTGAAGGCTGGAACAGCTTCCTTGACTGAACACGAAACCGCGATGGATCGTGTTTGGGAGCGCCTTCAAACCCGAGCAAAGAAACCTGTATCAATCTAATCATGCATTATGGCTGTTGTCCTATGGTCATCGAGTGCCGAACAAGACCTTGAAAACATCCTTGTCTATTACTTTGAACAGGTAAGCCCTGCGCTTGCCGAGAGCATCTACACTCGAATTCGGACGCAGGTAGCTCAACTCAAAACATTTCCAAACCGTACTCGCCCTGGTCGGGTGGACGGCACACGTGAATACGTCATTGAGCGTCTTCCGTTTGTTGTCGTTCTTTCGATCGATGGCGACACGGTTCACGTCTTGAGCGCGATTCATACAGCTCGAAAATATCCACCCTAGTAGAGTGATCATCGTCGCGCAGAATCAAGTAATAGCCGAGGAAAAGTCTACATCCCATAAAGCTCCGCCTTCGCCAGCACCGTGTTGCGCACCAAACGCACGGTGGCGACGTCGATCATCACGCCGTCGAAGCGGACCGCGCCCAGACCTTCCGCTTCCGCCTGGGCATAGGCGGCCACCAGCTTGCGGGCGTTGGCAACCTTGATGGGGTCCGGACTGAACGCCTGGATCGCCAACGAAATCTGATTCGGATGGATGGCCCATTTGCCGACACAGCCGAGCATGCCCGCGCGCCGGCATTCCTCCAGGAAGCCGGCATCGTTGCGGAAATCGGCATAGGGGCCATCGACTGGATCGATACCGGCGGCCCGGCAGGCCATCACCAGACGGAAGCGCGCGTAGTGCCAGATATCGCCCGGATAACCGCCGGTCTCGCCAATGGCGGCCTCGAGGCTCAGGCCCATCGACGCCGAGAAGTCACCCATGCCGAAGATCAGGCACTCGAGGCGGTCGGTCGATCGCGCAATCGCATCGACCTGCTGCATGCCCTCGACCTCCTCGATCAACGCTTCGAGGCCGATGCGGCGCTTGAGCTTTAATTTCTTTTCCATCATCGTCAACAGCGTGTCGGCAAACAGGATGTCGGATGGCGCCTTGACCTTGGTCATCATGATCGTGTCGAGGTTGGCACCCGCCCCCTCGACGACCTCGATAATGTCTTCGTAGGCATACTCGGTCGACAGATCATTGATTCGAACGCAGCGTACCTTCGTGCCCCAGTCAAGTGTATTGAGTGCTTCGACGATCTTCTTGCGCGCGGCCACCTTTTGATTGGGCGCACACGCGTCCTCGAGGTCGAGGAAGACGTGATCGGCGTTGCTGGCGGCTGCTTTCAGGATCATCTTTTCGGAGGAGCCGGGGGTCGACAATTGGACGCGCCGGGCGCGGCGGGGACGGTTCATGAGGGGTCCTTATTCAAGTGAAGTACTGGCCAAGTGTGTTAACGGACCGGCAGGTCATCGACCTAACAGTCGATCGGAAATAATGCGCTGCTGAATTTCCGAAGTGCCCTCGAAGATCTTGGTCAGCCGCGCATCACGCCAGTAGCGCTCGACGGCGTGCAGGGTCGTGTAGCCCGCGCCACCATGAATCTGCAGACCCTCGCTGGTGACTCGCTCGGACATCTCGGAGGCAAACAGCTTGGACATCGAAGCTTCCAGGTCGCAGCGCCCGCCGGCGTCGATTTGTGTGCAGACGAAGTAGTTCAACTGTCGCGCGGCTTCGATCTCGGTGGCCATGGTGGCAATCTTGAAGCGGATTGCCTGCAGTTTCGAGATCGGCGCGCCGAACTGCACACGCTCCTCCGCGTACGCAATTGAGTCCTCGAGCGCGCCGCGCGCGCAACCAATCGAGCGGGCAGCCGTGTGGGCCCGCGCGCATTCCATGGTTGAGGTGAACAGGTAGAAGCCGTCGCCCTCCTCGCCCAGCAGTGCGTCGGCCGGCACCCGCAACTCATCGAACGCCAGTTCGTAGGTTTTCATGCCAAAGTAGCCGATTTTCGGGATCGATGAGCCTTGCAAACCGCGCGGGAATTCGCCGCGCTTCTTTTGCACCAGAAACGCCGACATGCCGCGATGTTTTTTGCCCTCTGGCGCCGGGCTGGTACGAGCTACGACGACGATGTAGTCGGCGGCATCGGCAAACGTGCACCAGTACTTGTTTCCGGTGATCAGCCACGAGTCACCATCGCGCTTGGCGCGGCACGACAGGCTGGACAGATCCGATCCGGTGCCAGGCTCCGACATCGCCAGCGCGCCGATCCACTCGCCGCGCGCGGCCTTGGGCAGGAACTCGGCCTTCATCGCTTTCGACATCTTGCCGATGCCGGGAATGGTGTTGGTTCGCGCAATGATTGAGGACACGCTCATCCAGGCGCGCGCCAACTCCTCGGTGATCAGACAGTACTCGAAGCTGCCCAGCCCCAAGCCGCCGTACTCCTCGGGAATCATGATGCCGAAATAACCCATCTGCGCCAGTTTGTCGCGCAACTCCATCGGGATGTCGCCCTTGATTGGATCGAGCTTGTTGGCTACTGGCAGAACTTCCTTCATGGCGAACTCGCGAGCCGCCGACTGAATCATCCGCCGTTCTTCGGTCATGTGCATAACAACTCTTCTCCTTCGGGGAAATAATGAGCGTGACGCGTTCTCAGGTGTGTTGCTGAACGTAGCGACCGATTCTCTCGACGGCCTCGCGGCCTTCGGGTAGCACTGCCGCAAAGAAAGGCCATATGTGCACCATATCCTGCGCAATCTCCAGCGTGACATTGACGCCTTCGCGAAGTGCCTTCTCTGCAAAACGAGTCGAATCGTCGTGAAGGATCTCGTGCGTGCCCACCATGATCAGGGTCGGCGGCAACCCCTCCAGTCGAGCGTATAGGGGCGACGCCAGTGGGTGCGTCGAATCGCCGCCCTCGCCAAGATAGCGCTGCGCATGGGCGATTGTGCTGGGCAGTTGAACGATCGGATCCAGGTGCGCTCGTGTTCGAATCGATTCACCTGTTTTGGCTAAGTCCGTGGACGGCGAGATGCAGACGGCTGCCGACGGCAGTTCTTCTCCGGCGTCGCGCAGAGCGACCATGACGGCGAGCACCAAGCCACCGCCCGCCGAATCCCCTGCGATGACCACTCGCCGAAGATTGCCGAGCTTCTTCGACAACCATCGACACGCTGCCAGCGAATCGTCGACCGCTGCCGGAAAACGATGTTCGGGCGCAAGGCGATAGCCCACCAGAAGAACACGCGCCTGCGACGCCCGCGAAATCCGGCCGGCAAATTCACGGTAGCTCGGAATTGAGCCCAAGACATAGCCGCCACCGTGGAGGTACAAAATCACTCGCGCGGGATCAGCGCCGGGGGCCGCAACCCATTCCACCGACACGCCGTCGGCAACCTCGGCCTGGTAGCTCAGGTCGGGTGCCGGAGGAAAGCTGGCGGCGGTTGCCTCCCAGCCAGCGCGAGCCTCCGCCACCGAGCTATGGCTGGACTTCAGGTTTTCCTTCAGTGTCTTCAAGAACGCCTCAAACTCTGCGCTAGCCATGGTCTTAGTCCCCATTCACTATCGTTGTAGTCAGCAGCATATCAGCGAGCCGTGACCCCATTGGCGTGCCGCTTGGTCACATCACACTTGTGATCATTCAAGCCCGTGTCCGTCCATTGCGGCCATTGGGGCCATTGCGGCCATTCAAAAGATCATGCATATGATGCCTTGGCAACGCCTCTGCCGCAGGGTGGAAAACATGATTAGACTTTGATGGCGCTTCGACTTTGACGGCGCTTCGATCACGCGACGCGATCAG
>JANLTP010000117.1:0-2082 GCA_031363055.1 Burkholderiales bacterium | reverse complement strand
CGGCAGCGACGATCCCAGGGTGACGAAAAACTCGCATTCGACCAAGGGATCGAGCAATTGCTTGTGTTCGAAGCGAGTCGGTGAGTCGAATGCAAAGCGACGCCAGGTGCGACCGTAAATCGGATCTTCGATACCGAGCTTTCGGCGCACCTGTTCGGTAGTGCCAGCGATCTTCCAACCCAAGGGTTGCCAGGCCAGTGGTTCCCTGGTCAGCCGGTCTGTGACGGCGAATGCGAGTTGATAGCCTTCGGCTGCGTCGTTCGGAACCGGGTAGCGATCATGATCCGAGATTCGGGTCGCTGAATCGCGCGCATTCGCCAGACGCGCGATCCAATCAAGTGCTTGCTTTGAGTTCAATTCAGAATTCCTCGAAAATCAGTATCGACCCAGTCTCCCACCTTAACTTCGACCCACTCGCCCATCTCAAGAGTACCGTCCGAGGACTGGCCTTTTCGCTGTGATACTGTTGAGCGTTATGGCCGTACTCATTACCCAACAACTTCGTGATCTTTTGATCAGCCCACAATCACATCCGCGCGGAGAGCCGCATCTGACCGCTGCCAGCGGTCTCGTTATTTTAAACAGGCTGTGTTACGTCGTCGCCGATGATGAGCATCACCTCGCGGTCTTTGGAACGGAGCCCGATAGCCCCGTGACACTGGTCCGGCTGTTCGCTGGCAATCTGCCCGATGAAAAAGCAGAGCGCAAAGCACTGAAGGCCGATCTGGAGGTTTTAGTATCCATTGCGCCGGACTCGCGTTGGCCGGGTTTTCCTAACGGCGCGCTGCTGGCGCTGGGCTCTGGCTCGAAACGCGGGACTCGCGAGAAAGGCCTGTTGCTCACACTGGCGATGGATGGCTCGATCGCCGCTTTGATGCCGCTTGACTTGTCCCGTTGGTATGCGCCGCTGCGACTCGAATTTTCCGATCTGAACATCGAGGGCGGCCTGGTGTCGGGCAACGCCTTTCGATTGCTACAACGTGCCAATACCGGTGATCCCCGCAACGCGTGTATTGAATATGGCTGGCCCGCCTTGATGCAATGGTTTACCGGCGAGCTTGCGGAGCCGCCGCCGGTGGCCCGTATAGCCCTGATTGATCTGGGCGCCGTCGATGGTGTTCCGCTCGGCGTGACCGATGCCGCCGCCGTGAGTGATGATCTATGGGCGGTGAGTGCCGCTGCAGAAAATACGGACAACAGTTTTGCTGATGGCCCGTGTCTGGCCAGTACCATTGCGCTCATCGATAACGCGTATCAAGTGGTCGCTCAGTATGCATTGGCCGGTGCGCCCAAAGTCGAAGGCTTGGTGGCTACCGTAGCAGCAGGACGAGTCAGCTTTGTTATGGTGACCGACTCGGATAACCCGGCCGTTGCGTCGCAAATGCTGACTGCGAGTGTGCCGCTGAGAATCCAAAACGGTGTCAAAAACGGTGTAGAGTAATTGCGGTATCTACTGGGAGCGCTGATTAAGTGAAAATCGTTGGGCCTAAGATCGACCATTCGGCCTTCGAATTGAATCCACAAGAAGCCTACCGACGCGGGCGCGTGTTGGATGCGATGTTACGGTCGGCGAATCTCAAACACCCGCGCGGTGTTACCCGTGGCACTTTCGCAGATTTCGCCCGATGGGACGCGGCTCGCGCCGTTGAGATCGCTCGCAGGCTCAACGCGGAATGACGCCCGATGATCTATTGCTCAAATTGTTGGCGCGATTCCATGAAGAGGGTGTCGCGTACGTTCTGGTCGGTGGACAGGCAGTACGATTGAATGGATTTCTTCGCGCCACGGAAGATGTCGATCTATTGCTGCCTGCAAGTCGCGAGAACGGCGAACGACTCAAGCGGGCTATGAGTTTTCTCGTGTCCTCGGCCGAGCTCGACGCCGCTTGGTTTGAGCAAAGTGGCCAGGAGATCGAAAACATTCGTGTCGCGGATGATTTGATCGTCGACCTGCTGTTCGCCGCCAACGGCGAAACTTATGAGAGCGTGCAAGCGTTCGTACGAGAGATCACGGTCGAGTCCACTCGAATTCGTGTGCTCAATATTGACGGGCTGTTGCTCACCAAAACTGATTATCGCGAGA